>NZ_BAABCT010000001.1:0-776807 GCF_039539185.1 Flavobacterium cheonanense | reverse complement strand
TAAACGCAAAAATTTATATATTTGACCGCCAAGGAAAATTGATCAAACAAATCAGTCCAGCAAGCAAAGGATGGGATGGAACCTACAACGGAAACCTAATGCCATCAACGGATTACTGGTTTACAGTTGACTATCCAGAAGCTGGTGCGATGAAACAATTTAAAGCCCATTTCTCATTAAAAAGATAAAAAAACAATGAAGATTAAACATTTTTTACTTGCATTAGTGGTATTAATTACTAAGCAATCTTATTCACAAGAAATTTTACCTGTATATTCAGATTATTTATCAGATAATTATTTCTTGTTGCATCCATCTATGGCAGGTGCTGCAAATTGCGCAAAAGTTCGTTTAACAGGAAGACAACAATGGTTTGGTCAAGAAGATGCGCCTGCGTTACAAACTTTAAGTTTTAATGGAAGCATTACCGAGAAAGACGGAATGGGTATCATCTTGATAAATGATAAAAATGGATATCATTCACAAAAGGGATTCAGAGTGGCCTATGCGCATCATATTATGTTTTCAAGAGACAATGTAGACTTGAATCAATTATCTTTTGGAGTTAATGTTGGATTTGCACAAAGCTTATTAGATGAAACCGATTTCAGAGATAATAATCCTGCATTTGATCCTAATATTGATGGTACAATAGTTCAAAAGGCTAATTACTTTAATGTTGATATTGGAGCATCTTATAATTTCTTAGATTTCTACGCACATTTTACTGTTAAAAATGCATTAGCTAGCGAAAGAAGAATTTATTCGGTAAGAGAACCAGTAAATTTAAGAAGACTTATATACAATATGGGATATACTTTTGGTGACGCAGATAGAATATTGTTGGAGCCATCAGTAATGTTTCAACATACTTTCTTAACTAAAGAGTCAACGGTAGATTTAAATATCAAAGCATATAAAAATCTTGAATTTGGAAGAGTTTGGGGTGGATTGTCTTACAGAAGAAGTTTGGATGGTGCTGAATATTTAGATGGTGTTGCAATTGCAAATCAAAAACTACAATATATCACTCCTATATTAGGTATTAATTATAAAAACTATATGTTTTCTTATACTTATTCACAATTATTGGGCGATATAAAATTTGATACAGGCGGTTTTCACCAACTTACTTTAGGTATTAATTTGTTCTGTAAACCAGAAAAATACCACTGTAATTGTCCTGCAATTAATTAATAATATAATAAGTAATCCTGATGTAAAATATCAGGATTCTTTTTTAGTGTACTATGATAATAAAATCAGTAAATGGGAAATCACCAAAGATTCCTGAAGATTGTTACGTAGCTGAAAATGCTACCATTGTTGGTGATGTTGAGTTTGGCTCTCAATGTAGCGTATGGTTTAATGCTGTCATCCGTGGTGATGTTCATTATATTAAGATTGGTAATAAAGTGAATATTCAGGATGGAGCTGTTATACATGCTACTTATTTAAAACATCCTACAAATATTGGTAATAATGTTTCAATTGGACACAATGCCATTGTTCATGGTTGTACTTTGCATGATAATGTATTGATTGGAATGGGAGCAATTGTTATGGATAATTGTGTTGTGGAAAGCTATGCGATTGTCGCAGCTGGAGCTGTTGTTACTCAAAATACTATAGTAGAATCTGGGACGATTTATGCTGGAGTTCCTGCTAAAAAAGTTAAAGATATTAATGCTTCAGATTTTGCTGGTGAAATTGAGCGTATTTCTAATAATTACGTAATGTATTCGAGTTGGTTTAAAGAAGATGAATAGGTTTTTGAAACTTTGATTCTATTCAAATCGATTACTAACTAGCCCTCTGATGGGAGCAACTACCATGTAGTGTGGACAGCAGGAAAAAGGATTGCAAGAATTACTACTGATTAGCTTCTAAATTTTAAGCAAAGTCTTGCCGTGAATCAGTACTTGAGGATCTATTAGTACAATACAAAAAACGCCTGATACAATCAAAAATTTCAAAATAATATGCAATTGTAAATATTGTGTTTTGTTCTCTGCTTTCCATAAAAGAAGTAAAAAGAATATTAGGATAATTAAACTTACGTAAAAATATATATCCATATATCCTACATCGTATATTTCTACCAATAAGTAAACCGGAAAAATAGTTAGTACGGTTAATCCTGTGATGATTTTTTTGGTAAACTCTTCACCAAATTTTACAGGAATTGTCTTGTAATCATTTGCAATATCTCCTTTTATGTTTTCTAAATCTTTTATCATTTCTCTAATTAATATTAGAAGGCACAAAAATGATGCATGAGCAAAAATCTGTGGATACAAGTTTTTGTAGTATAATAGCACAGCAAAGAAAGGAAGCACAGCAAGAAAAGCAGCTGTGAGATTACCAATAATTGGGTATTTTTTTAGTTTGTGTGAGTAAAACCAAATTAAAAATATATAAACAGAGAAAAACAAAACGGCTCTAAAAGAGACTAAAAGCGCTAAAAGAACAATGACAAAATTAATTGTAAAATAGACTTGAAGTTTTGTTCTCTGGCTTACTAATCGATCAATTTTGGATTTATTAGGTCTATTTATTAAGTCTTTTTTGCTATCGTAAAAATTGTTTATTATGTAACCAGAAGCAATTGTTAAACTTGATGCTAATACTATTATAAAAAGATTAAAATCTAAAATCACTGATAAGGCCCTTTTCTCTGGAGCCATGATAAAAATTGCTGATAGATATTGTGCTAAAGCAATAATAGGAATATTGTAACCACGAACCACAGAGAACATGCTGAGTATTTTCAGTATGGTGAGTTTGGTTTGTCTGCTTAGCATGATTTATAAGTTAAAATTGATAAACAACTTCTAACTTATAATCTTTTAGTGATTTTTTAGCTTTTTCTAAATCTTCTGTGAAACCCAGAATGTAACCACCACCGCCAGAACCACAAAGTTTTAAGTAGTAGTCATTGGTGTCAATTCCTTTTTGCCAAATTCCATGAAATTGTTCAGGAATCATTGGTTTAAAGTTATTTAAAACTACTGCTGAAAGTTTTTTGGTATTAGAAAACAATGATTTTTTATCGCCACCAAGAAAGTTTTCTACACATAAATCGGTGTATTTTACAAATTGGTTTTTCAACATAGCACGGAAACCTTGATCTTTTAAGTTTTCCATGAAAATATTTACCATTGGAGCAGTTTCACCTACAATTCCAGAATCTAACAAGAAGACTGCGCCTTTACCTTCAGAACTTTGAGAAGGTATGCCAGTTGCTTCAATATTATCTTTAGAATTGATAAGTATTGGAATACTTAGATAACTATTTAAAGGGTCAAGACCAGAACTTTTTCCGTGGAAAAAAGATTCCATTTGAGAGAAAATGGTCTTTAGTTGCAGTAATTTTTCACGAGTTAAATTTTCTAAAACTGTGATTTTGTCGTTTGCATATTTGTCATAAATGGCAGCAACTAATGCACCACTACTTCCTACGCCATATCCTTGTGGGATACTTGAATCAAAATACATTCCTCTAGCAACGTCAGCTTTTAAAAGCTCTATGTTAAACGTTACCAACTCTGGTTGTTCGTTTTGTAGTTCATCTAAATAAACTACGAATTTTCGTAAACTTTCATTAGACTTGATAGCTTCTTGAGTTGGATTTTCATCCACTTTTAAAGCGCCGTTGTAGAAATTATAAGGAATAGATAAACCTTTAGAATCTTTAATGATTCCGTATTCTCCGAAGAGTAATATTTTTGAATAAAATAGTGGTCCTTTCATATTCTGATTTGAGGTAATGTTAAATTATAACTTTTGTGCTCCAAAACCAATTTCATCACAAATATACTGACCATTTTGACAATAGCCAACTAATTCGTCCTTAATAAATTGCAAAGTTTCAACTCTAACGTTTTCGGGATACAAAACATGAACGTTTGCACCAGCGTCTAATGTGAAACATACTGGAATTTTGGTTTCGTTTCTAAACTTCCAAATTTTATTAATGATTTCTAATGTATTGGATTTCATTAAAATAAAATAAGGCATTGAGGTCATCATCATTGAATGAAGTGTTAAAGCTTCACTTTCAACAATTTTAATAAACTCTTCTAAATTTCCATTTTCTAAAACGGACTTTATTGCTGATAAATTGTGATGAGCTTGTAAAAATCTTTGTTCTGCAAACGGATGATTGTGCATTAAATCATGTCCAACAGTACTCGAAACTTGTTTTTCGCCTTTGTCAACAAGCAAGATAGTGTCTTGATAGTTCTCGAAATTTGAGTGAAGTATTGATGAAAATTCAATTCCAAATAAATCGGAACTACCTTCAATTTCTTTATGTTTTCCCCAAACAACGATATTTCCTTTTATGCTTCTGCAAGCACTTCCAGATCCTAATCTTGCTAAGAAAGAAGCTTTTTGGTGAAAATAATCATCTGTTATTGTAGGATTTAACGCTTTTTCTAAATTCATTATATTCATTGCCAAAGCCGCCATTCCCGATGCCGATGATGCAATTCCTGAACTGTGAGGAAAAGTATTTTGAGTGTCAATTGTAAAATGATATTCTTTTAAATAAGGACAATAAACTTCAATACGTTCGAAAAATTTCTGAATTTTTGGTTTGAAATCCTCTTTTGGTTTTCCTTCAAATAATAAATCAAATGAGAAACTATTACCTGTTTCATTGATATCAATTGAAGTCGATTTTTTCTCAAAAGATAATTTTGTAATTGTTTTACAATGATTTAAAGTAAAACTTATTGAAGGGTTTGCCGGAATTTGATGGTCTTTTTTACCCCAATATTTCACTAATGCAATATTACTTGGAGCACTCCATTCATATGTTCCTTTTTCAATAGTGTTTGAATGTGATGTAGAAATAAAATCCTTTTCGGAAATCATATTATCTTAATTTTAGTACAAAGATACTTATTTTACGAAAACCACACGTTTTTGTTTACTATATTTGTGAAAATTTTAAACAAGATGCAAAAAGTTTTAAGAATAGCATTAGTAGTAATGACCTGTTTGGTAATAGGTTATTTGTCTGGAATGGTTACAAGAGAAAGTATAACTACATGGTATCCAACTTTAATAAAGCCTGTTTTTAATCCGCCAAATTGGATTTTTGCTCCAGTTTGGACTTCTTTATATATTATGATGGGAGTCGCAGGTGGATTGGTATGGAACAAGCTGGATGGTAACGAAGCACTTGTAAAAAAAGCTTTTTTGTTTTTTATAATTCAATTAGCTTTAAATGCGCTTTGGTCGTTGATTTTTTTCAAATTACACAACTTACTTCTCGCATCAATTGAAGTGGTATTGTTGCTTCTGATGATTTTTGAAACTTATACTCAGTTCAAGAAAATTGATAAAATAGCAGGACTACTTTTGATTCCTTATTTAGCTTGGGTAAGTTTTGCCACTATTTTGACAATTAGTATTTGGTATTTAAACTAACATAAAAAAAACCGATTCATTTACGAATCGGTTTTTTTAACTATTGAATTATTAATTTCTTAGTGATTTTTAAATCCGATTGTGTTGTAATTTCAACTAGATAAACACCTTTGGATAAGTTAGAAACATCAACTTTCATTTCGTTTGAATTATTTGCTGATAGGTTCTTAACAGTTTTACCTAAAACATCGTAAATAATTACATTTTCAAGTAACTCAGTAGTATTTTGTAAATTAACTTGAATAAATGAATTTGTTGGATTCGGATATAAAACAAAGTTTTCTAATCCAAAATTTGCATTGGCTAAAGCAGCTGTAAATTCAGTTGTAAAAGTATTAGTAACAATCGCAGGATTAGTATCAAAGTAAATAGAAGCTGTGTTTGGAACAATATCTCCTACTGCAAATCCTGGTTTCATTTTGATTTTAAATGTTACATAACCTTTACTTAAATCTACATTTTCTAAATAACTTGGTAATTGAATATAATCAAATTTCCAGATAATGTGATTGCCAACACGCTCCATGATGTAATTGTGACTTGCATCAACAACTCTTATACTTGCTTCATTCAATTGAGCATCTAAGAAATCTTCAATTCTAATATTAATGGCATTAGCTGTTCCTTCATTTTGGAAACGAATAGTATAGTACAAATAGTCATTTTGACTAAACTGATTGAATGGAATTTGTTCGCCATGAGCTTCCATTTTATCATTTGGATCGTAAGAACCTACAACTACTTGTGTATTCGAATGATTATTATTAGTCAAGTTAACGTCATTTGCAGTAGCAACAATACTTGCTGTATTAGTTAATAAATCGCCAAGATTAACTGTAGGAATTGCAGGAACACTCATTGTTACAAAAATATATCTCGTTTCATAAGGAGCTAGATTTGTGAAGTTATAAGTAAAACCTGTAGCATTTGCAATAGTCCCAGCTTGAGAAACATTTGTTATAGAAACATTCGCATATTTATTAAAAGTCAAAGTTCCGTCAGTAGCAACAACACCTAAGTTTTTGTAAACGATTTTATTTACATAACTAAATCCAGGAACAGGAGCACCAACAGGTACAATAGTTACTGAAACATCATTAAATCCTTGAGTTAATGTAATTGGGAAATACAATGTTTGTGTTCCACTATTTAACGGAATATTGATATCATTATAATTTACAGTACCTAATGTATAGTATGGAGCGTATTCAGTATTAATTTGGTATCCAAAGTCATAAACGTTTGAAGGATTTGCATCATACATTGTGTATGTTCCAGATGGAGATGAAATATTGGTAACATTTCCTGCATTATTTTGTAATGAAGTGAACGAACCATAAGTAAAGTTTACTTCGTTAGTATCTTTAATTCCATTTCCATTCTCATCTATGAATGCTACAAGTTCAATTTTGTCAGAACATTGAGGTGGACCAGAAGCAAAAGTTCCAGCTTCAATAAATACAGACGAATCATATGCAGTATCACTTCTATCGGCAATTACCAACTTAATATGATAATTACGATTTGGAATAATGTTAGCCGATGCTGTCATTTTAACTGTTTGACCATTATAGTTTGTAGCTGATGCTGTTTGATTATTTGCGTAATAAGAATCAAAAAATAATGGATTAGCAGAAGCACAAGAATTGTTATGTAAATTATTTCTAATAGTTACAACGGAAACTGGAATAGTTGTTCCAGGAATAACTGCAAGATTAGTTGTGATTCCAGTGTCTAAATCAGTCAATAAGAAAGCAAATGCGTCAGCATAATCACACTGGAAAGTCCCATACTCATCTGATGCTAATAAGAAATTAAAACTCATGTAAGAATTTAAACTAGTAAAATCAAATTCTAATTTAGTAGCATTTTTAGAAACCATCGGTACACCAATGGCATTTGAAATTATTCCTTCTAATTGGGCATCTCCTGTCCAAGCAGAACTTCCTTCACTTAATATTGAAGTATTCGGACCAGGTGCACTCATTGCGTTTCCTGATGATAGTACAATTCCTGATGAAATTGGAAATAATGGATTAGTATTCGTAAACGAACCAATTCCGTTTACAGAACCAAAATTAGTTCCTGTACTAGAAGTAATGTTTGAAACGGTCAAACATGGATTGTTTATTAAAACATTTGTCACTAGTTGATCAACTGTATATTGACTAGTGCTAGTTGTTAATGGTGGTAAGGTAATATTTGGTGTAAATGATCTAGATGTCCAACTACTTACTTCAGTAGTTGAACAGACTGCTCTAACATAAAAAGTATAAGTTGTTCCTGTAGTTAATCCAGTTGCAAAATAGGAGTTTGAAGGTGTTAATATTCCTGTAGACGCCATTGTAGGTACTGGAGAGCCTAATGGCAAAATCAATACTTCCCATTGTGAAACAGAACCAGATTGAGTCCAGCTTAAATTTGCACTTGTTGGTGTAGTACTATTTACAACAACATTTGATGGTGCAATACAATTGGTTTGAAGTGTTGTAAATGCTCTAGATGTCCAATTACTTATTGCTGTTGACGAACAAACTGCTCTAATATAAAAAACATAAGATGTTCCTAAATTCAAACCAGTTACTTGATAAGGGTTTGTGGAAATAAGCGTTCCAGTTGAGGCAGCTGTTGGAGCTGGAGAGCCAGATGGTAAAACCAAAACTTCCCATTGTGAAACAGTACCAGATTGAGTCCAACTTAAATTGGCACTTGTTGTTGTGATGCTGTTTGCTACAACATTCGTTGGTACGCTACAAGTGTTAGAAAGTGTAGTAAACGTTCTTGCAAAAGACCAATAGCTAGAATCTGTTGCCGAGCAAATTGATCTTACATAAGCATTGTAAATTGTAGCATAATTTAATCCAGTAACTTGGAAAGGGTTTGAACTAGTTATTGTTCCAACTGAAGATTGAGTTGGAGCAGGAGCTGTTGAAGGTACTACCAAGACTTCCCATTGTGTTGCTGTACCATTTTCGGTCCAATTAATAGTTGCTGTAGTGCCTGTAATATTTGTAGCTGCTAAAATTGTTGGTTGTAAACAAGTTGCTTGTGGTAAACATTCAACATTGGCTTCCCAACCGGCTCTGTTTACAGAACTATCACTTCTAAATCTAAAAGTTAAACAACCACTTGCATCAGAGGAAACAAATGGACCAGGAATTGTGGTTCCCCAAAATGATCCAACTAATCCTCCAGGAACACTTCCAGCTGGATTTCCACTTGAAATTTGTGGAGATGAAATTGTTGGTCCGTTGAAAACATATAATCCATCCCAGTTAGCTTCTGTATTAAATGCTGTAAATGTTACAACAACTTGTTCGCCAGGATTAGTAGGGCAGATTGTATAAGTATTATCAGAGTTATTCGCATAATTAGCAGTTAAACCACCATTATCTATAAACTGTCCACCACATATTGGAGCTGGAACTGGATTTGCTAAAGTTGTAAATGTCATAGGCTGTGACCATGGACTAGTAAGTGCAGTAGAACAAACTGTTCTAACAAAGACTTTATAACAAGTGCTAGCATTTAATCCAGGTGCAAGATATGTGTTCGTGGTAACTGACAATCCAGCATTATTAGGTGTTGGATTTGTTGCAGTACATGGTAAAACTAATACTTCCCAATTATTAGTACTGCTTGTCAAAGTCCAATTTACTACACCACTATTGTTTGTAATTCCAGTAACAGATTGAATAGTTGGTTCTAAACATGTTACTACTTGTGTAGTGCTAAAGGTATGCGGTGTTGACCAATCTCCAGGCATACCATTACAGATAGCTCTTATGGTAACCATATAAGTGACATCAGGAGTTAACCCAGTTAATTGAAAAGGACTAGAACCAGCTATAAGCGAACTTCCTCCTAATGCTGGAGTAACTACTATTTCCCAAAGATTACTAGATTGATTAATATCTACCCAAGATAGAGTAACCGTATTGCTATCAACTTGAGTTGTGTTTAATGAAACAGGTGCTAAACAAGGGAAATTAGTTGTTATACAATCAATCATTGCGTCCCAACCAGCACTATTTCCTGAAGCATCAGATTCAAATACAAATGTTACACAAGCACCAGGAATATTAGTGCTTAAAGTCATTTGTGTAGGACTATTACTGTCTATAATTGTGAGTAAAGTTCCATTTGGACTTGAACCTTCATAAACATACAGCACATCATTCGTTTCTAAAGAAATAGAATTAAAACTAATCAGTAATGTTTCGTTAGGTGTGTTTGGACAAAAAGTAGTTGTGTCGTTGGCAGAATCTGAATAATTTCCGGTTTGTCCACCATTGTCATAAAAGAGTTGACTACATCCTGAAGTTTGAGCAATACCTACAAAAGTACCCACAAAAAACATTGAGAATAGGGTTAAAAGTAATTGTTTTTTCATGTTTGATTGATTTATAGCAAATCAAATATACATTGATTTTTAATAACTTATGTTTAAAATCTAAAGTTTTTTTTCTAAAATTCTGCTAACTCAATAAAACCAATATCTAATCAAATTTATTCTCAAAAAAAAAATTCCCAACTATTATTTTAATAATTGGGAATTAAGATTTTGATTAACTTTTTGAAAATTATTTTATCACAAGTTTTTTGTTTTGTTTTAAACCATTTTCAGTAGTTATTTCTAATAAATAAACACCTTTAGATAAACTTGAAGTGTCAATTTTAGTTGTATTTGAAGCTATAGATTTTACTTCTTTAATGATTTTGCCTAAAACATCATAAATAATCACATTATCAACAATTTCAGAAGTATTATTTAAACTGATATTTATAAATTGACTTGCTGGATTTGGATATAATGTAAAATTAGTACTATCAAATGCTTGATTGTTTAATGCTGCAGTGAACTCAGTTGTAAAAGTATTTGTTACAATTGCAGGATTGGTATCAAAATAGATATTTGCTGTATTTGGTATTATTGAACCCACAGCAAAACCTGGGTTTAACTTAACTCTAAATTGCACATATCCCATACTTAATTCTTCATTTACTGATATAGGGACTAGCTGTATGTTATTGAAATTCCAAACAATATTGTTATTAACTCTTGTCATAACATAATTGTGACTTGAACTAATCATTCTAATACTTTCAGGATCAATTTGTGAGTCTAAAACATCTTCAATTCTAACATCAATTGCGTTAGCTGTTCCGTAATTTTGGAATCTAATTGTGTAAATTAAATCTTCATTTTGGTTAAATTGACTAAAAAGAATTTCTTCTCCATGCGACTCCATTTTATCATTTGGATCATAAGAATTTACTACAATTTGTGTTATTGAACTTGAATTGTTTAATAAATTAACATCATTTGCCGGTGCAGAAATTGTAGCTGTTGCAGTAAGTAAATCACCTAAGTTCACCACTGGACTTGCTGGCACACTCATTGTAACATAAAACACTCTTGTTTCATTAGGGAGAAGATTCGTAAAGTTATAAGTGAAACCTGTAGTATTTGCCGTCGTACCAGTTTGGCTTATATTGGTTATTGTTACTTGAGATGGTTTTACAAAAGTTATTGTTCCGTCTGTTGCGGCTACTCCTAAGTTTTTATATACAATCTTATTTGTATATGTTAAGCCAGGTCTTGGTGAGCCCATTGGAACAATAGAAATAGTAACATCATTATAAGCTTGAGTTAGAACAATAGGGAAGTAAAGGATTTGAGTTCCACTTCCTACTGGAATATTTACATCATTGAATGAAGTTGTTCCAGCACTATAATAAGGAAGATATTCTGTTTGGATACTATATGAGAAGTCATAAGTGTTTACAGGATTTGAATCGTAAATTGTATGTCTTCCAGTTGATGAAAAGGCATTTGTAACTGGTCCAGTATTATTTTGCTGATAATCAAATGAACCATTAGTAAAGTAGGTTTCACCTGAATCTTTAATACCATTATTATTTTGGTCATTGAAGGCAACAAGAATAATTTTATCTAAATCTGGACCACAAGTAATATTTGCAGACCACCCAGCTCTTACAACAGAAGAATCACTTCTAAATCTGAAGGTAAGACAGCCACTAGGATCTGAAGATGTAAATGGCCCTGGAATAGTTGTACCCCAGAAAGAACCAGCTAAACCACCAGGAACTTGTGCAGCTCCATTTGTACTAGCGATTTGCGGAGAAGTAATTGAGTTGCCATCAAAAACATATAATCCATCCCAATTTGTTTCAGTATCAAATTGTGTAAATGTTACTGTCACTACCTCTCCAGGATTTGTAGGGCATATAGTATAAGTATTGTCAGCGTTATTGGTATAATTAGCGTTTGAACCACCATTGTCAACAAATATACCTCCGCATGCAGGTGGAGCCGGTGTTGTATTAATACTAATTCCGTTTGACCAATCACTTGAATCACTTGCTGAACAAATTGCTCTTACAAAAATACTATAGCAAGTGTTTGCTGTTAGTCCATTTAAAATAAATGGATTAGTTGTTGTAATTGTGCCTGTTGTTGAGCTATTAGGAACTGTGTTGCAAGGAAGAGCAACAACTTCCCATGAAGTAGCAGTACTATTATTTGTCCAAGCTACCGAAGCAGATTGTGATGTAATTGCAGATGTAACCAATGCAGTTGGTTTTGGACATGTTGCAGGTGTATTAAGAGTTGCGCCAATAGACCATTCGCTCATATCTGAAGGAGAACAAATTGCTCTAACATACAATTGGTAGCAACTATTTGGAGTTAAGTTTGTAAATGTATAAGTATTAACAGTTGTTACTATACCTACTGATGTTGCAGTCGGAGCAGTTCCGCATGGTAAAGCAATTACTTCCCAACTTGTTGCTGAGCTATTGTTAACCCATCCTAAAGTTGCTGAAGTTGTAGTAATTCCAGTAACAACTAAGTTTGTTGGCTTTGGACAAGTTGGCGCTACACCGCATGTAATATTTGCTATCCAACCAGATTGTACAACTGAGCCATCACTTCTAAAAACAAAAGTTAAACATCCACTAGAATGTGTTGAAGTAAATGGACCAGGTAGTGTTGTTCCCCAATAAGCTCCGGCAAGACCTCCAGGAACGTTTGCCGCTCCATTTGTACTTGCTATTTGAGGTGATGTAATTGAATTTCCATTATAAACATACAACCCATCAAAATTTGATTCAAGAGAGAATGAAGTGAAAGTAACAGTAACTTGATCGCCTGTATTGGTTGGACAAATTGTAACAGTTGAATTAGTATTATTTGAGTAATTTGCATTAGCACCTGCAGGATCTGTAAAAATACCTCCACATGTAAATGGGTTTGTTGTATTTGCTAATGTAGTGAATGTATAGGCTTGCGACCAAGAACTAGTTGATGTAGTAGAACAGATCGATCTAATAAAAACAGAATAGCAAGTATTTGGATTCAATCCAACAGCTTGATAGGTATTTGTAGTAACCAATACTCCGGTATTATTTGGTGTAGGATTTGGTGTTCCACATGGCGCAATAAAAACTTCCCATTGTGAATTGTTAGAAGAAATGGCCCAATTTAAATTAGCTGTAGTTGATGTTATACCAGAAACAGCTATGTTAGTTGGTTCAAGACATGTTGCTGTTGTTGCTGTTGTAAAAGTTATCGGAGATGACCAATTGCTTGGAGTATTTGCACAAATCGATCTTACAGAAGCTGTATAAATTACACCAGGTGTTAATCCAGTTAAGTCAAATGGTTTTGATTGTGCTATAATTGGTTGCGAAATTGCAGTGCCATTTGCAGTTAACAAGATTTCCCATGGACCAGTTCCTTGATTAGGATCTAACCAATTCAGTACTGCAGTAGTATTGGTTGTTGGAGTTGCATTTACGGAAATAGGCGCTAAACATGTTGGAGTTGATCCACAAGTAATGTTTGCAACCCAACCTGCCTGATTTATTGAAGAATCAGATGTAAAAACGAATGTTAAACATCCACTTATATCACTTGATGTGTATGCAGGTGGAATTGTACTTCCTGTTAAATCTGCAATTAAAGTTGCACTTGCAGAAGTTCCGTTATAGATTTTTAACCTATCAAAATTGTTTTCTAATGCAAATGATGTAAAAGAAACAGTAACAAATTCTCCTGGATTAGACGGACAAATAGTTGTTGTTACGTTAGAATTATTTGCATAATTTGCAGTTGCACCAGCAGGATCAGTAAAAGTTCCTCCACAAACAGGAGTAGTTTGTGCAAGAGTTAAAAATGTTCCTAAAAAGAGTGCAAAAAAACTTAAAAGTAATTGTTTTTTCATATTTGTTTGTTTTTTGGTAAATCAAATATAAGTTGATTTTTAAACACTTACAAACAAAATATAGTTTTATTTTATTGAAAAATACTCAGTTTCAATGATATCAAGGGATGCGAAATTTTAAATTAATTAACAATTGTTTGAGCAATTATAAAACCGCCTGTCCAAGCATTTTGAAAATTGAATCCGCCAGTTATTGCATCAATATTTAAAATCTCTCCAGCGAAATATAAATTTTGATGTAATTTACTTTCCATAGTTTTGAAATTGATTTCTTTTAAATCGATTCCGCCAGCAGTTACAAATTCTTCTTTGAAAGTACTTTTGCCGTTTACCTGAAATTCGCCATTTGTTAATTGATTGGCTAAATTGGTTAGTTGATTTTTAGATAAATCCGCCCATTTAGTATCTTCTGAAATACCAGAAGCTAAAACCAAACTTTCCCAAAGTCTGTTTGGAAATTCAAATGGACATTTCTTTGAAACGGCTTTTTTAGAATGTTCTAATTTTAGTTCCTTAAGTTTTTCAAGTGTTTCTTCAAATGTTAGGTCGTTTAACCAATTAACTTGCAAAACAAACTGATAATTTTTATCTGCCAGAATTCGTGCACCCCAAGCGGAAAGTCTTAATATTCCTGGTCCAGACATTCCCCAATGGGTTATTAATAATGGTCCTGAAGCTTCTAGTTTGGTGTTTTTAACTTTTACATTTGCAAAAGCCGACAAGCCCATTAAATCTTTAATTCGTTTGTCTTTTATATTAAAGGTGAACAATGATGGAACAGCCGAAACAATTGAATGACCAAGTTCAGTAAGCATTTCCCAAATTTTTGGATTACTTCCAGTAGTCATCACTAATTTTTGACAAGAAAATGTTTCGACATTAGTTTCTACTTTCCAGTAATCTTCTCCTTTGAAAAGTGATTGTACACTTTGATTGGTTAAAATATCAATTTTTAATTTTTGAGCAGCATTAAAAAAACAATCAATAATAGTTTGAGAAGAATCGGAAGTTGGAAACATTCTACCATCGTCTTCGATTTTTAATTCAACGCCATGTTTTTCAAACCACTCAATGGTATCACCAGAACAAAATTGATGAAAAGGTCCGCGAAGTTCTTTTTCGCCACGAGGATAAAATTTGACTAAATCATTCGGAACAAAACACGCGTGTGTAACATTGCAACGTCCGCCACCAGAAATTCTAACCTTTGAAAGAACTTCTTTTCCACGTTCTAAAATAGCGACTTTTAATTTGGAATTTCGCTCAACAATGTTAATTGCCGTAAAAAAACCTGCGGCGCCACCACCAACAATTAGTATGTCGTATTTTGAATTCATTTTTGTTTATTAAGACCTAAAGTAAATATATTCTTTTGTAATTTCGAAGAGAGAAATCATACAAGCTTGATAATTTGATGCGATTTCTCCTTAGTCGAAATGACAAAGTGATGTTTAAATCCTATCAGGAAAATCTGAAATTATACCATCAACTTGTAATGATTTTACAAAGGTAAGGTCTTCTTCTGAATTTACTGTCCAAGGAAAGATTTTAAATCCATAACTATGAATTTCTTTAACATTTTCTACATTAAGTAACTTAAAATATGGATTTATTGAGTAGGCATTTATTTTTTTGGCGAAAGTTAAAGCATTTTCAATAGAATCTTCAGTTAAAACTCCCAGTTGAATATGATTGCTTTTAAGAGAACAAGATTCTAATACGTTCCAATTAAAACTCGAAATTTGAAATAAATGTGTACTCCAATTTTTTTCTAAAATATAATTTTGTAATAATTTTAAAACAGATGAAGTAGCTTTAAAATCTTTAATTTCAATATTTATAAAACAACTTTTGTTTATAAAGTCAAAAACTTCTTCTAATCTTGGAATTCCATATTTTTTTAGTTGTGATGCAGTAAAATCTTTTACAAAACCTTTTCCAGAAGTTGTTCTATCAATTGTTTCATCATGAATTACCATTATTTTTCCATCAGAAGAAAGGTGTACATCCAATTCGATGCCATTAACACCCAACTCGATTGCTTTTTGAAAGGAAGCTAACGTATTTTCGACAATATATCCTTTTGCTCCACGATGACCAATTTTTAGCATATAATTATTTTAATAAGGCATTTGTTCTCTTAAATGCTTCTTCATCTTTGTAATCTAACCATGCTTGTCCTTTCCTTTTTCTCATCCAATTATCATAATTGCGAATGAAAAACATATTTTTAAATCCTTGAAATAGATTTTTTGGATTTCCTGCCAAAGCACGCAGACTTAATGAGAATCCTGGGGTTAAGTATTTCATGTAATGCCACCAACCTTCTGGCATATATAACATTTCACCGTGTTGAAGATTTGTAATGTAAGGTCGTATTTTTTTCAATGCCGGAAACCTTTCAAAATCGGGATTGTCAAAATCTATGTCTTCATTACAAATCCAAGAATATGGCAGTCGATACATGTATTTCGTGTCTTTTGGGTCAACTAAAACGCATTGTTTTTTTCCATCAAAATGAATGTGAAAAATATTTGATAAATCTATATCGTAATGCATAAAAACTTTTGCATCTTCACCACCGAAGAAAACTAAAGGTAAACTTTTTATTAATCGGATTCCTAATTTTGGCCATCTCATATCAGATTTCAATGATGGTACATCTTTCATTAAATTATATAAAAAAATGCGAAGATCTGTTGGCCCTTTTTTGAGCAAATCAATATAATCAGACATGCTCATTTGAGAATCTGGCTCGTTTACTTTTTTGGTGTAGTCTGTTTTTCTACTATCGTAAAGTGGCACGATTTTATCACCTGCAACTTCTCTAATATATTCTAAATTCCATTTAGTAAATGCTGGCCAATCTTCAATTTGATTGGTGATCACTACAGGTTTTTGAGGTTTGTAGTAGTTTTTTATAAACTCTTCTTTAGTTAATTTTTCTACTCTTTCAATTTCGATGTAATCAAACATTATAAAGTGTTATTAAAAAATTAATAATCAATTAAATTTGATAATTAAAAATTAAAATTACAAAATTGAGATAAAGATAAGTTCAAATTAACATTTTTTTACAACAAAAAAGTTGTCTAGAAAAGACAACTTTTTTCAATAGTTAGAATATTTAAACTTATTCTGTTTCGATTAAAAGTATTGATTCATCAGTGTCTAAAATAATTTTACCATTTATTACTTCCGTCGTTTTTCCAGAATAAGCATCTTTTACTTTTGTTCCATTTTCAAAAATAGTTCCAACAGATATTTCTTTTTTTCCGATAGGTAAATCCAATGCGACAACAACTTTATCAGAATAATTTCCGTTAGAATAATCACGACTAAATACATAAGGAGAACTTGTAATTTGCTTGTGAATTCCTGCTCCAACCGATGGATGATTTTTTCTAAATTGTCCTAATTTTTGCCAATGATTTAATAGTTTGAAAGTCATTTTATTGGTTTTCAAATCATCCCAATTCATCATTGAACGTAATGTTGCATCACCATTTGTTCCTTCAATATCTAAAGAACGAGCAGTTTCATCTCCATAATACACTTGAGAAATTCCAGGAGTAAGCAATAATTTGGTTCCAGATTCAAATGTTTTTTCACGTTTTTTGTCAAACGGCCAACCATCATCATGAGACGAAACATAGTTCATAACGGTTTTTCCTTTCAAATCATTTTGAAGAATATTGGAATATTTAGAAAACAACTCTTCATAATTCATTTTGGCTTCATTTCTAAAATCAAAATTGATTAAACTAGTAAATCCGTTCGCATAATAATCTACTTTTTTATCTCCATAATCGTATAATCTTTTGCTTCCAATGTTGTAACCATAAACTTCTCCAACAGTAAAAAATGCATTATTGTCTAAAATTTTTGAAGGATTTTTAGCTTTAAATTCTGCAAATGACATTTCGCAAACTTTTCCAAAATCATACCAAACATCTTCCATAGTATGTTTTACAGTATCCACACGATAAGCGTCAATTCCGAAATCCAAAATATAATCGGCCAACCATTTCATGATGTAGTATCTTGGCGCTCTTGGATAACCTGTTTTTTTGAAAAAAGCATCCAATTCGGCTACTTCTTCTTCATAACGACCTTCTTTTTTCCATTTTGCAATTAAAAAAGGAGGTAATTCGACGTTTTCTTTGCTTTCGGTTTTAACGTCAAAAAGTCCAGTGACTAAAGTACAATTTATATTGGTGTCATAAGAATTGTATTTGCAATTTGGAGTAGAACGAACCCAATCATCAGGATATTTTTCGTCTAATTCTGTGGCGTGACCAGTGTGATTTATAACCGCATCAAGCATAATTCTAATTCCTTTTGCATGTGCTTTATCAACCAATTCTTTCAAATCTTCGCGTGTTCCATAACTTGGATCTAATGCTGTCCAGTCTTTAGCCCAATAACCATGAAAACCATAAGTGTTTCCAGTTCCTTCATCAACTGAGCCGTGAATTTGTTCTACAACAGGCGTCATCCAAATGGCATTGATTCCTAAATCGGTAAAGTACCCTTCGTCTAATTTTTGAATCACACCACGAATATCGCCACCTTCAAAACCTCGTAATTTTGCTGTTGGTTTATCTCTTTTAATTATAGAATTGTTATTTGGATTTCCATCCAAAAACCTATCGGTTAGTAAAAAATATACATTGGCACTTTCCCAAACGAAAGGTGTTTTGGTTTTTTGAGTGTAAGTAACCTCTTTGGTTGAGTTACAACTTGAAAAAGTAATAGCAAGTAGTAGGAGTAAGGCTGTTTTTTTCATCTATAGTTTTATTTCAATTTTTTGATTTTTATCTAATTCACATTGTAAAGAAATGTAGATTAGATTATTTTCAAATTTGTATTGGTTATTGTTTAAAGTCATATTATTCAGAAGAATGGTTGTCGGATTTTTGTCAAATCCGTGAATAATTATATTTATTGTTTTGGAGGTTGTGGTAGAATAGGTTTTGTCAAATTCAACATCTAAAAAAAGTGAGTTATTATCAATAGCACTTTCAAAATCAAATTCTTCATAAACCGATTTTTCAATGGAAGTAGTTGATAATCCATCATCATTAAACAATTCTAGTTCCGATTTTTTTGTTTCTTTATCAAAATAAAAATGCACATCAAAATCATTTAAAATATAATTCTGTGTGTTTTGTTGCACTTTGCTCATCGGAATAAAACTTCCGCCACGAACAAATGTTGGAATATTATTTTTATTTAATTCAACTTTTTGAGTTGTTCCAGCATCGTATTTTTTTCCAGTGTAGAAATCATACCAATTTGAATTTTTTGGAAAATAAACTTCCTTTTGAGTTTGACCTTTTTCTATAATTGGATAAACTAAAAAATCATTTCCCCAAAGATAACCGTCAGATTTTGAAAGTAATTCTTTGTTATTTGGTTCGTTAAAAAACAATGGTCGCATTAAAGGTGTTCCTTCTGTAGCATTTTCAAAAGCCAATTGATAATTATAAGGCAATAATTGATAGCGTAATTCGACAGCTTTTTTAGCAATTTCTTTGGTATCCACATCTTTATAAGCCACTTCTGAAGCTACATCTTCCTGAGCGTGTGGACGAAAAATTGGGTTGAAAACACCATATTGTAACCAACGCAAATACAATTCGTTATCAAAATAATCTCCGGCAAAACCACCTAAATCACTGTGCATATAAGCCATTCCTTGCATTCCCATTTGAAGTGCAATTTCCATCTGACTTTGCAATCCGCCCCAACTTCTAGAAACATCACCACTCCAAGGAATCATCCCAAAACGTTGACTTCCAGAATACCCAGAACGCATTAAAATAAATGGACGTTGATTGGAAAAATCTTTTTTGTAACCATCAGCAATTAACTTTGCCCAATTGTGACCGTAAACATTATGAACTTCATCGGCTGTTCCTGCGAATGTATTGGCATAAGATGGGAAAACTTCAGGCTCGCCCAAATCACCCCAAAGTCCGCCAACTCCTTGATTGATTAATCGTCTATAAACATTCCAAAACCATTCTTTTCCTTCGGGTTTGAATACGTCAACAATTCCTGTGTTTCCAAAATAGAAATCCCAAGTGGCAGGTCTTCCATCTTTTAAGGTTGCTAAGACTTTTTTATCAACGGTTTCTTGCCATTTAGATGAGGTTGTAAGGATAAAAGGTTCTGTTATTAAAACTGTTTTTACGCCTTTTGCATTCAAATCGGAAATCATTTTATCAGGATTTGGAAAGTTATCTTTATCCCATTCTAGATTTCCCATTGTGCCTTGAACGGTTTTTCCGAACCAATATAAATCTAGAATTATTGCATCAACAGGAATTTTACTTTCTTCAAATTTACGGATGGTTTTTTCAACTTCTTCTTGTGTATGGTAGCCAAAACGAGAAGAGAAATTTCCGAAAGCCCAACGTGGTGGCAAAGGTTGTTTTCCGGTTAAATCGGTGTAGTTTTTTACTAAATCTTCCCAAGAATTCCCAACAATTACTTGATAGGTTTTTCTACCAGAAATAGTTTCATATTCTAAGGTGTTATCTTTTTTAGAATCTAAATCTAAATATCCAATGGCTTCGTTATCAAAATGAACTGCATATAATTTGGAAGATAAAACCAATGGAATACAGAAATTCATTAATTCGGCACGAGTTTCATAACCATATTGCGCTCTGTTGTAAAGTGCTAGTCTGTTGCCTCGACGATTCATTCCTAAAGCTCTTGCGCCACCACCATAAAGTACTTCATCTGAAGAAATATTTAATTGTAAAACTTCTGTAGAATCGGCAGTAATATTTCCTTTTACATTATCTAAAGGAATATGTTTGCGTTTTAAATAACCTGATTTTTCAGAAATAATTTCTTGGTTATTATTTAAATAAGATATTTTGAATGGAGATTTTTGTATTACTATTTTTAAAGTACTTGATTTGGAACTACATTCAACTGAGTTTTTATTCTCTTTGAAAGAAATGTTTTTCAATTTATTTTTTAATACAACTGCATCTGATGGATTGCTATTTTTTTCTCCTTTTGGTGTAAATGAAGTTTCAATAATTTTATCGTTTAGAAAATTTATTAAATAATTTCCATCTGAAACTCTAACCGAAAATCCACTAGAAAGTTTTTCAATTTTAAGGAATTTTCTATCTGCATTTTGAGCAAATGAAATTGTTGATATAAATAGTAGTGCAAATAGTTTTTTCATTTTCATTGTTTATTTTTCAAACATAAATTCTATCGGAATATTGATTCGTTTTTGCCAAGAAGCTTCCGAATGGTTTTCTCCTTCAAATTTAAGACTTTTATAATTTTCTGTTGTATATCCTTTTGATTGTAACACTTCATCAACACGATATTCATACTTTAAATAACTAGCGTCAAGTGTTTCAGTTCCGTAATCGAAATAGATTTTATGATTTTTTGAATCGGGTAAATTTTGCTGCATATAAGTAAAAAAACTTTCTGGAATAGGATTGTTTTCAAAATCACGAAATCCAACCCAATGCGTTGATAGACAACTCGCTTTTCCAAATACATTAGGATATTCACAAATGGCGTACATCGAAATCAATCCACCCATACTTGAACCCATAATTCCGGTATGTTCAGCATCAGTGTAGACAGAATAATTTTGATCTATATAAGGTTTTAATTCCGTGACAATAAATTGAAGATAGTTGTCGGAATTTATCTTTTTGTCATCAAATGGGAATTTTGCTTTTTTTACTTCTGTTTGAATTTGTTCTTGAATTTCTTTTGATAGTAATTGATAAGGTTTGTTTGGATATAAATCCATATGACGCAAGTTTGGAATGTTCCAAATGGCAACAACAATAATATCTTGAATTTTATTTTCAGAATTCAATTTTGAAACTACTTCATCAACCATCCATTCTTGTTTGTTCCAAGTTGACGAAGCATCAAAGAGCATTTGTCCGTCGTGCATATACAAAACGCTATATTTTTTATCTTTAGAATAATTGGATGGTAACCAAACATCAACGGTTCTCGGAACAATAAATTTTGTTGGAAAACTATCAATTCGATTGATAATTCCTTCAATTTTTTCTTTGTCAATGATTTGATGGCTTTCAATTTTGCTTTGAGCAAATGAAAATGTAGCGGTTAATAAGATTAAAAGTAGTTTTTTCATTTTATTTCAATTCTAAAATTAAAACTGATTTTCCTTCAATTTCAATATCATTTTTTAAATCAAATGATTTATCAGTAAGGACATCTTTTCCTGAAGTATTGTTCTTGATACTTTCTTTAAAGTGATTAATGTTCATTTTTTGTTTTTCAACACTATTATTCATTATGACCATTACACTTTCCTTTTCATTATATCTAAAATAAACATAAACATTGTTTTCTGGAATATAGTGAGTTGTTTTTCCAGAATGAATTACTTCTTTGTTTTTCCTCCAATTAAAAAGTTTCTTAGTTACTGCATGATATTTTTCTTGTTCAGCAGTTCTTCCTTCTTTTGTAAACGCGTTTTGTTTATGGTCAGACCATCCGCCAGGAAATTCTCTACGAATATCACCATCACCTACATTTTTACTTCCAGTCATACCAATTTCTGAACCATAATACAACTGAGGAATGCCTCGAATAGTAGCTATTAAAGCCATTGTAATTTTGTAATCATCAAATTTTGGATAGACAAAATTGATACGTTGTGTATCATGATTTTCTGCAAAAACAAACATATTGTTGATGTTTGGATATAAGAAATCATTTGAAAAGGTGTCATAAAATTTGGTTACACCTTCATTCCAATTTTGCTTTTCTTCTTTCAAAACACCTTTTTCTAAAATGGTTTGCAACATAAAATCCATTACTGTTGGGCAATAAGAATTATAGCTTTGAATAGCTGCAATTTTACTGTCTTTTTGCCAATAAGAAATTTGTGCATGAGAATATAACCATGCTTCTGCTGCAATATTGAAATTTGGATATTCATCAGTTACAGCTTTTGTCCAAAGTGCAATTGATTCTTTATCAGTATAAGGATAAGTGTCAACTCTAAAACCATCAAGATTTGCATATTCAATCCACCAAATGGCATTTTGAATTAAATAGTTAAGCACTAAAGGATTTTTCTGATTCAAATCGGGCATTGATTTTACAAACCAACCACTTGTTGCTAAGTTTTTATCAGTTTCAGAGGCATTTGTATCAGAATGTGTTGTGGTTTTAAAATTGGTCTGCTTGAATCCTGGAAATTGATGAAACCAATCGTATGTTGGCATGTCTTTCATCATCCAATGGTTATAGCTCCAGTGATTAGTTACATAATCCATGATTAATTTCATGTCGCGATTATGAAGTTCATTACTTAATTTTACATAGTCTTCATTTGTACCAAATCGTGGATCAATTTTATAAACATCTGATTGACCATAAGTGTGATATGAGCCTCTTTCGTCATTGTCTTCACAAAGTGGTGTTGGCCAAAGAGTTGTTGCTCCCAAGTCTTTTATGTAATCTAAATTTTTAATCATCCCATCAATATCGCCACCATAACGTCCATCAATTTTTGTTCTATCAGCTTTTTCAATTACCGATGGATGGCTGTCATTGTTTGGGTTTCCATTTGCAAATCTATCAGGCATTAATAGATAAATCATATCAGAACTATCGAAGCTCTTTCTGAATTTAGAATTTTCCTTTCTCGATTTTAAAGAATAGTTTTGAGTAAAAGACTTGTTTTTGTTTTTGAAAGTGAAAACCAAATCTTGAGCCGTTGTATTTTTTGTGTCGATGGTTACGAAAACGTAGTTAGGATTTTCGGTTTTTTGAATACCTTTAATGATAATTCCATTTGAAACGGAAACTTGATTTTCTGCGATATTTTTCCCGTAGAACATTATTTGAACATCAGAATGTTCCATGTCATTCCACCAAAAAGGAGGTTCAACTCGGTCAACTTGAGCGAATGATAATGAAGTTACTAGAAAAAGAAGGAAGAATTTTTTCATATTTTTTTATTTAAAAACCCTTTCAGAATCCAAAACTCTGAAAGGGTTAAATTAATTTTTTTATTCTAAACCGTTACTAAACTATTCGGCTCAACTAATACTTCTTTTCCGTTGACGAAAACAGTAATTTCTTTATTTCCTTCTAATGAAAATTTCGTTTCATTTTGTTGTACTTCAACTTTTAAAATTTGATTTCTGAAGTTTATTTTGAACGAATAACCTTGCCATTGTGAAGGAATTTTTGGTTCAAAATGTAAAGTGTCATTTTTAACTCTCATTCCACCAAAACCTTCTACAATACTCATCCAAGTTCCAGCCATTGAGGTGATGTGACAACCTTCTTCAACTTCTTTGTTGTAATCATCTAAATCTAAACGAGAAGTTCTTAAGTAGAAAGTGTATGCTTGTTCCATTCTATCAAGAGTTGCAGCTTGTATAGAGTGAACACAAGGCGAAAGCGAACTTTCATGAACGGTAAATGGTTCGTAAAAATCGAAATGTTTTTCTAATTGTTCTTTGGTAAAATGATCTTCAAAGAAATAGAAACCTTGTAAAGTATCGGCTTGTTTTATGTATGGCGAACGCAATATTCTATCCCAAGACCATTTTTGGTTAATTGGACGTTGACTCTTGTCTAAATCATGAACTTTCACTAATTCTTTATCTAAGAAGCCATCTTGTTGTAAGTAAACATCATGTTCTTTTGAATATGGAAAATACATATTATCAGCAACCGCTTTCCAATGTGCGATTTCTGCATTATCCAAATTCACTTTACTCATTATTCGAGAATAATCTGAAGTATATTCTTTTTCTACTTTATTGATTTGTTCAACGGCATAATCGATACACCATTTGGCCAAATAATTAGTGTAGAAATTGTTATTAACGTTATTTTCATATTCATTTGGACCAGTTACTCCAAGAATCACATATTGATTTCTGTAAGTAGAATAGGTTGCTCTTTGATGCCAAAAACGTGCAATTCCGATAAGAACTTCTAATCCTTTTTCAGGAATGTATGAGTAATCTCCTGTGAATCTGTGATAATTAAATATCGCAAAAGCAATCGCACCGTTTCTATGAATTTCTTCAAAAGTGATTTCCCATTCGTTGTGACATTCTTCGCCATTCATGGTAACCATTGGATACAAAGCAGCTCCGTTTTTGAAACCTAATTTACCTGCATTTTCAATCGCTTTATCTAATTGATTGTATCGGTAGGTCAATAAATTTCTTGCTACTTGTTGGTCTTTGGTTGCCATATAGAATGGAATGCAATACGCTTCGGTATCCCAATAAGTTGAACCGCCATATTTTTCACCTGTAAATCCTTTTGGACCAATATTTAAACGAGAATCTTTTCCTAAATAGGTTTGGTTTAATTGGAAAATGTTGAAACGAATTCCTTGTTGTGCTTTTACATCACCATTAATAGTAATGTCGCTCATTTCCCAAATTTTTGCCCAAGCTTGAATCTGATTTTCTTTCAAATTTGTATAACCAATTTTCAAACCTTCAGCAATAACATTTTGAGCAGCAACTTGTGTGTTTTCATGATTTAATGAAACCGTATAACCACCTAATTTTTGAATGGTAGCAGTTTGTTCTTTAGCTACATTTATTTCATACGAAAATTGAACTTTTTCGTTGTTTTTTTCAATATTAATAGGCGAAGCATTTACGTTGGAACCGTTCAACAAAATTGTATTTTGCATAAAAGTTGTTGCAGTGAAATGCGTTTTAAAAGTTCTAGCAGTAACAAATGCTTCATTATTAGAGTGTTGAACGTTCAACGGTTCCCAGAATTTTTCTTCCCAGTTAGCATCTTCGTTGTGAACTCCGGCATCAATATATGGTTTGTAAACAATTTTGGCATCACCATTTAATGGAGTAATCTCAAAATTAATCACACCTAGTTCGTCAATATCTAATGACAGAAAACGAGTTACTTTAACCGAAATTTCCAATCCGTTTTGCAGTGTAGCAGAGAAAGAACGATAATAAATACCTTCTTTCATATTCAACTCACGTTTAAAATTGGCAACAGTTTTGCATTTAGCCAAATCAAAAACTTCATTGTTTATTTCAATGTCAATTCCAATCCAATTTGGAGCATTTAATACTTTTGCAAAATATTCAGGGTAGCCATTTTTCCACCAACCCACTTTAGTTTTATCTGGATAATAAATTCCAGCAATATAGCTTCCTTGGAATGTTTTGCCTGAATAGTATTCTTCAAAATTGGCACGTTGTCCCATAGCACCGTTTCCGATACTGAATAAACTTTCAGACGATTTTACTCTTTCTGCATCAAATCCTTCTTCAATGATGGACCAATTGTCTGCTTTGATATAATCTTGGTTCATTTTATTTTAAGTTTAAAAGTTTAGGAGTTTAGAAGTTTAAAAGTTGAATCTTAAACTTTAAAAATATCTATACTCTTTTTTCTTTATTCTATTTTCTATTCTCTAATTTATCAACGATTCAATAAAAGAAACATCAATAAATGTAAAATCTTTAAATATATATTTTGCTTCGTGTAATGTTGTTGCTTCTCCAATTCCAATGCTGGTCATATTTGCAATATTAGCGGCTTGAACTCCTGCAACAGAATCTTCAAAAACTATTGAATTTTCGTTTGTTGCACCTAGTTTTTTTGCAGCTTGAAGAAATACTTCCGGATCAGGTTTTGCGTTGGAAACATCATTTCCATCAACGATTGCATCAAATAGATTTAGAATTCCTGTTTTTTCTAAAATTGGTCTTGCGTTTTTACTTGCAGAACCTAATGCAATTAGTTGATTTTTATCTTTTAAATAGTGCAATACAGGAAGTACACCTGGTAAAATTTCACTTTCATCAATATCTACCAAATAGGATAAATAATCTTCATTTTTTTGAATAAGCCATTTGTTTTTATCTTCTTGAGAAGCTTGAATTCCTCCAAGTTCTAAAATAATATCAAGAGAACGAACGCGGCTAACTCCTTTTAACTCTTCGTTGTGTTCGGGTGTAAATTCGATTCCTAGTTCTTGAGCTAATTTTTGCCACGCCAAAAAATGATATTTTGCCGTGTCAACAATTACTCCGTCAAGATCGAATATAAATGCTTTTTTGTTATTCATTATAGTTTTTTTAACCTGAAATTGCGTTTTTATCCGTTATAAAGAAATTACACAATCCAGCAATAATTAGTGATAATCCTGCTAAAAGCATAGCATTAATGTGTGCTTCCCCAATTAATTTGTATAAATAATTGATTCCACCAAGAGCAGCGATAATTTGAGGAATTACAATAAACATATTAAATAATCCCATCATCATTCCCATTTTATTTGGGTTCACTGAACTTGATAACATTGCATAAGGCATAGATAGAATACTTCCCCATGCGAAACCTATCAATATAAAACTATACATTAACGTTGATGGCGTAGCATAAAACATATAAACAAAACCTAATCCACCAAGAATCAATGAAGCCATGTGGATGTATTTTCTATTTATTTTGTTTTTCATAGTGTAAAATGTAAGCAATAAAGCAAAAGCCATGGAAGATAATCCATAAACTCCAGTTGCAGAACCTACTAAATCGGCTGCATTATTATAAACTTTATCTTTTGCTTTGTATTCTTGTTCTTTGACATCGTTTAAAAAGAGCACTTTTTTATTAGAATCTTTTAATTCTTTTCCTTCATTATCGAGTTGAGCATATTCTTTCACATCAGGTTTTGGCGAATTGAAAACATGCTCTGTCAAAGCTGGAGTTGAAAGACTCCACATTGTAAAAAATGCAAACCAACTAAAAAATTGAATTAATCCAAGTTTTTTCATTGTTGATGGCATTTCTTTTAAACTTTGAAATAAATCTGTAATAAAACGAGATTCTTTTTTTTCTGATTTAAATTTTTCTAAATCTACAGGAGGATCTTCTTTTGTTGTAAATATGGTGTATAAAATACTTGTAAAAAATACAAATGCACCTATTGAAAAAGCTACTACAACCGATTGCGGAATGACTCCAGCATCAGCTTCGTTAGAAACTCCTAATTTATTAACTAACCAAGGTAAATTACTAGCAATCCAAGTTCCAATTCCGATAATTAGTGTTTGAATTACAAAGCCATTTGATCGTTGTGATTCAGGTAATTTGTCAGCAACAAGAGCACGAAAAGGTTCCATACTAATGTTTATTGAAGAATCTAAAACCCATAACAAGCCAGCTGCAATCCAAAGAGCAGGTGAATGAGGCATGAAAAATAAAGTGATAGATGCTAAAATTGCTCCAATAAGAAAAAATGGTTTTCTTCTACCAAATTTTGGACTCCAAGTGTTATCTGACAAGTATCCTATTATTGGTTGAACTAAAAGCCCTGTTAAAGGAGCTGCAATCCATAAACCAGGAATGTCGTCAACTTCAGCTCCAAGAGTTTGAAAAATTCTAGACATGAATCCACCTTGAAGGGCAAATCCAAATTGTATCCCTAGAAATCCGAAACTCATGTTCCAAATTTGCCAGAAACTTAACTTACGCTTTTCCATTATCGTAATTTATTGATTAGAAATACGATAAGCGCGATGCTTATCAAAACTTATTTTTTGTTTTCGAAGTAAAAAGTATAAGCTTTGATTCGGTAAAGATATTTAAAAATTTCAGATTTCAGATTTCAGATTTCAGATTTTTGCAGAAATGATTTACGAAAACGTTTTTTTGTTGATAAAATTTTTGAAGTTATTTTGTAGATTCTCTCTCAACCAGCTCGGTTTCAATCACTTCTGTTTTGTATTGTTCTTCGTAATCTTCTTCTTCGATTTCAAGTTTCTCAAGAAGCATTCTTGCAGCCTTTTCTCCCATTTTCACACCATTTTGACTAACCGTAGTAATGGAAGGTGAAGAATATTTAGAGATGATTCCATCAGTAAAACCAATTACAGAAATATCATTAGGAACTGACTTCCCTAATCGTGTAGCAACTTTAATTGCAGTTACTGCAAAAATTTCGTTTACTGCGAAAATTGCATCTAAATCATTGTTCAATAGTAAGTTTTCGATTTGATCTTCAAAGTTGTCGGTATCTTCTATTTTGACAATTAAATTTTCATCCACTTTAAGATCATTAGTTTTTAAAGCTTTTATGTAACCTTCAGTTCTTAATTTTCCGACACTAACATAGTCTACGGTTGTTAACAAAGCAATTTTTTTAAATCCTTTATTGATTAGAAATTGAGTTGCGTTGAAAGCTGCTAAGTTGTCGTCAATAATTACTTTATCGCACAAAATATCATTAGTAATTCTATCAAACATTACTACTGGCATTCCTTGACTAATTACTTCTGTAATATGATGAAAATCTCTTTTTTGTTGGGTTTCTTTTGATAATGACATGATGAAACCGTCAATACTTCCATTGGCTAACATTTCCATGTTAATTACCTCTTTATCAAATGATTCGTCAGAAAGACAAACAATTACATTGTATCCGTTTTCATTGGCAACATGTTCAACACCGCTAATTACAGTAGCAAAAAAATGATGAATAATTTCAGGGATTATTATGCAGATAGTTTTAGATTTTCTATTCTTTAAACTTAAAGCAATATTGTTGGGTTTATAGTTGTATAATTTGGCAAAAGCTTGCACTTTTTGTCTTGTATCTTCACTGATTTCTGAGCTGTCTCTCAATGATTTCGAAACTGTTGAAATTGATACATCTAATTCCTTGGCAATTTGCTTTAAAGTGACTTTTCTTCTCATTATGCGATTTTGATAAATGTTTAATTTTCAATAAAGGTATATTTATTTTTTTATACTATCAATTTTGTAACAAAAAATGTGAAATATTCAGAAAGTTTTCAACACGAAAACGTTTTCGGTGGCATATAATTAAGGTGTCATTTTTTTATCTGAAAATTTATCTTAAATTTAACATTCGAAGTTAAAGTATAAGCAAAAAACAAATTTATTAACCTAAACAAAATGTATGAAAACAATTTATAAAAAGTTGTTATTTTTATTGCTAATGCTCCCATTAAGTGTTTTGGCTCAAACCACTGTGGAAGGAGTTGTTGTTGATTCAAAATCAAACCAACCGATTCCTGGAGTAAATGTAATTATTCAAGGTACCCAAATGGGTACATCAACTGATTTTGATGGAAAGTTTAAATTAACCAAACTTAAAAATGGAGACAAATTAGTGTTTTCTTTTATTGGTTATAAAAACGAAACCATTGCTTTCGATGGTCAAAAATCGCTTACTGTTTCTATGACAGAAGAGGCTAACGTATTACAAGAAGTTGTAGTACAAGTTGGTTATGGAGCTGTTAAGAAAAAAGATGCTACAGGTGCTGTAGATTTATTAACAACAAAAGATTTCAACAAAGGATTTAATTCAAACACCGAATCTTTATTAAATGGTCGTGTTGCCGGTGTTGTTGTAACACAAGGAGGTCGTCCTGGAGATGGTGCTGCTATTAGAATTCGTGGTGGAGCTTCACTTCAAGCTTCTAACGATCCTTTAATTGTATTGGATGGATTACCAATTGATGGTAATTTACAAACAATTAATCCAAATGATATTGAAAACATATCTATCTTAAAAGATGCATCTGCTACTGCTATATATGGTAACAGAGGATCTAATGGTGTTATTTTAGTTACTACTAAAAAAGGTGCAAAAGGAGCTTTAAAGGTTTCTGTTGGAACTACATTTACAGTTAATACTTTAGCTGAAAAAATTAACACTACTTCAGCTGCTGATTTTAGAAGTTTTATGACTAATCCAGCTAACATTGCTCAATACAACATTGCGCCTTCTAGATTGGCTAGATTAGGTAATTCTAATACAGATTGGCAAGAAGAGATTTTTTCAAATTCTGTTTCTATTGATAATACTGTAGGTTTGAGAGGAGCTTTGTTTGGTAAATTGCCAACATCGTTTACTTATGGTCATACATACATACCAGGTATTTTAGAAACATCTAAGTTTGACAGAACTACTGCTTCGCTTAGATTAAATCCTTCTTTATTTAAAGATCATTTAAAAATTGCAATTAATGGTAACTTCTCAGTTGTTAAAGAAAGATTTGCAGATGAAGGAGCAATTAGTAGTGCTATTAATTTTGATCCAACTCAACCAGTTAATGTAAATAGCCAACAATTTGGCGGATATTTTGAATGGTTAGATGGTTCTAATAACCCAAATTTCTTAGCAACAGATAACCCAGTTGCAGCACTTCAACAAAGAAATAATCAAACAAAAAGATACCGTTACTATGGTAATGTACAATTAGATTATAAATTACATTTCTTACCTGAGTTAAAATTTACTGTTTTAGCAGGTATCGATAGAGAACAATCAGAAGGTAGAAATGAATTAAGTACACAAAGTATTAATGGATTTTTTAATGGTTCTAATAATTTAGGAAGATATAGCGAATTCTGGAATAATAGAACCAATACAGCACTTGATGCTTACGTGAATTATACTAAAGCTTTTGGAAAATTAAATGTAGATGTTACAGCTGGTCATACTTATTATGAAAGAAATAATGTTGGTTATGGTTCAGGTGAATTAAGAAATCCTGCTAATGTTATAAATTCTTTAAATACATTTACAAGCCCAGTTAGTAAATTAGAATCTTACTTCGGAAAAGCTAATGTAGGTTTTGATAATAAATACCTTTTAACATTAAACTTAAGAAACGATATCACCAACAACTTCTTTAAAGATGTAAGATCTGGAATTTTCCCAGGAGCTGCATTTGCTTGGAATATGTCTAATGAAAACTTCTTAAAAGACAGTAAATCTCTAACTAACTTAAAATTAAGATTAGGATGGGGAGTTACAGGTCAACAAGAATTATCAACTAGTTTCTCATACATACCTCAATATGTTGCTGGAAATCCACAAGCACAATATCAATTCGGAAACACATTTGTAACAACTGTTAGACCTTCATTTTATTCTAATACTGTTAAATGGGAAGAAACGACTACTTACAATGCAGGTTTAGACTTTGAGTTGTTCAGAAAAGTAAAAGGTACTTTAGATGTTTACCAAAAAGAATCTAAAGACTTATTAGCATTTGTTGCTTATCCTGATGGAGCAAATTTAACTAATTTTGGACCAAGAAACTTTGGTAACTTAGAAGTTAAAGGTGTTGAACTTGGTTTAAATTTTGATGTTTTAAAGAATGATAATTTGAATTGGAATATTAATTTTAATGCTAATTACCAAGATAGAAAAATTACTGCTACAGCACTAGATGGTACAGAGTCTCCAGGTTTCTTTACAGGAGGAATTAGAGGAGGAGTTGGAAACACAATTCAAATTAATTCAACAGGTTTTGCTCCAGGTGCATTTTATGTATATGAGCAAGTTTATGGAACAGATGGTAGACCTTTAGAGGGTGTTTATGTTGATAGAAATGGTGATGGTTTAATCACACCAAAAGATATGTACCAATACAAACAACCTTATGCAGATTTTACATTTGGTTTAATGTCTTCATTTAGTTATAAAAAATGGGATATGTCTATGTCATGGAGAGCTAGTTTAGGAAATTATATCTATGATAACAATGGTTCGTCTTATGGTTATTTAGACAACTCAATCAATCAAATTACACCATTAAATAATATCAATCCATCTTTCTTTGAAACAGGATTTGTTAATGAAGGAAATAATAGATATTTCTCAGACCATTATATTAAAGACGCCTCATTTATTAAGTTAGATAATATTAGTTTTGGATACAGCATTGCAGAGCCATTTGGTAATGCAACTACAGCTAGACTAAGTTTTGGTGTACAAAACGCACTTATCATTAGTAAATACAAAGGTTTAGATCCTGAAATTTTATCTGGTATTGATCAAACAATTTACCCAAGAGCAAGAATGTTTGTTTTTGGATGTAATGTAAATTTTTAAATAAAAAGTTATGAAAAAAAGTAGAATTATTAAAATGTTAGTTCTTTCAGTGGTGACCATTTTATCAATGACGTCATGTACTAAAGAATTAGATAAAATCGAAATTGATGAAGACATCTATTCATCAGAAGTATTTTATCAAGATGAAGCTTCTTACAAGCAGTTTCTTGCAAAACTTTATGCTGGTTTAGCTGTTTCGGGACAACAAGGTCCTGCAGGTAATTCTGATATTGCAGGAATTGATGAAGGATTTGGACAGTATTTGAGAGCTTATTGGGTAATGAATGAGATTACTACTGACGAAGCAATTATTGCTTGGGCTGATGGTAACTTACCTTCATTAAACAATCATACATGGGCGTCAAATAATGAGTTTATTTATGCAATGTTTTCACGTTGTATGTATCAAGTATCTTTATGTAATGAGTTCTTGAGACAAACAACTGCAGACAAATTGAACTCAAGAAATGTATCTGCTGCTACTCGTGCTCAAATTGTTAATTTCAGAGCAGAAGCTCGTTTCTTAAGAGCTTTTTCTTACTGGCATTTAATGGATATGTTTGGGAACGTTCCATTTACAACAGAAAATGATGCTGTTGGTTTCAGTTTCCCACAACAAAAAAGCAGAGCTTTTATATTTGACTTTGTTGTAAGTGAATTAAATTCAATTGATGCAGATTTATTAGCATCAGGTTCAAATGAATTCGGTAGAGTTGATAAAATTGCAGGTAAAATGCTATTGGCAAAAGTTTATTTGAATGCTCAAGTTTACATCAATCAAAATAAATTTGCAGAAGCTTCTGCTGCTTTAGCTCCTGTATTGAGTTCTACATATTCAATCAACACAAGTTCAAGCTATGGTAAAGTATTTATGGCAGACAATGATAGTAATGGTTCTCAAAGTGAGATGATTTTTCCTATCAGATATAGCGGATTGAATACTCAAACTTATGGAGGAACAACTTTTATTACTCACGCTGCAATTGGAGGATCAATGAATCCTGCTAACTTTGGTGTTAACGGAGGTTGGTTTGGTTTAAGAACACGACAAGAATTTGTAGCTAAATTTGCAGGTGATCCAAGAGGGATGTTCTACACATCGGGACAGACTTTATCTATAGGTAATATTGGTAACTTTGGTGATGGATACGCAGTTGAAAAATATAAAAATATTAAATCAACAGGTGGTCAAGGTTCTGATGTTTCTGGAAACTTTGTAGATATTGATTTTCCTGTATTTAGATTAGCGGATGCTTATTTAATGTATGCTGAGTTGGCAGCTAGAGGACAAGGAAGTGCTTCACAAGCAGCTACTTATGTAAATACATTAAGAACAAGAGCTGGAGGTTCTGCAACTATTACTGCAGGTGATATTACTCTAGATTTTGTGCTTGATGAAAGAGGTCGTGAATTATATTGGGAAGGACATAGAAGACAAGATTTAATTCGTTTCGGTAAATATACTGGAAGTAATTATAATTGGCAATGGAAAGGTGGAGTTCAAGCAGGAACAAGTATTGATGATAAATTCAAAATTTTCCCAATACCAGCTACTGCAATTGGTTCTAACCCAACTTTACAACAAAATCCTGGTTATTAATTATAACAAAATATCCTCGGAAATGGTAAGCCACTTCCGAGGAATTTAAAATAGAAAATTATGAAAAAAATATTTTTAAGTTTAATTTTATTAGCAGGAACAATTACATCAATTGTTTCTTGTAGTGATGAAAATTTAGACCCTCAGGCCTCGTCAAGTTCAATAAACATGACTTCACCTGCAGGAGGAAGTTTTAATTTAACTGGTTCAACAGCAGGAAATACAGCATTTACTTCAAAATGGTCTTCAGCCAACTTTGGTTTTTCTGCATCTGTAACTTATTCATTGCAAGCAGTTAAGAGTACAGAAAGTTTTTCAAATTCTTCACAAGCAATTGTTTTAGGAACTTACAGCTCTGATGCAGACGTAAATGAAAAAGCAGTTACAGAAAGAATTTTGAATAACTTGTTATTGAGCGCAGGAGGTTCAATAGGAACATCAGGTAGTTTTAAATTAAGAATTATAGGGAAACCATCAACTCAACTATCAAGCTCAACTAATGGTGTTAGCGCTGTTTCTAATGAAGTTACTATCACAGCTACTCCTTATGATACTTTTGATGAATTTGAAAGATTATATGTGCCAGGAGGATATCAAAGTGCTAGTGGTTATGGAAATGATTGGTCTCCAGATAATGTAAATGTAGCTAAGTTATTTTCTGCTGGAAATGATGGAAAATATGAAGGCTTTGTATGGATGGATGTCTCAAACCCAGCATTTAAATTTTGTCCAGTTCCAGCATGGTCTGGAGATAAAGGAGATATTGCTGAAAACCCAAATACTTTTACAACTTTAGTTCAATCTGGAGGAAAAGACATCAAGCCAACTGAAGGTGCTGGAACTTACTTCTTGACAGTGAATTGGAATGCTAATACTTATTCAATTGGCAAAAGACAAGTTGCAATTATTGGTCAAGCTACACCAAATGGTTGGGGTTCACCTACGTATTTAACTTTTGATGAAAATCCTTCATCTCCATATTATCAAATGTATACTTTAGATTTAGCATTGACTAATGATGAGTTTTTAATTCGTTTAAAAGATGATTGGTCTGTGAAAATGGGAACATTATCAGGTAATACTGAAAATACTACTACAGGTGGTCAATACAAAATAAAATTGAATGGAGGAAACATGAAAGTTCCTACAGCAGGTAATTATAAAGTTGTTTTAGATATCAGAAATTCTGCTAACTACAACTTGAGATTAATGCCAATATAATACATAAATAATAACACATTCTCGATTTATGAAAGTAGTCGAGAATGTGTTTTTTTAAATCAAACCTACGCTATGAAAAGATTTTTACTATTATGCTTACTATTTCCAGTTATTGTTTTTGCACAACAACAAACAGTAACTTATACAATTGCACCTGCAGTTTTTGAAGAAAATCAATCAATTACTATTACTTTTAATGGAAGTAGTATTAATGAATCTACTTGGGGTGTATCTAATAATGCACTTTATCTTTGGGCTTGGAGCTTTGACGCTAGTGACGCTAATATTCAGGATTGCCCAACTAATGGTACATGGACAAGTTCTAGTGAAACTAATAGACTTACCTATAATTCTGGTAATGATACTTATACTATAACTTTTGTGCCAAATACTTTTTACAACAGAACTGGTATTGGTAAAATAGGATTTTTAATTAAAGCAAAAGATGGAAGTGGGGATAAAAAATCTCAAGATATCACTTCAGAAGTCGGCGCTTTTCAAATGTCTTTAATCTCTCCTCTAGAGAACAGCAATACTATTATCAATTCAGGAGCTAATGTAAGTATTGTAGCCTCAAACACAGGTGGCAATGCTACTTATTCTGTAACGGCTAATGGTGTTCCAATTACATGTCCAACTGCAGCAACATCATTTTTTACTTGTGGTGACACAAATGTGACTACAACTAAAGTATATGTTGTTTCAGCTACATTAGGAACTACAACTGTGACTAAAAGGTTTACTGTTATTGTTAATCCAGGAATAATAAGTGAGCCATTAACAGCTGGCTTAGTTGATGGTATAAACTATGATTCATCTGATGCAACCAAAGCAACGTTAGTTTTAAATGCGCCATTTAAAGATTTTGTATATGTGGCAGGTAGTTTCAATAACTGGTCTCCTACAACTGCATATGCTATGAAAAAAGATCCGACAACAGGTAAATTTTGGTTAGAACTTACAGGATTAACTCCAAATCAAGTATATGCTTATCAATATTGGGTATGTGATAATACAAACAGACCTGCAAATTCTCCAGCAATTGTTAAAACTGCAGATCCATATTCTAAATTAGTATTGTCTCCTTTTGATGATCCAGAAATTATATCTCTTGGTGCTTTTCCTGGACTTCCTGTATATGCAACAATTGCACCAGGTCAAGAGAGAGAAGTAACTGTTCTTCAGACAGGATCTAATACTTTATTTACTTATAATTGGAGTAGTGCTACTACAAATTTTGTTAAGCCAAAAAAGAAAGATTTAGTTTTTTATGAGGTATTAGTTCGTGATTTTGATGCAAATAGAACTTATCAAGATTTAATTAATAAAATAGATTATTTTAGAAATCTTAAAATCAATGCAATCAAAATAATGCCTGTAATGGAGTTTGAAGGAAATATGAGCTGGGGTTACAATACCGTTTTTCATATGGCTTTAGACAAACGTTATGGGCCTCCTACAAAACTTAAAGAGTTTATTGATTTGTGCCATCAAAATGGAATAGCTGTTATTTTAGATTTAGCATTAAATCACGTTTTTGGTCGTTCTCCTCTTGAAAGAATGTGGATGTTAGATTCTGATAATGATGGATGGGCAAATTCTACTGGATCAAGAGTATCGTCTGAAAATCCTTATATAAACCAAGATGCTATGCACTCTTATAGTGTTGGTAGTGATTTAAATCATTTTAGAGAACCAGATAATTTAACAAATGCGTATTCAGTTGCAACAATAAAATATTGGATTCAAGAGTTTAAAATTGATGGTTACAGATGGGATTTAACCAAAGGTTTTACACAACAGTGCCCATCAAACGTAGCTGGTGGACAAGAAGCTTGTACTAATGGATATCGTTCAGATAGAGTAGCAAAAATGAAATGGTATGCCGACAAACAATGGGAAGTTGATCCTAATTTTCTTGTGATTTTTGAACACTTAGGAAATGGTGGATCATACACAGAAGAAGTAGAATGGGCGAATTATCTTCGTTCAGGTGATACAAAAGGTATTATGCAGTGGAGAAAAATGACAGATCCGTATGCTAATTTGTTGAAAGGTAATTTTGCAGATATTTCAGGAATAGCAGATGCGACAGACCGATTTATAGGTTATGCAGAAAGCCATGATGAAGAAAGAGTTGCTTATAAAGCTTTAAATGAAGCTGGACAAACTTTTGGCAATCTTAACAAAGTGCATCAAAGACTTCAAGCAATGGGTTCAGTTCTTTTTCTTGTTCCTGGACCAAAAATGATCTGGCATTTTGGAGATCTTGGATGGGAATATTCATTATTTACATGCAGCAATGGTTCTGTTCAGTTTAATGATGGTTGCAAATTAGACACCAAACCACAACCTCAATGGACTGGAAACTGGTTAACAGATACAAATAGAAGTGCTATTTACAATAGTTGGGCAAAAATGATAGACATGAAAAAAACTGAAAATGTTTTTGAAAATGGAACTTATGCTTGGAATATTGGAAACACAGGGCGTCCTAGATTAGATGTTTGGACAAGCCAAACTCAAACCTCTGCTTTAAGTTATGTTTTTGTTTTGACTAATTTTTCTGATAATACTTACAATGTTGTTGGAGGATTTCCGTTCACTGGAACTTGGGCAAATCTAATGGATAATACCACTTTTAATGTTACAGATGTTAATATGAATATTAGTATTGAGCCAGGTGGATACAGAGTTTTTGGAAACAGAGCTCTTCTTAATAATGATACATTTGATGCTTTAGATTTTGTAGCGTTGTCTCCAAATCCAGCTTCAACTTATTTCACAATTAATACTTTGGTAGAGAAAGTTCAAGTCTATTCTATCACAGGGCAATTAGTGAAATCGTTCTCAAGCACTTCAATAAACGATAGTTTTTCAATTGAAGATTTAACGAAAGGTGTTTATATCGTTAAAGTTTCTGATGCAAATAATCGTGAAAAAACTTTGAGATTAATAAAAGAATAATTTTGTTGAGTTAGTTTAAAATAGAATTTTCTAAAAGGCCCTTCATAATTTTGAAGGGTCTTTTTTATACTATAACTTTGCAAAGTTATATTTCAATTGTTAAATGAAGAAAATAGTAGTAAAATCTTTAAAAATTTTAGGAATTTCAATCGCAATTTTATTGTTAGGAATGTTTCTGTTTCCAATAATCTTTCCAGATAAAATTGAAAAAGAAATTAAAAGTTTTGCAAATGAAAATCTAAAAGGTGAACTAAATTTTAAAGAAGCAAATCTTTCATTTTTCAATCATTTCCCATCATTAACTTTATCTCTTGAAAAATTTAGTTTAAAAGGTTCCGAACCATTCAAAAAAGACACATTAGTTTCTGCAAACGAAATTGCTTTCGGGATTAACCTTAAAGATTTAATCTTTGACGGAAAAGTAACTATTGATGAAATATATCTTTCTGATGCTTTTATGAACGTAAAAGTTAATGAAAAAGGAGAAGCAAACTACAATGTATACGTCTCTGAAAACAAAAAAGTTTCTAAAGACACAGCATCTACAGCTATTCGATTGGATAAAATTTCTATAAAAAATAGTCATTTAGTTTATGATGATAAATCAACAAAAATTTTAATCAATGCTAAAGGATTTAATTATCATGGGAAAGGTGATTTAGATAAAGCTGTATTTGACTTAAAAACCGAAGCTAAAATCGATGATTTTAATTTCACTTTTGGAGAAGATCAATATCTTAAAAATAAAAAAGTAAATGCTGATTTGATTACTAAAATCAATACCAATTCGCTTTCCTTTATTTTTGAAGAAAATAATTTAAAAGTAAATAAACTTCCAATTGAGTTTATAGGAAAGTTAGATTTCCTGAAAAATGGTTATGATTTAGATTTTAATGTCAAATCACAAAATAGTAAATTGAATGACTTTTTTACAGCATTGCCACCAGCTTATGTTACATGGTTAGAGAAAACAAAAGTTAAAGGAAGTACAGATTTACTATTGACTCTAAAAGGAAAGTATATAGCTTCTACAAATGAAAAACCAGATTTAGCTTTCAATATGAAAATTAGAGAAGGTGAGATTAATCATAAAGAAACACCTCTTCCAGCTTCAAATATATTTTTGAATTTTGACACAAAACTACCTTCATTAGATACAGAAAGATTGAAGGTCAACATCGATTCTGTTTTTTTTAATGTTGGAAAAGATTATGTAAAAGCGATTATAAAATCAGAAGGTTTATCAAGTCCTAAAATAGATGCTAGAATAAAAACAGCAATAGATTTAGCCAAATTAGATAAAGCTATTGGGATCCAAAATATGGATTTGAAAGGGCAATTAAATTTAGATGTCAATTCTAAAGGTATTTATGATTCAGAAAACAAAATTGTTCCAATAACAAAAGGAAAAGTTTTATTTAAAAATGGCTATATCAAAACTGATTTTTATCCAAATCCAATAACAAATATTAATGTTTTAGCTGATGTTTCAGACAATACAGGTTCGTTAAAAGATTTAAAAGTTGCTATAAAACCAGCCTCTTTCAATTTTGAAGGAAAACCAGTATATGTAAATGCAAATCTAGAAAATCTAGAAAATGTCAAATATGATATAGTCGCAAAAGGCGAATTGGATTTAGCCAAAATTTATAAAGTATTTTCACAAAAAGGCCTTAACTTACAAGGTTACATAAAAGCAGATGTGGCTTTCAAAGGAACTCAAGCTGATGCGGTAGCTGGAAATTACAATAGGTTGAATAATAAAGGAACACTACTTTTAAGAAACATAAAAGCTAGTTCTGAATATTTGCCAAAACAATTTGTTATAAAAGAAGGTGAATTTGTTTTCAATCAAGACAAAATGAATTTCAATAACTTCTCTGTTGTTTATGGTCAATCCGATTTTAAAATGGACGGATACATGCAGAATGTTATTGATTTTGTTCTTTCAGAAAAAGGTGTTTTAAAAGGGAATTTCAACATCAACGCTAACTATATTAATGTAGATGAATTCATGTCTAATTCAGCAAAAAATCAAGCTGAGAACAATCCAACAACAGTTGCGACTGGAGTTGTAATCATTCCACCGAATCTTGATTTGCAATTCAATTGTTTAGCTCAAAAAGTGGATTTTGATGAATTGAAAATGCAAAATCTAAAAGGAAATGTAAGAATCAACAACGGAAAACTGCAATTAAAAAAATCTGGTTTTGATATTATTGGTTCCAATGTAAATATGGATGTTATTTACGGAAGTGAATCACCAGAAAAAGCTTTTTTCGAGTTTGAAGTACTAGCTAAAGATTTTGATGTAAAACGTGCTTACAACGAAGTGAAAATGTTCAGAGAAATGGCCTCAGCTGCAGAAAGTGCAGAGGGAATTGTTTCATTAAAATACAAAGTTGGTGGAAAATTGAATAATGCAATGCAACCCATTTATCCTTCATTAAAAGGTGGCGGAACTATTTCTGTGAAAAATGTAAAGATGAAAGGGTTTAAAATGTTTGGAGCTGTAAGTAAGAAAACAGGTAAAGATGCCATAAAAAATCCTGATTTGTCCAAAGTTGATATTAAAACAACTGTAAAAAACAATATAATTACAATCCAAAGATTCAAATTTAAAGTAGCAGGATATCGACCAAGGATTGAAGGAACAACAAGTTTTGACGGAAAATTGAATATTAAAATGCGCCTTGGATTACCACCATTAGGAATCATCGGGATTCCATTAACAGTTACAGGTACTCAAGAAAATCCAAAAGTAAAACTTGGAAGAAAAGGAGAGGATATTGAAGAAACAGAATATGATGATACAAATCCTGAAATAGTAAAGCCTTAAATAAAAAAAGCATCAAGTCATTAATTGATGCTTTTTTTATTTATCAGATTTTTTAAAACAAAAAACCCGAATATTCCTATTCGGGTTTCGTGGTACCTCCAGGGATCGAACCAGGGACACATGGATTTTCAGTCCATTGCTCTACCATCTGAGCTAAGGTACCTTTACAATTTAAAGCATTACTGCTACTTGATTGCGGGTGCAAATATAGAACGATTTTTAATTTATCCAAAACAATTTTTAAAAAAAATCTATTTGTAACTTTGCAACTCTAAACTTAAAAATATGATTTTAGTCATCGATGTGGGAAATACACAAATCAAAGCGGCTGTTTTTGAACAGAATACGCTTTTGAAAAAAGAAATAATAGCCTATGAAGACTGGCAAATCTCATTGAAAAAAGTAATAAAAAATTTTTCAGAAATCAGTATTTTAGTAGTAGCATCGGTTGGAAAACTAGAAAAAAGTGATTTTTTGACATTAGATTCAGGACTAAATGTTTATTTCATTACTAAAGAAAGTAAGTTTCCGTTTAATAATCTTTATGCTTCTCCATCAACCTTAGGTATCGACAGAATGATTCTTGCATCAGGCGCCGTTCTCCAATTTCCGAAAAAAAACAGATTGGTTATTGATGCTGGAACTTGTATTACCTATGACTTTATTGATTCAAATGATAATTATTTAGGCGGAGCTATATCGCCTGGAATAAGATTGAGATACGAATCTTTGCACAATTACACTGCTAAATTACCGTTATTAAAGAAAGAAAAACCCATCGATATTGTTGGAAATTCGACAACACAATCCATTCATTCTGGTGTTATTAATGGTGTTTCTTTTGAAATTGAAGGTTTTATTAACTCTGTTTTAGATAAAAATGATAACTTTATCATAATTTTAACTGGTGGAGACGCAGTTTTTTTGGCTGAACGATTAAAAAATACCATATTTGCCAATCCAAATTTTCTTTTAGAAAGTTTGAACCAAACTTTTCAATATAATAACAATGATTAAAAAAATTATAGTAAGCGTTTGTTTACTTTTTTCGCTAGTTTCATTTGCTCAAGAAGGAACATCTTCTCCCTATTCATTCTACGGAATTGGCGATGTTAGATATAGAGGTACAATAGAAAATCGTTCTATGGCAGGTTTAGCTATAGTTCCAGATAGTATTCACATCAATCTTCAGAATCCTGCAATGTATTCTAGTTTGAAATATACTTCTTTTACTGTTGGAGGTACTTTTTCAGCAAATCAATTGAAAACAAATCAGAAAGAAGAAAAAGCACAACGTACCACTCTTGATTATCTTGCAGTTGGTATACCTTTAAAAAAATTAGGTCTCGGATTCGGTCTTATTCCCTATTCATCTGTTGGATACAATATTAGAAATTCTGTATTTTCAAATGAAAATGGAATTGTCAACAATAATAGAACCGATAACTTTTATAAAGGTTCTGGGGGTTTAAACAAGGTTTTCTTTGGTTTTGGATATCAATTAGCTAAAAACTTCAGTATTGGTGCAGATGTACAATACAATTTTGGAAAAATAGACACTAGAAGCTTATCGACACAGTTTACCTTAAATTCGTCAAATATATATGAGCAAGTGCAATACAGTACTAGAGAAACTAATTCGTCGTCTGCTAGTGGAGTGAATTTTAATGCAGGGTTGTCTTACAACACTAAATTATATAAAAATATTTCTCTATTTTCTAGTTTAACTTATTCGCCAGAAGCAACAATTACTTTAAATAATGAAAGATTTATTGCAATTGTTCAATCGGCTAATGGTATTTTAGATACAGTTGATGATGAAGTAGAGATTCAAGTAGCAGATACGAAATTAAAAATGCCTTCTAAATTTTCTTTCGGATTAGGTATTGGTGATACAAAAAAATGGATTGTTGGTACAGAACTAACTTTTCAAGGGACAAGTAATTTCGGGAATAGATTTAATGATATCGACAACGTATCTTATGAAAACGCTACTAGATTTACAGTAGGAGGTTATTATATTCCAGATTATAAGTCATTTACAAACTACTTTGAAAGAATAGTTTATCGTGGTGGTTTTAGATTTGAAAACACTGGTTTGGTAATTAACAACCAACCTATAGAAGATGCAGCAGTAACACTTGGATTAGGTTTGCCACTAAGAGGAGCTTTCTCAAATGTAAATGTAGGTTTCGAACTAGGAAATAGAGGAACTCAAAATAGAGGATTAGTCAGAGAACATTACATGAACTTTAGCATTGGATTATCTCTTAACGATAGATGGTTTATTAAAAGAAAATACAACTAATTTTAAATCTCAATTAGCATGAAACGTAAATTAATTATTCTATTAATGATTTTTGCTTTCCAATTTGGAACTGCTCAAGAAACGAATTGTGCTGATAAAGAAAGTAAACTTGCAAAGTATTTGTCAGAAAATGATTATATCAAAGCAAAAGAAGTTTGGAATGACATAAAAATGACTTGTCTTACTTCAAGCGAAAAGTCTTTTCAACTTGGATTACAATTACAACAATATAACATCGAGATTGCTTCAAGAGAAGATAAAGAAAAAGAAGTTCGCGAAATTTTAGGTCTATTTAAATTATACGATAAAACATTTCCAAACAATAGTAATGGGAACTTTGAGAAAAGCGCAATGGCTTTGTACCTAAACAAAGTTGGAACAAACAACGAAATCTATAGCTTATTAGATCAAGCATTTGAGTTACAGAAAAAAACATTTCAAGATCCAGAAGCAATTTTTGTTTATCTTCAATTGTATGTAGAAAAGTATAAAGCTGAAAAATCAACAATTACTAGCGATAAATTGTTAAGCAAATACACAGATGTAATTTCATTAATAGAAATGAATAAGGAAACTGTTCCTGCTAACCAAGAAATTTATGATAGAGTTCTTGTTTCTATGAAATCTCTTATGAAAGATTTTTTGGTTTGTGAAAACATTGTTACTCATGCTAAAAACAATTTCCAAAATAAAACTAACGATGTTTATTGGTTGCAATCTTTAGCAAAAATGCTCTCAGTTTCTTGTAAAAACGCTCCAATATTTGAATCGATTGCCACAGAATTACATACTAGAAAACCTTCTGCTAAATCGGCTTATTATCTTGCAACCTACAATTTAAATACAGCCAAACAAGATAAAGCTATAGAGTTCTTTTCGGAGTCAGTTAAATTAGAAAGTGATAAAATGACTAAAGCAACTACGGCTTACACAATTGCATCAATACTTTCTACAACAGATAAAGAAAAATCAAAAGAAATGGTACTTACTGCAATAGAAAACAATCCAACTAATGGTAGATACTTTATCTTTTTAGGTAATTTATACGCAAATGCTATTTCAGAATGTGGTACAAATGATATAGAAAAAAATGCCATTTACAAATTGGCTTCCGATACAGTTTTAAAAGCAATTTTAGTTGAGCCAAGATTAAAAGGTACTTCAGAAGAATTGTCTAAATCTTATTTGCAGAAAATAATTACTACTAAAGCAAATACAAAATCTGTAAAAATCGGATGTTGGATTAATCAAACAGTAATTTTGTAATGCAATTAATGTTTAAAAAATCACTACTTTTTTCATTTACTACAATAGTGGTTTTTATACTATTTGCTTGCGAAAGTAATTTTAAAGAAGTTCAAAAATCTACTTTTGCAGAGTTTACTCCAAGTGGTGAGGCTGATTCTATAAATATTAAATACACAGATTCTGGTAGAATTAAATCTATTCTTATTAGCGATAAGATGTTAGATTATGCTACAGTTGAATTTCCTTTTACAGAATTTCCAAAAGGTGTAAATGTAACTTTGTATGATGAAAACGGAAAGCGAACCTTTGTAACTTCAAAATACGCTGTGACTTTCAAAAACACCGATTTAATTGATTTGCAAGGAAGTGTGAAAATCACAAATGAAACAGGACAATTATTTGAAACAGAACAATTGTATTTTGATCAAAAAAACGAATGGTTTTATACCGAAAAAAGATATAAATTTACAGATCCAAAAGGAGTTTCTTTTGGAGAAGGTGTAGATTTTAGTAAAGATTTTAAAATAATAAACTCTCAGAGTGTAACTGGAGAAGTTGAAAACAATAATTAAACATGAACTATCTTAAAATAACAAAATATATTTATTTGCTAATCGGTTTCATCATGGTTTATGATGCAATTTCTAAATGGAATGATGCCGAAAAACCATGGTTGAGCGTTGTTCTTGCTGGATTAGCTTTTTTTACTTTTTTCTTTAGAACTCGTTTTGCAAAGAAATTTGAAGATAGAAAAAATCAGAATAATCAAGGTAATCAAAATAATACTTAGTGGAAATAACAGTAATCATAATATGTTTATTACTGTCTGCTTTCTTCTCTGGGATGGAAATAGCTTATATTTCATCCAACAAAATCTATCTTGAAATTGAAAAAAAACAAGATACATTTCTTTCAAAAATTTTAACCAAAATTACTGAAAAACCATCCAAATTTATTGCAACAATGCTTGTTGGTAACAATATCGCAATTGTAGTTTACGGTTTTTTTATGGGTGATTTGTTAATGAATTGGATTAATTCGTTCGGATTTCAATTGTCTGAATTTTCAAATGTTCTACTTCAAACAATCATTTCAACGCTAATTATCTTAGTGACTTCAGAATTCTTGCCAAAAGTATTTTTTCAGATTTATTCTAATAGTTTGATGAAATTTTTTGCATTTCCTACCTATGTGTTTTATTTAGTATTCAATTATATTTCAACCTTTGTCATATGGATTTCTGATTTTATTTTAAAAAAATTCTTTAATACAGAAGGCGATTATGTGCCGTCATTTTTTAGTAAAGTAGAATTAGGAAACTATATAAACGAACAAATGAGTTCTGTTGAAGACCATGAAGATGTTGATTCTGAAATTCAGATATTTCAAAATGCACTTGAGTTTTCAGGTGTAAAAGCAAGAGATATTATGACGCCAAGAACAGAGCTAGTTGCGGTAGATATATATGATTCTGTGGTAGAGTTGAGAGAATTGTTTATCAAAACAGGGTATTCAAAAATATTAGTTTATCAAAATTCAATAGATGATATTATAGGTTACGTTCATTCTTTTGAATTATTTAAAAAACCTCGAAGTATTAAATCGGTAATGATTCCAGTTGAGTATGTGCCTGAAACGATTTTTATAAAGGATGGTTTAAATTTATTAACCAAGAAAAGGAAAAGTGTTGCAGTAATTCTGGATGAATATGGAGGAACTGCAGGAATAATGACTGTGGAAGATATAATTGAAGAGCTTTTTGGAGAGATTGAAGATGAGCACGATAGCGATGAAGAATTGGTAGAACAACAACTAGATGAAACTTCCTATCTTTTTTCTGCTCGTTTAGATGTAGAATATCTTAATCAAGAATATAAACTCAATATTCCTGAAAATGATTCCTACGGAACTCTTGGTGGATTTATAGTAAATACTTCAAAAGAGATTCCGCAAAAAGGCAATCAAATTACAATTGACAACTTTCATTTTGTGATTGAAGAGGCAACAAACACCAAAATTGAAGTAGTAAAAATGACTATTTCCGACTAAGAATAAAAAAAAATCACATTTTATTGTAAATTATAGCATATCAACTATAATTATTTCATAGATAATTGTATTTTCGCAAACTGAATTAAAAAATTAACATATATAAAAATGGCAGTTTTACAAAAAATTAGAAAGCGCTCGGGATTACTTTTATTAGTTATTGGTCTTGCTTTGTTAGCATTTGTTATTCAAGATTTGTTTTCAAATGGAATGAAAAGTCAATCTCATGATGTAGGAAGCGTAAATGGAAAAGACATTGCTTTTGAAGACTTTAGAATTAAAGTTGCAAATACTGAAAAGAACGGACAAAACGGACAACCTATAACACAAACGCAAGCAGCTAATCAAGTTTGGGAGCAAGAAGTTGCAATTGCTTTAATAAATGAGCAATTTGAAAAAGCTGGTATTCGTACTAGTGATAATCATATTGTTGAATTTTTCAAAAAAGATCCAAATATTGGTCAAAATCCAATGTTCTTAAATCAATTAGGAAAATTTGACTTGGCTAAGTTTAAAGAATATTTTAAAAATAATCCAGAACAAGCTCAGATGATGAAAGATAGAGAAAAAGATGCTGACATCAACTCTAAATTCCAAATCTACAGCTCAATGATCAAAGCTGGAATGTATGTTACAAATGCTGACGGAAAATTCAAATATGAATTGGAAGCTAACAAAGTGAACTTTGATTATGTTTCTGTGTTATATTCTACAATTAAAGATAGTGATGTGAAAGTTACAGATGCTGACATTTTAGAATACATGAAGAAAAATGAAAAACGTTTCAAATCTGAGGAAACTCGTGAAATTGAATACGTTTTAATTGAAGATAAACCATCTGCAAAAGATGAAGAAGAAATGAAAGCTAAAATCAACGGACTTTTAACTGGTAGCGTTGTTTATAATAAAGAAACAGGTAAAAACGATACTTTACCAAGTTTTAGAAACGCTACAAATGTTGCTGATTTCGTTGGTGCAAATTCAGATAAACCATACGATTCTACATATGTAACAAAACAAAATTTGCCTGCAGAGCATGCTGATAAATTATTTGCTTTGCCAGCAGGTGAAATCTACGGGCCATACATCAACGGAAACTACTACTGCATTTCTAAAGTGATGGGTAGAAAAGCTGGTGATCAAGTTAAATCTAGTCACATCTTAATTAGTTGGGTTGGTGCTGAAAGAGCTGCTCCAAAAGAAAAAAGAACTAAAGAAGAAGCTAAAGTTAAAGCTGATGCATTGTTAGCTCAAGTTTTGGCAAATCCTTCAATGTTCCAAATGATGGCATTAACAAATTCTGAAGACCCATCTGTTCAACAAAATGGTGGTGATATGGGATTCATCTCTAGAGAAACTGGTTTTGCTAAAGGATATAAAGATTTCGTTTTTAATAATCCAGTTGGAAAAATTGGTATTGCAGAAACAGAATTTGGTTACCATATTATTAATGTTACCGATAAGCAAGACGCAATTCGTTTAGCTACTGTTGCTCAAAAAATTGAAGCATCAGAGCAAACAACAAACGAAGCTTTTACAAAAGCTACACAGTTTGAAATGGATGCAGCAGGTAAAGATTTTACTACAGTTGCAAAGGCGGCTAAACTTACTGTAAATCCATCAATAAAAGCTAAACCAATGGATGAAGCTTTTGGTGCTGCTGGTAATCAAAGACAAGTTATAAAATGGGCTTACAGTGATGATACTAATGTTGGTGACGTAAAAAGATTTGAAGTTGTTAATGTTGGAAACATCATTGCTAGATTGAAAAAAATCAACGAAAAAGGTCTAATGACTGTTGAAGAAGCTAAACCAATGGTTGAAAGTATTATCAAAAACAAAAAGAAAGCTGAAAAAATTATGGCTAAAGTGAAAGGTTCTTCATTAGAAGCAATTGCTAAAGCTAATGCAACTACTGTTCAAAATGCGCCAGCTGCATCTGTTGATAATGCTGTTTTAGCAAATGTTGGATTAGAAGCTAAAGTAGTTGGTACTGCTTTTGGATCTCCAGCAAATAAAGTATCTGCTCCAATCGAAGGAAATTCTGGAGTTTATGTTATCAAAACAAAATCTGTTGCTAAAGCACCAAAATTGCCTAAGTATGACGATTATGTAAACAAATTGAAAGCTAATGCAGGTCAAGCTTCAGGAAGAGTTTTCCCAGCATTGAAAAATGATGCAAAAATTGACGATAATAGATTAGAATTCTATTAGTAGATTCTTTCTAAAAATTATATAAAAAATCCCGAAGTAATTCGGGATTTTTTAGTTTTATAATATCATATCTTTATAAGGTATCACTACCTTGTATCCTTTATTGTTGAAATACTCTATTGGGTTTTCTTTAGAAATTGCTAAAACAAAATCGCCACCCCAAGCACCAAGACTTTTGATAACTCCACTAAAATCATCAAACAAAGCTTCTTGAACTGTTTGAAGTTCTAAAACATTACTCATTTCAATTTCATGTTTATGTAATGCTAATGCAAATTCTTTTGGTCCTGTTGCATCTACAATTGTCTTTGTAATTGCATCAATTATTTTAACAGTTTTCCCAATATCTCCTTGCTTGTCTAGGTATGAAGCAATTGCCGATTTACTACTTTGTTTTCTGTTCAAATAAACGAAATATATTTTATCAGTAAAATCAGGTTCGAAAGTAATTTTTTCTACTGTTGGTTTTTCATTGACTAATTGGTAGATAATTGCTGAATCATTTTGAGCACAAGCCAAGTCATATCCACTTCCTCCAAAACTTCTTTTAAGTAAATCATAGGCATCAATTTCTAACCATTGAGCAATATTGTTAATTAGAGTAGAAGAAGTGCCCAAACCCCAAAATTTAGGAAAGGTGAGTTCAGTTGTGATTTTATATCCTTTTGAATTTGTAATAAAGTCAGAATTCATTAGATATGCTTCGTGCAAAATCTCAATTAATGTATTTTTTATGTTATGAATTTCATCATAATTTTTCTTTTCAATAATACTCGAAAATGGAATTGTATCTTCAAACCAAATACTTCCGTCATGGTCGTGACTTCTCCATTGAATAACTTCATTTTCTGAAGATTCAATAATTAAATTCTGACCAAATTTTGTTGGTAACGCTAACGCTTTTGCGCCATCAAGAACCACATATTCTCCTGTGATTAATAATTTTCCGTTGCTGTAGAATTTTTTTTTCACAAAATTATTTTCTTAAATTTTCAATAAATTCTACAACTGCAGCATGAGAAATAGTGTTGTTTTCAAAGTGCTTTTTAATCATTATTCTTTCTTCATCAGAAGTTTGAAACTGATTCAAAATATTATTAATGTGCATTTTCATGTGTCCTTCTTGAATTCCGGTTGTGGTTAACGAACGCAACGCAGCAAAATTTTGTGCCAATCCAGTTACTGCAACAATCTGCATTAATTCATGTGCTGATGGTCTCCCTAAAATCTGTAAAGCCATTTTTACTAATGGATGCAATGAAGTTAATCCGCCAACAGTTCCAAGAGCTAATGGAATTTCCATCCAAAAAGTAAAGACACCATTTTCTATTTTAGCATGAGATAAACTTGAATATTTTCCGTTTCGAGAAGCATAAGCGTGAATGCCAGCTTCAACAGCTCGGAAATCATTTCCAGTTGCAAGAATTACTGAGTCAATTCCGTTCATGATTCCTTTGTTGTGCGTTACTGCTCTAAATGGTTCTATTTCTGCAATCTTCACCGCTTGAACAAATTTCTCTGCAAATTCTTGTGGATTCTCGATTTTCTTTTCGGCTAAATCTTCAATTCTACATGAAACTTCAGCACGAACAATACAATTGGGAACATAATTAGAAAGAATGCTCATCACTACTTGAATGTTTTTTTCTTCTTCAGAAAAACCATCATAATTTTGAGCTTCTACTTTTAATGTTTTTGCAAATTGCTCTAAACAAGAATTTATAAAATTTGCTCCCATAGAATCTTTCGTTTCAAAAGTGGCATGCAGTTGAAAGTAGTTTTCTAATTCATTGGTTTTATTTCTTAGTTCAATATCCAAAATTCCACCACCGCGTTTTTGCATGTTTTTGGTGATGTTTTCGGTTTCTTCAACCAATTTTGATTTTGTTACTTTAAAGAAATTTTCTAATTTTTGAACATCACCTTTATAAATAAAATGTACCTGTCCAATTTTTTCTGAATTCAAAACCGTTGCTTTAAATCCGCCACGAGTACTCCAATATTTAGCTGATTTTGCAGCTGCAGCAACAACTGAACTCTCTTCAATCACCATTGGAACCGAATAATAGTTGTTATTGATTAGAAAATTTGGAGCAATTCCCATCGGTAAATAGAAATTGGTAATTGTGTTTTCAATAAATTCATCATGCAATTGTTGCAATTTAGAATCGTTGTTCCAATATTGTTTTATAGTCGTAATAGCTTCTGTTGGATTGGTAAAGTATTCAGTAGCAATCCAATTGATTTTATCTTCTTTTGATAGTTTTGAAAATCCGGCAACAGCGTTATTCATGTTCAAATGATTATATCTTATTTTTAGCAAAGATACGCTTTAGAATTAATTCTTATATTTTGTTTTGGAGGAATTTAAAAATACTAAAAACTGCATTTAACATAAAAATATGCCATTATTTGGGAATTTTTCACTAAAATTGAACTCGTTTTATAATCAATCAAGAAAATGAAAATTACTAAAATTATTACGCTCTTTCTTTTAACAACTTTTTCTGTTGTTGCACAGCAAAAAATTTCGGTTGAAGAAATCTACACTGGCGCTTTTCGTGCCAAAGGAATGGATGCCTTACAATCCATGAAAAATACTAATCAGTACACGGTTTTAAATACTGATAGAGCTACAAAAAGCCAGCAAATCGATCTTTATGATTTTGCAACATTAAAAAAAGTGTCGACATTAATAGATACTAAAAACTTCAAAGAATTATCAGATGATGGAATTGATAGTTATGTGTTTAGTAATGATGAAAAGCAAATTTTAATTGCTAATAATTCTAACCAAATTTTCCGTCATTCATTTACTGCAGATTACTTTTTGTATGATACAAAATCTCAAAAAATTTCAGGATTTCTTGGGCAAGTTCAAGAGCCAACTTTTTCTCCTGACGGAACTAAAATTGCGTTTGCAAAAACTAATGATTTATACATTTATGATATTGCTTCAAAAAACACAACACGAGTTACTAATGACGGAGTGAAAAATGCTGTTATCAACGGAATTACTGATTGGGTTTACGAAGAAGAATTTGCCTTTGTTCGTGCTTTCGATTGGAGTACGGATAGTAAAAAACTAGCTTACATTCGTTTTGACGAAAGTGAAGTACCACAATTTTCAATGGATATGTACAAAAAAGACTTGTATCCAACTTCAGAAACGTTTAAATATCCAAAAGCAGGTGAGAGAAACGCCTTAGTTTCATTGCATATTTATAATTTAAGTGGGAATATTTCGCAACCAATTAATTTAGGAAACTATTCTGATTTCTACATTGCAAGAATGAAATGGACTAATGATGCTAATTTAGTTTCGGTTCAAGTTCTTAATCGTCATCAAGACAATTTAGATTTGATTTTTGTTGATGCAACTGCAGCAAATGCAAAAGTTGTTTTGAATGAAAAAGATAAAGCTTATGTTGACGTAACAGACAATTTAACGTTCTTGAAAGACAACAGTTTTATTTGGACATCAGAAAAAGACGGTTACAATCATATTTATTTATATGATAAAAACGGAAAATTAAAAAATCAAGTTACTAAAGGAAATTGGGACGTAACTTCTTATTATGGTTTTGACGAAAAAACTAAAACTGTTTTCTACCAATCAGTAGAAAAAGGTTCTATTTTGAGAGACGTTTATAAAATTTCACTTGACGGAAAAAAGAAAGTAAAATTATCTTCACTAGTTGGAACAAATGCAGCGACTTTCAGTCCAGATTTCACTTATTTTATTAATACTTATTCTAGTGCAACTGTTCCGCCAACTTATACTTTGAATAGTTCTAAAGACGGAAAACAAGCTCAAGAAATTGTAAACAACACAGCTTTGGTTGAAAAATTAAAAAAATATGATTTGCCAACAAAAGAATTTTTTGAACTTACAACTGAAAAAGGGCACAAACTAAATGCTTGGATGATTAAGCCAAAAGATTTTGATGCTACTAAAAAATATCCAGTTTTCATGTATCAGTATTCTGGACCAGGTTCGCAAGAAGTAGCTAATAATTGGTTAGATACCAACGATATGTGGTTCATGATGTTGTCGCAACAAGGTTATATCATTGCTTGTGTTGACGGTCGTGGAACAGGTTATAAAGGCGCGGCTTTCAAGAAATGTACACAAAAAGAGTTAGGAAAATTTGAAGTTGAAGATCAAATCGATGCTGCAAAAGTAATAGGAAACTATGCTTATGTAGATAAATCTAGAATTGGTATATTTGGCTGGTCTTATGGCGGATTTATGTCGAGCAATTGTTTGTTCAAAGGTGCTGATGTTTTCAAAATGGCAATTGCCGTTGCTCCAGTTACTAATTGGAGATTTTATGATAGTATTTACACCGAAAGATACATGACTACACCACAAGAAAACGCAAGTGGATATGATGACAATTCGCCAATCAATCATGTGAGTAAATTAAAAGGTAACTTTTTACTAATTCACGGAACAGCGGATGATAACGTTCATGTTCAAAATTCAATGCAAATGATTGAAGCTTTAGTTCAAGCTAATAAGCAGTTTGATTGGGCAATTTACCCTGACAAAAACCACGGAATATTTGGTGGAAAAACAAGAATTCAGTTGTACAATAAAATGACGAATTACATAAAAGAGAAACTATAATCAACTAAATACAAACTAAAAACAAATTAAAATGAGTGAACAGGTAAAAACAGGACATCCAAAAGGACTTTACTTCCTATTTTTCACAGAAATGTGGGAACGTTTCAGTTATTATGGAATGAGAGCAATTTTCATTCTATTTATGACAAAAGTATTATTAATGAAAGATGCAGACGCCTCTGAAATTTATGGAAGTTATACAGGGTTAGTTTATTTAACACCACTTTTAGGAGGTTACTTATGTGATAAATTTTTAGGTAACAGAAGAAGTATTGTAATTGGAGGTTTGTTAATGGCGATTGGGCAATTTTTTATGTTTTTTAGCGCTACAGCAGGAGCAAATGGAGGTGTTTCATTAATGTGGATGGGACTAACGGCAATTATTATCGGAAATGGTTTTTTTAAACCAAATATTTCTACAATGGTTGGTCAGTTATATCCTGCAAATGATAGAAGAATTGATAGCGCATTTACCATTTTCTACATGGGGATTAATCTTGGCGCTTTCTTTTCGCCATTAGTTTGTGGTTCTATGGATTTCAAATGGGGATTTTTAGCAGCAGGAATCGGAATGTTAATTGGTCTTGTAGCTTTTATTCTTGGTCAAAAGAAATATCTTATTTCTGAGGATGGAAAACATATTGGTTTGCCTGTTAAAAAATTAGATGCAAAAAGCATCGGAATGATAATTGGTTCAATCGCAATTATTTTCTTCATGTTGAATTTCAAACAAATGTTCAAAAGCGATATTGATATCATAAGCTACTTTATTTATGGAGCTATGGTTGCGATGCCAGTTTTAATTTTTAGTGATAAAAGTTTGTCTAAAATTGAAACACAAAGAATTACAGTGATTTTTATACTTGCCTTCTTCGTAATTTTCTTTTGGGGTGCATTTGAACAAGCTGGTGCATCATTAACATTATTTGCTGATAGACAAACTGAGAGATCACTTTTTGGATGGGAAATGCCAGCTTCTTATTTTCAATCTGTAAATCCATTAGCTGTTATTTCACTTGCACCAATTATGACAATGGTTTGGGGATTTTTATATGCAAGAAAATTAGAACCATCATCTCCAAAGAAAATGGCAATAGGACTAGGTCTAGTAGCTATGGGATATGTTGTAATTGCTATAGCTGTTAAAGGTTTAGGATTGGGTGAAAAAGTTTCTATGTGGTGGTTGATAGGTTTATATGTAATTCACACTATTGGCGAATTATGTTTATCACCAATTGGATTATCAATGGTTTCAAAATTAGCGCCTTTACGTTTATCATCTTTAATGATGGGAACTTGGTTTTTAGCAAATGCTGCTGCAAATAAATTTGCTGGAACTTTAAGTGCCTTAATTCCTGGTGGAGAAGATGGAACTGGTGGAGCAACTAGTTTCTTAGGTTTTCAAATTACAAATCTATATGAGTTTTTTGTATTATTCATAATCATGTCAGGAGTTGCCGCTGCAATTTTATTTGTATTGAGTTCTTGGTTAGAAAAAAGAATGCACAACGATCATGTTGAAGTTATTCCTGAATTAGATAGATAATCATTTAAAAATATTTTTATATCTTTCAAACCTACAAGAAATCCTTGTAGGTTTGTTTTTTTAAATTGAATTATTATGTGGAAAAGTCATCCTAAAGCATTGCCTTACTTATTTTTATCTGAAATGTGGGAACGTTTTGGTTATTATTTAATGATTGGAATTTTTACTTTGTATCTTAAAGATGTCGAAGCAGGTTTCGCCATGACAGAGAAAGAAGCGTCCGATTTGTACGGAACTTTTATTGCTTTGGTGTTTTTAACACCGTTTATTGGTGGTTTAGTTGCCGACAGATATCTTGGTTATAAAAAGTCAATTGTTATTGGTGGAATTATGATGGGCGCAGGTTATTTTATGATGGGAATTCATAGTTTGCCAATGCTCTACGTAGCCATGACTTTAGTAATCGTAGGAAATGGATTTTTTAAACCAAATATCTCAACATTATTAGGTAATTTCTACAACGAAGACCAATACAAAGAAAAGAAAGACGAAGGTTACAATATTTTCTACATGGGAATCAATGTTGGTGCTTTTATTTGTAACTTTTTTGGTGCTGCTTTGCAAATTTTATTGGGTTGGCAATATGCCTTTATGGCGGCAGGTTTAGGAATGTTTATCGGTGTAATCGTGTTTCTTCTAGGAACAAAACATTACGGCGATAAAACCGATAAAAAAGGAATTCAAGAAGGAGACATGCCATTTTCTAAAATTGTATTATACATTTTAGTTCCGTCAGTGGTTTTTGGAGTTATTGGTTGGTTGATTAAAGGAGTTCAGTCGGATGTAAATTTAGATAGTTCGATTTTTGGTTCTGATAGTACAGATGCCTTTATTTTTGCTTGTCTTCCAGTAGTTTACTTTTATGGTAGTTTATATTTCAAAGCAAAACCGGAGGAAAAACGACCAATCGGAGCATTACTTTCCATATTTGCAGTTGTGATTTTATTTTGGGCAGTTTTCAAATTAAATGGTTCGGCATTAACAACATGGGCAGATAGGTACACCGATAGAGAAATAAGCGGAACAACTCAAGCTGTTTTTAGTAATTTAAAATTGGCAAAAGATATAGAATACAAAAAGGATTCAACTGAATTATACGATGCAAGTTTCCGACTTCAAAAAGAAAATGGAAAAGTAGTAAAGGAAGTAAACTACCCTGTTTATTTTAGAAATGTTGAAAAAAACAAGTTACCTCAAGAAGGTTCGACAGTTTCTATTTGGGCAACCAATTTAAGTCAGTCTATAAATCCAGGTTGGGTTATTATATTAACGCCGCTTGTTGTTGCCTTTTTTACCTTTTTAAGAAGCAGAAAAAAAGAACCATCAACTCCAACAAAAATCGCTTTCGGATTATTAATTTCAGCTTTATCTGTTCTAGTAATGGTTGCTGCAGTTCATATTGGAAACAACGGAATGGAAAAAGTATCGGTTTGGTGGTTGGTTGCTAATTACGGAATTATAACTATTGGAGAACTGTTCCTTAGTCCAATGGGATTATCGATTGTTTCTAAATTATCTCCAAAAAATATTACGGCATTAATGATGGGCGGATGGTTTTTAGCAACTTCAATAGGAAATAAATTATCTGGAGTTTTAGCTAGTATGTGGGATACTTACGACGATAAAGCCAATTTCTTTTGGGTAAACTTCGGATTGTTGATGTTTGCAACCGTATTGATGTTTGCCCTAGTGAAAAACTTAAATAAAGTAATGAAAGACCACGGAATTAATTAATAGTATGGAACAGAATCTAACTTTAGAACAAATTCAAGACTTTAAAGGAAAATATCCTAAACAATTATGGTATTTGTTTTTCTCTGAAATGTGGGAACGCTTTAGTTTCTATGGAATGAGAGGAATGTTAGCAGTGTTTATGGTTAGTCAACTAAAAATGGATGAAACCACTGCTAATCTTCAGTATGGAGCAACTCAAGCATGGGTTTATGCTTTTACTTTTATTGGTGGATTGTTTGCCGATAAAATCCTTGGATTGAGAAAATCGCTTTTTTGGGGTGGAATTTTGATGATTATTGGAAGCGTAATATTAGCATTTAGCCCAAAAGATTTATTTTTTACAGGAATTGGTTTTACAATTGTTGGAACAGGTTTTTTCAAACCAAATATTTCATCAATGGTTGGTCAACTGTATAAAGATAATGATATTAGACGTGATGCAGGTTTTTCTCTTTTCTATGCCGGAATTAATTTAGGAGCATTACTTGGCGGATATGTTTGCATTGCAGTTGCTAACGGCACACTTTGGCATGGGTTTGTACCCGAAAATCTGCGTTGGAATTACGCCTTTGGTTTTGCAGCAATAGTTATGGTTATTAGTTTATTAACTTTTACACAGACACAAAAAAGTTTGGGCGAAATAGGATTATCTCCACTTAAAAATATTGAGAATTCTAAAAGAAAAATATATGAAATTGCAACTTATATTGGGTCGTTAATTTTAATTCCAATCATAATATTAATGGTTGCCAACACCGTTTATACAGATTATTTCATGATGATAATTGGACCAGTTTCTATTCTGTATTTATTTTATGAAATGCGAAATTTTTCGATAGCTGAAAACAAAAAACTTATAGCAGCATTAGTATTTATTATTTTTTCCATTTTCTTTTGGGCGTTTTACGAGCAAAGTGGAGGTTCTTTAAGTTTATTTGCAGCAAATAATTTGAATACTAATTTGTTAGGTATTGAACTTGATCCAAATGGAGTAAATAATTCATCAGGAGCATTTTTTGTAATTGTTTTTGCAGCTTTACTTGGCGTTTTATGGATTTGGATGGCAAAAAGAAAAATTGAACCCAATACTGTTGTTAAGTTTGGATTAGGTTTTCTATTCTTAGCAGGTGGTTTTTGGGTGTTTTATTACACAAAGTTTTTTGCAGGTGCTGATGGAAAAACATCTCTAAATTTATTCACTTTTGGTTGGTTTGTCATCACTTTTGGTGAATTATGTTTATCTCCAATTGGAATGAGTGCTATGACGAAATTATCACCACAAAAACTTCAAGCAGTAATTATGGGAATGTGGTTTTTAGCATCTGCTTACGGACAGTATTTTGCAGGTTTACTTGGAGCAAATATTGCAGAAGCTTCCAAAGATGCAACCAATTTAGAAAAGTTAAATACCTATGCCGATGGTTATCAACAATTAGCGATATACGCTTTAGTTGCAGGAATACTTTTAATAGCAATTTCACCATTAATTAAAAAACTTATGCAAGAAGTAAAGTAGCCAATATTATTTTGGTACCATTTTTGAATATATTTGTAAAAAAAAGAAATGAAGAAATTATTTATAACATTATTACTTGTCGTTTCCTCAATGACAATTCAAGCCCAAGAAAAATTAACTTGGCATACTAATATCGATGAAGCCATTGCAGTTTCAAAAACTGAAAACAAACCTTTGTTCTTGTTTTTTACAGGAAGTGACTGGTGCGGATGGTGTATTCGTTTGCAAAATGAGGTTTTTAAAACACCTGAGTTTATTGCGTGGGCAAAAGAAAATGTGGTTTTAGTTGAGCTTGATTTTCCGAGGAGAACGCCACAATCAGATGCTTTAAAAATTCAAAATAGTCAATTGCAACAATTTTTTGCAATACGAGGATATCCTTCAGTTAGAATTGCAAAAGCTGGTGCACCGGTTGATGGTAAAACTAGTTTTGAGCTTCTAGGTGAAACTGGTTATGTAGCTGGTGGACCAACAGTATGGTTAGATGGAGCCAATAAAATGGTTGCCAAGTTTGTTCCTTACACAGCAGAAGAACAAAAAACTGCAAAAAAAGCTACCAAAAAGAAAAAATCAACTAAGAAAAAAGCTTAGTTATAATTTATAGAATCCCTTTTCTGATGTATCATGAAAAGGGATTTTTTCTTTTCTACAAGTTTCTCGCCACACTTTGATATAGGTTTTATAATTGGTAGCATCGACAACAACTTGTTGAGGTTTCCATGATTGAAAGATACGCTCTAGATTTACTTTTGGCGAATTTGTAAGTAATAAAATATCTGGTTTTTCTTCTTCAATAAAAACGGCACTACTATCTATTAAAAGAATTTTCTTGTCTTTGAAATAAAACAAGTTTGATAAAGTTTTTTTCTTTTCAATCTCACAAAAATTGGCAACTAAATAAGATTTTAAAGCAAGATTGTCGTCAGTAGTTTTTAATATGCTATCGTTACTATAAAGTGTAACTTTATTTCCTAATTTTTCTGTAATTATAGTTACTTTCTTTTTACTAAAAACAATAAATTCACTGTTCTTCTGACTGTCATATTTTGCATAAATTGTAACAAGCTGTAATCCAATAATGGCAATCATACTAAATGCCAATTTCTTGAAAGTTGGTTTTTTGAACCAAAGAATTATTCCTATGATGACTAAATACCAACACCACATCATGTAGGAGTTGAGCGATAAATCTTTAAAAATAAAATCTTCAAAAGATGCTACCCAAGAAATAATCTTATTCAGTAACCAAATGCTCCATTCTAACAATTTCATCATCGGAATCCATACAACATTGAATGCAGCAAGAATCATTACAATAACTCCAATGCCAAGAATTACACTCAGACCTGGAAGAATTACAATATTGGTAATAAAAAATAATCCTGGAAATTGATGAAAATAGTAAATACTTAGAGGAAATGTTCCTATTTGAGCGGCAAATGAAACAGTAATTATGTCCCAAAAATACTTGACGATTTTGTTTTCTGGCGTCCAAATAGAAGTTAGTAGCGGTTGAAGCCAAACAATAAAAAATAAAGCAACATAACTCAATTGAAATCCTATATCAAAAAGAAAAGAAGGTTTTACTAATAAGATTAACAAAGCAGAAACCAGTAAAGTGTTATAAATATTGATGCTTCGTCTAAGAAACATTCCAACAGCAACAAAAGAAAACATTGTTACCGAACGAACAACAGATGGTGCAAGTCCTGCTAATATTCCAAAAGTCCAAAGTGATAGAATGACAAGAACTAATTTAATAATTGATCCTCTTTTTGTATTTGGAATTGGAGTTAGTAAAAAGGTTACGAATAATAGAATACAACCAACATGCAAACCTGAGACTGATAAAACATGAACGGCTCCAGCATATTGATAATCACGAATTACTTCTTGAGAAATATCTTGTTGTTGACCAAGAATTAAGGCGATAACAACACTTAATTCGGTTTTGTTAAAATTATTTTTTTCTAGATTCTGTATAATCCTATTTCGAAGTTTACTTGCATAATAAGAAATGCTTTTATCTACAATTGGATTGATTTTGATATCGGTCACATCAGCATAAATCTGAGCATAAATTTGCTGATTTTCAAGGTACTTTCCATAGTCAAATTGATTGGGATTGTTTGGCTTTCTGTTTTTGTAGAAAGAACCATTAACCATTAAATGAGAACCAATTTCTATAGTGGGAAGCACACTATCTTTTCTGATATTTAAAATTATTTTACCGTAACTTTTTTTACCATTCAATTGAATCATTTCGGTAACATAACGATCATTATTCAAAGTGTTTTTTAGTTTTTCTTTGATAATTAGTTCTGTAGAAATTTCATTTTCTGTTTCTTTTACTTGATGTAAATAATGATTCTTATTCAACGTTTGATTACTAATACTCAAAGTAATCATTCCGATTAGGAAAGAAGTAAAAAGTGCTACAAATCCAAATAAAGGTTTTTGAATTAAGTCGTTTTTATTTTTGAAATAGAAAAAAATCAAAGAAAAAATGCAAAGTAATAGAGCTATAAAAAGCAATAATAAATTAGGTTTTGTGATTTGAGAAAAAATTATTCCAAGCACAAAACAAAGCGTTATTCTTACTAATGGGAATTGTAATACTTTCATTTCTATAAAAGTATGCAAAAAAGTATATTCCTACAAAAAAAATAATTATTCTAAAATTCGATTAATTTGGACAAAGGATTTTCTGTAATAATCTTCGGTTATTGAAGAAATGATTACACCTTTTTTGGTAGACGAATGAACAAATTTTATATCATCGCGATTAACATCTATAATCAATCCAACATGATTAATTTGACTAGAACCACCAGTTTTGAAGAAAATTAAATCGCCTTTTTGAGCGTTACTTTTAGTAATAATTTTTCCTTCTTTAGCCATTTCTTTTGAAGTTCTAGGAAGTGATAAATCATATTTTTTAAACGATGTAAATACTAATCCGGAACAATCATATCCTGCATTTGTAGTTCCACCAAAACGATAAGGTGAACCAATTTTACTTGTAGCATCATCTATGATTTTTTCTGCTAATTTATTGTTTGAACTAGTAGTCGACGAACTTGTTTTACAAGAAGAAACCAAAATGAGTAGTGTGAAAAGTAGTAGGATTTTTTTCAAAACAATAGGGCTTTATTATTTTCTAACGATAAAAAGAGGCTAATATTATTTTAACGCGCTAACTATCAAATGAGCTGTTTTTTCGCTTGCTCCAATTCCACCCAGTTTTTGTTCTAAATCATCATACTTTTTAAGTAACTGCTTTCTGTGATATTCATCAAGAATTTTAGTCAATTCAGATTTAATTCTTTTTGGATTGCATTCATCTTGAATCAACTCTGTTACCACTTCTTCATCCATAATTAAGTTTACCAACGAAATATATTTTAAAGTAATAATTCGTTTTGCAATCTGATAAGAAATCCATCCGCCTTTGTAGCAAACCACTTCTGGGACTTTAAACAATGCAGTTTCTAAAGTAGCCGTTCCAGAGGTAACTAAAGCTGCATGAGAATTACTTAATAAATCATAAGTTTTATTTGAAATAAACTTGATGTTTTTATTGTTTAAAAAGGTTTCATAAAAAGAATATTCCTGACTTGGAGCGCCAGCAATCACAAATTGATACTCTGGAAAATCATCAACTACGCTCAGCATTACCGAAAGCATTTTAGAAATTTCTTGTTTTCTACTTCCTGGTAAAATGGCTATAATCGGTTTGTTGTCTAATTTATGTTCTTTTCGAAAAGATTCAGAATCAATAACAGTTCGATTATGAATAGCATCGATTAACGGATGACCAACAAATTCTACCGGAAAATTATGTTTTACTTCATAAAAATCTTTTTCAAATGGAAGAATGACATAAAGTTTATCAAAATCACGTTTGATGTCTTTGATTCTACTTTCTTTCCATGCCCAAATTTGTGGTGAAATATAATAGTGTGTTTTTATACCTCGTTCTTTTGCCCATTTTGCAATGCGCATATTAAAACCAGGATAATCAATAAAAATTATCACATCGGGATTGAATTTTTCAATATCCGATTTGCAGATTTTGATGTTATTTAAAATGGTTTTTAGATTCATAACCACTTCAGCAAATCCCATGAAAGCTAGTTCACGATAATGCTTTACTAGAGTTCCGCCAACATTTTGCATCAAATCTCCACCCCAAAATCGGATGTCAGCATTTGTATCTTCTTTATACAATGCTTTTATCAAATTGGAACCATGTAAATCGCCTGATGCTTCTCCTGCAATGATATAATATTTCATATATGTAAAAGTAGTTTTTTATCTGTCATATATGTTATCGCCTTTTATTTATTGGTGTTTGCTTACGCAAAGGTTTCGTTAATGGCGATTTCATTATAAAAACATTGTTGTTATCGCTAAAATTATTGTTGCCATTACAACACCTCTTGCCATAAATTCTTTATTCTTTTTTAACAAAATGAAGAAAATTATTATGTTTAAAACAGCTCCAAGCGCAACAACTTTCCCAAGTAATCCTTCAGTTTTTAATATGGAAAAATCTTCTATTAAATCATACTCGGTTTGAGTTTTTAAAAATAAATAAGAACCTATAAATGTAGCAACCAGCCCAATAAAAAATCCGATAAGTAAATCTGTTTTCTTCATTTTAATAATATTTTTTATCTAAAATTATAAATCCCAAGTATTTAATGTTTGAATGGCATGATGCGCTGTCAAATCAAATTGAACTGGAACAATAGAAATGTAGCCGTTTGCCAAAGCAAATTCGTCAGTATCTTCTCCTTTGTCTTGATTAATGAATTCACCAGTTAACCAATAATATTCTTTTCCAAAAGGTGTTACTCGTTTATCGAATTTTTCTTGCCACATAGCTTTCGCTTGACGACAAATCTTAATTCCTTTAATTTCCTCTGTTTTTAATTTAGGAAAATTGACATTTAAAACCGTTCCATCAGGTAAACCATGTTCTAAAACTTGCAGTGCAATTTTCTTTACAAAAGGTTTGATTTGTTCAAAATCGGCATTCCAATTATAATCTAAAAGTGAAAATCCAATGGCAGGAATTCCTTCAATGCCAGCTTCAACAGCAGCACTCATTGTTCCTGAATAAATTACATTGATGGATGAATTTGAACCATGATTGATGCCAGAAACACACAAATCAGGTTTTCTTTTCAGGATTTCATTTACAGCCATTTTCACACAATCTACAGGAGTTCCAGAACAACTGTATTCTAAAACTTCGGCATTTTCTGCAGAAATTTTATTCAAATGCAAGGTGTTGTTGATAGTAATAGCATGTCCCATAGCACTCTGCGGACTATCAGGTGCAACTACAACAACTTCACCAATTTCAGACATAACAGCAATTAATGTACGAATTCCAGGTGCAGAAATACTATCGTCGTTGGTTATTAGTATTAAAGGTTTTTTAGACATTTGAATTTTATTTGTGTAACAAAAGTAATTATTTTAAGACTTATTCCATTACAAATTTTATAACTTTGAGCCATAGCAATGGTTTTAACAAAAAATTATGCGATATCACAATTTAATGGCATAGTTTTTTATGTAATTTAGTATAAAAATTAATGAATACAATAGTTCAATTTATGAAAAGACATTATAAAATAGTACTTTTAGTGCTAGCGCTTTCCGTTGGTTTATGGAGTTTTATCCCAAAAGATAAAAATGATCCAGAAAAAGATAAATTGCTTATTGAGTTATTGACGTATGTAATTGAAAAAGGACATTACAGTCCGGCTCAAATAGATGATACTTTTTCTAAAGGAGTTTACAAAGATTATATCACGGCTTTAGATCCATCAAAAAGATTCTTTTTGCAATCAGATATAGATGAGTTTTCTAAATACGAAACACAGATTGATGATCAAATCAACAACAAACAACTTACTTTTTTTGATTTGACTTATACACGTCTTATCAAAAGAATGAAAGAAAGTGAAAGCTACTATAAAGCTGCATTAGAAAATCCTATTGATTATTCTATTAATGAAGATATTGATACAGACTATGAGAAAGCACCTTATTCTAAAAATGTTTCTGATTTAAAAGAACGTTGGAGAAAACAAGTAAAACTTTCAACATTATCTTCTTTAGTTGAAAAACAAAAAATTCAAGAAGACATTCAAAAGAATAAAAATAAATCTCCAGAAGAGCGTTTGAAAGAATATCGTTTAAAAATGGGTGATAAGCTAACTCCTGAATTGGAGAAAAAGTTTCAAGAAAGTATTGCTAAAACCGAGAATGATGCTCCAAAAACATTTGAGCAATTAGAAAAAGAAACAAGAGAAAGTACTTTAAAATCATTGAATGAGAATTTCACTTTTATTAGTAAAGAGTTAGATCGTTCTGATTGGTTTTCTGTTTATGTAAATGCTATCGCTTCTAGATTTGACCCACATACCTCTTATTTTGCACCAGATGAAAAAGAACGTTTTGATGTAAGTATGAGTGGAAAATTGGAAGGAATTGGAGCACGTCTTCAAAAGAAAAATGACTTCACTGAAATCACAGAATTAATTTCTGGAGGACCAGCTTGGAGAGGAAAAGAATTAGAAGCAGGCGATGTGGTTCTAAAAGTTGCTCAAGGTGATAGCGATCCTGTAGATGTAGTTGGAATGCGTTTGGATGACGTGGTAAAAAAAATAAAAGGTCCAAAAGGAACAGAAGTTCGTCTTACTGTTAAGAAAACAGATGGTTCGCTTAAAGTAATTTCAATTATAAGAGATGAAGTTGAAATTGAAGAAACCTATGCAAAATCTAGTGTAGTTGAGAAAAATGGTGTGAAGTATGGAATTATCTATTTACCAAAATTCTACATCGATTTTGAAAATAAAGATAGTAGAGATGCAGGAAAAGATGTTGCTCAAGAAGTTGCCAGATTGAAAAGTGAAGGTGTTCAAGGAATTATTGTTGACGTTAGAGATAATGGAGGAGGTTCTTTAAAAACTGTAGTTGATATTGGCGGATTGTTTATTGAGCAAGGACCAATTGTACAAATTAAATCAGCTGCAGGGAAAAGAGAAGTTCTTTATGATAAAGATGCTAAAGTAGAGTGGGACGGACCATTAGTTATTATGACCAATGAATTTTCTGCTTCTGCTTCTGAGATTTTGGCTGCAGCAATGCAAGATTATAAACGTGCTGTGATTTTAGGAAGTAAGCAAACTTATGGTAAAGGAACCGTTCAAAATGTTATCGATTTGAATCAATTTGTAAGAGGTAACAATTTAGGTGATCTAGGGGCTTTAAAAACAACTACACAGAAGTTTTACAGAATCAATGGTGGTTCTACACAACTTGAAGGTGTAAGTAGTGATATTGTGATGCCAGATAGTTATGCTTATTTAAAAATGGGTGAACGAGATGTAGACAATGCAATGCCTTGGGATAAAATTGAAGCTGCTGATTACAAGCTTTGGAATAAAGCTACTAATTATGATTTGGCTATCCAAAATAGCAAGAAACGTATTGCAAGTAATCCGCAAATGAATTTGATTGATGATAATGCTAGATGGCGTCAAGCGCGTAATGAAGAAAATGTATATAGTTTGCAAATTGACAAATTTAAGCAAGAACAAAAGCAATTAGAGGAAACTAATAAAAAGTACAAGTCTATTGCTGATTATACAAATTCGTTTAAGTTTAAATCGTTGCCTTATGAGGAAGAGCAGATGAAAACCGATGTAACACTAAAAGAAAAACGCGAAAGATGGCACGAAAGTCTTTCTAAAGATATATACATTGAAGAGGCAATTCATGTTCTTGATGATTTACAGTCAGGAAACACTAAAAAAGCATTGACAACTAAATTGAAAAAAGAAAAAGTTATTAAATCTTAATAGAATTTAAGTAATAAAAAAACGCTCCTAAATATAGGAGCGTTTTTTTTATCTAAGTTTTTTTAGTTTCTTTTGAGCTTTTTCTAAATCTTCTTCAGCTTCTTTTATTTTAAGTTGTTGTTTTGTTAAAGCAACATTTCCTTTTTCAATTTCAACTGGAGAAAGTTTTCCTTTAGCTATTGCTTTCTCATGTTTGGCTTGCATTTTTTCAAGATTCTTTCTTTCTTTTTCAATTTTACTTTGAGCTTTTTCAACATCTTTCTCAGCGTTTGCTAATTTCTTTTGCTCTTTTTCAAACTTCTTTTGTTCTTTTTCTAATTTGTCTTGTTGTTTTTCGGTTTTTTTTTCAGCATCCTTAGCTTCTTTTTCTGCTTTTTCAACTTTCTCTTCAGCTTTTTCTTTTTCTTTTAAAGCTTTTTTTTCTTCTTTTAGTTGTTTTTCTAAACGTTCTTTTTCAAGAGCTCTTTGTTTTTCTACATCTATTACATTTTGTTTGACAGAATCAACAGCTTGTTTAACTGGCGTTTCTTGTGCAAAAAAGTTTTGAAAACTTACAAGAAGAATGGCTGTAAGTAAAAATTTAATTTTCATATTTGTTAAGTTTTAAATTTTTAGTTTCAACTACCTATATGTTGAAATAGGACAGTTAAATCAATTTATAAAATTATGAAAAATTCTTTAGTACTTGCTATCATTTTATGTCTAATATTTTCTACAATAACTGTTTCTTGTAGAAAAGAGTTAGATTCTAGTTTAGAACCCAAAGTTTCAACTGGTTCAACAGAAAAAAATGAAACTTCAATTCAAACTGATAATACAAAGTTTGATTTTCTGCCTTCTTCAACAACTAATCAAGTTGTAAAGCATAAGTATTATACATTATCCTATAATGAAGCATTTGAGCAAGCAGAATGGGTTGCGTATGAACTTAAAGGAATAAAATCATACCATGATTATGATAGGCCTTTTTTTATTGAAGATGAAAAGGTAAAAACTGGTTCTGCAGATTGGAGAAATTACAAACGTTCTGGTTATGATAAAGGTCATTTATGTCCAGCTGGTGATATGAAATTTTCTAAAGAAGCTTATGATGAAACTTTTTTAACATCAAATATTTCGCCTCAAAAGAATGATTTCAATAATGGAATTTGGAATACTTTAGAGCAAAAAGTTCGCTATTGGGCATCAAAATATGATGGGATTTATGTTGTAACAGGAGGTGTTTTGACTGAAAATTTAAAAACTATTGGACAGGAAGATGTTGCTGTTCCTGAATATTTTTATAAAGTTTTATTAGATACTTCAAGAAGTGAGTATAAGATGATAGGCTTTTTGGTTCCGGCATTTGATAGTAATAAGCCGCTTTATGAGTTTGTCGTTCCGGTTGATGAAATAGAAAAAATGACCGGAATTGATTTCTATCCGAGTTTGAATGATAAAATTGAAAATAATTTGGAAAAAAGCAGCGATTATAAATCGTGGAGTTTCAATTAAACTACCATTCATTCACTTTATTGGCATCCATTTTTAAGAAAATAAATAACAATATTGTGAAACCCCAAAGTCCGGAACCTCCATACGAAAAGAAAGGTAACGGAACTCCAATCGTTGGGAAAATACCCACAACCATTGCTATATTTACAAAAAAGTGAATAAAAAGAATTCCGGCGACGCAATAGCCATAGACTCGACTGAATTTTGTTTTTTGTCGTTCGGCTAAATAAATCACTCTTAGTATTAATCCAACAAACAAACCTATTACAAAGATTGAACCCAAGAAACCCCATTCTTCACCAACGGTTGTAAAAATATAATCGGTGTGCTGTTCTGGTACAAAACCTCCTTTGGTTTGTGTTCCTTCAAGGTAACCTTTCCCAAAAAATCCTCCCGAACCAATAGCAATTTCAGATTGATTTGTGTTATAACCAACACCTTTCATATCAACTTCTTTACCAAGTAAAATATTGAAACGATCTCTATGGTGTTGTTTGAACACATTGTTAAAAACAAAATTTACAGAAAATGAAAAAGCAGTAATAACAATCAAAAGAATAGCACTTGCAATAATGTTTCTGTCAACTAATCTACTTCTAAAATAGTTTATAATTAATACTAAAGCAGTAATTCCTATTACAATGTATGGGTTGTTGGTTGCTAAAGTTAAAACGAATAAAATTATAGCTATAAAACCAGTAAGTAAATACCAACCTGGCAAACCTTCTCTGTAAAGTACTATGAAGAATACACTGTAAATTAAGGCACTTCCAGGATCGGGTTGTGGAAGAATCAACATTACAGGAAGGAAAATGATAATTAAAACTTGAATTTGCCTATTAACGTCTTTTAAGTTAACCTGAACATCACTTAAGTATTTAGCCAAAGCTAGTGAAGTCGCAGCTTTTGCAAACTCTGAAGGTTGTAAGGTAAAACTTCCTATGGCATACCAACAACGCTGGCCAGCAATAGTTTTTCCGAAAAGGAATAATCCAATTAATGATAAAAGAGCTACGGCGAAAATAATTATAGAATACTTTTCATAAAATTTAGCTTCTACAGATAAAACCACAAAAATGATTGGAATAGAGAAAATGATAAAAAGAAACTGCTTTCCATAAATTTGAGTAAAATCAAAAATAGAAGCATCTTCTGAAACGGTAGACAATGATGACGAATAGATATTGAGCCATCCCATTACAACTAATGCAATGTAAATGACAATACTAATCCAGTCGATATTATTGGTTACACTTTGGTTTCTCATTTTTAACTTAAACTAGGGATTTTGTAAAGTATCAATTTTTATTTCCTTTTTCAAAACTCCGTTTATTGAATCTCTTGTTCTTTTAATTTTTGCTAAACTATCTTTAATTCTATTATTAATTAATGAAATACTATCCTGATGTTTTCTAGGATATAACTTGTCGTATTGTGCTTTCAAACTTCCAGTTAGCATTCTTTTTTCGAAATCAACTTTAGTGATTTTTTTGTTTAAATATTTCTCAATCATTAAAGTTGTAATTGGTCCAGCCCAACGTTTACCCCAATATCCATTTTCAACAAATACTGCAATTGCAATTTTTGGATTGTCTCTAGGAGCGAAAGCAACAAATATCGAGTGATCTTGAAGTTTGACGCGCTTACCATTAACTTTCAAATAATTCTCTGCTGTACCTGTTTTTCCGCAGATTTCAATTCCTGCAACTCCAAGCCCTGAAGCTGTTCCGCCTGGACCATAAACTGCATTCATACCTGTGATTATAGGCTCAAAATACTTTCTGTCAATCGTAGTAGTATGTTTGGTTCTGTATTTTTTATCAATAATATTGCCTTTAATTCTCTTAACAATGTGAGGTGTATAATAATAACCTCTATTAGCAACAGTAGCCATAAAATTGGCGAGTTGAATAGGAGTCATCAACACTTCTCCTTGACCGATCGCATTTGAAACAATGGTTTTACCATCCCAATTCCAACCATTATAAACTCTATTATAGGTTTTAGAGGTTGGTATGTTTCCTTTTTTTCCAATTGGCAAATCATAACCCATAAAAGCGCCTAAGCCAAAACTTTTTAAATGGTCTGCCCATCTGTCAACTGCATAACTGTGGTCTTTATATTTGTTAATCAATTTGATATAACAATTGGAAAAATAAGTGTTGCATGATTGATAAATTCCTCGATGTAAAGCAACAGCTCCACCAGAACAGTGACATTTCATAAATCGACCTCTTGCATAACTAAAGCCTCGATGACATGAAAATCGTGTACTATCAGTGACAACTCCTTCTTGTAAGGCAATTAATCCAGTTAAGATTTTGAAAGGAGAACCTGGTGTATATTCTGCCAAAAGACCTCTATCATATAATGGTTTTGCAATAGAATCATTATGAAGTAAAGTATAATTTTTTGAACGTTGTCTACCTACTAACAAAGCTGGATTATAACTTGGAGCACTAACCAATGCTAAAATTTCACCGGTTTTTGGTTCGATTGCCACAATTCCACCCCATTTATTAATCATTAATTCTTCACCATATTTTTGAAGTTCTCCATCAATAGTTAAAGTTAAATCACTTCCTTGTTTGGAAATCGTATCGTATTTTCCTTCTTTATAGGAACCAATTTCTCTATTGAATTTGTCTCTTAAAATGTATTTTACACCTTTTTGTCCTCTAAGAAATTCTTCGTAGCTTTGCTCAATACCTTGTTTTCCAATTAAATCTCCTCCAATGTAGTATGGATTTTTTTTAACGATATTTTCATTTACTTGAGTGATGAATCCAAAAACATTGGCTCCATAATCAACTTGATAATCTCTTAACGAACGTTTTTGAATATAAAAACCACTAAATTTTCTAATTTTTTCCTGAAATGCAGCGTATTCTAATTTGTTTAATTGAGGTAAAAAAACAGAGGGAAGCATTGGACTATAGACTTTAGCTTTATTAATTTTTTTGATAAAAAATTCTTTGCTAATATCAAGTAGTGAACAAAACTCTAAAGTATCTATGTTTTTTACATCTTTTGGCACAACCATAATATCATAGGATGGTTGATTGGCAATTAATAATTTTCCATTTCTATCATATACATAACCTCTTTCCGGATAATCATATTTGATTTTAATGGCGTTATTCTCGGACTTTAGTTTGAAAGAGTCGTCTATAACTTGCAAATAAAAAATACGTATCAACAACAAAGATGCTGTGATAATTACTATAGAAGGTAATAATGCTTTTCTCATCGTTTACTTGGCTTGATTAAGTAAATAATTAAGATACAAATTATAATAGTAAAAATGGTGCTAATAATAGTTCTAAGAACAATATCCCAAAGGTATTCAAAAGTAAAAACTTCAAGAACAAAAAGTGTTAAATGATGTATTATTACTGCTAATAGGATAAATGAAAAACGCTCTGGCGTTAAAGTGTCATTCAATCTAACAGTTTGATATTCATAACTTAAACCAAATGAAAATTTAAAAATAGATGGCCTTACAAATGCTAATAGTAGACAAGCTGCAGCATGGACTCCTCCAGAATTACAAAATAAATCCATTGTAATACCTAGAAAAAAACTTGACATTAGTAAAGCATATTTATTTCCATTAACTGGATAAAGAATAATAAAAAGGATGTAAGGAAACGGATTGATATAACCTAAGAAATTGAAGTTATTAAAAATAACAACTTGTACCGCAAGCAGTAAAATAAAACGGGCCATATTGAACAACATAGCACTATTCATTTTTTTGAGTCTTCTTTTCTAAGTTAATGATTTCTTCTCTATCTTTATTTCTGATGATGTATACGTGACCTAAACTTGTCATATCATTGAAAAGTCTTACGTCTATCATGTACAAATTAGTTTCATTATCGATGTAAATTTTTTCAATGGTTCCAATTCCGATGTTTTCTGGAAAGATAGTAGATTGCGCTCCAGTAACAATAGTATCACCTTTTCTAACTGTTGCCAATCTTGGAACGTCTGTTAGTTGAACAAAACCAGTATTTTTACCATTCCAAGTTAATGAACCAATATGATTAGATTTTTTAACTTTAGCATTTAAAGGAGATTCAGTATTTAAAATACTCAATACAGTACTGTAATTTGCTGAGGTATTTTCCACAACTCCTACAATTCCTAAACTATTGATTACACCCATTTCTGGTTTAACACCTTGATTAGAACCAGAGTTCAGCGTCAAGAAGTTTACCTGATTGCTATATGAGTTTTTGATAACTTTCGAAATAATGATGTCGGTTTTATTAACACCTTTGATAGAATCTAAATTCGGAACTTTTGTAGAGTCTTTAATATTAAAAAGTAATCCTTTCAAACGAGCATTTTCTTTGGCAAGTTCTTCGTTTTGTACTTTTAAATTAAAATAACCTTCTACATTGCTAGTCATTTCATAAACACCTCCAGTGAAGAAATTGGCAGAACTAATAACTTTACTTTTGTGATAGGAATGTGATTGAATGGTTAAAGAAACAGCTATTATCATAAGCAGCAAAAACAGCATACGATAGCTGTTTTTAAATATGAAATTAAATATTTGCTGCATCTTTTAAAAGTTATAAAACTTCAAATTCCAAATTCCAATATAGATTTTAAAACGCTATTTGGAATTTGGGATTTAAAAAAATTGGAATTTTATTTAATTAATATGCTTCTAAATTTTGGGATGTTTTTCAACGCCATACCTGTTCCTCTTACAACTGCTTTCAAAGGATCTTCAGCGATGTAAACTGGTAAATCTGTTTTAAGAGAAATACGTTTATCTAATCCTCTCAACATCGAACCACCACCAGCTAAATAAATACCAGTATTATAAATATCGGCAGCTAATTCTGGCGGAGTTTGAGATAAAGTCTCCATCACAGCATCTTCAATACGTTGAATTGATTTGTCTAGCGCTTTAGCAATTTCTCTAAAAGAAACTTCTACTTGTTTTGGTTTACCAGTAAGTAAATCTCTACCTTGAACTGACATATCATCTGGTGGAGAATCTAAAGTGTCTGTAGCGGCACCGATTTGAATTTTGATTTTCTCTGCAGTAGTTTCTCCAACAAATAAATTGTGTTGTGTTCTCATGTAGTAGATAATATCATTTGTGAAAACGTCACCGGCAATTTTTACCGATTTGTCACAAACAATTCCACCAAGAGCAATTACAGCAATTTCTGTTGTTCCACCACCAATATCAACAATCATGTTTCCTTTTGGTTGCATAATATCGATACCTATACCGATTGCTGCAGCCATTGGCTCATGAATTAAGTAAACTTCTTTTCCGTTTACACGCTCACACGATTCTTTTACCGCACGCATTTCTACTTCAGTAATTCCTGATGGAATACAAACCACCATACGCAAAGCAGGAGTAAACATTTTTTTCTTTAAAGCAGGAATACTTTTGATAAACATGCTAATCATCTTTTCTGATGCATCAAAATCGGCAATAACTCCGTCTTTTAATGGTCGAATGGTTTTGATGTTTTCATGGGTTTTACCTTGCATCATGTTGGCTTCTTTACCAACTGCGATGATTTTTCCAGTGATTCTATCTCTTGCAACAATAGAAGGACTATCAATAACAACTTTGTCGTTGTGAATGATTAGTGTATTAGCGGTACCAAGGTCAATTGCTATATCCTCGGTCATGAAATCAAAAAATCCCATATTCAAAAAAGGGTGTTTAGTTTGTTAAATTTTTATCAGCCTACAAAAATAATAAAATTAATGTTTAAAATGACGTGTTCCTGTAAATACCATTGCAACTTTATTTTCGTTACAATAATTGATGCTCAATTCGTCTTTTATAGAACCACCAGGTTGAATAACAGCCGTAATTCCTGCATGATTTGCAATCTCTACACAATCAGGAAAAGGGAAGAAAGCATCGCTTGCCATCACAGCTCCATGTAAATCAAATCCGAAAGTGTTTGCTTTTTCAATGGCTTGTTTTAAAGCATCTACTCTTGAAGTTTGACCAGTTCCTGATGAAATCAAAGTATTATTTTTGGCAAAAACTATAGTATTTGACTTGGTGTTTTTACATATTTTAGACGCAAACAATAAATCTTCTACTTCTTGCTCTGTAGGTGTTGTTATAGTAACGTTTTTTAAGTCTTGTTTAGTATCTGTAACGTTGTTTTTATCTTGTACCAACAATCCGTTTAAACAAGTTCTTACTTGGCGTTGAGGTAAAGGTACATCATTTATTGTCAATACAATTCGGTTCTTTTTTTCTTGTAGAATATTTAACGCTTCGTCATCATAACTTGGTGCAATTACTACTTCGCAAAATAAAGAATTGATTTCATTAGCAGTGTCAGTATCAATATGACCATTTGCCATTAAAACTCCGCCAAAAGCAGAGGTTGGATCACAAGCCAAAGCAGCAAGATAAGCTTCTTTCATTGTTGGTCTTGTTGCTAATCCGCATGCATTATTGTGTTTTAGAATAGCAAAAGTCGGTTCGTTGTTTTTAAATTCTTCAATCAAATTTACAGCAGCGTCAACATCTAGCAAGTTGTTGTACGATAATTCTTTTCCGTGCAATTTGGTGAACATAGCTTCAAAATCGCCAAAGAAGAATCCTTTTTGGTGTGGATTTTCTCCATAACGCAACACTTGACCATTAGCAATACTTTCTTTGTAATACGTGTCTTCTGTATTAAAATAATTGAAAATCGCGGTGTCGTAATTTGATGAAACGTGAAAAGCTCTTGTAGCCAAGTATTTTCTTTGTTCTAATGTAGTTGCGCCGTTTCCTTCAGTAATCATTCCTAAGAACAATTCGTATTCTGCAACTGAGGGAACAATTACGGTGTCTTTAAAGTTTTTTGCAGCAGCACGTATTAATGAAATTCCTCCAATGTCAATTTTTTCAATAACATCGGTTTCATTTGCACCTGAAGCCACTGTTTTTTCAAAAGGATATAAATCAACAATAACCAAGTCGATTTGCGGAATCTCAAACTGCTTCATTTGTTCCACATCGGTTGGGTTGTCTTGACGGTTTAAAATACCGCCAAAAATTTTAGGATGTAATGTTTTTACTCTACCACCAAGAATCTCTGGAAAAGCAGTAATATCTTCTACAGGAACTACAGGAATACCAAGATTTTTAATGAATTCTTCGGTTCCTCCTGTAGAATAAATGGTTGCGTTTTGTTTGTGAAGTTGTCTCACAATAGGCTCTAATCCGGTTTTATCAAATACCGAAATGAGAGCAGATTGAATTGTTTTTGTAGTGTTCATTGTGTTGTGTTGTTAAGCACGCAAAAGTAGTATAATTAATCTTATTTTTTTTCAGAAAAAAGTAGTTTTATTTAACAATTTGTTTCAAAAAAGTCAGCTAATTGTCTTTTGTAGTTTTATGACAACCACTTTGAAAATTAACTATTAAAATTAATCTCTAATAAAACAAAAAACCATAACAAAATTAAGATTGCTATGGTTTTTTTATCGGTCTAACTACTGTTCTACTACAAAAAAGCTTCAAAGTTATTAGTTAGTTTTGCTAAAACAGTGTTCAGTTTATTTATTGAAATAACATAGTAGAATTTTATTTATTTTTAGAAATACTTTCAATGTATTCGGTTAATTCGTCTGTTGAAGATGAAAAGCTAAAAGCATCATTTACCATAAAGTAATTGTTTTTGTCAACACATTTTGAATACGCAAATTTGGCGTAATCTAACTTGTTTTCTTCAAATGAAAATAAATTTACAATTTCTATAATTTGATCTGTCGACAAACAATTGGAAGTTGTAAATTGCTTAGCAACTTTCATTTTAGTTTCGGCAAAAGACTGTTTTTCAACAGAAGATTTTGCTCTTTGAAAATCGGCAGTCGACATCTTAGTAGTGCAGTTTTTTGCAGTATTTTCGACAGTAGTAGTGGCTATTGGTTTTTCTGTAACTATTTCATCTTTCAAAACTTTTGGTCGTCCAGGTTTTACAGGAGTATCTGTTTTGGTGGTAACGGATGTGTTTATTCCACCTATATTTAAGTTTACATTAACATTGTCTTCAGATTCTTCAATTTTTGTATTCACTCCAATACCGAGCATATTCATTTCAACGGTCGTTGTTTCGGTTTTAGTAGTTGTTGTTGGTGTTGTATTTGTATTTGTAGTTGTAGATGTGTTTTTAGTTGTAGATGAAGTTGTAGTTGGTGTTGATGTAGTGTTTTTAGTTGGTATGGAAATTGGATTTTCTACTTCATGATATTTTACAACATCGGTTCCTTTGGATGAATTTACATCATAATCAAAACTATTTATTGTCATTTTCATTTTTCCTTTTTTATCTCTTTTGAGATTGAAAGTAACATTAGTTCTTTTTTCATCATAATCTAACAAATTGACATTTTGGTTAAGTGATGCAATACTTTGATCTTCAAAAATGATTTTAACTAGATAATTTGGTTTTTCTAAATCGGTAACTTTTACATTTGTAGTAGGTGCGTCATTTTGTCTAACTCCATTTACAATTACATAAAAACGTTCGCCTTCTTGCGAGAATACTGTTATTGAGCTGGTTTGTGCAAAAATTAACTGTGATGTGAATAAAAAAAGAAGTAGTAATTTTGTCTTCATCTGTTTTTGTTTTTATTGTTGAATTGGTTTCACTAAATTTGGAATGATGTAGGATTGTGGTGCAAAATTTATTTGACGACCATAAATCATTTTTACATCAATAAGTTGTTTTTTAAGCGTCGGAATTTCGTCGGCGTAATCTAATATTTTATCTGCAAGTTCATCAGCTTTATCTTTGTATGTGCAAATTAGTTTAGTATAATTATTAGCTGATACTATTTCAAGATCTCCGCCAAAACTTTTATCTGCTTTTAGTTTCGTTCTTAAAGTTCTTAAATCTCTAAAGCTTCCAGAATTATAAAATCGAAGTTCGTAAGGTGTACCCGAATTAACCCAATTGCCCATGTAACTTGTAAACATACCTATAAGTTTTGAAAAGTTTAAATCTACGGCTTGATTTATAGCTTGTGTAGTATTTGTTGTTGTACCACTTTTTGGTAAACTTTCCAATGTTATGGTGCCCAAACCTTCACCAGTACAATTATCAAATGCTCTCGCTTGAAAACCTACTTTTTTCCCTTGCACAATATCAAAGGCTCCTTTAACTTCTGATGTTGTTAGCTGACTTACCAAGATAATAAACTGGGCGTTAGATAAAACTGCCAATTGTTGTGCATAGCTTAATGACGCATTACTATCTTGCATTAAATTACTTCTTTCGTTTTGCAATGTTTTTAGTCTAGATTGGTCTACATAGCGGTAGGAGCGTTCTGCTAAGAATCCATTAATTTTATCTACAGCGAGTTGTAGTTCTTTTTTCTCATTTTCATTTTGAACTGATGGATCTACTGTTACAAGAAATCTCACGCCACCGATAGTTTTACTTAATAATTTAAAATCGGCTTCTAAACTGTTGGTCGTAACTTCGGCTTGAATGGTAATTTCAAATCGATCTGGAAATGGAATTTCTTTCAAGATGTTGTATTTTTTAATATATCCTGATGTATTAGAGGCAATGGCATCAGAAATAATCATATAATTTTCAACTCGTGTTTCTGAGCGCAAGCTAACACCTACAGCTTGAGAAACAGCATTTCTTAGAGCATCTTGCAAGGCATCAGCTCTATTTAATCCAGTTCCTTTAGACTCAATTGCTTGTTGAGAAAAGCTTATAGTTGTAATAAAAAAGAGTAGTACTAGTATAATTCTGCGGTTCATTTTTTATAAAATCTAATTTTGATTAAAGTAAAACACATCTTTACAAATGCATTTTTATTTATCGTTTGTTTTAAAATATAATTGAATTTGTAATTGCAACCTATTTCTTAGAAAACCAGTTTAAATAGTGCAGCGCCCACATCTTGTGCAATTCGTGCTACTTTATTCCAAAAAACTTTTTTTGATGATTTTTGTGGAATTTGAAATTGACCTTTTCCTGTTTGAATCATATTAATAATATCAACACCTTTTGTGTTTCCTAAAGCTTGAAGAATATCTTTTCCCATCTGCAAGTACTGCGGAAACTTGCCTTCTTTTAGTCTAAAATGTTGCGAAAAATCAAACAAGACTTTTCCGTTATCATCGACAACTATAGGATACATGGATGGGTCAATTTGACCTTGGTTTTCGACATTAAATACAATTGGATTAGATCCATCAATACCTTCATTACCATCTGAACCTTCTTGGTCAAGTAATGGTGATTTTTCAAATCCATTTTCTTTTCTGGCTCTTGCTAACAATTGATCATCTAGAGTTCCTGCCAAACTTTCTTTACCATAAATAGGCATTCTTAATCGCACTTCAATAAAGCCATCTTTTTCTTTAGCCTCACCAATTTGTTGCGCACCTTTAACGACACCTTCAACTCTAGAATAAACATAATCACTAGTAGTAATCATATCTTGAACGGTAGTTTCGCCAACAATTTGAACACCTTTTACAATTTCTAGTAAATTACGCTGAGCGACAACTACTGCGCCTCTTGTAGCCATTAATTTAGCTTGAGCACTGTTTTTAAAGCGTTCGTTGTCTATAACCGATTGACCATTGGCTTCAATATATTGTTGTGTCCAATTTACATTACCATTAGGTTTTGTAATAACTAGATCTTGACTATTTGCAGCGATGTCTGAATATTGGATTGTTTTTATTGGAGTTGTAGCTAGAGAAGGAACCGGAGTAGAGGGAATGGTAGTGGTAGTGGTAGTTTGTGGTTGTTGAACAACTTCAACCTGTTGTAAAACAAGAGCGTCTTCTTTCTTTGGAGCTTTTTTTGAAGCTTTTGCTGCTCTTTTTTGTGCTTTTTTAGTAGATTTTGTCTGTGCATAAGTCGATTCTATTGCAGAAAAGAACGAAAACACAAGCGCTATTGCAATAACGGAGTATTTCTTGGTCATATGTTAAGTTTTTAATTTTTAAATTGGTTATAGTATTTTGAATAACTAATTAGTTATCAGATTTAATTGATATTTTATATTGTACATTTAATCAAAAATAGATTTTAAAGTAACATAATGTACAAAGATATTAATTTATAAATTAAACAACAATTTATTCTGTTTGAAGACTATTAAAGTCAAAAAGAGGGATTTTAAATCTCTATAAATAACGTTTACTTATTAATGATAGAATGTCTAGGACTAAGTCAAACGCTATCAAACAAAAATTAAGGTGACTTGTCACACAACCAAAGATTACAATTATTATACTATTGTAAAATTAGCTGGTTTTACTCATGATTTTAATAAGGATTGACTACGATTTATTTCCAGAGATTGCAAGCAAAATTTTGAGTGGTTTATAATGTTAGCTCTAACAATTTACTTTTTATAAAATCTTCTGCAATTTCATCATGACTTTTCTGAAGTAAATGAAGCCTGGTAGTTGTTAGATATAGATATCAATTACTACAGAATAGATGTTAAAATCACAATTTCACTTTAATTTCTGTAACAATTCCATCATTTTATTTACTAATATCTTAAATTTGACCTAGAAAATAAAACCGATATGCTTGTTTACCTTCGATTATTGAGTGAAAGTTTCAGTTTTGCAATGAATGCGTTGCGAAACAATAAGTTGCGTACACTTCTTTCGCTGCTTGGAGTAACGATTGGAATATTTTCCATCATTGCGGTTTTAGCTGCAGTAGATTCTTTAGATCAAAAAATCAAAAAGGAGTTAAGCAGTTTAGATAAAAATACTATTTATTTATTCAAAGGTAGTTTTGGTCCTTCTGAAGTGCCAAGATGGAAGCGAGAGCAATTTCCAGATGTGACTTACACCGAATATGAGTATCTTAAAACATCACTTCCAGACGCACAAGAATTAGCTTTTCAGATTTTCTTGAGTTGGGAAACCGTAAAATATGAAGAGAAATCGGTAAGTAATGTAAATGTGGTTCCGGTTTCTTATGAGTTTATTGATATTCAAGGTTTAGAATTTACCGATGGACGATTTTACAACGAATCGGAATCAAATTCTGGTGCTGCTGTAACTGTTATTGGACACGAGTTAGCCAACAGTCTTTTTGAAAATATAGATCCCATCGGAAAGGAAATCAGACTTTACGGACAACGTTTTACTGTGATTGGCGTGTTGAAAAAACAAGGTGCCGGAATGTTTGGTGACGATGATACTTCAGCATTTATTCCTGTGAATTTCATTAGAAGAATGTACGGCGATAATAACGATTCGATGACGCCAGTAATTGTTATCAAACCCAAAAAAGGCATCGATATGGAAGCCTTCAAAGCCGATTTAAAGCAAAAACTGCGTACGTTTCGTGGAGTTAAAACTGGTGAAATTGATAACTTTTTTGTGAACGTTTTTTCAGGTTTTACAGATTTGATTGATGGCGTAATTGGTTTTATGAATCTTGGCGGATGGGTTATTGCAGGATTTTCTCTTTTGGTTGGAGGTTTTGGTGTAGCCAACATTATGTTTGTTTCTGTAAAAGAACGAACCAACTTAATCGGAATTCAGAAATCTCTCGGTGCTAAAAATAGATTCATCTTATTTCAGTTTTTATTTGAAGCTGTAATCTTGTGTTTAATTGGAGGATTGATAGGAATTTTTCTTGTTTGGATTATTGCAATTACCTTAACAAAACTACTCGACTTTGAGTTTGTATTGAGTTTAAGCAATATTATGTTAGGCTCAGGTTTAGCCATTATAATAGGATTAATTGCAGGAATTTTACCGGCTATCTCAGCTTCAAAACTTGATCCAGTTGAAGCCATTCGTAGTGGAATGTAATGTATAGGTTTTAGGTTTTAGGCTTTACATCATAAAAAAAACACAAAGCAATTACTTTGTGTTTTTTGTTTTTAAATATCTTTTAAAATCTATCTAATTTCTTGATTCAAAATTAAATCGATATATAGATTGATTTTGTCTTTTAGTTCCTTTCTTGGAGTTATAAAATCTAAGAAACCGTGTTCTAACAAAAATTCTGATGTTTGAAAACCTTCTGGTAAATCTTTACCTGTGGTATCACGAACTACTCTAGGCCCAGCAAATCCAATTAATGCTCCTGGTTCAGCGATATTAATATCACCTAACATAGCGTAAGATGCTGTAGTTCCGCCAGTCGTTGGGTCTGTACATAATGAAATGTAAGGAATTTTTGCTTCGGCTAATTGCGCTAATTTTGCTGAGGTTTTAGCTAATTGCATCAATGAAAAAGCCGCTTCCATCATACGAGCACCACCTGATTTTGAAATCATTAAAAACGGTACGTTGTGTTTGATAGAATAATCAATTCCACGAGCAATTTTTTCTCCAACAACAGCTCCCATTGATCCACCAATAAAGGCAAAATCCATACAACAAACCACTAAATCTTTACCTTTAGATTTTCCAACGCCTGTTCTAACCGCATCTTTCAATTTGGTTTTGTCCATAACGTCTTTCAATCGTTCAGAATATTTTTTAGTATCTGTAAAGTTTAAAGGATCTTTAGATGTCATTTTAGCATCCAACTCTTTGAATTCGTTGTTATCGAACAAAATTTCGAAATATTCTTTACTTCCGATTCTAACATGAAAATCGTCTTCTGGACTTACCCAAAGATTTCTAGCTAATTCGTCAGTATCAATAATTTTTCCTGTTGGCGATTTGTACCACAATCCTTTAGGAACATCTTTTTTGTCCTCAGTTGCAGTAGTAATTCCTTTTTCTTTTCTTTTAAACCAAGCCATAATTTTGTATTTTGGAATTAGGAATCTGAGAATTAGGATTTTAAAATCCTTAATCCCAAATCCTTAATCTTACATTATAAAGTATTCACGTTGTTTAAATCAGCAAATGCTTGCTCTAATCTTTTGTTGAAAGTAACTTCTCCTTCACGAACCCATTTTCTTGGGTCATAATGTTTTTTATTTGGTGAATCAGCACCTTCTGGATTACCGATTTGAGTTTTTAAATACTCAATATTGTTTACCATATAATCACGAATTCCTTCTGTGAAAGCAAATTGTAAGTCAGTATCAATATTCATCTTGATTACACCATAAGAAATAGCTTCTCTAATTTCTTCTAATGTAGAACCTGAACCACCGTGGAATACAAAATCAACAGGATTTGCTCCAGTATTGAATTTTTCTTGAACATACTCTTGAGAGTTTTTCAAGATTTTTGGAGTTAATTTTACATTTCCTGGTTTGTAAACACCATGAACATTTCCGAAAGAAGCTGCGATTGTGAATCTTGGGCTAACTTTTAAAAGTTCTTCATAAGCATAAGCAACTTCTGAAGGTTGTGTGTATAATTTAGAACTATCAACATCAGAATTATCCACTCCGTCTTCTTCACCACCAGTAATTCCTAATTCAATTTCTAAAGTCATTCCAATTTTACTCATACGAGCTAAATAAGTTTTACAGATTTCGATGTTTTCTTCAATTGGTTCTTCAGACAAGTCAATCATGTGTGATGAATACAAAGGTTTTCCTGTTTCTGCAAAATGTTTTTCAGAAGCATCTAATAAACCATCAATCCAAGGTAATAATTTTTTTGCACAGTGATCTGTATGAAGAATAACAGTTGCTCCATAAGCTTCTGCTAAAGTATGAACGTGTTTTGCTCCAGCAATTCCACCAGCAATAGCCGATTTTTCGCCAGCGTTAGAAAGTCCTTTTCCAGCGTTAAATTGTGCTCCACCATTTGAAAATTGAATGATTACCGGTGCATTTAATTTGGCTGCTGTTTCTAAAACACCATTGATGGTACTTGAACCAGTTACGTTAACCGCAGGAAGCGCGAATCCTTTTTCTTTTGCATAAGCAAAAATTGCTTGAACTTCATCTCCAGTGGCAACTCCAGGTTTGATATTGTGTGACATCTTGTAGTTATGTTTTTTAGTTAAGTTTACAAAAGTAATAATTTCTAAAATTAGAAAGGATAATTTATTCCAATATTTAATACTGATTTAGAAAAATTCAATTCTCTAAACCATCTTTCATTTTCAATTTTTGAGGGATTATAGGTTTTAAATCCGAGGTCAAATCGCACTACAAACAGACCTTGATCGTATCGTAAACCTACTCCAGTTCCTACAGCAAGTTCTTTCATGGATTCAAATCCTTTGAATTTATTTGCTTCATCGGTAACGTTGTCAAAAACATTCCAAATGTTTCCGATATCAGTAAAAATCGCACTATTGAATTTTCCGAATAAGTTATATCGAAGTTCCGCACTAAAAGCTAGTTTCATATTGGCTTCATTAAAGTCGTTGATAGCACCACTACTTCCTGGACCTAAGCTGTAGGGTTGCCAAGAGCGGTTATCATTTGAACCTCCAGAAAAATAACTTCGAGAAAACGGAATACTATTAGAATTACCATAAGGAACTGCGATACCAGCAAAACTTCTTATAGCTACTACCTTTTTGCCTCCAAAATTCCAGTGTTTAATAAATTCAAATTCTCCTTTTATGTATTGAGAATATTCTACTTCAAAAAAAGTGTTGGCGCCAGATTGATTTTCAAGCTGTTTAGAAGCTCTTGCCAAAAGTGAAAGTAGGTTTCCTGCTGATTCAATTTTGGTTTTATACGAATAGAAACTATTGTCGTTTAACCCTTTGCTAGTTGTTTTAGAATAGCTCAAACTAGTCGCAAAAATCAAGTTGTTTTCTGTTAATCTTTTTCTTCTTTCTTCGATACTTCTGATGGTTTTTAAATCACTTGCGCTTATAGAACTTGATAAAGAACCAAATAAAGCATCGTTTACAAAACCATCTGTTCCAGTTCCAATAATTAATTTATTATTGTCAAAATAGTCTGGATTATTAGAATAATTGTTTGCTAGAAGATTCAAAACATTATAGGAAGATTGATAAATATTGAAATAATTTCCAATGTTTACATTTTTAACAAATTGAATATTTAAAATATCAAATCGGAAGGCAGTATCTCTTGTAGGTGTCCAATTGTACGTAAAGCTACTTGTAAAGTTTTGTTTGTCTAATCCAATGTTTCTTTGTTTTGCAAAACCCACACTTATAGAAGTAGATGGAATCATACTTTTTGCAATAATTTTTTCGGTATTAAATGGGAAGAAAATTCTAGGAAAATTCAATTTGGCATCAATACCAATTTCTGAAATATTAAAAAAAGTATTGTTCGGATTAGCATTATCTCTTGATGCGCCAACGTTTCCTCTAAATCCAAGTTCAAAAGTTTCTGCTCCGTTAAATACATTTCTAATTCCCATAGAAGTGTTTCCAGAAATACCAAAATCTTGAATATTAGAATGCGTGAAATCTACTGAAGCACCGAAAGTATATTTCTTTCTTGGAGTTAAGAAAATATTTGCAATCAAAGCATTTTCATCTTTAGGGTCAACTTTATATTGAATTGTTGGATAGTTAAATACTTTTAGATTACTCAAGTAGCGAGTGGTAAGCACATTAGAATTGTCAGAATACAAACTTCCTTTGGTAATGAAAACAGCATCTGTAATTGCTTTTGGACGGTATTTTAATTTGTTTTCACTGTACAAGAAAAAGTCTTTATATTCTAGACTGTCTTTTATTTTTGTATCGTTTTTGTTGGTTGTATGGTCTGTATAAATGGCAACTTTACTTATTTTATATAATTTAAAAGGAGCAGTTTTAGAAGAATCATCTTCTCTGTAAGAATAATCTTTTATGAGTAATTTCACATTTACTTTTTTGTTTGTATCAATAGTGTCTAACTTGTAAGTAATGTAATTTTGTTGAAAAAGGAAAGCGCCGTTATTTCTAAAATGGGTTGTGATTCTATTTCTTTCATTATTGAAATCTTCTGTATTGTATTGTACATTTGATTTAATAATCGAATTGCTTTTTCTTGTTTGATATAACGAATCTAGCGCCGGTGTTTCAATTACGGTTTTTAGAGAATCAATTATGTAAGGTTTTTTTAAATCAACATTATATTTAATCCCAATTTTTTTGGAAACACTAGTATCTCTTGTGTAATTTGCTTTGACATCAAAATAACCTTTGTTGTAATAGAAAGATTCTAATCTTCTGAGTGATTTTTTTGTACTAACACTATCAAAAACCACTGGAGCTTCACCAGTTTTCATTAAAAAATTACTAAATCCAGAAACTAGAAATGATTTTCCAAGACGATCAACTTGTTTTTCAGAAAGCAATTTGGCTAGATTTTTTCTACGATTAGTTTTTTTTGCCAACCATTTTGCATAAGAAGTGTCGGCGTTTTTCTTAGCGAGATTGAATAAATTTAAACGCAAACGATAACCAAGTATGGAACTATTGGGTTTTTGATACAATTGAATAAAGACATCTTCTTGCTTGGTCTCTTTATTGTCAACGGTTATTTCGTTTTTAACAAGAAGTCGTTTTCCAGCAGGCACTTTTTTTGTGACATTACAAGAGACAATTATGAGTCCGATTAAAATAAATAATGATATTTTTGTAACGTGTTTTTTCAATGGGTTGGAAAATTTAATTCAAAAGTACATTTTTTTATGGTTAGTAAAAACCAAATAAAGCTAATTACGAGTTTACAACAAAAAAAATTCAGACAAATTCATCAATTGTTTATTGCTGAAGGTGTAAAGGTAATCCAAGAACTCTTACAATCAAATTTTGTGCTAGAACATTTGTATGTAACACAGAATATTTTTGAAACAATAAGTTCTGATAAAAAAACACAAATTTCGGATCAAGATTTGAAAAGAATATCTTGTTTGTCAACGCCTAATAATTGTTTGGCATTATTTCAAATTCCGGAACAAAAACCAAGAAACGACAAGGGTTTAATAGTTGCATTAGACGATATTAGAGACCCTGGAAATTTAGGTACAATTGTTAGATTGTGTGATTGGTATGGTATTGATCAAATGATTTGTAGTGAACAAACAGTTGATGTTTACAATCCAAAAGTGGTTCAGGCAACAATGGGTTCGATTTCGAGAGTTTCTGTAGCTTATTTGGATTTAGAGAAATACCTAAAAAGAGCAAGCACTCCAATTTTTGGAACTTTTATGGATGGAAAAAACGTTTACAAAGAAAATTTACCTCAAGAAGGAATTTTAGTTTTAGGTAATGAAGCCAACGGAATTTCTGAAAAAATAGAAAAATTAGTTTCCGATAGATTGGCTATTCCAAGATTTGGTGATTTACAACAAACAGAAAGTTTGAATGTAGCAACAGCAACCGCAATTTTTTTAAGTGAGTTTAAAAGGAATTCTTAGTGGAACGTAAAATTCACAAAAATTCCACGAGACTGCATAGATTTGATGTTTCCTGTCCAAGGACTATTCGGGTTATTATCACGAATTAGCTCGTCATTCAAGCCAAAAACACCTCTAATAGATGGTGAGAATTTGAAATATTCTAAATATAAATCAACTCCAAAACCAATTTGATAGTTTTGTGTCCAAGGTTTTACTCTAAAACGCTGTTGGTAGTTATCGTCCAAAGATTTTGAATTACTTGCAAGGTTTAATGTTGCAGAAACTCCACCTACAAGATAAGGTCTTATATTTCCAGTTCTTAATGAAGAAAATTTCACTAAAAGCGGAAAATCAATATAAGTTGACCTAACTTCTCTTTCAGCATCAAGTTTTTTGATAAAACCAGAGTAAGTTAGATTCCTTTGTGAATAATAAAGACCTGGTTCAAATCTCAAATCAATGTGCTCATGAAGTCTCAGGTTTCCTACTAAACCAACATTAAAACCAGTATTTCGTTTTACTGCAATATCAACATCTGGTGTGTCTAAATAATCAATTTTAAAATCATAGATATTAAATCCTAAAAAGTAACCCCAATGAACTCGCTGTTTGTCGAAGTTTTCTAAATTCAAAATCGGGTTTTTAGAAAAAATTCCTTTAGATTGCGAGTACGTCGTAATGCTAAGTAATAATAGTATAATATAAAGTAGTTTCTTCATTTTAATTTGGCTTGAACTTAATCAAACGTACCTATTTTTATTTTTTTGATGCTTTGTAAATGGTTGCAACTCCAAATGTTTGTGGCATTGCTTCAACATCTATAAACCCAATTTTTCTCAAAATATTGTTTAACTTTTCACCATAAGGAAAAACAGAAGCAGATTCAGATAAATATCCGTAGGCAACATTGTCTTTCGAGAAAAGTTTTCCAATGATAGGTAAAATATTTTTACTATAAAAATTATATCCTTGTTTGAAAGGTGTTTTTTCTGGAACAGAAGTTTCTAAAATAACAAAAATCCCTTGTGGTTTCAGTACTCTTAAGATTTCTGAAAGCCCTTTTTCAAGTGTTTCAAAATTTCTAATTCCAAATGAAACTGTTATTGCATCAAAGTGATTGTCGGGAAAAGGCATGTTTTCAGAATCGCCAATTACCATGTCAATGATATGTTCTAATTTTTTTTCCGCAATTTTCTTTTTTCCTACTTCAAGCATTCCAGCAGAAATGTCTAATCCAATAATTTTTTTGGCTTTAGTTTTGGTCATTAATATCGCTAAATCACCAGTTCCTGTGGCGATATCTAAAATGTTTTCAGGATTTTTAGCACTTACAAGGTCTAAAACTTTCTTACGCCATTTCACATCAATTCCAAAAGAAATTACACGGTTTAAACCATCATAATTTCCTGAAATGTTATCGAACATTTGAGTAACTTGTTCTTTTTTTCCTAAAGTAGAATCTTTATATGGAGTAACATTTTTTGACATTTTCAGCGCTTTTTAGGGTGCAAAAGTACAAATAATAAAAATTGAAAGTGCATTAAACAAAATACAATTTAAAGTTATAGATTTTTTAAACACAAAAGTCACATAAGGATATTTTCTTATTGACTAAAATAAATTTACTTAGTAGAATCGAATAAAATTAAGGACAAAAACTTTTGTGACTTTTGTGTTAAAATTATTTGCTTCTGAGTAAACTACTTCTTTACATAAGTTTGAAAGGTAAAGTCAAAATTATGTTTTTCGTCTTTGGTGTGAAATTCTTCAAAAATTAATTCCCATTCGTTGAGATTGATTTCCGGAAAATAAGCATCTGCATCAAAATTAGCATGAACTCTTGTAAGTTCAATTTTGTCAGCAAAATCAATAGATTGGTTGTAGATTTCGGCACCGCCAATTATAAAAACTTCTTCGTCTTTTGGGCTAATTTCAATTGCTTTTTCTATTGAATTTACTACGTGACAGCCTTCAACTCTGTAGTTTCTTTGTCTTGTAATGATGATGTGCGTTCTATTTGGTAATGGTTTAGGAAAACTTTCAAATGTTTTTCTTCCCATAATGATATAATGACCAGAAGTTATTTGTTTGAAACGTTTAAAGTCGTTAGGTAAGTGCCAAACTAACTGATTGTCTTTTCCTAAAGCATTATTTTCAGCCGCAGCTGCTATGAGAGTTATCATTAAACAATTTTTTTATTTTCAACTTCGTTTTTAAGTTGTTCTATTTTTTTTTCTTGCATGGTCATCAAACGATTAATCTGTTCTCGTTCCCAGTTTTTGTTCATAAAACTGTCAGTTATAAAGACTTTGATGAAGTGCAAAATAAACATGAAAAACCATGCTGTTATAACCCAAATATACCAATTTGTTGGTTCTCCAACATTCATCCATTTATTCAATGCAAATATAAAAATGCCTCCAAGGAAAAATAAAACAAAATGAAAATATAAGCCTTTTTTTTGTTTAATTCTTCTTCGTGCGTATTCATACATTTCATGTTGTTCTGTATTCATAAGTCGAAAATTTGAATTTAAAGATACAAATATTTTTGAAATTATAAAAATGGCAAATGGATATTATTTATTAAGAAAACGTTTTCTTATTTTAATATTAAAATTTAACTGCTTAAAAATTAAGAATGTATCTTGTTTTTTTGAGCAAATATGATAAAATAATAATTCGTCATTTCGATGTAAAATCTATATTTTTATTCCTTTACTTTGTTGCATTAATCTATAAATGAAATAGTTATGGCAATTAAGAAACAATTTATAAAAACAAAACCAGTTTGTAAAGTTACTTTTTCACTAGAAGCAAAAGAAGCAAATACAGCTGCTGTTGTTGGTGATTTCAATAATTGGAATCCATCAGAAGGAGAATTATCTAAGTTAAAAAACGGAACGTTCAAAGCGGCGTTCGATTTACCAAAAGATAATTCATTTGAATTTAGATACATCGTTGATGGTTCTTATGTAAACGAACCAGAGGCAGATAGCTATCGTTGGAATGAATTCGCAAATGCTGAAAACAGCGTTTTAGAAGTATAGGTTTAGTTTGTTTGTTTGTTTAAAAATCCGTTTGGCAATTTTGTTAAGCGGATTTTTTTTATCTACTAAAATCTAATTTAATAGGAATGCTGAAAGAACATCTTACTTTTCTGCCTTTTTGGAGTGCAGGTTTCCATCCTTCGTAATTTGTTAAAATCCTGATTGCTTCATTGTCTAATTCAGTTCCAAGGCTTCTAGTAATTTTTGGCTCAACTATTTTGCCTTCTTTATCTACAACAAAAGTCACAATTATTTTGCCTTGTATTTTGTTTTTATAAGCACTATTTGGTGCTGTAAAATTATTACCTATGTATTTATAAAAGTGTTCCATTCCTTTAATTGGCTCTGTCCTCACTTCAAGACTTGTATATTCATTTTTAGTACCATCAGACTCAATGCTAACTCCAGAAACTAATTCACCATCAGTATAAGTTTCTTCATAACTGAATGTGTTTTTTAATGAATTTCCAGTCCATTTTCCATCCTTAAAACCGTTTTTATAATTTCCTTTTTCAGTTAAATAATCATCTTTAGATTCTATAAAGCCATTACCATTGTCAACTGTTTTTTCTCCTTTTTCATTCCAGTAATTAATCATTTTTTGATGTTTTGCTGAGCCCCAAGAGACATCAAAATAGGAACTTTCTTCTTTTGGATTTCCATTTTCATACCATGTAAAAAAAGTACCTACAGGTTTTCCGTTATCATAAGTAATTAAAATTCGCTTATTTCCGTTCTTGTAATAGGTGATGGATTCGCCATTAAGTTTTTGTGCTTCGGCATCGGAGTAAGTGTAACTTTGAATTAAATGGTTTTCTTTGTCAAATGTTTGTAAAGTATACTTCTCTTGCTCCAAATTTTCTTTTTTGAACACTTCATATTTGAAAAAATTTTCTTTGGTAGCTGGTTTTCCTAAGGAATCAAGATATTTAATTGCAGACATTTCTTGTCCAAAAGCCATTTTTGAAAAAAGCAGGAAGAAAAGAATAATTTTTTTCATATGTTTAAATTTTATTTTTTAGAGTTAACATATGGTATCGCCTTTTTAATCATTGGTGTTTGTTTGCAACAAACTTGTTGTTAGTGGCGATTTCATAATATAAATTTATACAGCAACAATTCCTTTAATATGTGGATGTGGGTCATAACCTTCTAAAGTGAAATCTTCAAATGTAAAATCAAATATGTTTTTGATATTCGGATTTAAAATCATTTTCGGAAGAGGTTTTGGTTCGCGAGACAATTGCAATTCCACTTGTTCAAAATGATTGTTGTATATGTGTGCATCTCCAAAAGTGTGAATGAATTCGCCAACTTGTAAATCACAAACTTGTGCTATCATCATGGTAAATAATGCATAAGATGCTATATTAAAAGGAACACCAAGAAATATATCGGCACTTCTTTGATATAATTGACAAGATAATTTTCCGTCAGCAACATAAAACTGAAAGAAAGCGTGACATGGAGGTAAAGCCGCTTTTCCATTGGCAACATTTTCAGAAAATGATTTGGATGTATCAGGTAAAACCGATGGATTCCAAGCCGAAACTAACATTCTTCTGCTGTTTGGATTGGTTTTTAAAGTATCGATTAATTCGGTGATTTGATCAATTTCTTCGCTATTCCAATTGCGCCATTGGTGACCATAAACTGGACCTAAATCGCCGTTTTCATCAGCCCATTCGTCCCAAATTTTTACGCCATTTTCTTTTAAATAGCCAATGTTGGTATCACCTTTCAAAAACCAAAGTAATTCGTAAACTATCGATTTTAGATGCAACTTTTTAGTGGTAACCATCGGAAAACCTTCAGCTAAATCAAAACGCATTTGATAACCAAAAACACTTTTGGTTCCTGTTCCTGTGCGGTCGCCTTTTTGAGTTCCGTTTTCTAAAACGTGTTTTACTAAATCGTGGTATTGTTTCACTTTGAAAAAAGGTTTAAAAGTTTATGTGTTTAAAAGTTTATGAGTTAAGATTCGCGTTTAGAAATTTCATCTCTTATTCTTGCTGCTTTTTCGTAATCTTCGTCTTGAACAGCGCTTTCTAAAAGTTCGTGAAGTTCAGATAAACTTAGTTTAGCATAAGAATTTTCAGTATTTGAATCGCTTTCAATTCCGAAAGTTTCTGGAGTTGAAAGTGCTCCTTCATCTTCTGTGTTTTCGGTTTCAGATGGATTTGCATTTAAATAAATTCCGGCTTTATCAAGAATGTTTTTATAGGTAAAAATCGGTGCAGAAAAACGCAATGCTAATGCAATAGCGTCAGAAGTTCTAGCATCAATAATCTCTTCAATTTTGTCTCTTTCACAAATGATACTTGAATAGAACACACCATCAACTAGTTTATGAATGATGACTTGTTTAACTACTATATCAAATCGGTCTGCAAAACTTTTAAATAAATCGTGCGTTAATGGTCTTGGTGGTTTGATTTCCTTTTCTAAAGCTATTGCGATGGATTGTGCTTCAAAAGCTCCAATAACGATTGGTAGTTTTCTTTCTCCATCAACTTCGTTTAAAATCAAGGCATAAGCTCCATTTTGGGTTTGACTGTACGAAATTCCTTTTATGGTAAGTTTTACTAAACTCATTTTTATATTTTATCAAATTTGGAAAACAATAATACTTTGTATTTCTATTGATTGCAAAGTAACAAAAAACTTTCTCTTTTTTAAACAAAAAAAATAAGCTACCTAAAAATAATTTCAGATAGCTTATCACGTTTGAGTTAGTTTTATTTTTTATTCCAATTGGAATTTGGAATTTCTTTTTTTGGAATTTTACTAGCTATTATTTGCTTTAAATTCTTTTAATTTTTGAGTCAATCTTGGAACAATATCTAAAGCATCACCAACAATTCCGTAATCAGCTACTTTAAAAAATGGCGCTTCAGCATCAGTGTTGATAACCACTTTTACTTTAGAAGAGTTGATTCCAGCGATATGTTGAATTGCACCAGAAATTCCTACTGCAATATATAAATTACTTGCAACTGGCTTTCCTGTTTGACCAACGTGCTCACTGTGAGGTCGCCATCCAATATCAGATACTGGTTTAGAACATGCAGTTGCAGCTCCAAGAACAGAAGCTAATTCTTCAATCATTCCCCAATTTTCTGGACCTTTCATTCCGCGTCCACCAGAAACAACGATGTCAGCGTCTGCGATAGTTACTTTTCCTGTAGTTTTTTCTACAGATTCAATTTTCACTGAAAAATCAGCATCGTTTAATGTTGGTGCAAAATCTTCTTCAGATAAAGAGGAAGCAGTTTCAACTAAACCAAAAGAGTTTTTGCTAATTGAAAGTACTTTTACATCTGTTGAAATTTCAGTGATATTGAATGCTTTATTTGAAAAAGCGGTTCTTTTTACTTGAAATGGTGAAGTTGATAGTGGTAATCCAACAACATTTGAAGCAAAACCTGCTTCTAATCCAACAGATACAAGAGGAGCAAGGTATAAACTGTCTGTTGTTGAAGAAAGTACAATTACTTTTGCGCCTTCTTTTTGTGCAGCTTGTTTTACTACATCTGCGTAAGCTTTTGCGTTAAAGTTAGCCAACTTATCGTTAGTTACTTTTAAAACTTTATCTACGCCATATTTAGATAACTCAGAAACATTTCCTGCGTTAACTGTTACAGCGGTTACTGTTGTGCCAAGTGATTCGGCAACTTTTTTTGCATAAGACGCTAATTCGAAAGCTACTTTCTTGAATTTTCCGTCTGCTGATTCTGCATATATTAATATTGACATAATAATTTAGGATTAAGGATTTTTTTATTAAGGATTTTGAGAGTTAGGAGTTTAGATTAAGGATTTTAAATCCCAATTCCAGAATCCTAATTCTTAAATAACTTTTGCTTCGTTGTGTAATGCGCTAACTAATCCGTCTAAATCGTCAGCTGAAAATAATTTTACTGCCGATTTTGCTGCTGGTTTTTCAAATTTCACAGCTTTAGTGTTATTGTCAGCTGCTACTGGCTCAAGTACAGTTAAAACTTTAGTTCTTGCTGTCATAATTCCTCTCATATTTGGAATACGTATGTCTTTTTCTTCAACCAAGCCTTTTTGTCCACCTACAATTAATGGTAACGATGCAGAAACGATTTCTTTTCCACCATCAATTTCTCTTCCTACTTTTGCAGAAGTTCCATCAACAGTCATTTCAACAGCTGAATTTACAAAGTTGTAACCTAGTAATCCTGCTAGCATACCTGGAACCATTCCACCATTATAATCTAAGGATTCTTTTCCGCAGATTACTAAATCATATCCACCAGATTTTACAACTTCTGCTAATTGTTTTGCAACGAAGAAACCATCAGTTGGAGTTGCGTTTACACGAATAGCTTCGTTCGCTCCAATAGCTAATGCTTTTCTTAAAGTTGGTTCTGTATCTGGTCCGCCAACATTTACAACTGTTACGTTAGCTGCTTGTTGTTCTTGAAACCAAATGGCTCTAGTTAATCCGAATTCATCATTTGGATTGATAACATACTGAACTCCGTTGGTATCAAATTCAGAATCGCCATTCACGAAGTTGATTTTTGAGGTAGTATCAGGCACATGGCTGATGCAAACTAATATTTTCATTATATATTTTTTAAAAAGTTTTTTCTGAGCGTAAAAGTATAAAATATATTTCGAATATTTGTATGCGTGCATACTATTTTTTTAAAAAAAGTCAGTATTATATCGATTTCGCTACTATTACTTGAAACCAAAACAGAAGATTTAACTTTTGTTGAATTGAAATTTCGAAGAATTCAGATGGAGTTGAAATGAAGTAGTTTTCTATTTAAGTAATTTTAGATGGTATTTTTGCTCTAAAATATTAAAAAACATGATTATTATTTGAAATTACTTTATTGTCGGCATGGAATGTAATTCCGCGAGATTGGAGTTTCGCGCGGCAGCTGTGGTTACTTTGCCTTTTTTGGCTTTTCAATAACATAAACACCTTTAGTAACCCTAAACTGATTAGTAATAATGCGAGTACCTGGCTTTCCACCCACCAATTTACCGCCGTTTACTATACTCACTTTATCAGTTATGATACCATCAATGTAATTTTGTCCCAATTTATCAAATTTAACATATAACAAAGGAATTACTTTGCTGTTATCTGCATAAGCGGTATCTTTTATAATTGTCTTTAAATAGGTTTCATCATAATTTATGTTTTTTGTTTTTAAAAAATAGTACTCAATATATCGATATTTTTTTACATCATCAAGAGTTGTAGTGATAGTATCTAAATGATTCTTATACTTAATTTCACCATCATAACCCTCATTGATGTAGACTGTATCCGGGAAAACAAGTTTTATATTTGAGTTGTCCCTTTCTATTTTTATTTCTTGTTTTATTTTCTCTTTACAAGAAAATAATAAAAAAGAAATTAGTAGCAATATTAATATATTCTTCATAGCTATTAATTTTTTATAGTAGTCTGTCTTCTTTTGAAGTTTTCAGCTCAGACATTTGCACAGCTTTTCATAGGAAATCTTTGCGCAGTTGTGATAGTTTATATTAATTTCTAACTATTTCATCTTTAATTTATTCTTCCAGTAATTAGATATAGCATCAGTATTATTATTGTCCAAAATTTTTAATTTATTGCCAACATATTTACATTTTAAATTATTGTATATTAGGATCACACTTTGAATATCACCTTTGTCATCTTGTATATTTTCAATAGTAAAATTATCTTTATTAGGTTCTAATATTTTTGTTAGCAATATATGGCTGATTATTATTTTGTCCTCCTCTTGCAAATTTTCAAATAAATAGTTTAGTTTTCTATTATTATTTATATTTAAAATATAATTGGCTTTTTCATCTATCGAATATTTTGCAATGTAATTAAAAGTAATTCTAATAGATTCATTATCTATGGCATACACTAAATTTTTAATATCTCCTTCATTTGTCTTCTGTACTTTACAAGAACAAAAACTTAAAATTAAAATAATTATAATTTTTTTCATTTTGTATTGTTTTTATCATAAAATGCGCAGCTGGCTTTGAAAAAAAAGCACTACTAAAATTGAAATATTACCATAAATGATAATTACCATAATTTTGATTTAGTAATAGTAATAAAATATTTATGAAGATTAAATAGGGTAAGAACAAATTTGTTTTTTTAAAAAGAATTGGTAAAAAAATTAGCATGAATATGAATAATATATGATAAAGATATCCTTTATCTTTAAAAAAGGTACCAATTATTTTATCAGATGTAATAGAAATAAATATCCAAAGTTGAAAAACATAAATACCAAAAAAAATAAAGTACGTAAACCAAAATTTAAATTTTTTCATAGCAAACTTATTATCTTACTTCAGCCTATATTTTTAATTTGTTGTCATGGATTTGCAATCCGTGCCCAAATTCCAAATCAAAACAAATCTAATAAATTAATCACTTAATTAAAGTTTTCTTTTTTGATTCCGATAGCGCGGATTTTCAATCCGTGCACAAATTTTATATCAAAACAAATCTAATAAATTAATCACTTAATTAAAGTTTTCTTTTTTGATTTCTTTAGACTAATAATTTTCTGAGTAATTGTTTTAAAACTTATTGAGGTTATTAAAATAATGTATTACATCGTTTTCGTTAAAAACAAAATATAAAATATGACTAAAAAAATAATAGTATCATTTTTAATTTTTACTTTTGCTATCCAAAATAGATTTTAAGAAAAAATATATATGAGAACGATACAATTTAGAGAAGCGATTGCCGAAGCGATGAGTGAAGAAATGCGTCGCGATGAAGCCGTATATTTAATGGGTGAAGAAGTTGCCGAATACAATGGTGCTTACAAAGCATCAAAAGGAATGCTTGACGAATTCGGTCCAAAAAGAGTAATTGATACTCCAATTGCCGAGTTAGGTTTTGCAGGAATTGCAGTTGGTTCAGCTATGAACGGTTGTCGTCCAATTGTAGAATACATGACCTTCAACTTTTCATTAGTTGGAATTGACCAAATTATAAATAACGCTGCTAAAATGCGTCAAATGTCGGCTGGACAGTTTCCAATGCCAATGGTTTTTCGTGGACCAACAGCTTCTGCTGGACAATTAGGAGCAACGCATTCACAAGCTTTTGAAAATTGGTTTGCTAATACGCCTGGTTTAAAAGTAGTAGTTCCATCTACAGTTTATGATGCTAAAGGTTTGTTGAAAGCTGCAATCCGTGATAATGATCCTGTTATTTTCATGGAATCAGAACAAATGTACGGAGATAAAGGTGAAGTGCCAGATGGAGAATACATTATTCCATTAGGAGTTGCCGATATTAAAAGAGAAGGAACTGATGTAACTATCGTTTCTTTTGGTAAAATCATCAAAGAAGCTTTCATTGCTGCTGACGAATTAGCTAAAGAAGGTATTTCTTGTGAAATTATCGACTTAAGAACGGTTCGCCCAATGGACTATGATGCGATTATCAATTCTGTTAAGAAAACAAATCGTTTAGTAGTTCTTGAAGAAGCTTGGCCTTTTGCAAGTGTGGCTTCAGAAATAACTTATATGGTTCAAGATAAAGCATTCGATTTCCTTGATGCCCCAGTTCAAAGAATCACAACTGCTGACACTCCAGCGCCTTATTCACCAACTTTATTGAAAGAATGGTTGCCAAATGCTCAAGATGTTGTTAAAGCAGTAAAAAAAGTAATGTACAAATAATATATTCTATTATATTTGAAGCTTCATCGGAGAAATCTTGATGAAGCTTTTTTTTTACCAAAAATTCGCAAATCGTATTATGCTTAAAAAAATATCTTTTTCTATAGTTCTTTTTCTTCTTTTTTCTTCTTTTGTTTTTTCTCAAACAAAAGTAAGTGGAGTTGTTGTTGATAAGAAAAACCAACCAGTTTCCTATGCAAATATCGTGTTTAAAGGTTCTAACGAAGGAACTGTTAGTGATGAAAACGGTAAGTTTTATTTAGAATCAACTAAAAATTATACAACATTAGTAGTGGCTTTCGTTGGTTTTACTACTAAAGATGTAGATTTAGAAAAGCTGGTAACTTACAATATGAAAGTGGTTTTGAATGAAGAAGAAATGTTGCAAGAAGTTGTTATTTATAAAGGAAAAACATCAAAGAAAAACAATCCAGCATTAGATATTCTGAGAAAAATCTGGGAAAGAAAAAGGAAAAATGGCTTACGTATGTTTGATCAATATCAATACGAAAAATACGAGAAAGTTGAATTTGATTTGAATACCATAGATAGTGCTTTTATGAAGCAAAAAATCTTCAAAGGAATGGAGTTTGTTTTCAATAAAGTAGATACTTCTAAAGTCACAGGGAAAACCTATTTGCCTATTTTCATCAATGAATCTATGTATGATGTTTATGGTGACAATAAATTAAAGAAGGAAAAATCAATTATCAAAGCCAACAAAAACTCAGGTTTAGGAAATGGAGATGGTGTAAACACTTTCATTAAAGACCTTTACAACGATTACAATATCTATAATAATCACTTAACTTTTTTTGATAAAAGCTTTACAAGTCCATTATCAACAACTGGGATAGATGTTTATAATTATGTATTAAGAGACAGCTCCTTTATTGATAATAAATGGTGTTACAACATTGTGTTTTATCCAAGAAGAAAAAATGAATTAACTTTTAAAGGAGATTTTTGGGTTAATGATTCTACTTATGCTATCAAAACCATCAATATGGCAGTTTCTAAAAGTGCTAATATTAACTGGGTAAAAGATATTTATATTGAGCAAGAATTTGAAGTAGTAAGTGATTCTGTTTTTCTCCTTACAAGAGATTACATGATGTCAGATTTTGCAATCAACAAAAAAGAAGAATCTAAAGGTGTTTATGGAAAACGAACAACTTTAGTGAGAAATCATAAATTTAACGAAGTAAAACCTGATAAGTTTTATAAAGAAGAAGTCAATTTTATTGATAATGCAGTTTACACCAAGTCAGATGAATATTGGGAAGAAAACCGATTTGAGAAACTAAATAAAGATGAAATTGGAGTTTACAAAATGCTTGACACCTTAAAAACGGTTAAAAAATTCAAACAAATGTATAATCTTGTAACCATTTTAGGAAGCGGATATATACAAAAAGGAAATATAGATTTCGGACCTATTTTTTCAACATTCGGATTTAATGTTGTAGAAGGAATTCGTGTTCGTGTTGGTGGAAGAACCTATTTCGGACCAAACGATAAATGGCGTTTCCAGGGTTATACTGCTTACGGATTTGATGATAATAAATTCAAATATGGTTTGTCAGGAAAATGGATGGTGGATTCTAAAAGACGAATTATTGTTGAGGCCGGAAATAGAAGAGATGTAGAGCAAATTGGAGCCAGTTTAACAACAACAAATGATGTTTTAGGAAGAAGTTTTGCATCTTCTGCTTTATTTGCTTCTGGGAATAATGGAAAATTAACTAATATCAATCTTACCATGGCTTCTGTTGAAATAGAGCCTATAAAAAATTTAATTTTTAAAACAGGATTTTCTTATCGTACCTTAGAATCAGCCTCACCAACATTTAGTTTAGATTATTATTCTGATGATACTTATACAACAACTAAAAGTGAAGTAAAACAATCTGAGGTTAATCTTCAAGTAGAATATACTCCTGGACGAAAAACAGTAGGTTACGGAGTAGAACGTCTTAGTGTAGATAGTCCGTATAGTCGCTTTTTTGTAAATTACAGTCAAGGATTTAAAGGATTAATAGATAGTGATTTTGATTATAGTAAACTACAATTATATTATAAACAACCAATAACAATAGGACCATTAGGAAGAACAAACTTAACTATGGAACTAGGTAAAACTTTCGGACAAGTGCCACTTGGATTGATGAGTGTAATTCCCGGAAATCAAACTTATTTCATTATTGGCAACACCTTTAATAATTTAAATTTTTACGAGTTTGTTTCCGACGAATATGCTACTTTACAATGGGATCATAATTTTCAAGGAAGATTACTATCTAGAATTCCATTGATGCGAAAACTTAATTGGAGAGAAATTATTGGAGTAAGAGGAGTTTATGGTTCTATTTCAAATGAAAATCAATTAATTAATGCCTCAGGATTAGTATATAAAGCACCAAAGCAACCTTATTGGGAATACAGTGTAGGAATCGGAAACATATTTAAAGTTTTCCGAATTGATGCTAGCTGGAGAGGAAATTACAGAGATATTCCGGGAACAAATAATTTTACAATTAAAGGAGAATTTGGTTTCTATTTTTAATTCAATCTAGTTTCTTTAATTATGGAGCAAGTTGTTGAATTTCTGACTTCTAAAGATGAAACTTTAAAATTTATTCTTGATACTTACGGTCATCCAATTATTCAAAAGCGCCAAGAAGGATTTGCTTCCATGTGTCACATTATAATTAGAGCAACAAGTTTCAATAGAATCTGCCAAAGCATGTTATGTTAAATTAGAAAAATATTTCAAGAAAATCACACCAGAAAATATCTATTATTCTTCAGATTATGAATTAAAATCATGCGGTTTGTCACGACAAAAAATAGTTTATCTCAAAGATTTAGCATCCAAAGTACTTTCCAACGAAATTAATTTCGATAGCTTTTCATCCAAAACAGAAACCCAAATCCGACAAGAATTAATCAAAGTCAAAGGAGTCGGCAATTGGAGTATTGAAGTTTATTTAATGTTTTGTCTTCAGTCACCAGATGTTGTACCGCTTGGCGACATTGCAATTAAAAACACATTAATAGAGTTATACAATTGTCAATCACTAGAAGAAATGGAACAAGTTTCTAATGAATGGAAACCATACAGAACCTTTGCATCCTTTGTTTTATGGCATTACTATTTGGTTAAAAGGAACAAAATTAAATTGTAAATTTACTATACATTTCTTTTGCTTTTTTCTTTTATTACTTACCTTTGCGACCCTTTAAAAAAAGAAAGTAAAATGACTGCAGATAAATTGAAAACATTCGATGTTTTAATCGAAATTCCAAGAGGAAGTAGAAATAAATATGAATATGATTTTGCTATAAAAAGAATGCGTTTTGATAGAATGTTATTTTCATCAATGATGTATCCAGCAGATTATGGATTTATTCCTCAAACATTAGCATTAGACGGCGATCCGTTAGATGTATTAGTTTTAATAAACGAACCAACTTTTCCAGGTTGTGTAATCGAAGTAAAACCTATAGGAGTTTTCCATATGGCTGATGATAAAGGCCCAGATGAAAAAATAATTTGTGTTCCTGTTTCTGATCCAATATGGAATACTTTAGAAAATTTATCTGATATCAATCCACACTTATTAAAGGAAATTGAGCATTTCTTTCAAGTTTATAAAGATTTAGAAAACAAGCAAGTAGATGTAGAAGGTTGGGGTGATGTTAAAGAAGCCTACAGAATCATTAGAGAATGTGTAGATCGTTTTGAAGCAATCCCTGATAGACCAAAAGGATTATTCAGTATAAAAAGTTAATAACATTATTAATAAAAGACAATTTAGATAAATTTAAATTGTCTTTTTTTTTATATGTTTGTTAACATTAATAAATAGTAACAAACATTAACAACCTATCTAATTAGTTTATTATGAATGAATTTATGATTTATGTGCCAATAGTCATGGCATTAATAGGATTAGCTTTTATGGCAATCAAAAGATCTTGGGTATTAAAACAAGACGCTGGAGATGGAAAAATGAAAGAAATTTCAGATTACATCTACGAAGGTGCCTTAGCTTTCCTTAAAGCGGAATACAGATTATTAGCTTTCTTCGTAGTTGGAGCAAGTATTGTGTTAGCTGGAATTTCTTTTATAGTTCCAACAACACATATATTAATCGTAGTTGCATTTATTTTTGGAGCTTTCTTTTCTGCTTTAGCAGGAAACATGGGAATGAAAATTGCTACAAAAACTAACGTAAGAACTACACAAGCAGCTCGTACTAGTTTACCACAAGCATTAAAAGTTTCTTTTGGTGGTGGAACAGTTATGGGATTAGGAGTTGCTGGTTTAGCAGTTCTTGGTTTAACAGGTTTCTTTATTATATTATTCCAATATTTCATGAAAGGTGTTTGGACTTCTACAGAAGACATGACTATCGTTCTTGAAACTCTAGCTGGTTTCTCTCTTGGAGCAGAATCTATCGCTTTGTTTGCTCGTGTTGGTGGTGGTATTTATACAAAAGCTGCCGATGTTGGTGCTGACTTAGTAGGTAAAGTAGAAGCTGGTATTCCAGAAGATGATCCAAGAAATCCTGCTACAATTGCAGATAACGTTGGAGATAACGTAGGTGACGTTGCTGGTATGGGTGCCGATTTATTTGGTTCTTATGTTGCAACAGTTCTTGCTGCAATGGTTTTAGGTAACTATGTAATTAAAGATATGGGTGGTAAAATCGAAGACGCTTTTGGCGGAATCGGACCAATTTTATTACCAATGGCTATCGCTGGTTTCGGAATCTTATTCTCAATCATCGGTACTATGTTAGTGAAAATATCAAGTGATGATGCTAAAGAAAAACAAGTTCAAGGTGCTTTAAACGTTGGAAACTGGGTTTCTATTGCTTTAACAGCTGTATCATGTTTTGCTTTGGTAAAATATATGTTACCTGAAGTTATGCAAATGGAATTCTATGGTGAAGGATTAAAAGAAATTTCTTCAATGAGAGTTTTCTATGCAACAATTGTAGGTTTAGTAGTTGGTGGAGTTATCTCTTCTGTAACTGAATATTACACAGGTTTAGGTACAAAACCAGTTTTGGCAATTGTACAAAAATCTTCTACTGGAGCAGGAACTAACGTAATTGCTGGTTTAGCTACTGGTATGATTTCTACTTTCCCAACAGTATTATTATTTGCTGGTGCTATTTGGGCTTCTTATGCTTTCGCTGGTTTTTACGGTGTAGCTCTTGCAGCTTCTGCAATGATGGCTACAACTGCAATGCAATTAGCAATTGACGCTTTCGGACCAATTTCTGATAACGCTGGTGGAATCGCTGAAATGAGTGAATTACCAAAAGAAGTTCGTACAAGAACAGATATTTTAGATTCAGTTGGTAACACAACTGCTGCAACAGGAAAAGGTTTCGCAATCGCTTCTGCTGCATTAACATCGTTAGCTTTATTTGCTGCTTATGTAACTTTTACTGGAATTGATGGTATCAACATCTTCAAAGCTCCAGTATTAGCAATGTTATTTGTTGGAGGTATGATTCCTGTAGTTTTCTCTGCTTTAGCAATGAATTCTGTTGGTAAAGCTGCAATGGACATGGTATATGAAGTACGTCGTCAGTTCAAAGAAATTCCAGGAATTATGGAAGGAACTGGAAAACCTGAATATGGTAAATGCGTTGAAATTTCTACAAAAGCTGCATTACGTGAAATGATGTTGCCAGGAATCTTAACTATCGGTTTCCCAATTGCAATTGTACTTTTAGGTAAATTAGTTTACGGAGATAACAACCAATTAATCGCTGAAATGTTAGGTGGTTATATGGCTGGAGTAACAGTTTCAGGTGTACTTTGGGCTGTGTTCCAAAACAATGCTGGTGGTGCTTGGGATAATGCTAAAAAATCTTTCGAAGCTGGTGTTGAAATCAATGGTGAAATGACTTACAAAGGTTCTGATGCTCACAAAGCTGCTGTAACTGGAGATACTGTTGGAGATCCATTCAAAGATACTTCTGGTCCATCGATGAACATCTTAATCAAATTAACTTGTTTAATTGGTTTAGTAATAGCTCCAATTTTAGGTGGGCATACAGTAGGTGCAGCAACTGATAAAGCATCATGTTGTGCTGCTACTGAACAATGTGCTTCAATGAGCAAAGAAGAGTGTGAAGAAAAAGGATGTACAAACGCTTCATGCGAAGTTAAAGGTGCAGCTGCTGGAAAATGTGATATGAGCAAATGTGCTACAATGACCAAAGAAGAATGTGCAGCAATGTGTGACGAAAATGGTTGTTCTGCAGAAGACAAAGCTAAATGTATGGCTATGTACGATGAAAATGGTAAATTTAAAGGTGAAGTAAAAGAAAATATTTCAGTTAAAGTTATCATGGAAAAAGTAAGTAATGATAAAGTTAAAGCTACTGTCACTAAAACAAACAATGGTAAAGTAACTGAAGAAATTATCGAAGGAACTGAAGCTGAAGTAAAAGCTAAAGTTGATGCTTTAAAATAATAGAATAAAATGTTTTATATAAAATGCCTCACGAAAGTGGGGCATTTTTTTTGACTTTTTTTATGTAAATTTAGCCATTGATAAATTCAAAATTGCATGAAAAAGAAATTTCTATTTTTACTACTATTGATATTCAACACTGTTTTTTCACAAAATCAATTACCTATAATTCCCTATCCTTCTCAAGTAGAGTTAGGCTCAGGAAGTTTTGTACTTAATGATAAAACTACAATACAAGCTTCTGGAAATTCTTTTGAATCAAAATATTTGAAAGAAATACTTAAATCAAAATCAGGATTAGATTTAAGTATAAGTGAAGTTTATAGTTCAAATAGTATTCAGCTTATAATGAAACTTCCAGACACTATAAATTTTGATAAAGAACACTATGAATTAAATGTTTCAAATAGTAAAATTACAATAACATCATTTTCAAATCAAGGTATTTTTTATGGAATTCAAACACTTTTACAATTAATTCCTTCTGATAAAAAGAATAAAATCTCAATACCTTGTTTACAGATAAATGATTACTCAAAATACAAATGGCGCGGAATGCACCTTGATGTAAGCCGACATTTCTTTCCAAAAGAGTTTATTAAAAAGTACATTGATTATCTCGTTAGATACAAAATGAATGTTTTCCATTGGCATTTAACCGATGATCAAGGTTGGCGTATTGAAATAAAGAAATATCCAAAACTTACCGAAATCGGAGCATGGCGAAAAGGTTCGATGATTGGTCACTACAGAGAACAAAAATTTGATGATAAACCTTATGGTGGTTTCTACACCCAAGAGGAAATTAAAGAAATTGTAGCTTATGCAACAGAACGTCACATTACCGTAGTTCCAGAAATTGAAATGCCTGGGCATGCAGTAGCTGCATTAGCTTCATATCCTCAATATTCCTGCACTGGTGGACCATTTGAGGTTGCTTTGAAATGGGGTGTTTTAGATGATGTGTTTTGTCCAAAAGAAGAAACTTTCGAATTCCTAGAAAATATTTTATCAGAAGTGATAACTTTATTTCCATCGGAATATATTCACATTGGTGGCGATGAATGTCCGAAAACTCGTTGGAAAAAATGTGCAAATTGCCAATCTGTGATAAAAAGAGAAGGTTTGAAAGACGAGCATGAACTACAAAGTTATTTTATTCGAAGAATTGAAAAATTTGTAAACAGCAGAGGAAGAAAAATAATGGGTTGGGATGAAATTCTCGAAGGTGGTTTGGCACCAAATGCAGCTGTAATGAGTTGGCGCGGAACAAAAGGCGGAATTGAAGCGGCTAAACAAAATCATTTTGTAGTAATGACACCAGGATCACATTGCTATTTTGATCATTATCAAGGTGAACCAAAAAACGAACCTCTGGCAATTGGAGGTTTCACAACAGTTGAAAAAGTGTATGGTTTTAATCCAACACCAACAACTCTAAATAAAAACGAAGCCAACTATATTTTGGGAGCTCAAGGAAATGTTTGGACCGAATACATGGAAGATGCGAATAAAGTTGAATATATGATTTTCCCAAGAATGTTGGCGCTTTCAGAAGTGCTTTGGGGCACATCTAATACTGAAAAATATAAAGATTTTCAAGATAGAATGATACAGCATTTTCAATATTTTGAAGAAAATAAAATCAATTATAGTAAGGCGATTTTCGAATTAACTTCTAAAATAAGCCAGTCTGAAATTGATAAAAACATTTTATTTTCAATAAAATCCTCTAAAAACCAAGAAGGAATCAGATATACTTCCGATGGTTCTAATCCTAGTTTAAATTCTAATAGCTATCAAAATCCAATTGCAATTACAAAAAGTCAAACAATTAAAGCTGCTTATTTTGAAAACGGAGAACAAAAAAGTGCAACCATTGAACAATCATTTTTTATCAATAAAGCAACTGGCAAAAAGATTTCTTTACAAAATCAACCAAGCGAAAGTTATACAGCAAATGGCGCTTTTACATTAGTTGATGGTGTTATTGGTGATAGACAAAAGTTTGGTCGAGATTGGCTCGGATTTTCAGGTAAAGATATGGTTGCAATAATTGATTTAGGAAAAGTTGAAGTTATAAATAAAGTTTCAATAAGTAGTTTAGCTAATGAAGGAAGTTGGATTTATTTTCCAAAAAGTATTGAGTTTTTGCTATCCGATGATGGTGTAAATTTCAAAAGTTTGCAATCAATTTCAGCTAAAGAGATTATTGAAAAAAGAGGAGAAATTACAATTGAAGTAAATTCCAAAAAAGCAAAATTCATTAAAGTAGTTGCTTCAAATTTGGGTAAAATTCCGGAAGGAAATCCAGGCGCAGGTTCTAATGCATGGTTGTTTATTGATGAAATTGGTGTGGAATAAAAAAACATAAGTATGGCAAATCGTAGAAATTTTATAAAAACTGCTGCTATTGGTTCGGTAGCCATTGCTTTGAATTCGTTCAAATCAAAAGAAGAGGAGGTTTTATTTGATGAAGGAAAAATAAATAAACCAGTTGTTATTTCGACATGGAATTTCGGAGTTCAAGCCAATGGAGCCGCATGGGAAATCCTAAAAAATAATGGAAGAGCTTTAGATGCTGTCGAAGCTGGAGTGAAAATTCCTGAAGGCGATCCAAACGAAAGAAGTGTTGGCTATGGAGGAAGACCAGACAGAGATGGAAGAGTGACACTAGATTCATGCATAATGGATGAGTTTTCAAATATTGGTTCGGTTGCTTGTTTGGAGCACATTAAACATCCAATTTCTGTGGCTAGAGCTGTTATGGAAAAAACGCCACACGTTATGTTAGTAGGAGATGGCGCACTGCAATTTGCCCTTTCTCAAGGATTCAAAAAAGAAAATTTGTTAGTAGAAGCATCAGAAAAAGAATGGAAAGAATGGCTTAAAACAAGTGAGTATTTACCGAAAGCAAACATCGAAAATCACGATACTATTGGAATGATTGCTTTAGATGCTCACGGAAATTTATCTGGAGCATGTACGACAAGCGGAATGGCTTATAAAATGCACGGAAGAGTTGGAGATTCACCAATTATAGGCGCTGGATTGTATGTAGATAACGAAATTGGTGCAGCAACGGCAACAGGTCACGGAGAAGAAGTGATACGAATTACAGGTTGTCATCTTGTAGTAGAATTGATGCGTCAAGGAAAGTCACCACAAAAAGCTTGTGAAGAAGCTGTGGCTAGAATTGTAAAATTGACTAAAAATCGAGGTAAAGAACTCAAAGATATTCAAGTAGGTTTTATTGCTTTAAATAAGAAAGGACAATACGGTTCTTATTGTATTCAAAGCGGATTTAATTATGCAGTTAACGATAATTCTGGAAATAAATTAATTGACGCTGCTTATTATTTGAAGTAATGAACAAATTAGAAATTGCATGTTTTAATTTAGAATCAGCCGTAATAGCACAACAAAATGGTGCTGATAGAGTGGAGTTGTGTGACGGAATTGAAGTTGGCGGAACAACTCCAAACTTTGAAGTCACCACTAAAGTAAGACAATTAATCGATATCGATTTGAATGTAATGATTCGACCAAGTGGTGGAGATTTCGTTTATTCTAATGAAGAGTTTAAAAAAATGAAATCGGATATTTTACACTTTAAATCACTAAAAGTGAATGGTTTTGTTTTTGGAATTTTAGATGAAAATAATAAAATAGATATTGAAAGAAACACTGAATTGGTGAATTTAGCCAAGCCATTTCCATGTACGTTTCACCGTGCTTTTGATGAGGTTGTAGATTATAAACAAGCATTGGAAGATGTTGTTTCTTGTAGATTTTCGACCATTTTAACTTCAGGAACGTACTCCAATGTTATCGATGGAATTGATGTTTTAAAAAAGTTGGTTAGTCAAGCGCAAAATAGAATTACAATTATGCCTGGTGGTGGATTACGCTCTACAAATATCAATCATATTCAAGAAGTTACACAAGCCACTTTCTATCATTCTTCAGCAATTACAGATGGAAGTCAAATTGCAAATCCAGAAGAAATTTTCAAATTAAAAAGTAATTTAAAGTAATGAAAATCCAATTTAAATTTTTAATTCTAATGCTGTTACCATTAATCTTTTGGTCGCAAAATTCTGAACGAAATTTGAATTCTGAAAATTGGAGTTTCAAAAAAATATCGGATTCCAATTGGCTTCCTGCGAAAGTTCCTGGAACGGTTCACACCGATTTATACAATAACAAAATTATCCCAAATCCTTTCTTCGGAAATAACGAAAAGGAATTGCAATGGATAGAAAACGAAACTTGGGAATATCAAACAAGTTTTAAAATTTCAAAAGAAGAATTAAAAAATCAAAACACCATTTTACAATATGAAGGATTAGATACTTATGCCGAAGTCTTTTTGAATAATGAAAAGATTTTAGATGCCAACAACATGTTTCGCACTTGGAAAGTTGATGTGAAAAATAATTTGAAAGTTGGTAAAAATAATCTAAAAATTGTTTTCAAATCGGCTGTTGAAATTGGTAAAGCAAAAGCTCAAAAGTTACCTTATACATTAACTGAAAAAGAGCGAATTTTTTCAAGAAAAGCACAATATCATTTCGGTTGGGATTGGGGACCACGATTTGTAACATCAGGAATCTATAGACCAATAAAACTTCTTTTTTGGAATAATGCCAAAATAGAAAATGTAAAATATGAACAAGAAGAATTAAATGAAGTTATTGCAAAATTGAATTTTAATGTAACTATAGATTGCCAACTTGCAGGAAATTATGATTTAAAAATTAATGGAGTTCAAAAAGCTTTTGAGTTAAAAAAAGGAATAAATTCTATAGATTTCCCTTATGAAATTAAAAACCCAAAACTTTGGTGGACGAATGGTTTAGGAAAAGCAAACCTCTATCCATTAGAAATTAGTTTATCCAAAAGTAAAGTTCAATTATCTCTTAAAAAATTAAATATTGGATTAAGAACCATCGAGTTAGTTCAAGAAAAAGACAGCATAGGTAAAAGTTTTTATTTTAAATTAAACGGAAAACCAGTTTTCATGAAAGGTGCCAATTATATTTCGCCGGATAGTTTTTTACCAAATGCATCAACTTCTACATATAAAGACATTGTACAAAATGCAGTTGATGCTAATATGAACATGTTGAGAGTTTGGGGTGGAGGCGTTTATGCAGAAGATACTTTTTATGATGAATGTGATAAAAACGGAATATTGGTTTGGCAAGACTTTATGTTTGCATGCGCCATGTATCCTGGCGATGAGGAATTTCTTGATAATGTTAAAAATGAAGTAATTGACAATGTAACTCGTCTGCAAAACCATCCAAGTATTGCGCTTTGGTGTGGTAATAATGAAAATGACGAAGGCTGGAAAAATTGGGGTTGGCAAAAACAATTCAATTATTCAAAGCAAGATTCTATTCAAATTTGGAACGATTATGAAAAACTTTTTCATCAATTAATTCCGCAAACTTTAGATAGTTTATTGTCCAAAAAAGAGAATCGATATTGGCCTTCATCACCATCAATTGGTTGGGGTAAAAAGGAGAGTTTGACTCAAGGCGATTCCCATTATTGGGGTGTTTGGTGGGGCAAAGAATCTTTTGAAATTTACAAACAAAAAGTAGGTCGCTTTATGAGTGAATACGGTTTTCAAGGAATGCCAAATTTAGAAACATTAGAAAAAGTCATCCGAAAAGAAGACTTGAATTTTACTTCCGAAGCCTTTAAAAATCATCAAAAGCATCCAACAGGTTTTGAAACCATAAATGAATATATGGCACGAGATTTTCCGATTCCAAAATCTTTAGAAAAATACAATTATGTATCGCAAATTTTGCAAGCTTACGGAATGAAAACTGCTATAGAAGCGCATCGTCTTGCAAAACCTTATTGTATGGGCTCTTTGTATTGGCAATTGAATGATTGTTGGCCAGTGACTTCGTGGAGCACTTTAGATTATTATGAAAATTGGAAAGCATCTCATTACCAAGTAAAGGAAAGTTTTGCACCCACACTTTTAATGGTAACAGAAAGCACTAACGGATTTTCAATTATTAGTAGTAATGATAATCTCGAAGTACAAAAAGGGACACTAAATGCTAAGTTAATTGATTTTTCTGGAAAAGAACTTTGGACGTCTTCAAAAGAATGCGAACTTAATTCTGAAATAAACACAAATTGTATGGATATTCTTTTTACTGAATTACCAAAATTTGCAAAAGAAAAAACGGTACTACAATTAGAATTTATATGCAAAAACAAGAAAACTGTTGCCTATCATTATTTTGTTAAACCAAAAGAACTACAACTAGAAAAGCCAACTATTGAAATGAAAATTGTAGGTGAAACATTAATTGAACTTAAAACAAATACGCTAGTTAAAAATTTGTATTTACAATCCAATGATAGTTTTTTTAAAGAAAACTATTTTGATTTATTGCCCGGAATTCCCAAAATCATCAAGACTGATAAACCATCAGAAAACATAAAGATGGTTTCTTTATTTGATATGTTAAATGAATAAAAAAAGCACCTCGATTGAAGTGCTTTGTATTTTAAAATAATCCGTTTATTTCGGCATCGATTCTGTTGATAATCATTCCTAAATCTTCTGGGTTATTTACGAAATCAATATCATCAACATCAATGATTAATAATTTTCCTTTATTGTAAGTTGTAATCCAAGCTTCATATCTTTCATTCAATCTGCTTAAATAGTCAATCGAAATGGTGTTTTCATATTCACGACCTCTTTTGTGAATTTGACCAACAAGATTTGGAATAGAACTTCTCAAATAAATTAACAAATCTGGAGCTTCCACAAGACTTTCCATTAATTCAAATAAGGAAGAATAGTTTTCAAAATCACGATTGGTCATCAATCCCATAGCGTGAAGATTGGGAGCGAAAATATGCGCATCTTCATAAATCGTTCTGTCTTGAATGATTTTTTTACCACTTTCACGAATTTGCAAAACTTGTCTAAAACGACTATTTAAAAAGTAAATCTGTAAGTTAAACGACCAACGTTCCATCTGATGATAAAAATCGTCCAAATACGGATTGTCAACTACATCTTCAAAATGAGGTTCCCATTTAAAATGTTTTGCCAAAAAACGAGTTAAAGTTGTTTTTCCTGCACCTATATTTCCTGCTACTGCTATATGCATTATGGTATTGTAATTTTATAATTTGTAATTCCTTGGTCGGTAAAAATAGATAAAATTTGTTCTTTGTAATAAAAATTTTTAAACGATTTCTCAACAATTTCAATTTCATACAATTTGTTGATGTTGCGATCTCTTAGAAACAACTTGCTATCCTTAGAAAAAAGTATTTTGTTTTGAGGAAGTAATTGTAAGTCATTAGTTATTTCAACTTTTCCGTTACTGACAATTCTACCGAAAATGGTTGAGGTGTACCAATTGTTTTGTTTGTCAATCCACTGAAAATAATTGAAATCTGTTTGATAGTATGTAATGCTTTCATTTAAAGGAATACTTTTGTTTTCATAAGTATTTGAATTCAAATCATACAATCCTATTTGTTGATTTAAATTATTAAAAACCCATAATTTATTTTGTCCAGAGATACCAATTGCTGTTGCTAAAATTGGTGTTTCTAAACTTGAAAACTCAATTTTTTGTATTTCATTTAATTGATTATCTAACACAATTACAGCATTAAATTCTTCGTAAAAAATAATAATTTTAAGCGGATTTGTAATATCAACTTTGGTTATTTTCCCCAATCCAAGATTTTGGTATTGTAAAATTGATCCGTCTACTTTTTTATATAAGACATTGTTTTTTATGTAAATACAATTATTAAATCCATCGAATCCAACAAAACCATCAGCATTTATTGCTATGGAATCTAATCTTGTTACAGATAGTTTTTCATTTTGGGAATAGCCATTAGTAGCTAATAATAAAAGTAGTATATAAAATATTCTTTTCATCGTGATGCTAAATTACATTAAACTATTTGATATTTAAGAAGTCAAACTAAAATATTTAACAAATCTTTGGTAACAAAACACAAATTCAATCGTCATATTTGTTACGTCAAATAATTAAGATACTTTAAATGAAAAAAATAACGTTCACTTTAGCACTTTTATTAGTTTGTATTACATCTAATGCTCAAAAAGATTTTCAAGGGATGGCTGTTTACGAATCAAAAACAAGCACTGCCGATTTCAAATCGAGAATGTCTGGAAATAAAGATATTACTCCAGAAATGCAAAAAATGATTGAAGAACGAATGAAAAAGATGTTTGAAAAAACATTCATTCTTAATTTCGATAAAACATCATCTATTTACAAAGAAGAAGAAAAGTTAGACGCTCCTGGGCAAGGGCAAGGAGGTTTTAGAATGATGTCATCCATGATGGGTGGCGGTGGAACTTACTATAAAAACGCAAAAGAAAAAACATTTACAGTTGATAAAGAATTTATGGGAAAAGAATTTCTTGTGAAAGATACTCTAAGAAATTACAACTGGAAAATGGAAGGTGAAACTAGAGAAATTGGTGGTTATATGTGTTATAAAGCAACTGCAGTAATTCCTGCAAGTAAAACCGATTTTAGAAATTTCAGACCTAAGAAAGAAGAAGATGTAAAGAAAAAAGAAGAAGAAGCTAAAAAGGAAGGTGAGAATAAAAGTGCAGATGCAAAAGCAGAAGATAAAAAAGAAAAGAAAACAAGTTTTTTTGATGAAGTAGATTTGCCAAAAGAAATCACAATCACAGCTTGGTACACAATGGATATTCCAGTAAATCAAGGTCCAGAAGGATATTGGGGTTTGCCAGGTTTAATTCTTGAAGTTAACGACGGAAAAACAACTATTTTATGTTCTAAAATTGTTATCAATCCTAAAGAAAAAACAGAAATCAAAGCGCCAAATAATGGTAAAGTAGTTACACAAAAAGAATATGATGATATTGTAACAAAGAAAATGGAAGAGATGATGGAAATGAATCAAGGTCAAGGTAGAGGAGGAATGCAAATGAGAATGGGAAGATAGTTTTTAACAAATCAATTTATATCCTCGACCTCTGAGATTTATTATTTCAATCGATTGGTCGAGGATTAATTTTTTTCTAAGTTTGGTTATAAAAACATCTAAACTTCTTCCACTAAAGAAATCATCACTTTTCCAAAGTGTATTTAAAATAGTGCTACGATCAATTATTTCACCTTTGTTTTGTGAAAGAAATTCTAATAAAGTAGCTTCTTTGTGTGTTAGTTTATAAGTCACTTTTTCATGAGATAAAACTTGAGAATCTGTATCAAAAACATAGGTTCCAATGTGGTGTTTTTTCTCTAGTGTGAGATTAGATTTTCTTTCAATTAAAGCAATAATTCTAACAATTAATTCCTCCATACTGAAAGGTTTTTTAATGTAATCATTACATCCAATTTTAAATCCTTCAACAATATCTTGTGTTTGTGTTTTTGCAGATAGAAAAAGGATAGGGATGTTTTTATTAAGCAATCTTATTTCTTTAGCAAGTGTAAATCCATCCTTTTTTGGCATCATGACATCAAATACTAAAGCATCAAAATCTGATTTCTTGAATTCTTCGAGTGCATTTTCTCCATTTTCACAAAATGTAACTTTGAAATCCCTACTTTCTAAACTATCTTTTATAATTGTTCCAAGTGAAATTTCATCTTCCGCTAGTAATATTTTTATATGATTTTTCATTTTTCATTTATTGAATTAACAGAGTAAAAAACACTTCTAAATATGGTTTCTGTAGATTGAATTAATTCTAAAGTTCCTTGATGTTTTTCGATAATACTTTTACTGTAAAATAAACCAATTCCATATCCTTTTACATCATGTAGATTGCCTTTTGGGATTCTATAAAATTTTTCAAAAATTGCTTTTTCTTCTTTCTTGTTTATTCCTTTTCCATTATCTTTTACATCGATTCTAATTTTATCATTCATTTTATTAATTGAAATTGTTATTGTATTTCCGCCATACTTTATAGCGTTATCAATTAAATTAGAAAATGCATTCTCTAAATGAAATGCATCACCTTCAATAATTTTTTCAGATCCATTAGAGATAAAATTTATTTTTTTGTCCGTTACTAATTGATGTTTTTCTTGAACTGTTTTTAAAAGTAAATTTAAATCAATTGACTCTTTTAAAAGATTCATTTTTTCAGTTTTAAGCGCTGCAGTTTCTAATATTTTTTCAACCATTATCTCTAGTTTCTTTAGTTGGATTTTAGAAATAGAAATATATTTTTTGTTTTTTTCTGCGTCATTTGTAGGATTAAAATTACTCATTCCTTCAAGAGCAGAAGCAATTGTAGTAATAGGAGTTTTAAATTCATGTGTAATATTGCTAATAAAATCGTTTTTTATTTCATCTATTTTCTTTTGTCGTTTAATAATATGAAGAAGAAAAAACAAGCAACCAATAACTGCTAATGCAAAAATGAGGGATAAAATTAATTCACTTCCCATTCTTTTTATTAATAGTGTATTTGTGTAATTATATTTTAAATTTAGTCTTTCAAAAGGGTTGAAATAGCTTGATTTTGGGGTTACTTTGAAGGGTAATTCTTCATTTACTTCATTGTATACGTGTATTAAAGAATCATTTTTATAATGTTCAAAACAATATTTTAGCGATATTTCTTTTCTGTTCAATTCGATTTTGAAGATGGAATCTAATTTTTTATAATTCAAACTATCTTGAACTATTGATATCGTTATTCTATTTGGAAAATTTTCAATACCATTAATATTTTCAATATCTTTTTTACCCTTTAAAACAGTTATTGATTTAATGTTTTTTACATCTATTTTCTCTAAATTAGTATTTTTTAGAGTCCTTTGCTGAAATTTAATTACCGTATCATTAATTGTTTTTATATTTTTTTTGAAGTCAAAATTATTTATAATATCATTAGTACTAACACTAGAATCGTTACTAAAAATATTAAGCAATGTATTTTTTGATTCTTCATTAAAATAAAGTTCCAATGCTTTATCGTATGCTATTTGAATCTCATTTTTTAATCTAAGTTTATTAGAATTAAAATTTTTGTAATTCCAATATACCTGAAGACCAATAGTGCCAAAAATTATCAGTGTGATGAATAATAATATTTTCTTTTTATTTAGTATCATAAGTCAAAAATAACAAGTTTTTAAGTGTCAAAATTACTATTAACATACGTTAACATAGATTTACTATTGGTTAAAACTAAGTTGATTTTATTTGTAATTGTAATTTTAAAATATAGTAGTATGAAAAATTTAATTTATGGTTTATTGTTTTTGTGCGTTGTTGAGTTTGGTTATTCACAAAATTTTCAGGGAGTTGCTTATTATTTTTCCAAAACTCAAATGAAAGATTTTAACTTTTCAAGTCCAAATATGACTGAAGCTCAGCAAAAAGAGATGAAAGAAGAACTATCAAAAGCATTTGAAAAAACGTATGTGCTTGAATTTAAAAATTTTGAGTCAACTTACAGGCAAGAAGAAAAATTAGACAAACCAAAACCAGTCGATGGAAGACAAATACAAGTTTCATTTGGCGGTCAAGTTGGCTCAAAATTGTATAAAAATTTAAAAAACAATTATTTTTCAGAAGAAAAAGACCTATTTGGAAAAGAGTTTTTAGTTAAAGATTCTCTAGAAACTTTCAAATGGGAGTTTATAAATGAAGAAAAGAAAATAGGAAATTATACGTGTTCTAAAGCTCAACTTTTAATCCCAGTTTCTGAAAAAGATAAAAAAGAATATGAAGAGTTTAAAACGAAAAAGAATGAAGGTAGAACAAATTTTATTCAAATGTCTGAACCAAAAGAGCAAATAATTGAAGCTTGGTACACAACTGAAATTCCTATTTCAAACGGACCGGATAAATATTGGGGATTACCAGGACTAATTTTAGAATTGCATGATGGAACTACTAGCCTTTTGTGCACAAAAATAATTCTCAACCCAGAAAAGAAATTTGAAATAAAGGAACCAACAAACGGGAAAAAAATAAATCAAATGCAATTTAAAGAAATTGAGGAAGAAAAAATCAAGAGTATGATGAATAAAGATGGAGTTATCGAAATAAAAATGAAATAAAAATGTTAACATTTAACAATAATTTGGTAACATTTCTTCTATTATTTAGTCATATTTGTTTCATCAATCAAATGTAAAAATGAATAAATTATTATTTCTTGGAATTTTTTTATTAAGTGCTGTAAGTTTTTCTCAAACTATCCGATTTGAAGGTGTTGTTTTAGAATCTGGAAAAGCACCTCTTGAAATGGCTAATATTATGGCTGTTAATCAAGCAACAAAAGGAATGGATGGTTACGCAATAACCAATGATAAAGGAAGATTTGTTTTAAATCTAAAACCAAATTCAACCTACTTAATTAAGTTGAGTTATATTGGAATGGAAAACAAACAAATCACCGTAGAAACCAAAACAGAAAATATAACACAAAATATTTCAATGGAACCAGGCGGAATTCAGCTTGATGGTGTTGAAATTGTTCGTGAAATGCCAGTTTCAATCAAAGGCGATACTATTGTTTACAACGCAGATTCTTTTAAATCTGGTACTGAAAGAAAGCTTGAAGATGTTCTAAAAAAACTTCCTGGAGTAGAAGTAAATGCTGATGGAGAAGTAGAAGTAGAAGGTAAAAAAGTAACCAAATTAATGGTTGAAGGCAAAGACTTTTTTGATGGTGATACCAAACTTGGTGTAAAAAATATTCCAGCAGATGCCATTGATAAAATTCAAGTGCTAAGAAATTATAATGAAAATTCTATCCTAAAAGGTGTTGAAAATAATCAGGATAATTTAGCAATGAACATCAAACTAAAAGAAGGTAAGAAAAACTTTTGGTTTGGTGACATGACTGCAGGTGGCGGAACAGCCGATGATAATAACTATGATCGCTATTTTATTAATCCTAAGTTGTTTTATTACAATCCTAAATATAGTATTAATTTGATTTCAAATTTTAATAATATTGGAGAATTACCATTAACGGTGCAAGATTATTTTAAGTTCACAGGTGGTTTTAGAAGTATGATGGCTAAAGGTGGTTCAAACTTTAATGTTGCCTCTAATGATTTAGGAATTTCATTACTAAGAAATAATCGTGCAAAAGAAATTGAAACACAATTTGGAGCTACAAACTTTTCATATAATCCAACAAAAGCTTGGACTTTAAGTGGTTTCGGAATACTTTCTTCATCAATAACCGATTTAGAAACAAAGACACAAACTAATTTTTTACAACCAAATTCTTCTAATGTTGCTTCAACAGAAAACAGAAATGAAGTGGCACATCAAAAAAGTAATTTAGCACTTTTTAAATTAAGTTCTAGCTACAAACCAAGCGCAAGATTTCAATTTGACTACGACATTCTATCAAAGTTTTCTAAACAAGATGAAGATAATTCTTTGCTAAGACAATCAATAGTAGGTAGTTCATCAAATACAGAAAATATTTTAACAGCTAAAAGACAAGATCCTAAATCTGTAAACCAGAATTTGAGTTTTTATTATACACACAACGATAAAAATATTTTTGCACTAGAAATGCAACATTTGTATCAGGATGAAGATCCTTTTTACAATGCTAATTTACAAACACAGCCTTTCAGTTTTGCGGGTTATTTAGCAGGTCAAAATAGAAATGATATTAATCAAACACGTTTTGTAAGAACTAATAAATTAGATACAAAACTAGATTATTACTATATGCTGACGGCTAAAAGTAATATCAATATAACTCTAGGAAATACATACTCATTTCAAAGCTTTGATTCATCAATCTATCAAATATTAGATAACGGAACCCAAAATAATTTGACTGATGCCAGTACTACCAATAATGTAAATTATAACTTTAATGACGCTTTCCTTGGATTGCATTATAAAATTTTGACTGGAAAATTCACGTTCACTCCAGGAGTAAGTTTGCATGCATATAATATGACAAACAGTCAACTAGGAACCGATTTTTCACTAAATTTCTATAGAGTACTGCCAGATTTCTTAGCGTTATATCAAATCAAAAAAGCAGAAACATTGACATATAATTATGCTATGACCAACAGTTTTACTGATATCAATAGGTTAGCTGAAGGTTTTGTGTTAAACGGATTTAATAGTTTGTCTAGAGGAAGTAGAACGCTTGAAAATGCTACACAGCAAACTCATTCGCTGCGTTATTTTAAATATAATATGTTCAACTTTGAAAATATTACTGGTTTTATTACTTATGCCAGAACAATTGATGCTGTAAAATCAAGAGCAAATTTCGTTGGTGTAAACCAAACTTCTTCACCTTTCAATACTGATTTTGCAGAAGAAACTTTATCTGGTTTTGGTAGTTATGGTCGTTCTTTCTCAAAAAACTATAAAGCTTCGTTTAATACAAGATTAAATTGGGCAAAGTTTAATAATTTTCAAAATGGTGTTTTTGCTACAGCAGAAAGTTTTACTCAAGTTCATACATTAACAGCGTCTACAAATTATAAAAATGCACCAAATATTGAATTAGGGTATTCTTATACTGTAAACGATTACAATAATGCTAAATTCTTCACCGATAAACCTTTTGTAAGATTAGATTATTACTTCTTAAAGAGTTTTTCTTTTGTCTCAGAGTATGAATTCTATCACTACTACAACAAGGATAAAACGGTCGAAAATGAATATGATTTCTTGTCTGCAAGTTTAATTTATCAAAAAACAAAAGATAGCAAATGGGAATATAAAATTGCAGCTACCAATATTTTGAATACCAAATCTTTGAACGACGATAGTTTTTCTCAATTTTCAACAAGAACATCGCAATATATAGTTCAACCAAGGTATTTAATATTTAGTTTGAAATACAATTTATAAAACAAAAAACCTGACTAGAAATAGTCAGGTTTTTCTTTGCGAACTTCGCAATATAACTTTGTGTCTTGGTGGTTAAATTCCAAAAGCAGCTTTTACTTGATCTACAAAATCTAATTTTTCCCAAGTAAACAATTCAACAGTTACAGTTTTAGATTCACCATTTGGCAATTTAAATGTTTTAGTTACCGTTTCGGATTTTCTTCCCATGTGACCATAAGCAGCCGTTTCGCTGTAGATTGGGTTTCTCAATTTCAAACGTTGCTCGATGAAGTAAGGACGCATGTCAAAAATTCCTTCAACAATTTTGCTAACCTCTCCATCAGTCATATTTACTTTAGAAGTTCCATAAGTATTTACGTTGATAGAAGTTGGTTTTGCAACTCCAATAGCATACGATACTTGAACTAAAACTTCGTCACACAAACCTGCAGCAACTAAGTTTTTAGCAATATGTCTAGTAGCATAAGCAGCAGAACGGTCTACTTTACTTGGATCTTTTCCAGAGAAAGCACCACCACCGTGAGCTCCTTTTCCACCATAAGTATCTACAATAATTTTTCTTCCTGTCAATCCTGTATCTCCGTGAGGTCCACCAATTACGAATTTTCCAGTTGGATTAATATGATAAGTAATATTGTCATTAAAGAAGTGAGCATATTGAGGATATTTCGCTTTAATTCTTGGAATCAAAATTGAAATCAAATCACTTTTAATTTTAGCCAACATAGTAGCTTCATCAGCAAAATCATCGTGCTGTGTAGAAATTACAATAGCATCAATTCTTTGTGGTTTATTATCATCAGAATATTCTAAAGTTACTTGCGATTTAGCATCAGGACGTAAATAAGTAATTTCAGAATTCTCTCTTCTTATATTAGCCAATTCAATTAATAAAGCGTGTGCAATATCTAAAGCTAATGGCATGTAGTTTTCAGTTTCATTAGTTGCATAACCAAACATCATTCCTTGGTCACCAGCACCTTGCTCTTCTTTACTAGCTCTATCAACTCCTTGATTAATATCAGCAGATTGTTCGTGAATTGCAGATAATACACCACAAGAATTTGCCTCAAACATATATTCACTTTTAGTGTAACCAATTTTTTTGATTACATCTCTTGCAATTGTTTGCACATCTAAATAAGTGTCTGATTTTACTTCTCCAGCAAGAATTACTTGACCAGTTGTAACTAAAGTTTCACACGCTACTTTAGATTCAGCATCAAATGCTAAAAAGTTATCAATTAATGCATCACTAATTTGATCAGCTACTTTGTCCGGATGTCCTTCACTCACTGACTCTGACGTAAATAAATAAGCCATAATATAATTTATTTTAAAATTAATTTTAGTGAAGAAAAAAGAAAAATTGCAAGTAAAAGCTAAAGAAGGTATTCTGCTTTAGCATTTTTTTACGAGGTTGCAATCAGTTCAAATTTTTCCTCTTTATTTCGAGTGCAAATGTATGAAATCAATTTGAATTGCAAATTATTATCAACTTTTTTTTGAAAAATCACTAAATCGTTATAGTTTTTATTTTTTTACAAACACTTGCAAAATAAGTTTCTATGTTATTACTTTGCACTGTTCATAAACTTATTGATGTTATCACGAAAGCCCGAGGGAATAGACCCTATGAAAGCTTAGCAACCCTACACTGTAGAAGGTGCTACATTCTAGTTTAAAGTAAATTTAAGCAAAGATAACCACGAGAATTCCTCTCACTTTCCATGATAACATATAATTAAACAACAGCAACTTTAGAAGTTGTGCTATTTATATGTCAAAAATAAACCAAGCAATAAAAGAAAGAATCCTAGTTCTCGATGGAGCAATGGGAACCATGTTACAACGCAACAATTTCTCTGAAGAAGATTTTCGCGGCCAACGTTTCAAAGATTTTCCACATCCTTTAAAAGGAAACAACGATTTACTTTCTATCACACAACCCGAAGCCGTAAAACAAGTTCATCGTTTGTATTTTCAAGCAGGAGCAGATATCGTAGAAACCAACACGTTTTCTGGAACAACAATCGGAATGGCCGACTACCATATGGAAGATTTGGTTTACGAGTTAAACTACGAATCAGCCAAAATTACCAGAGAGGTTGCTGACGAATTCACAGATAGACCTAGATTTGTAGCAGGCTCCATAGGACCAACAAACAGAACGGCTTCGATGAGTCCAGATGTAAACGATCCAGGATTTCGTGCCGTGACTTTTGATGATTTAAAAACTGCCTATCGTCAACAAGTAGAAGCTCTAATCGATGGTGGTTGCGATGTTTTATTAGTAGAAACCATTTTCGATACACTAAACGCCAAAGCTGCACTTTTCGCTATTGAAGAAGTAAAAGAAGAACGAAATTTAGATATTCCAGTAATGGTTTCAGGCACAATTACAGATGCTTCAGGAAGAACGCTTTCAGGTCAAACAGTCGAGGCATTTTTAATTTCTATTCAACATATAGATTTATTAAGCATCGGATTCAATTGTGCACTTGGAGCAGACCAATTAAAACCCTATTTACAGCGTTTAGCCATGAATACGCAATTAAATATTTCTGCACATCCAAACGCAGGTTTACCAAACGCTTTCGGGCAATACGATCAAACACCATTAGAGATGCAAGCCTTAATTAGAGAATATCTAAAAGATAATTTAGTAAATATTATTGGTGGTTGTTGCGGGACAACACCAGAGCACATTAAAGCAATTGCAGAGGTTGCCAAAGAATTCAAACCAAGACAAATTTTAGAAACAATATAATGACGGAAGTAAAGAATAAATATCTAAAATTATCAGGATTAGAACCTTTAATCGTAACACCCGAAACCAATTTTGTTAATGTTGGAGAACGAACTAATGTTACAGGTTCACGTAAATTTCTACGATTAATAAAAGAAGAAAAATACGAAGAAGCACTTGATATTGCAAGAAATCAAGTAGAGGGTGGTGCCCAAATTATCGATGTCAATATGGATGAAGGAATGTTAGATGGTGTTTATGCTATGACCAAGTTCTTAAATCTAATTGCCGCAGAGCCAGATATTGCTCGAGTTCCAGTAATGATTGATAGCTCCAAATGGGAAATAATCGAAGCTGGATTAAAAGTCATTCAAGGAAAAGGTGTGGTGAATTCTATTTCACTTAAAGAAGGGAAAGAAGTTTTTATTCATCATGCCAAATTGATAAAAAGATACGGAGCAGCTGTAATCGTAATGGCATTTGATGAAGAAGGTCAAGCTGATACTTACGAAAGAAGAATCGAAATCTGTAAAAGAAGTTATGATATTTTGGTTGATGAGGTTCATTTTCCAGCAGAAGATATAATTTTTGACCCAAATATTTTCCCTGTAGCTACAGGAATGGACGAACATAAATTAAACGCATTAGATTTTTTTAGAGCTACAAAATGGATTCGTGAAAATCTTCCTTATGCCAACATTTCAGGTGGTGTGAGTAATGTTTCGTTTTCGTTTCGTGGTAATGACAAAGTGCGTGAAGCAATGCATTCGGCTTTTCTTTATCATGCCATCAAAAACGGTATGACTATGGGAATTGTAAATCCAGAAATGTTAGAGATTTACGATGAAATAGATCCAATTTTATTAGAGCATGTAGAAGATGTTTTGTTGAATAGAAGAGATGATGCTACAGAAAGATTATTGGATTTAGCAGAAACCTTCAAAGGAGATTTCAAAACCAATGAAAAAGCAATTCAAGAATGGCGAAATGGTTCTGTTCAAGAAAGATTGACACATTCTTTAGTAAAAGGAATAGATGAATTCATAGAAATAGACGTTGAAGAAGCTCGAGTAAATTCAGAAAAAGCTATTGATGTAATCGAAATCAATTTAATGGCAGGAATGAATGTTGTGGGTGATTTATTCGGAAGCGGAAAAATGTTTTTACCGCAAGTAGTTAAATCAGCTCGTGTTATGAAGAAAGCCGTTGCTTATCTTTTACCATTTATCGAAGCACAAAAAGACGGAAAATCTTCATCAGCAGGAAAAGTATTAATGGCAACTGTAAAAGGCGATGTTCACGATATTGGAAAAAATATTGTAGCAGTAGTTTTAGGTTGTAATAACTTTGAAATCATCGATTTAGGAGTTATGGTTCCACCAGAAAAAATCATTCAAGCAGCCATTGAACATAATGTAGATATTATCGGATTGAGTGGATTGATTACGCCATCGTTGGACGAAATGGTTTATTTAGCAAAAGAGTTGGATAAATTAAACATCAAAATTCCAATTATGATTGGTGGCGCAACAACTTCACGTGCTCATACAGCCGTAAAAATTGCACCAGAATATAAAGAAACTGTTGTTCATGTAAACGATGCTTCACGTGCAGTAACTGTAGCTAGTAACTTGTTGCAAGAAGAGACTAAAGAAGGCTATGTAAAAGCCATTCGAGAAGAATATGACAAACTTCGTGAAGGCTATCTAAGTAGAAGTCGCGATAAAAATTATCTTTCCATTGAAGAAGCACGTAAGAATAAATTGCAATTAGATTGGGATAATTTCAATCCAGCAAAACCTAATTTCATTGGAACAAAAACCATAGAAGTTGAACTTTCTGAGTTAGTAGATTTCATCGATTGGACACCGTTTTTCCAATCGTGGGAATTACATGGAAAATTTCCAGCGATTTTGACTGATGAAGTTGTGGGTGAACAAGCCACAAGTTTATTTGATGATGCTCAAAAAATGCTAAATCAAATCGTTTCAGAAAAATGGCTAACAGCCAAAGGAATTCTTGGAATTTTTCCAGTAAACACAATTAACGATGATGACATAGCAGTTTATACAGAACCCGAAACTCATAACTCGCAACTCGCAACCTTTCTAACTCTAAGACAACAATCTCAAAAAACTGCAGGCGCACCAAACATTGCATTAGCCGATTTTATTGCGCCAAAAGATTCTGGAAAACAAGATTACATAGGTTGTTTTTGTGTAACAACAGGTTTTGGAGTAGATGAAAAAGCATCCGAATTCGAAAAGCAATTAGACGATTATAATTCCATTTTGGTAAAAGCTTTAGGAGATAGATTAGCAGAAGCATTTGCAGAATATTTGCATTTAAAAGTTAGAAAAGAAATTTGGGGATATGCTTCTGATGAAAGTTTGAGTAATCAAGATTTGATTGATGAAGAATACAAAGGCATTCGTCCAGCACCAGGCTATCCAGCTTGTCCAGACCATTTGGAGAAACCAACCATTTGGAAAATTTTAAATGTAGAACAAGAAATAGGAGTAACCTTAACCGAAAGTATGGCAATGTGGCCAGCAGCATCGGTTTCGGGATATTATTTTGCAAATCCAGAAAGTAAATATTTCGGATTAGGAAAAATAAAAGAAGATCAAGTTATAGATTACGCAAAACGTAGAGGAATTTCAACAGAAGTAGCAAGTAAATGGCTTGCGCCGAATATAGCAGACTAGAAAGTTTATAGTTTATTGTTTGTAGTTCTACAACCATAAACAATGAACCAAAAACCATAAACATATTAAAATGAAAGTAACCCAACACATAGAAAACGCCAAAGGAAAACCCTTATTCTCTTTTGAGATTCTTCCACCATTGAAAGGGCAAAATATTCAATTTATTTATGATGGAATTGATCCTTTAATGGAATTTAAACCACCATTTATTGATGTAACCTATCATCGTGAAGAATATGAATTTAAAGAATTACCAAGTGGACTTTTGCAAAAGAAAATTGTAAAAAAACGTCCAGGTACAGTTGGTATTTGTGCCGGAATTCAAAATAAGTATTCAGTTGATGCTATTCCGCATATTTTGTGTGGCGGATTTACCAAAGAAGATACTGAAAATCTTCTAATCGATTTAGATTTTCTCGGAATTGACAATGTGGTTGCACTTCGTGGAGACGCTTTAAAAAACGAAACTTATTTTAAACCTGAAAAAGAAGGTAATGAATATGCAACCGATTTGGTTTTACAAATCAATAATTTAAATAACGGAATTTATTTGGATGAAGATTTGCAAAATTCAGCTTGTACTAATTTTTGTATTGGAGTTGCAGGTTATCCAGAAAAACACATGGAAGCACCAAGTTTAGATAGTGATATTCACTTTTTAAAGCAAAAAATTAAAAATGGAGCCGATTACATAATTACGCAAATGTTTTTTGACAACAAAAAATTCTTTGATTTTGTGGCTAAATGTCGAGCTGCAGGAATTACAGTTCCAATTATTCCAGGTTTGAAACCTATTGCAACCAAGAAGCAGCTGAATTTAATTCCGCATCGTTTTTCTTTAGAATTGCCAGACGATTTGATTATGGCAGTTGTAAAAGCAAAAGACAACGACCATGTAAAACAAATTGGTATTGAATGGTGTATTGCCCAAAGTAAAGAATTAGTTGCGGCAGGAATTCCTGTTTTACACTATTATTCTATGGGAAAAGCAGAAAACATCAAAGCTATTGCTAAGGAGATTTTTTAAAAATAGATAGAATAATCAAGAAATCAACAATTACTCTAAATCAAAAAGATTTAATTCTTTAACTTATTCTGTTATATTTGTGCGAATTAATTTTTTGAAATGAGGAGATTTTACTATCTATTTTTATTGATTTCTTTAGGTTGTTTTTCGCAAAATAATCAAGACACACCTTCTGTAAGCGTAACTTATTTTAGAGGTAATGTTCTTCCGCATACTCCAGATTTAGAACATCTTAAAGGGCATCCAACTGGGGTGATGGTTGACTTTGTAAAACAAACTCATGGCAACAGCGAATGGCATGCAGCTTACAATTATCCAGAGTACGGTGCTTTTTTTCTTTATCAAAATTTTAATAATCCCTACATAGGAAGTAATTATTCAGTTGGAGCTTTATATAACTTTTATTTTTTGAATAGAAATTTAAAGTTGCTTTTGTCACAAGGAGTTGCGCTTACAACTACACCTTATGATAAAGTAGAAAACAGTAAAAATAAAGCTTTTGGTTCTAAGATAATGGCGAATACTAATCTTGGGCTTTTCTACAAAAAAGAAAATATTATTGATAGGTTTGGAATTGAAGCAGGAATTCTTTTCACGCATTATTCAAATGGAAGAACAAAATCTCCTAATAGTGGAATAAATACTTATGGTTTAAATCTAGGAATCAATTACAATCTTGAGGAGTCAAAAACCAATAGTGTTGATTCAACTATGATTAAAAAGACATATAAAGAACCAATAAAATATAATATAGTTTTTAGATCTGGTGTTAATGAAAGTGCTGTTATTGGAAGTGGTCAACATCCGTTTTATCATATAGGTGTTTATGCTGATAAAAGACTAAATAGAAAAAGCGCAATTCAATTTGGTTCTGAAATATTTCTTACTACTAGCTTTAAAGATTTTATTAAATATAAATCTATTGCTTATCCTGACTTAAATTTAGATCCAAATACAGATTACAAAAGAGTTGGAGTTTTTATTGGTCACGAATTGTTTGTTAATAGAATTTCACTCGAAGCTCAAATAGGATATTATGTTTATGATCCATTCAAAAATGAAATACCTATTTATGATAGAGTAGGAATGAAATATTACATCACCAAAAAATTTTTTGCCGGATTTACAATAAAAACCCACCTGTTTCTTGCCGAAGCATTGGAGTTTGGAGTTGGAGTACGTTTATAAAATAACTATAACATGAAGAAAATAATAATTGCAACAGTATTATTTATAACATTAATCTCCTGCGAAAAGCCAAGTGATTGTATAGAATCTGCTGGAAATACTATTACAAAAATTGTAGAAGTAACACCATTCACAAGAGTAGAAGTTTACACTGGTATTGAACTTATCATAACTCAAGGAACGGAATACAAAGTAGAAATTGTTACTGGTGAAAATATAATAGAAAACGTTGAGGTTAAGCAAGAAGGTAGTGTTTTGAAGCTAAAAGAAAATTCGTCTTGCAATTGGGTTAGAGAATACGGACAAACCAAAGTATATATCACGGCGCCTAATATTGAAGATATTTACTCTAAAAGTGATCGAAAAATTTCATCCAATGGTGTACTTACTTATCCTATTTTAAGATTGTATGCACTAGATAAAGATGGTGATGGAAAAGAAGGCGCAGGGACAAGTGATTTTTATATTAATATAAATAATAGCCAGTTAGTTATTGAAAACAATAATGTTGCTAGATATTTTATTTCAGGAAGTACAAACCAAGCATTCTTTAATTTCTATGCTGGAGATGGAAGAATTGAGGCTCCAAATTTAACAGCACAAACTATCAAAGTTTTTCATAGAGGTTCTAATGATATGATTGTAAAACCAATACAAAGTATTGTTGGAAAAATGGTAAGTACAGGAGATATAATTCTAAAAAATAATCCGCCAATTGTCGATGTAGAAGAATTATATCAAGGACAAGTTATTTATAATTAACCTATTTCTTAGCTGTTTTTTCTCTAAAAATCTGTTCTAAATTTTTACTTTTCAAGGTCAATTGAAGTGCACGTAATCCATTTTCTTGAGCAAAGTCAAAAACTGATGAACGCTTGTCTTCTTCAGTTTCAAAAGTTAATTCCCAAACTTTATCGTGTGTATTCTTGAATGATTTTAAATCTGATATTTTTGAAAATAAAGCTTCGTTAATTTCTTTATCAAATTCTACTTCAATAATTTGTTCAACAATATCTGAAACCAATTTATCTAATGTTTTATCTGTAACAATTTTTCCGTTATTAATGATAATTACTCTGTCGCAAATCGCTTCTACTTCTTGCATAATATGTGTAGAAAGAAAAACGGTTTTGTTTTTACCAACGTTTTTAATCACATTTCTAATCTCAACCAACTGATTTGGATCTAATCCAGTTGTTGGTTCGTCCAAAATTAAGACATCTGGATTATGTAATAAAGCGGTTGCCAAACCAACACGTTGACGATAACCTTTAGATAATTGTCCGATTTTTTTATGGCTTTCAGAAGATAAACCAGTCAATTGGATTACTTCTTCAATTCTAGATTTAGCAACTTTGTATACATCAGCATTAAATTCTAAATACTCACGAACATACAAATCCAAATACAACGGATTATGCTCAGGCAAATACCCAACCGATTGCTGAACAGCTTTCTGATTTTCGTTTACATCGTTTCCATTTACTGATGCTTTTCCCTCATCAGAATTGATATAAGTCGTCAAAATTTTCATTAAAGTAGATTTTCCAGCACCATTTGGACCAAGAAAACCAACAATTTCTCCTTTTTTTACCGAAAATGAAACATTGTCTAATGCTTTTTGAGCACCATAACTTTTTGAAATATTTTGAACTTCTATTGACATAATTTGATATTTGAAGCAAATGTAATAAATACTAAAGGAAATCTAAAACCAATAAGGTTAATAACGTTTAAATTAAACTTTTATGATTTTAAACTTCGTGCTAATATTATTTTAAGATATATTCGTGCTAATTTTAGTAATTCGTGGCTAAAACAAATTCACGAAAACGTTTCCGTAACTTTTTTAAATTTTTTGTCAAGGTTTAGGAAAATTTATTACTTTAGCAAAACATAAAAACAACAATGAGCACAATTTTCGCAACATATTATAACAATTTTTCTTATTTCTTCTTTTGGAAGAGACAGGGATTGTTATTGTGTTATGTAAAAAAGTAATTTATATAGAAAACATAAATAGTAATCCCGATGCAAATCGGGATTTTTTTTTGACTATAATTAAATTAAACCATTAAGATATTAAGTTTCATTAAGTGGCTCAAAACTTAACTTTTCTTAATTCCTTAATGGTTCAAAAAACAAAAATGAAAGAAAAAATAGCCATACAAGGAATTAAAGGATCATTTCACCATCAAGTAGCTTTGGAGTATTTTCAAGAGAATGTTGCTATTGATGAATGCTTGTCATTTGAAGCACTTGCGGATAGTTTGATTAACAATCAATCGCAATTAGCTGTAATTGCAATTGAAAATTCTATTGCAGGTTCGATTATTCCAAATTATGCTTTAATTGATAAGAATAATTTTCACATTATTGGAGAATATTATTTAGATATTATTCAGAATTTAATGGTTTTAAACGGACAAAATTTAGAAGAAATTCAAGAAGTTCATTCCCATCCAATGGCATTGTTACAATGTATGGATTTCTTAAAAAAACATCCGAATATTAAATTAGTTGAAGATAAAGATACTGCCGAAACAGCTCGAAGAATTCATCAAAATCAAATAAAAGGAATCGCAGCAATAGGAAGTAAAGTTGCAGCAGAATTATACGATTTAAACATAATCGCACCAGAAATTCAAAAGGTAAACAATAATATGACTCGTTTTTTTATCATTAGTAAAGAAAAAAGTCAAGTAAATAAAGAAGAAATTAATAAAGCATCCATAAAGTTTGAGTTAGACGACACACCAGGAAGTTTGGCAACAGTTTTAAATGTAATGACCAATTGCAAATTAAATCTAACCAAAATCCAATCCATGCCCATAATTGAAACACCTTTTCAATATTCATTCTTTGTAGATGTAGTTTTTGAAAAATACAAACATTATGAAAAAGCGGTTAAAGTTTTAGAAATAATGACCAATAAATTCAAGGTTTTGGGAGAATACAGAAACAAAAAGCAATAGCAATAATCAATTAGTGAAATTTTAAAAAGTATGAATTCGTGAAAATTTGTGCAATTCGTGTTAAAATATGATTACAACAGCAAAAAGACTAGAAACCGTTCAAGAGTACTACTTCTCAAGAAAATTGAAAGAAGTGCGACAACTCATGTCTGAAGGAAAACCAATCATCAATATGGGAATTGGAAGTCCAGATTTGGCGCCACATTCTTCTGTAATTGAAGCCATTCAAAAGGCTATGTTTGATGAAAAAGCACATGAGTATCAAAGCTATCAAGGTTTGCCAGAATTGCGTCAAGGTTTTGCTGATTTTTATAAGAACAATTTCAGCGTAGAATTAAATACAAATACAGAAATTCTGCCATTAATGGGTTCGAAAGAAGGAATTATGCATATTTCATTAGCGTTTTTAAACGAAGGCGACGAAGTTTTAATTCCGAATCCTGGCTATCCAACTTATGCTTCTGTGACCGAATTGGTTCACGCAAAAGCAGTTTATTACGATTTAAAAGCAGTCAACAATTGGCAACCAGATTTTGAAACATTAGAAAAAACCGATTTATCAAAAGTGAAATTGATGTGGGTTTCGTATCCACATATGCCAACTGGTGCAAACGGAACTTTAGAATTGTATCAAAAATTAATTGCTTTTGGAAAAAAGCATAACATTTTAATTGTGAATGACAATCCGTACAGCTTTGTTTTAAACGAAAATCCGTTGTCCATTTTTCAAATTGAAGGTTCTAAAGATATTGCCTTAGAATTAAATTCATTGAGTAAAACATTCAATATGGCTGGTTGGCGTGTCGGAATGGTTTCAGGAAATGCAATTTTAATTGATGCTGTTCTAAAAGTAAAAAGTAACATGGATTCGGGAATGTTTTATGGAATCCAAAAAGGAGCTATTGCAGCTTTAAAATTAGGAAGAGATTGGTTTGAAAGTCAAAATGAAATTTACACCAAAAGAAGAAATTTGATTTTTGAATTAGCAGAAAAAATGATATGTACTTTCGATAAAAACGCTGTAGGAATGTTTGTTTGGGCAAAATTACCAGCCGGAATTCAATCGGAAGAATTCATAGATAATTTATTATACGAAAAACATATTTTTCTAACACCAGGAACCATTTTTGGCAGCAACGGTGATGGATATATTCGATTTTCATTGTGTGTAAAAGAAGAAAATATAGTTGAAGCAATAAAAAGATTTAGTTAATTGTCATTTTGAAAATTCTAATCAAACAATTGGAATTTGGAATTTAAATATTGGAATTTATGAATATTTACATAATCGGAACTGGATTAATCGGCGGTTCAATGGCATTGGACATCAAATCTATTTATGATGATGCCACGATTTTCGGAATTGATGCCAACGAAAAACATCTTGAAGAAGCAATAAATCTCGGAATCATCGACCAAAAAGCAACCGAGAATGATTTAATTAACGCAGATTTAGTAATCGTTGCTGTGCCAGTTGATGTTGCTTTAGTAATTTTGCCAGAGATTTTGAATAAAATTGGAGAACAAACCTTGGTTTTTGATGTTGGTTCAACCAAAAATCCAATTTGTGAAGCAATTGAAAATCATCCAAAAAGAAGAAATTTCATGGCTTGTCATCCAATTGCAGGAACAGAATTTTCAGGACCTAAAGCAGCAATTAAAGGTTTGTATGAAGGCAAAACAAACATCATTTGTGAAGTTGAAAAAACGACTTTCAAATTACAAGAAAAAGCAAAGGATTTGTTCAAAAAACTCGGAATGCGCATTCGATATATGGATCCAAAATCGCATGATAAACATATAGCTTATGTTTCACATTTGTCGCATATAAGTTCGTTCATGCTTGGAAAAACTGTTATTGAAAAAGAAAAAGATGAACAAGATATTTTTGACATGGCTGGTTCCGGATTTGAAAGTACTGTAAGATTAGCCAAAAGTTCGCCAGCTATGTGGACACCAATTTTTAAACAAAATAAAAAACAAGTTATAAAATCGTTAGAAGAATACATTCAGAATTTATCTAATTTCAAGAAATTGTTAGAAGATGATAATTACGAAGAAGTTTATAACGAAATGCAAAACACGAATAGAATTAAAGAAATATTGAAATAGAACATAGAAAAAAGAGAAAATAATATAGACACTTTTAAAGTCTATTTTCTTTATTCTATTCTCTATTTTCTCAAAAAGGAAAAAATGGAAAATAAAAAAGAAATGAGAACGTGGTTAAATAATTTCAATTTACCACATCCACTAGTAATCGCTGGACCTTGTAGCGCAGAGACCGAAGAGCAAGTTTTGAAAATTGCACGTGAATTGAAGGATTCTAAAGTTTCAGTTTATAGAGCTGGAATTTGGAAACCAAGAACGCGTCCAGGTGGATTTGAAGGTGTGGGCGAAATCGGACTAAAATGGTTGCAAAAAGCAAAAGCAGAAACAGGTTTATTAATGGCTACCGAAGTAGCAACTGCTGCTCACGTAAAATTGGCGTTAGAACATGATATTGATGTATTATGGATTGGTGCGCGTACAACAGTAAATCCGTTTGCAGTGCAAGAAATTGCCGATGCTTTACAAAATACTGATAAAATTGTATTGGTAAAAAATCCTGTAAATCCTGATTTGGCTTTGTGGATTGGTGGTGTGGAACGTTTGTACAATGCCAATATCAAGAATCTTGGAGTGATTCACAGAGGATTTTCTACTTATGAAAAAACAAAATATCGTAATAATCCCGAATGGCAAATTGCTATTGATTTTCAGAATAAATTTCCAGATATACCATTGATTATTGATCCATCTCATATTACTGGAAATCGCGACATGATTTTTCAAGTTACGCAAGAAGCATTGGATTTGAATTATGACGGCATGATAATCGAAACACATATTGACCCAGATAACGCATGGAGTGATGCGGCACAACAAGTTACACCAACGCGTTTGAAACAGATAATTTTTGATTTAACCATCAGAAAAGAAACTGATGATGCCGATGATTATCAAACTAGATTAGCAAAAATGAGAAGTAAAATAGATGAATTTGATGCTAAATTATTAGATGTTATCGGAAAAAGAATGAAAGTTGCTGAGGATATTGGAGCTTTAAAAAAAGAAAAAAACGTAGCTGTTTTGCAAAACAAACGTTGGAACGAAATTCTAGAAAAAATGGTAAATGACGGAAGCCAAAAAGGATTAAGTGAAGAATTTATCATTCAGTTTTTCAAAGCCATTCACCAAGAGAGTATTACGCATCAAGAGAAAATATTTAATTCATAATTTAGTTTAGAAGTTTAAGTGGTTAAAGGTTACAAAATCAGTTCATGTAAAATCAAACTTCTAAACTCTTTTTTCTACTTTTGTAACTAATTAAGGTTTATGTTTCAGCAATTGGCTGAAAACTGAAAACTGAAAACTGAAAACTGAAATGACAGGAATCGTTTATAAATCTACAGGAAGTTGGTACACCGTAAAATCTGAACAAGGAGATTTCATGGAATGTCGTATTAAAGGAAAATTCCGAATTAAAGGTATTAAAAGTACCAATCCAATTGCTGTTGGCGATGTAGTAGATTATGAACTTGATGAATCATCAGACACTACAACTGGAGTTATAAACAACATCCATGATAGAAAAAATTATATCGTTAGGAAGTCAGTCAATTTGTCGCATCAAATGCATATTATTGCTTCCAATTTAGATTATGTTTTTCTGTTAATCACTGTAAATAATCCGCCAACAACTTTCAATTTTATTGATAGATTTTTGGTAACAGCCGAAGCTTATGGTATTGAAACGATTTTAGTTTTTAATAAAATTGATACTTTAAAAGACGAAACATTAGACGAACAATTATATATGCAACATGTGTATCAACAAATTGGATACAAATGTTTGCGCGTTTCATCAACAGAAGGAAAAGGAATTGAAGAACTTAAGAATTTAATGATTGGAAAAACCACAATGTTTTCAGGTCATTCGGGCGTTGGCAAATCAACTTTAGTAAATGCATTGGAACCTAGTTTAAATTTAAAAACAAAAACTATTTCAGAGCAAAGTATGCAAGGTCAACATACAACCACTTTTGCTGAAATGTATGATTTATCTTTTGGAGCAAAAATAATTGATACACCAGGAATCAAAGGTTTCGGAATTGTTGATATGGAAAAAGAGGAAATAAGTGGCTATTTTCCAGAATTTTTTAAATTAAAAGATCAATGCAAATTCAATAATTGCTTACACAAAGAAGAACCAAAATGCGCCATCAAAGATGCATTAGAAAAAGATGAAATCTCTTGGACTCGTTATAATAGTTACCTAAAAATATTAGAAGGTGATGATGAACATTATCGAACTGATATTTATAATGACGACCGAATTGCAAGTGATGCAACTAGGAATAAGTAATAATCTATTTATTTTACAAAACTCCAAAAACGCAATAATTATCTAACTGTTAATAACTTAACTTCCTATTTTTGTTTTCAAAAATCAAAAGTTTCATAAAAAGAAAAAAAGTTTTCAAAATGAGGAAAACCGTAAGGAATTCTAAAAGATAACTTTTACCTTTGATGAGTAATTTTTTTTAAAACTTGTTGTATTTAATGAAAACTGTTATTCAAAGAGTCTTACAATCTTTTGTTTCAATTGATTCTAAAGTAGTTGCTAATATCCAAAATGGACTTCTCGTTTTAATCGGAATTGAAGAAGCAGATTCAATTGAAGACATTAATTGGTTAACTTCCAAAATTGCCAATCTTCGCATTTTTAATGACGAAAATGATGTGATGAATTTATCCATTAAGGATATCGATGGTGATGTAATCATTGTTAGTCAATTTACCCTTCATGCCTTAACCAAAAAAGGAAACCGACCATCTTACATAAAAGCCGCAAAACCTGAAATTGCAATTCCAATTTACGAAAATTTCATAGCTCAAATGGAACTAGAAATAGGTAAAAAAGTACAAACAGGACAGTTTGGAGCCGACATGAAAGTAGCACTTATAAACGATGGTCCAGTGACAATAATTATTGATACAAAAAATAAAGAGTAATAATTTTTTTTATATTTGAATAAAAGTAACTGCATGAAATCTCTTATATTTATTTATTTAGTTTTATCCACTTCAATTTCATTTAGTCAATCTGTAAATTATTCGCTACTTCAAATACCTGATAGTTTAAAAGAAAATTCAAATTCTGTAATCTTAAATCAAGAAGTTGAAATAATTATTAATTCTCAAAAATCTTACACAAAAAAAATCTATAAAGTTATTAGAGTTTTTAATGAATTAGGATTGAAAAATATCGATGCTGTTGAGTACTATAATAAATCTTTAAAAATAAAATGGCTTGACGTAACTGTTTATAATTTTTTGGGGAAAGAAATAAAAACATTTAAACAAAAAGACTTCAAAGATACTAGTGTAGCCGATGGATTTTCTGTATTAACAGATAATAGAATGGTTTATTTAGATTATACACCAACAGAATATCCTTTTACTTTAATTTATTATAGTGAAACAGAATCTTCAAATACCGCATTTTTACCAAGATGGTTTGCTGTAGAAAATCCATATGAAAGTGTTTTGAAAAACTCAATTAAAATAACTTATCCTAATGATTTAGGATTTAAATATAAAACACAAAATTTTACTGAAAATATTATTAAAAAAGAATCTACGAGTAGCTTGACATTTCAGGCAGAAAACATAAAAGCATATAGATATGAAGATATGTCGCCTACATTTAATTCTATTTCGCCCATGTTAATATGTGGATTAGAAAAATTTCATTTAGAAGGTTATGATGGAGTTGCAACAAATTGGAAAGATTTTGGTTTATGGATGTATAATAATTTATTGAAAGAAACGGAAGAAATTAATTCAGAAACCATTGAAAAAGTAAGTAAATTAATTGGAACAGAAACAAATCCTGAAACAAAAGCTAAAATAATTTATAAGTATTTACAAGATAAAACAAGATATGTTAGTGTGCAATTAGGTATTGGCGGTTGGAAACCAATGTTAGCTAAAGACGTAGATAGACTAGGTTACGGAGATTGTAAAGCGCTTTCTAATTACACCAGATCTTTATTAAAATATTTTAACATTCCTGCTTATTACACAATAATTTATGCTGGTAATGATAAAAGAAATATTGACTCAGATTTTGTTTCTATGCAAGGGAATCATGCAATTTTAGCTTATCCAATTAATGAAAAGTATAAGTTTTTAGAATGTACAAATCAAACTTCACCTTTTGGATTTGAAGGCGATTTTACAGACGATCGATTTGCTCTTGTAATAAAACCTGATGGTGGAGAAATTGTAAAAACAAATAGCTACAATGAAAAAAATAACAATCAAAAAATAAATGCATCCTACATAATTAAAGAAAATGGCGATATTTCTGCAAATATAACAGCAGTATCTAAAGGGATTTATTATGATAATGCATATCCAATTGAGTTAAAAGAAAAAGATAAAATTATTGAACATTATAAAAATGTATTTAGTGAAATGTTATATTTAAAAATAGATAATTATAAATTTCAAAACAATAAAGATAGACTAGAATTTGTAGAAACAATTAATTGCAATGCAACAAGTTATGCTAAAATTTCAGGAAATAGTTTAATGTTTACTCTTAATGTGTTCAATAAATTTCAAAATGTGCCACAGCGATATAGAGATAGAAAAAATCCTTTTGAAATTCAAAGAGGATTTTTTGATGAAGATGAAATAGAAATTACAATGCCAGAAAACTATATAATAGATGCTAAACCAAATAATGTAATTATTAATGACAAGTTTGGCGAATATAAATTAGAATTAATTGTTTTAAACTCAACAACTCTAAAATACAAAAGAACATTTTTATTGAAAAAAGGAATTTACGATAAGTCAGAATATGAAGCATACAGAAAATTTGCAGAGCAAATAGCAAAAGCTGATGCTTCAAAAATATTAATAACTAAAAAACTATAATTCGCATGAAAAATTATCTAATTATTTTAATTGTTTTTTTATTTCAAATTTCATTTGCTCAAAAAAAATGCGAATTAGGAAAAGTTACTATCGAAGAACTAAATCAAAAAGTTCATGCTGTTGATTCTTCTGCTAGTGCCTCAATTATTTTTAAAAGTGGAGTATCAAAATTAACACTAACTGGTGATAAATGGGTTATTAGAACTACAGTAAAATACAAAATCAAAATTTATAAAAAAGAAGGATTAAAATTCGCAGATTTTTCCGTGCCTTATTATAGTGCAAGTAATAATGAAAATGTATTTTTTTCTAATGCATATACTTATAACTTAGTTGATGGTAAAATTGAAAAAACTAAATTAAAATCTGAAGGAGAATTTAAAGAAAAAATTAATGAAAATTGGTCAAAAAAGAAAATTACATTACCAAATGTTAAGGTTGGATCTATTATAGAATTTTCTTATGATTCAGAGTCTTCTTTAATTTCAACATTTGACGATTGGAGATTTCAAACTACTATACCTACTGATTATGTGGAATATTACACTTACATACCAAAATATTTTAATTATAACACAGTAATTACGGGTTATGAGCAAATAAATAACAAATCAGAAATATTATCATCTGGTTCTTATGAAGAAATAAAATCATCATATTTTAAAGCAGATATTCCAGCAATGAAAGATGAGGAGTATGTTGACAATATAGATAATTATTCTACAATTCTTAAATATGAATTAGCGGCAATTCAATATCCAAATCAACCTTTAGAAAATTTTGCAATGGATTGGGAAGGTGTTGTTAAAAACATTTATTCAAACGATAGATTTGGTAATGAACTAAATAAAAATGGTTATTATGAAGAAGATTTAAAATTGATTTTAAAAGACCTAACTACTCAAGAAGAAAAAATTAACACAATATTCAATTTCGTAAAATCTAAGGTGAAGTGGAATGAATATAGAGGTGTTTATTGTTCAAGTAATGGGGTTAAAGGAGCATATAAAGATGGTGTTGGGAATGTTGCTGAAATTAATCTTATGTTAACTTCTATGTTGAGGTTTGCACAAATCGAGGCTAACCCGATTTTAGTGAGTACTAGACAAAACGGCGTTACAGTTTTTCCAAGTAGAACTTCTTATGATTATGTAATTTGCGGTATTGAAATTGCAAATGAAGTAATTCTTCTTGATGCAACTGATAAAAATTCAGTTTCTGGACAATTACCTACAAGAGCAATAAATTGGACAGGTAGAATAATTAGAAAAAATGAATCTTCAGCAGAAATAAGTTTATTTCCTAAGAAAATTTCAAATTTATATACAAACATTATGGTGACCATTGCTGAAGATGGATCAGTTGAGGGTTCAGTTAGAGAGCAACATTTTGATTATAATGCATTTCGTTTTAGAACAAAATATGGTGATTTATCAAAAGAAAGTTATTTGGAAGGATTAGAAAAGAGAAGGGAAAATATTGAAATTAATGATTATGAAATACTTAATAAAAAAGAGTTAGATAAACCTGTGGTAGAAAATTATTCTTTTAAAAGCACAAATAGTGTTGAAATAATTGGTGATAAATTAATTTTTTCTCCCTTATTATTTTTTGTAACTAATGAAAATCCATTTAAACAAGAAAATAGAAAATACCCTATAGACTTTATATATCCTAAACAATTAAAATATATCGTAAATATATCAACTCCAGAAGGTTATGTTTTTGAGTCAATTCCAAATTCAGTTTCAATTCCAATGACAGATAAAGTAATAGATGTTAAATACTTAATTAGTGGTGCTGATAATCGAGTTCAATTAATTTATTCAATAAATATAAATGAATCAATGATTTCTGCAGAATATTACGAAGAATTAAAAGCTATTTTTGATGAAATTATTAAAAAAGAAAATGAAAAAATAATCATGAAAAAAGCTTAACCATGAACCTAAAAAACTCCCAACTAGAAGTCGACAACTGGATTAAAAACCATGGAGTTCGCTATTTTAATGAACTAACTAATATGGCACAACTTACCGAAGAAGTTGGTGAAGTAGCACGTATTATTGCACGTCGCTACGGAGAACAATCCGAAAAGGAAAGTGATAAAAACAAAGACTTAGGCGAAGAACTTGCCGATGTGGTTTTCGTAGTCTTATGTCTTGCCAACCAAACAGGAATAGACCTTCAAGCCGCTTTTGATAAAAAAATGGATTTAAAAACCAATCGCGATCACGATAGACATCATAATAATGATAAATTGAGATAGTATTAAGATATTTTTATTTGTGAATTTAAAACTTCAAAAATCTCGAATTTCAAATTTCGAATTTCAAATTCAAATCACTGGTTCCAAATCGGAAACCAACAGGTTATTATTGCTGCAAGCTTTGTATCCAAATATTTCATTAGAAAACACCTCAAATTCCGATGATTCTGAAGTTATGGTTGAAGCACTTCTTAAATCAAAAATCAAAAATCAAAAATCGTTAATCATAGATGTGCATCACGCTGGAACAGCCATGCGTTTTCTTACAGCTTTTTTTGCTATTCAAGAAGGTAAAGAAGTAGTTTTAACTGGTTCTTCGAGAATGAAAGAACGTCCAATTAAGATTTTGGTTGAAGCACTTAAACAACTTGGAGCAGAAATAACTTATGAAGAGAATGAGGGATTTCCTCCAATAAAAATTCAAGGAAAAAAATTAACGAAAAGTAAAGTTTCACTTCCAGCAAATGTTAGTAGTCAATACATTTCAGCATTATTACTAATCGCTCCGAAATTAGAAAATGGATTGGAATTGATCTTAGAAGGAGAAATTACATCTATTCCATACATCAAAATGACTTTAGCATTGCTAAATGAAATCGGCGCAACAACTTCATTTGTAGAAAATAAAATAATTGTAAAACCGCTGCAATCCGCAATCTGCAATCTGCAATCTGTTGAATCCGATTGGTCATCAGCCTCCTATTGGTATTCTATTGTCGCACTTTCAGAAATTGGAACACAAATTACACTTTCAAGTTACAAGCAAAATAGTTTGCAAGGCGATTCGGTATTATCGAAGATATACAAAGACTTCGGAGTTGAAACCATTTTCAATAAAAATAAATCAATTACAATTTTAAAGTCTGCAATCTGCAATCTGCAATCTTTAATTTGTAATTTAAACAACTCTCCAGACATCGCACAAACCATTGCAGTAACTTGTTTTGGATTAGGAATTGGCTGCAATCTAACAGGCTTGCACACACTAAAAATTAAAGAAACCGATAGATTAGAAGCGTTAAAAACAGAACTTTCTAAGTTAGGAGCAAACATTTCTGTGACAGATGATTCTCTAATAATCCAACAATCTAACACTCTAAATTCTAATATAGCAATTGCAACCTATCAAGATCATAGAATGGCAATGGCATTCGCACCTTTAGCCTTAAAAACATCATTGATTATTCAAGATGCTGAAGTCGTTTCTAAATCTTATCCAACTTTTTGGGACGATTTAAAAAGTATAGGTTTTCAATTAGAAGAAGTGTAATTAACGTTTTACAATTTGAATTCGTTCCATAATTAAATTACTTTTTTCTGAAGAAATTGGAATAGAATTGCCGTTTTTCATATCCAACCAGCCACCATCCGATTTATTGAACGAAACAACTTCATCAAAATTGACAATGTAAGATTTATGAGTTCTTAAAAAACGTTTATCTTTTAATAATATCTCTTCAAAATTTTTCAAGTTCCGACTTACCATATGCTTGATTTTACTTTGCATATAAATCTCTGAGTAAGAACCTTCACCTTTAATATAAACAATGTCTGAAATATTTATAAGTATTAAAGTATTTCCTGATGGAACAGCAATTTTTTCAAAGAATTCGTTTTGAATATTTTCTGCTAATGCTTTAAATTGAAGTGATTTTTGACGTTCCATTCTTGAAATCGCATTTATTAATTCTTCAGGAATGATAGGTTTTAAAAGATAATCTAAAGCTGATAGTTTAAATGCTTGTATAGCATATTCATTGTAAGCAGTTGTAAAAATTATAGAAAAATTGATTTCTTTTTCATCAAAAAAATCTACCAATTCCAATCCACTATGTCCGGGCATTTCAATATCAAGAAGTACTAAATCTGGATTAAATTTTCGAATAGCTTTTATTCCTTCAGGTAAATTTTCGCATTCAGCAACAAGTTCAACTTCTGGACAATATTCTTGTAGAAGTAGTGAAAGCGACACACGAGCTCTTTTTTCATCATCAATTATAATAGCCTTCATAATATATTAATTTATTGGAATTTCAATAACAACTGTTGTTCCTTGTGATTGTTTACTTTGGTTCATCTTATCAATGAAATCAATTGTTATTTTGTTTTTATTATTCTTGTTTAATAGGTCAATTCTGTTTTGCATGGCGTTTGTTGCAAACGAATTATGATTTTTATTTTTTATGGCATTTAATTCGGTACTTTTTTGTCTTCCAATACCATTGTCATCGATTTCAATTCTTATTTTATCGCCATTTTTAGAAAAAGTAATTAATAGTTTTTTCAAACCATTTTTGTGAAGTAATCCGTGTTTAACAGCATTTTCTATATAAGGTTGCAACAACATAGAAGGAATTTTGTGCTCTAAATCGGAAATATTTTCGGTATTAATTTCGTATTCAAAATCCTTATCAAATCTTGCTTTTTCAATATCTAGATACAAACTCATTGTAAAAATTTCTTCATTTATAGAAATAAATTCTTTTTCAGTCATTTCTAAGATATTTCTGGTAAGAGAAGAAAACTTTGACAAATAATTAACCGCTTGCTTTTTATCATTTGCTAAAATATAGGATTGAATCGTGTTTAAAGCATTGTAAAAGAAATGCGGATTCATCTGAGACTTTATGGCTTTTAATGTCGACAAGTTAAGGTTTTTTTCTAGCTCGTTTTTTTGTAATAAGATTTCATTTTGTTTCTCAATTTTTCTAATCTGATACTTATAAAAAGTAAAGAAAAGTAATAACAATAGAAGACTTGATATGAAAATAAAGAAATAACTCAACCAAAAGGGTTTTTTAATTTCAAACTTTATTTGCTGAAAATCAATTTTTTGGTTATTGTAATTTAAAGCTAATAGAATTGTATAATTTCCAGATGATAAGGCAGAAAGTTTTAAGTTTTTGGTAGCTGCATCAAGTATTTTCCAATCAGAATCATTTATTTTGTAAAATACAGAATAACTTTCGTTAGGAATAAATGAAAGTGTTGAAAAGTTAATACTAATATCATTTTCATCGGGTTGCAATAATAAAAACTTATTAACTTCTCTGTGCTTTCCATTAACTTGAAATTCATTTATGAATAATTTAGGTTTTGGATAATTGCCAATTTCTTTTCTGTTTTTAATTACAATTCCTTTAGAAGTAGCAAAAAAAAGTTTGTTGTTTTTTAAAATTATATCTGTGGCTTCAATGTCACTACTTAAAGACAAAACCTTTTGAACTTCACCCGAGATAAAATTAAATTCATAAACGCTATGAGAAGTAAATAAATAGCAATATTGATTACAAATAAAAAATTTATTGAAATTCTCGTTAGATAAAAAATAGGGTAATTTTAATGATGAAACTTCATTAGATGAATTTATGACATACATTTTTTCAGAAGTTGAAAGCCCATATAGTTGGTCTTTATATTTTTGAATTTTAATTAAATGTAATGTTTTGTTTTTGTATTTTATTTCTTCGTTTTTTCCATCATTTGTAACAGCTATTAATCCGTTATTTGTAGCGTAATAAATTGTTTTATTTACAGCATTATACTCTGTTGATTTTCCATTAACTCTTTTTATTAACATGGATTGTCCAAAACCAGAAGATTCTTTAGATTTATTTTTATTATAAATAATGTCCCAATCACTTTTTAAATTTTCATCAATATAAAAGAGTCCAGAAATTCCGCTAGCTGCAAATGAAAAATATTTATGATCTACTTTTTTAACATCTTTAATAGCGACAGCATAGTCACTTATTATTTTGTTATTCTTTAAAATATTGAATTTAAAAGAAGTAAAAAAAAGATTATTTGTTATGGTGTCAGCAAAAATTTGACCTGTAGCATGATTGTTTTCCGTTTCAAAAACTTTTTCTGTTACAAGTTTTTTTAAATTCAATTTGTAAACTAAATCTTTCTCAGCTCCAATATAAATTTCGTTTTTACCAAGAGATAATGTTAACGGTCTTGGTTGTATGTCAATGTAATTATTTTCGAAATCTTCAATAAATAAAATTCCTTTATTTAATGTTGAAATCCAATAATTTTTGTGATTATCTCTAAAAAGGTAAGAGATATTTTGGTCTGCAAAATAGCTTATAGTTTCTTTAGAGTCTAAATCATTTTTGATAATTCCATTGGTAGTGCAAATCCAAATAGTGTTATTTACAATGGAAGTATTTTGATTAAAATTTGTAGTAGTATTGAGTGCGTTTCTTGTAAATTCGCCATCCTTAAAACTATAATAAATATTGTTTGATTTTGAATTTATAATTAATTTATGGTCCCAATAGTTCATAATAGAACCATTAATTTCGTCATAAAATTTATTTGGCAATGGATGTTTTGTATATGTTTTCGAATCATTGAATTCATACAAAGAAGCACCTAGAACATAAAATTTTTCTGGACTAGCATAAGAGAAACTTATTTGATTATCTGAAATTTTGATTTTTGATTTTACTTTTAAAGTTCTCAAATCATATATTAAAACCATGTTAGGTTGTAATAAAAACAATTCATCTTTGATTATTCCAAATCTAAAGTATCCTAGAGAAGTTGGCTGTTTCAATGATTTCAATACGTTTTTTTCTACATAATACAAATAGCCATCAAAATTGGAATACCAAATTCTACCGAAACCATCTTCTACTAGACATGAACCTGATTTAGAGGTTTGTTCATCAGAAGAAAATGTTTTAAAAGTAGAACCGTCATAACGACAAATTCCTTTTCCAGTTGCAAACCACATAAATCCTTTACTGTCTTGCAAGATATCGTAAACACTATTAGAAGGTAAACCAGAAGTTTTATCTATAGAAACATAAAACGGATTTTGACAAAAGCCAAGATTCGTGAATAAAAGAATAAATAAGAAAGCAAAAATTTTCAAACGCTTTTGATTTTAAACAAATGTAGAAAAAAGAGAAACAGTATTCATAATGAAGTTTACCAAAGTGGGTTTTCAATTCATAAAAAGAATATTCATTTAAATATAAGATAATTCTAATTTTTGTAAACTCATAACGGCATTTTATAAACTAAGTAATTGTTTGGCTTTGTACTAAGCTACTTTTGAATAAACTTTAAAAGTTAAAGTATAAATAAAATTACCTTTACCAAAGGAGCATTAATTTTAAAGGCTTCAAAAGATATACATAGAAAAGTTCAACTGTTAAGTATGATTTAAAGATAAGTAGTTTTTTAGTTTTTTTGCTTGGCGTTGTCGAGTAAAATGGGAGATTTATAAAATAAACCCCTTTTTACTTGACAACGCCTATTTCACAATCGTATATTTGCACGCGTTGTAAGTATTTAAAATCTTAATACTTAATACAAATATCTTAATACTCAATTATGAAATTATCACATTTTAATTTTAATCTTCCTACAGAATTACTTGCTGAATATCCAGCAGAAAACCGTGACGAATCTCGTTTAATGGTTATCGACAGAAAAAAAGGAACTATCGAGCACAAAATGTTCAAAGACGTTATCGATTATTTCGGTGATGGCGACGTAATGATTCTTAACAACACCAAAGTTTTTCCTGCACGTATGTATGGAAACAAAGAAAAAACAGGTGCAAGAATTGAAGTTTTCTTACTAAGAGAACTAAATGCAGAGCAACGCCTTTGGGATGTTTTAGTTGATCCTGCTCGTAAAATCAGAATTGGAAACAAATTATATTTTGGTGATGACGATTCATTAGTAGCTGAAGTTATCGACAACACAACATCTCGTGGAAGAACGTTACGTTTCCTTTACGATGGTTCTTACGAAGAATTCAGAAATAAATTAACAGAACTTGGTGAAACTCCAATCCCAAAATACATCAATCGTGAAGTAACAGAAGAAGATGCAGAACGTTACCAAACAATTTATGCAAAAGAAGAAGGTGCAGTAGCAGCTCCAACCGCAGGTTTACACTTCTCAAAACATCTTTTGAAAAGATTAGAAATCAAAGGAGTTGACTTTGCGGAAGTAACACTTCACGTAGGTTTAGGAACTTTTAATCCAGTTGAGGTTGAAGATTTATCTAAACACAAAATGGATTCTGAAGAACTAAAAATCACTCAAAAAGCTTGCGATATTGTTAACAATGCTAAAGCTAAAAAGAAAAAAGTATGTGTTGTTGGAACAACTTCAATGCGCGCTGTTGAAAGTTCAGTTTCATCACAAAGAACATTAAATCCTTTTGATGGTTGGACTAACAAATTCATTTTTCCACCATACGATTTTAGTATCGCAGACGCAATGATTACCAATTTTCACACACCAAAATCAACATTATTAATGATGATTTCAGCGTTCTGTGGACACGATTTAATGAAAAAAGCATACGAAGAAGCAATCAAAGAAGGATACAAATTCTATTCTTATGGCGATGCCATGTTAATATTGTAATCAAGTATTTCAATAATTTAAAATCTCATCAGTTATGGTGAGATTTTTTTTACCCACAATTTTGTCATTCCGTAGGAATCTAATTAAGAGCGAATCACTAGGAATTATTACAAACCATTTTCCTGCTACTGAAACTCGCTTTTTTCTAATGTTGCTTGAGGTTATACATTGAGCTTGTCGAAATGCTCTCGAAGGCAACATTAGAAAAAGAGCTCAAACAATTTCAGCATCAGGGCTAGTTGGCAATTGTCTTACATAAAATCAACTTTCACAACACAAACTTTTAAACGACTAAACTTTTAAACTTTTAAACTTTTATCTACATTTACACCACAAACAAATTTCACAATGACATTTCAAAATAATCTTCAATTCGCTCAACAATTAGACGCACAAGACGAATTAAAAAAATACAGACAAGAATTCATCTTTCCTCAACATGATGGTAAGGATGTAATCTACTTCACAGGAAATTCATTGGGTTTACAACCAAAATCTGCTAAAACCTATGTTGATGAAGTAATGAACGATTGGGCAAATCTAGCTGTCGAAGGTCATTTCTATGCAGATAAACCTTGGTGGGATTACCACGAGCGTTTTGCTGAACCATTAAGCAAAATAGTAGGAGCAAAACCTTCAGAAGTTTCAGTAATGAACACGTTAACTATCAATCTACACTTATTGATGGTTTCGTTTTATCGTCCAACTAAGTCGCGTTACAAAATCATTTGCGAAGAAAAAGCATTTCCGTCAGACCAATATATGTTTCAATCGCAAGTCAATCATCACGGTTACAAACCAGAAGATGCTATTGTTGAAATTAAAAGGAGAGAAGGTGAACATAATATTCGTTTAGAAGACATTTTAGCTAAAATTGAAGAAGTTGGTGATGAATTAGCATTAGTTTTATTTGGTGGCGTGAATTACTATACTGGACAAGTTTTCGACATGAAAACCATCACCGAAGCCGGACACAAAGTAGGAGCAAACGTTGGTTTCGACCTTGCGCACGCAGCCGGAAATATAAAATTAGAATTACACAATTGGAATGTAGATTTCGCTGCATGGTGTTCATATAAATACATGAATTCCGGACCAGGAAATGCGTCAGGCGTTTTTGTTCACGAAAAGCACCATCATTCTAACTTACCAAGATTAGCTGGTTGGTGGGGACACAACAAAGAAAGACGTTTCAAAATGGAACCAACTTTCGATCCAGTTCATGGTGCTGACGGATGGCAAGTTTCTAATTTACCAATTTTATCACTAGCTCCATATTTAGCATCTGTTGAGATGTTTGCTGAAGTTGGAATGGAAAAACTAATTGCAAAAAGAAATCAAATCACAGCTTATTTAGAATTCATTCTTCACGAAATAGACAAAGAAGTTGACAGCACATTTGAAGTAATTACTCCATCAAATCAAGAAGAAAGAGCTTGTCAATTATCTGTTTTTCTTCACGGAGAAGGAAGAAGTTTATTTGATTATTTAATGAGTAACGGAGTCATTACCGATTGGCGCGAACCAAATGTAATTCGTCTTGCACCAGTTCCGTTATATACTTCGTATGAAGATATGTACAACTTTGGACAGATTTTAAAACAAGGAATACTTTCAATTCATTCAAAATAAAATGACTAAACAAGAAATAATAAACACCTTCGATCCGTCACAACCAGGATTAGCCGATGCAACTATTTTCGGATTACCATTTTCATCAGAACAATCAGAAATCATTATAATTCCAGTGCCTTGGGAAGTAACTGTAAGTTATGGAGCTGGAGCTTCAGAAGGTCCAGAAGCTGTTTTGGATGCTTCTTTTCAAGTGGATTTGAATCATCAAGATTTTCCAGAATTATGGAAACTCGGAATGTATTACGCAGAAATTTCAGACTCATGGAAAACCAATTCTGATAAATACAAAGCATTAGCTCAACCCATTATAGAAGCTTTAGAAGACGGTCAAGATGTGTCTGAAATTCCTGCATTGAAATCCGATTTAGATAAAATAAATATTGTTTGTAGAGATTTGCATACCGAAGTTAGAGAAACTGTTTTGTATTGGATGAATCAAGGTAAAAAAGTAGTTCTTCTTGGTGGTGATCATTCAACGCCACTTGGTTATTACGAAGCTTTGGCAACAAAACATGATAATTTCGGAATTTTACACCTTGATGCGCACATGGATTTACGTATTGCCTACGAAGGTTTTACTTATTCGCACGCATCAATTATGTATAATGCTTTGCAAATCCCACAGATTTCTAAAATCGTTCAAGTTGGAATTCGCGATTTCTGCGAACAAGAAGTTGACGTTGTAAAATCAGAAAACGGAAGAGTTTTAGTTCACACAGATTCCGATTTGAAAAAAGAAACTTTTGAAGGAATGACTTGGGCACAACAATGCGATGTCATCATAGCTTCACTACCACAAAAAGTTTGCATCTCCTTTGATATTGATGGAATGTATCCTTGGTATTGCCCAAACACAGGAACTCCAGTTCCAGGTGGATTTTCATTTGAACAAGCTACCTATTTATTCAACAAATTGGCTGAAAGCGGCAAAGAAATTATAGGATTTGATTTGGTAGAAGTTGCACCAGGCGAAAATGATGACTGGGATGGAAATGTAGGTGCAAGAATGTTGTTTCACATGTGTGGCGTTCTTGCAAAAAATAATGGATTGAATGTTGGGACAAAAATAGAGTTTCCAAGAAAGTAATTTTTAGGAAACGTTAAATTAAACACCTTAAAAAACTTATCTGTTAATAATAACGTACCTTTAAAAAAATATAAAAAGGTACATATGAGGAATTTATTAGTTTCGGTAACAATTTTAGGAATGATGTTTTTTACTTCTTGTAAAAATTCAGACAAATCTGGTGTTGTAGATACAGAAAAACAAGTTGTTATTGATTCAATGAAAGTTGTAGCAGAAAAACAAAGAATTATTGATTCGATGAAAGTTGACGCTGCTAAAATCGCAAAAGAGAAAGAAGTAATTGTAGTTAATAATACTACAAAAACTCAGTCATCAGGAGCAACAACCACAACAACTAAGAGAAAAGGTTGGAGTGGAGCAGCAAAAGGCGCTGTAATTGGCGTTGGTGTTGGAGCAATAACTGGTGCAGCGATTAGCAAGAAAAAAGGAGAAGGTGCCATTATTGGCGGACTTGCTGGAGCTGGAGTTGGCGCTGGAACAGGTGCGATAATTGACAGTAGTAAAAAATAAAAATTTAAAATAAAATTTTTAAAATCCGCAGCAGTAATTGTTGCGGATTTTTTATTTAACTTTGAGTTTTATCTTACTTTATGAAAAAATTCAAAAAAGCATTACTCATTTTTGTTGTGCTACTACTTCTAATTGCACTTTCACTTTACATTTATCTTCAAACAACAAAACCTCAATATGAAGGTGAAGTTGACATAAAAAACATTTCTAAAAACACCGAAGTTTTATTTGACGAGTATGGAATTCCGCATATTTATGCTGCTAATCAAACCGATGCTCAAGTAGTTTTAGGTTATGTTCATGCGCAAGATAGATTATGGCAAATGGAATTATTACGTAGAATTGCCGCAGGAAGATTATCGGAACTTTTTGGGAATAAAGTTTCTAAAACGGATATGTTTTTTGTAGGTTTAGGTATTGATGAAAATTCTGAAAAAGCTGTAGCAAATATTGATAAAAATTCCGAAAGTTATAAATTATCAATGGCTTATCTTGATGGAATAAATCAATACATTGAAAACGGAAAAACTCCAGTCGAATACACTTTATTAGGATTAGAAAAGAAACCATTTACTCTAAAAGATGTTTATAATATCTTCGGATTTATGTCTTTTAGTTTTGCAATGGCTCAAAAAACCGATCCTTTAATGACCGATATTCGTGATAATTTAGGTTCAGAATATTTGAAAGATTTTGGACTTGATGGCTCGCTTGGGGCAGTTCAATTAAAAAACTATGATGGCGAAGTATCTAATTATTCTGAGATTTCTAAACAAGTAGCAAGTATTCTTGATAATTCTCCAGTTCCAGCATTTATTGGAAGTAATAGTTGGGTAATTGGTTCGCAAAAAACCAAAAACGGAAAAGTAATTTTCGCCAATGATCCTCATATTTCTTTTGCACAACCTTGCACTTGGTATGAGGCACATGTTTCATGCCCAGATTACGAAATTTATGGCTATTATTTGGCAGGAACTCCATTTCCACTTTTAGGACATAATCGAGACTATGCTTATGGATTAACGATGTTTGAAAACGACGATATAGATTTGTTTCAAGAGGAAATTAATCAGAAGAATGAAAATCAATACAAGTATAAAAATGAGTTCTTAGATTTTAAGAATCGAAAAAAAACTATCAAAGTAAAAGACAGTTCCGATATAGTTTTGAACATAAAAGAAAGTATTCATGGACCCATTATGAATGGAGTTTTGAATACTATTTCTACCGATAAACCTATTGCACTTTCGTGGATTTATACGCAGCAAAAAAATCAAATTTTAGATGCAGTTTATCATTTAAGTCATTCTAAAAATATAACTGATTTTAGAACAAATATCGAACTCATTCATGCGCCTGGATTAAACATCATGTATGGTGATGCACAAAATAATATTTCATGGACAGCCGCAGGAAAATTGTATAAATTACCTAAAAATGTCAACCCAAATTTTATTCAAAACGGAAGTAACGGAATAGATGACCAAAAAGAGTTTCTTGATTTTTCTAAAAATCCAACAGCCTTAAATCCTAGTTGGAATTATGTGTATTCTTCCAATAATCAGACAGAAGCCGTTGATGGTTATTTGTATCCTGGATATTATTTGCCAAAAGATAGAGCAATGAGAATTGAAAGTATTCTTTTTCCAAAAAACAATTGGACTTCTAAGGATGTTGAAAAAATGATTTTGGATAATACTTCAACCAATTCCGCAAAAAATGCAATAGCAATTGTTTCAAGTTTGAATACAAATGATTTTTCTCGTTTAGAAAAAGACGCAATGTATTCTTTAGTAAAATGGGATGGCGAAAACGAATTAACTACTATTCAATCAACAATTTATAATAAATTAATCTATAGATATTTAGAAAATACGTTTCAAGACGAATTGGGTAAAGATAAATTTTCGGCATTGCTTTCAACACATGTAATTAAGCAAATAATTGAACCTCAAGTAGCTAACGAAAATTCAGTTTGGTGGGACAATTCTAAAACTAAAGATAAAAGAGAAACGCGTAAAGAGATTCTAACAAAATCATTTAAAGAAACCATTACCGAACTCGAAAAACAACTTGGAAAAGACATATCAAAATGGACATGGAATAGAGTTCATACTTTGGAACACGTTCATCCAATTGGTCAAATTGAACTTTTATCTTCATTTTTTAATGTCGGAAAATTTCAAGTGGCAGGAAGTAATGAAGTGATTAATAATTTAATGTTTGGTTTCCCGTCCAATGGGAAATATGAAGTAAAAGCAGGACCATCAACAAGAAGAATTATCGATTTTTCTGATGTTGAAAATAGTGTAAGTATTTTGCCAACAGGAAACTCAGGAAATCCAATGAGTAAGCATTATAATGATCAAGCCGAAATGTACAATCAAGGCAAATTCCGAAAAATGAAGATGAATAAGAAAGAGATTATGGAAACATCAACAAAGTTGGTTTTTGTCAGTAAGAAATCGCAATAAACAACAAGTTTACGCTAGTAAACCCCAATGATTAAAAAAGGCGATTCCATATGTTACCGCTAAAAAATATAATTTAAACATATGAAATAAATATAATTCGATAAATTTGCAAAACCGCTTATAAAAAGATAATGCAAACTCCCAAAAAAATAGCCATTGTAGGTTCAGGTTTAGTAGGAACCTTATTGGCAATCTACCTAAAAAAACTCGGTCATACAGTTCATGTTTATGACAGAAGTCCTGATATTAGAAAAATTAATTTTTCTGGTCGTTCTATTAATCTAGTACTTTCTGATAGAGGAATTAAAGCACTAAAAGATGTTGGTTTAGAAGATGAAGTGCTTGGAATAGGTATTCCTGTTGAAAAAAGAGCGATTCATGTTGGCGTGGACACTGTAAATGAGCAATTTTATGGTAAAGATGGTGAAGTAATTTATTCGCTTTCAAGAGGATTGTTGAATAAAAAAATGGTTGACTTAGCGGAACAAGCCGGAGTTGATTTTTACTTTGAGCAAAAGGTTTGGGATGTAGATTTAAACACTGCAACAATTTCAATTGGTGAAACCGAAAGAGGCGAGTGGTTTACTAAAGACTATGATATTACTTTTGGTGCCGATGGTGCGTTTTCAAGAATTAGACATAGAATGCAACGCCAGAGTATGTTTAACTATTCACAAGAGTTTTTAAATATTGGTTACAAAGAATTAAATATTCCTGCAAATCCTGATGGAAAACATAAGCTAAATAAAAACGCTTTGCATATATGGCCAAGAGGAAATTTCATGCTTATGGCATTAGCAAATCCTAATGGAAGTTTTACGTGTACATTGTTTATGCCCCACGATGGAGAAAATTCTTTTGAAGAATTAAAAACAAAGGAACAATTAGTTGAATTTTTCGCAAAACATTTTCCAGATACAAAAGAAGTAATTCCAAATCTTGTGGAAGATTTCTTTAAAAATCCAACAAGTTATTTAGTTACTATGAAGTGTTTTCCTTGGACTTTTAGTGATAAAGTTGCTCTAATAGGTGATGCTTGTCATGCTATAGTTCCATTTTATGGTCACGGAATGAATGCCGGATTTGAAGATATTACCGTTTTAAATAATATGATTGAAAAATATGGTGATGATTGGGCAAATTTGTTAAACGATTACGAAAACTCTAGAAAACCAAACACTGATGCTATTGCCGAACTTTCCTATAGAAATTTCATGGAAATGAGTTCGAAAACCGCAGATGAAAAATTTCTTCTTCAAAAGAAAATCGAAAAATGGTTTTCAGACAAACATCCTGACAAATGGATGCCATTATATAGTCGTGTAACTTTTAGTTTACAACCGTATTCAGAAGCTTTAGCCATTGGAGATTTTCAAAATAAAATCATGGAAGAAATTTTGAAAATAGAAAATATTGAAAATAAATGGAATTCAGAAGAAGTAGAGAATATGATTATTCAATTATTAAATTCCAAATAAAAAAATCCCAAATCCCAATTTATTTACATTTTGGAATTTGGAATTTCAATATTGGTATTTTACTCGCGATGCACTTTTGTAAAATCGAATGCCGGTTTGCAAATGGCAATATATTCACAAGGTTCATCAAACGGATTAGAATATTGAACTCTTGTATTGGCTTCAATTTTTATAGATTGACCAGTTTCTAAAATTACAATTTCGTCTTCAATAATAAATTGCTTTTTACCTGAAATAATATAAGTGTATTCTTCAAATTCAGGTGTTTGAAAAGGTTCACTCCATTTTGGTGGTGCAATCATATGAGCAATTGAAATGTCATTATTATTGGTTGCAACTTTTCCATGATGTTCTTCAATCAATTTACCATCAGTAGTTGGAACTACAAAAGGTGTTTTTTGGATTAAGTATTTTTTCATAAATCTATTTTCTATATTCTTTTCTTTATTTCCTAAAAATAAAATAAACCGCCAAAATCAAAAAAAACATTCCCATAAAATGATTCCATCTCAATGTTTCATTTTTAAAAAACAGCATTGAGAAAATAACAAAAATTACCAATGTAATTACTTCTTGAATGACTTTTAATTGCAATAAAGAAAAAGGTCCTCCATTGCCTTGAAACCCAATTCGGTTAGCAGGAACTTGAAAGCAATATTCAAATAATGCCAAACCCCAACTGATTAAAACAATCGTAATCAATCCAGCATTTTCAAACCATTTTAATTCTTTAAATTTTAAATGTCCATACCAAGCCAATGTCATAAAAACATTAGAAAGTATAAGCAATCCTATAGTAATGTAACCTTTCATTTGTGTGTTTAAAAGTTTATGTGTTTAGAAGTTTAAAAGTCATAAATACTTCCATCATCCAACTTCCATCATCCATCATCCAACTTCCATCATCCAACTTCCATCATCCATCATCCATCATCCAACTTCCATCATCCATCATCCATCATCCAACTTCCATCATCCAACTTCCATCATCCAACTATTTCTTAAAAATCTTCATCAAAATTCCAAAAACACCACGAATGAAACTTGCACTAGTAACAACTTTTGTTACAGATTTACCAATAACTTCTGCAGTACTTGGTTCGTTACTTTTCTTTTCTTCTACTTCAGTTTCTTCAGCTTGTTCAAATGCTTCTTCAATTTTTTTAGTTAGAATTTCGTAAGCACTTTCTCTGTCGATTTCTTCGGCATATTTTTTTACAAGTTTCGATTTTGCATTGATAGCATCAATTTCAGAATCCACCAAAATATCCATTCTACTTTGAGGAGCACGAAGCATTGTTGCCGCCAAAGGTGTTGGAATTCCTTTTTCGTTTAAAGCAGTTACAAAAGCCTCTCCAATTCCAAGCGAAGTCAAAACTTCATCGGTTTGATAATAATCAGAAGTTGGGTAATTATCTGCTGTTTGTTTGATGGCTTGTCTATCATTTGCTGTAAAAACTCTCAATGCATGCTGAATTTTTAAACCCAATTGTGCCAAAACACCTTTAGGAATATCCATAGGATTTTGTGTTACAAAGTAAACGCCAATTCCTTTCGAACGAATAAGCTTGATAATTGTTTCTATTTGATCTAAAAGTACTTTACTAGCTTCGTCAAAAATTAAATGTGCTTCATCAATGAATAAAACTAATTCTGGTTGATCAACATCACCTTTTTCAGGCATTTGTTGATAAATTTCAGCCAATAAACTCAACATAAATGTCGAGAATAATTTTGGTTTATCTTGAATATCTGTTAGACGTAATATATTAATGTATCCTTTTCCGTTTTCATCGATTCGCATTAAATCATCAATTTCGAATGATTTTTCTCCAAAAAAGAAATCGCCTCCTTGTTGTTCCAATTCAATAATTTTTCTCAGAATTGTTCCGGTTGTAGCCGTTGAAATCTTTCCATAGTTTTCAGAAATTTCATCTTTTCCCTCTTCGGTTATATAATTAAGGACTTTTTTGATGTCTTTTAAATCCAACAAAGGCATTTTGTTATCATCACAATATTTAAAGATAACCGCCATCACTCCAGCTTGAGTATCATTTAAATCTAATATTCTTGAAAATAATACAGGTCCAAATTCAGAAATGGTTGCTCTCATTCTCACACCATCTTGAGCAGAAAGTGTCATTAGCTCAACTGGAAAAGAACTTGTAGAGTAGGGAATATTTATTTTTGTATGACGTTCAGTAATAAAAGGTTTCTCCACGCCAGGTTGTGCTATTCCAGAAAAATCACCTTTTATATCCATCATTAAAACAGGAATTCCAAAAGAAGACAATTGCTCAGAAAGCACTTGAATGGTTTTAGTTTTTCCAGTTCCAGTGGCTCCTGCAATTAATCCATGACGGTTTAATGTTTTCAGTGGAATTCTAACTTGAGTTTCTCCAACAGGTTCGGCGTCTAAAATTGCAGCTCCTAGAATTATACTTTCTCCTTTAGAAGTGTAACCTTCGTTAATGTGCTGAATGAAGTTATCTTTTTTACTCATTATTATGAAAATTAGAATGATTTTTTAATTTAAAGCGAATATAATACATTTTTTTACTTCTCTTAATGTCCCTATATGATTCATTTTTTTACCTCTTCCCAACCTTTTCTGCTTTTTTCACCTCTATAGTAATAATAAATGCAGTTAATTAAACGTTATTAAGATTAGGATTTATTGAGTTTTTAATTAGTTATAATTGAAACTTTTAAACATTTAACATTAAAATTAAATTTTCAATAGAATAAATACTATGAATTTGTATGTTTAAAATAATGATATAAATAACAAAAAAAGTTTTTTTATTTAAACTAAAAAATTAAATTTGCTCCTATTCAAGTTTACTTACAACTAAAACTTATAAATTATTAAAAACTTAAAATTTTAAAAAATGGCAAACGTTAAAAAAGACAACGGTTCAAACGGAGGAGGAATGATTACAGGAATTATCATCGTAGCATGTATTTTAGTAGGTACATTGGTATGGAAATTTATTATGGGTGCAGAATCTAATTTTGAAGCAGGTAGTTTCAACACAGAGCATCCAAAACCAATAAATACTTTAGGTATGGTTTATATGGGAGGATTTATTGTTCCGATTTTATTAGGTATGTTATTGATGGTAGTAGTGTTTTCATTTGAAAGATTCTTTGTAATTTCAAAAGCTGCTGGAAAAGCAAATCTTGATAAATTTATGAATAATGTTCAATCTCATATTAAATCTGGAAATATTGAAGATGCTATCGATGCTTGCGATAAGCAAAAAGGATCAGTTGCAAATGCAATTAAATCTGCTTTAGTTAAGTTTCAAGATGTTAAAAAAGAAGGATTTAATAGTGAAGAAGCTGCTGAGATGATTCATAAAGAAATTGAGGAATCAACAACTTTAGAAATGCCAATGTTAGAAAAACATATGACTATCCTATCTACACTAGTATCTTTAGGTACATTAGGTGGATTATTAGGTACAGTATCAGGTATGATTAAAGCGTTTGGTGCATTAGCAAATTCAGGAACTCCAGACCAAGCGGCACTTGCAACGGGTATTTCTGAAGCGCTTATTAATACTGCAACTGGTATTGCAACTTCTGCATTAGCAATTGTTATGTATAATTTCTTTAACTCTAAAATTGATTCTTTAACTTATTCAATTGATGAGGCTGGTACTTCTATCGTAAATACTTACAGAAGATTAAGAGGGAGTTTAAAATAATAGTAATGATTTAACATTTGATATTATTCAAATTGTTAAATATTAATAAAATTCAAATGGCAAAAATAAAAATGTCTAAAAACGTAGCGTCTATTGATATGACGGCTATGTGTGATGTAGCTTTCCTTTTGCTCACGTTTTTTATCTTAACTGCAACTGCAAAAACACCAGAGGCCTTGCCCGTTACTACTCCAGCATCTACTGTTGAAGTTAAACTTCCTGACACAGGATTAGTTATGTTAACAATAGGAAAAAGCGATGGTAAAGACAAAGTGTTTTTTGGGATGAAAGATAGAGATGTGCGAGCAAAAACTTTGGAATTAATGGCAGCTAAATACAAGCTATCATTTACTCCAGAAGAGACTGCACAATTTGCTTTAATTGACGAGTTTGGTGTTCCTATTCAAGCACTTAAACAGATTATTGCAATGAAAGCTGCGGATAGAAATAAAGAAGGATTGCAACCTGGAATTCCTTTAGATTCTCTAGATAACCAATTAAAAGATTGGATCTATACGGCAAGACAAGCTAATATTGAGCTTGGAAACGATAAAGAGCTAGACTTCGCTATTAAAGGTGATGCTAAACAAGAATATCCAAATATTAAAAAAATTATGGATATTTTACAAGACCAAAAAATCAATAGCTTCAATTTAGTTACTGGTGCAAGAGGTAAAGATTTTTAATATTTAATTATTTAGCAATATGGCAGAATTAAATACCGGCGACGGTGGTGGTAAAAAAGGCGGAGGTAAGGTAAGAAGTAAAAAGCAAAACTCTAAAGTTGACTTAACAGCAATGGTGGATTTGGCATTCTTATTAATCACGTTCTTTATGTTAACCACATCGTTATCTAAACCAAAATCTATGGATTTGGGTTTACCTGACAAAGAAGATGATCCAAAAGATAAAGTTGAAATGAAAACTGACCAAAGAAGAACAGTTACTGTTATTCTAGGTGCAAATGATCAAATTAAATGGTTTCATGGTCTTCTTGAAGCTCCAGAACCAAATGGTAAACCACAAACTACGGGTTATGGTAAAGAAGGAATTCGTAAAGAATTACTTTCAAGAGTAGCATCTGTACCTCAAGTTACTGGTGATAAAGACAAAGGTTTAATTGTAATTATTAAACCAACTAAAAAATCTACATACAAAAATTTAGTAGATATTTTAGATGAGATGGCAATATGTAAAGTGCCTACAAATGCGATTGTTAATGATTTTTCTCCTGAGGAAAATAAATTAGCTGAAGAACTTAACAAAAGTGCTGAATAGTGCTGTAAACTAGATAAAAATGAAATTAGATTTATTAAACAATAAATGGATTGATATCGTTTTTGAAGGACGTAACAAAAGTTATGGTGCTTATGAATTACGTAAGAAAAATACTAGTACTAATGTTCGAGCATTCATAATTGGAGCTATTATTTTTTCTTTAGCGATTGCAGCACCAGTAATCATTGACATGTTACCGAGCGGAACCGATGATGATCAGGCATTAAACGATAAAATTACTAGTATAAAGTTACCTCCAAAAGAGGAAAAACCGAAGGAAAATCTTCCTCCACCTCCACCTCCACCTCCAAAACAAGATGTGGTTAAGTTTGTAAAACCGGTTGTTGCTAAAACTAATGAGGTTACAGAAGAACCGCCTAAAGTTGAGGAATTGAAGGAAACAAAAATTGGGAAAGAAAACATTGATGGTGATCCAAATGCTGGTTTATCTCTTGAACCACCTGGTGATGGTCCAAAAGGACCTGCGGTAGTTGAGGAAGATAATACAATTTATAATTCTGCTGGTATCGAAGTAAAACCTGAGTTTCCAGGTGGTATGGCTAAGTTTTATAAATTTATTGAGAACAACTATAATGTACCTTCTGATAGTCCGGGTGGAAAAGTTTTTATTCAATTCGTTGTTGAAAAAGATGGTTCGTTAACAGATATCAAAATTTTAAGAGATATTGGTTATGGAACTGGAAAAGAAGCTGAAAGAGTATTGAGAAAATCTCCAAGATGGACTCCAGCTGAGCAAAATGGTAAAAAAGTTAGATGTTCATACCAATTACCTATAACGCTTTCTGCTCCTCAAGAAGAATAGTAATGATTAAGAAATTAATTTCAAACTATAAGAAGAAATCGCTTAACGAGCGATTTCTTCTATTTATAGGATTTTTGTTTTTTTTGATTTATTTAACATTTGGTATTGTGCTAATTTTTTGGACTAGTTTTCCAGTTAAATTACAACCAAAATATAGAATAGCATTAGGTATATTATTAATGGCTTACGGTTTTTTCAGATTCTATAGATATTTTAATACTAACAATGATGAAGAATAAAAATTTTCTTTTACTGGCTATACTGCCAATTTTTATAGTGGGATTTATTTTATCATGTAAAAAAAAAGATAGTAATAGTGCAAATTCTGATTCGATTATCGAAGGGCAAACTTCGATTTTAGTTGACGAATCGCTAATGCCAATAGTCGAAGATCAAGCCATTATTTTTCAAACAGATTATAATGCAAAATTAACCTTGTTACCAAAATCGGAAAAGGAAAGTTTAAATGATTTAACGGACAAAAAATCGGGTATCATTGTTCTTTCGCGTGATTTTAACAATGAAGAAATAACTTTTTTTAAAAATAATAGAATCACTCCAAGGTCAACACCATTTGCAATAGATGCTATTACTTTTATTAAAAATACAAAATCAAACGATACTTTAATTGATTTAAAAGAAGTAATCAATTATTTAAAAGGGACTAAAAACAGCATAAAAGGATTGGTTTTTGACAACCCTAACTCAAGTACAGTTAGCTATTTATGCAGATTAGCAAAGATAGAATCACTTCCAAGTGAAGGTGTTTTTTCTTTCAAAACAAATGATGATGTAATTAAATACGTTTCAGAAAATGATGGAATGATTGGTGTAGTTGGAATAAATTGGTTGACACAACCAAAAGCAGCAATGCAAAGATATGTAAATAGTGTAAAAATTTTAAGTGTGAAAACTGCTGATAATAAGTATGTTTACCCTTCACAAGAGAACATAGGAAGTAGAGCATACCCTTTGGCACGCGTTTTGTATATTATAAATTGTCAAGGATATAATGGTTTGGGAATGGGCTTTGCGTCATTCATAGCTGGAGAGATAGGACAAAGAATAATTACACAATCGGGACTAGCTCCAATAAGAGAACCAAGCCGAAATATTAGAATTAGAAATCAAATAGAAAACAAGAAATAAATTACAATAAGATGAGCAAATTTAAAATTTTCAGTATTGCTTTGTTAGCTTCAGCCGCAGTGAGCCAAGCACAAGACTTAGATCAAGCTAGAAAAGCGATTGATGCTGAACAGTATGAAAAAGCTAAGTCATTATTAAAGAGTATTATTCAAACCAAAAGTAATGGTAGAGCATCATTTCTTTTAGGGAATATATATCTAACTCAAAACATCGAGGATTCTGCAAAAATTGCTTTTGACAGAGGTTTATCTTCTGAAGAAGGAAAAATCAATAACATTGGTCTAGGTCAATTAGAATTGAATAGTGGTAATGTTGCTGCTGCAAAATCTAAATTTGATGCAGTAACCAAAGATCTTAAAAAGAAAGATGTTGAAGAGTACATCTATATTGCAAAAGCTTATATGAATGCTGACAAACCTGACTATAAAGCAGCGATTGAAGTTTTGAATAAAGCCAAAGCTGCAAATCCAACTAATGCCTACATACAATTAGCGTTAGGTGATGCTTATTATGGCGAGAAAAATCAAAATGAAGCTTATGCTGCCTATAGAAACGCATACCAATCAGATAGTTCTTTGATTAGAGCTAAAATGCAATTAGGTGTTTTGTTGAAAGGAGCTAAAGCTTACGGTGAAGCAATTAAAGCGTATGATGAAGTTATTGCAATCAACAAAAGTTATGGTCCTGTTTACAGAGAATTAGCAGAGACTTACTATTTGTGGGCTAACAATAAACCTTCTACTTATACAGAAAACATCAAAAAAGCATTAGATAGCTATAATGAGTACATGAAATTAACAGATTATTCATTAACATCTCGTATGCGTCATGCAGACTTCTTAATCTTAGCAAGAGATTATGTAGCTCTAGAAGCAGAAGCAAATGAAATGAAAAAACTAGATAAAGTTAATCCAAGAATTCTGCGTTATTTAGGTTATTCTGCTTATGAAAATGGAAATACAGAAGCAGCTATTACAGCACTTAATGAATTTATTGCAAAAGGAACTAAAATTATACCTGGTGATTACTATTATTTAGGATTAGCTCTTGTAAAAAAATCAATTGGTGCAGATGGGAAAACAGTTGACGCAACAATGTTAAAAAATGGAGCAGCTGAGATTCAGAAAGCAGTTACTATGGAGCCAGTTTTAGCAAATGGTTTGAACGAAATTGGTAAAAAATATTTTGGACAAAAGTTGTATGATGTTTCTTCAGCTATTTTTGAAGCAGCAATTTCCAGTCCAACGTCTAAAAACTATCTTGAAGATAATGTTTATTATGGTCTTTCTGTTTTCACAATCAATAGAGGAAAAGATGCTAAAACTATTGACCTTGTAAGTTTAGATAAAGCTGATAAAGCTATGGATAATGTAATTACAGCATCACCAACTTATCAAGAGGCATATTTATACAAAGCAAGAATTAACAGTTCATTGGAAAAAGATGATGTGATGGCAGCTAACTATGATAAATATTTAACTTATGCATTTGAAAAATTAAAGAAAGATTTAGAGAAAGCAAATGTTGATTTATCAAATAATAATTATATACAAGATTTATATAAAAATACAATTAAAGATTTTAATTATTCGATTTATCAAGATGAGTTAAATAGATTAAAACCAAAATTAACAGAAGCTTATAACAGTATTGCAGCATTCTATGCTAATACTGATAAAGTAAAAGCAAAAGAGTTTTTTGGTAAAACCTTAGTTATAGATCCAACAAATAATTATGCTTTAGAGTCTTTGAAATTGTTGAAATGAGGAGCAGACCCTATAATACCCGAAACTAAAGCTCCTGTAACTACAAAAAAGAAAGTTGTAAAAAAGACAACTAAAAAGAAGAAATAACACTAAGAAACGTCCAAGAAATTGGGCGTTTTTTTATTTACTTATGTTAAAGTTTTGTAAGAAATTATTTCTTTAAATACTAAAGTCTTTATTTCGCAGTTATTTAGAAAAACTAACCAATAAATTTATGCCTAAAACGTTCTACGTCGTACTTGCAATTGTATTCTGCTCCTTTACTTATGGTCAAAACACCTTTAATTTAAAAGGAAAAGTAATTGATGAAGTAACCAAATTACCTATTGAATCAGCAACAGTTTACCTTTCGTCAGCCAAAGATTCAACAGTGATTGACTATACGATTACAGATAAATTTGGAAAATTTGATTTCAAATTAAAGAAAATAGATAAACCAGTTTTTCTAAAAATCTCTTTTGTTACTTACGATGAATATAAAATACCTATAGAGAATGTATCTGCCGACAAAGATTTTGGAACTTTAGCATTAAAAGTTGCTATAAATAATCTAGATGAAGTCATCATCAAGAAAGAAACTCCTCCAATTAGAATTAAAAAAGACACTTTAGAGTTTAATGCATCTTCATTTAAGGTGCGTCCAGATGCTAATGTAGAAACTTTATTGAAACAATTGCCTGGCGTAGAAATTGACGCTGATGGAAAAATAACGGTAAACGGAAAAGAAGTAAATCAAATCCTAGTCAACGGAAAACCATTTTTTGATAAAGATGGTAAAATTGCGCTACAAAATTTGCCTTCAGATATTATAAATAAAGTTCAAGTTTCTGATACTAAAACTAAAAAAGAAGAGCAAACAGGTGCTGCAGCAAGTGCCAATACTGCTAGTATAAATCTAACCATTGACGAAAATAAAAACAAAGGATTTTTTGGTAAGTTCATGGGAGGACAAGGTTCTGATAAACGATATGAATCTAGTACACTTGTAAATTATTTTAAGAATAATAGAAAGATAAGTCTTTTGGCATCATCCAATAATATCAATGCAACTGGATTCTCAATGGATGAAGTTTTTGATAATATGGGTGGCGGAAGAAATAGGAGTGTATGGATTGGTGACAACGGTTCGTTTGGGATAAACGGAAGAAGTTTTGGAGGAAATAAAGGGATTACACAGTCTAATTTAGTTGGATTGAATTATTCTGATGAATGGTTTAAAGATGCAGAAACTTCCTTAAGTTATTTTTATTCAGGAGCAAATTCTAAAAATACCAATAGAACAAGTTTGACTAACTTTCTTCCCTCAGGAAATTTCTCAACAAATTCAAATTCAAATACAAACGAAGACAGATACGTTCATAATGTAACTTCATTATTTGAATTTAAAATAGATTCATTAACAACAATATCATTAGAACCAAATTTCACAAAGTCTAATAACAAAAATAGAAATGTTGCTTCTCAATCTTCTTTTGATGCAGCTAATGCTCTTTTAAACGAAAGTAGCTCAAATAATTTTTATGAAAATAATAATGACTCGTTCAATAATACTTTGTCTTTTACCAAATCGTTTAAAAGAAAAGGTAAAAGTTTAAGTTTTGTTTTTGATAACGAAAATTCTAACACAAAAGAAGATGAAATTGTAAGGTCAACAACTATTTTTTATCAAGGAGCCGATCCAGATGATGTCAGGAATCAGACCAATAATTCTAAAAATATAAGCTCCAATTATAGGGCAGAACTAGAGTTTTATCAGCCAATTACAGATTCACTTCTAGTAAAATTGGGTGTAGAATATAAAATGGATAGAAACAGAGATAGAAGAAATTCTTTTGATTTTGATGCAACAAATGAAACTTATTCTATTGCAAATGATGAATTATCTAATGTTTTCAATTCGTTAGAAAGGACAATTACCCCAAACACAGGTTTAGCCTACAATAGCAAAAAAATGAATTTCAATTTGAATGTTGGAACCACATTAATCAATTTTGATAATGATTCAGAATATTTAAATGTGAAAACCAGTTTAGAAAAAGAATTTGTTTTACCCTACATAAACACTTATGCTAGTTATCGTTTTTCAAAAAGTAAAAACTTATGGATTAACTACAATTACTCTTACACGCTTCCAACTGCAAGACAAATTTTACCAGTAGAAGATTTAGCCAATCCATTGAATACTATAATTGGTAATCCAAATTTAGATTTGAATCAAAATCATGGTATCTATTTTTCTTACAGAGATTTCGATTACGCAACACGTTCTGGATATGGAGTTTATACAGGAGGAAATTTTTACGATAATCAAATTGTATCTTCAACAACATTTGATGCCAATAGAAAAAGAACAACTTCATACGAAAATGTATCTGGTACATATAACTCGTGGTTTGGGTTATATTGGAATAAATCCATCAAAAAAGACGGACACAAATATAGATTTGAACTTAGAGCAAATAACAATTTTGGTTTGTCAAAAGGATTTACCGATGGAGAATTGTTTAGCGCAAAAACATTTACATTCAATCCAAGAGTTAATTTTACATATGAATATGGTGAACTGTTAACGATTAATCCATCGTATACTTATTCTTATAACAAAACTAATTTTTCAAATTATGTGATTGAATCGGCATCCAATTTTATACATCGATTAAACATACAAGTAACAAGTTTTTGGCCAAAAAACTGGACTTTCGGAAACGACTTTGGATACACGTACAACTCAAACATAGCAAGCGGATTCAAGAAAGATTTCTACTTATGGAATACTAGTTTGTCTTATAGTTTTTATCAAAAGAAATTAATGGCAAAAGTAAAAGTGTATGATATGTTGAATCAAAATCAAAACGCAACAAGAAGCATCACAGCAACGTCAATTAGAGATGAAGAAAACGTAGTGCTAAGACGTTACATAATGTTTTCATTAACCTACAAGCTAGAAAAATTCGCAGGAAAAGAAAAGAAATCAGGCGGAATGATGTGGTTTTAATTCAGAATTAAATTTGATAAAAATATACCCCAAAAGCAATTCACTTTTGGGGTATTTATTTTTATATATCGAAGATTTTGATTTTACCAATCACCACTTGCGCCTCCACCGCCAAAACCGCCTCCGCCGCCAAAACCGCCGAAACCGCCTCCGCCAGACGAGCCGCCAAATCCACCACCAAATCCACCACCTGAGCTTCGTCCCATATTACTCAATATGATAATATCAAGTAAACTAGGTCCTCCAGATGAATTTCCAGAGTTTCCGCCGCCTTTATTTTTTGATGCTAAAATCATGATAACAACGAAAATTACTATGAACAAAAGAATAGGAGCAAAGCCATCATTTGATGATTTTTTGTCATTTTTATACTCGCCTTTCATAACTTTGAAAATAGCATTTATGCCATTGTCAATGCCTTCGTAATATCGACTTTCTTTAAAGAATGGTTTTACATCTTGTTCAATAATTCTCCTTGAAAGTGCGTCAGTAAGCAAATGTTCGGTTCCATATCCTGTTTGAATGGTCATCTTTCTATCGTCTTTAGCGATTAGAAAAACGATTCCGTTATCTTTTCCTTTCTGACCAATTTTCCATTTATCAGCAATGTCAAAACCATATTTAGAAACATCTTGTCCTTGGGTTGTAGAAACAATCATAACAAAAATTTCTGTAGATGTACTATCTGAATAAATTCTTAATTTTTCGTACAGATTTTTTATTTCAGAATCAGATAATGTTTTCGTACTATCGATTATTGGAGGAATAAACGAAGGTTTTTTTGGAATTTCATACTGAGAAAATCCAAGTTGATGTAGCAACAATAATGATACAATCAAGAGAAATTTCACGATTCTAAAAACTAGTTGTATCATCCTTTTGATATTTCGTTAGAAAGTTCGTCTGTATCATTATCCACAAATGGAAAATGTTTTTTAAGTTGTTCGCCTGCATTGTTAATTCCGTCAACCAATGCTTGTTTGTTGTTGCCGTTTTTAAAATGGTTTAGCATGATGTCTTTAGTACAATTCCAAAAATCATCAGCAACTTTCTCATTAATACCTTTGTCACCATAAATTGCAAATTGTTTGCTTTTTAAAGCCACATAAATAATGACGCCATTGCGGTCTTTAGTATTGTCCATTTTTAGTAGATTAAAAACCTCCACAGCTCTGTCAATAGGAGCCATGGATGTTTCTTTTTCTATGTGCACACGAAGTTCACCTGAAGTATTTTTTTCAGCCAAACGAATAGCTTCAACTACTTCTTCCTCTTCAGCTTTAGTTAAAAAGTCTTCTACTTTTGACATATCATTTTTTATCTTATTTTTTACGGAAGCTTTCTCCTACATTCGGTTTTTTTTCAGCTCCTGAGTCAGCTTTGAATCTTGCAATTTCATTAAAACCAAAAAGTTTAGCAAAAATAACACTTGGAAAACTTCTTATTTTCTTGTCATAAAGATTTGCAGCATCGTTAAAACGATCTCTTTCAACGTTAATTCTATTTTCAGTTCCTTCAATTTGTGATTGTAATTCTTTAAAAGCGTCAGTAGTTTTTAATTCAGGGTATTTTTCGAATGAAACGAGTAGTCTAGATAATGAACTCATTTCTGAGCTTTTGGCTTGTTGAAATTGTGCTAATTGTTCAGGAGTAACGTTTGTAGGGTCAATTGAAATTGATGTTGCTTTAGCACGAGCATTAATTACTGCTTCTAACGTAGATTTTTCAAAATTAGCAGATTCTTTAACTGTGCTTACTAAATTATCAATCAAATCATTTCTTCTTTGATAAGCACTTTCAACTTTTGACCAAGCTGTTTTTGTATCGGCTTCAACGTTTACTAAACCATTATACGATGATACTGCCAAAAGTAGTAAAACTACAATTATACCAACAGGTATTAACCATTTTCTCATAATTTCTAATTGTTTTTTAATCTGAATTTATTTCAGATTCTGTTAATAATTAATTTGTTATTGATTTATAAATTATTCTTAATGTTTGTTAACTCCGCTTTGATTCCTTCAAGCTTTGAAATGATATCAAATTTGTCTAAGGTTTTTTTCTGACCTTCTTTCAAATGCGTTTTTGCTCCTTCCAAGGTAAATCCGCGTTCTTTAACTAAATGATAAATCAGTTGTAAATTCTTCACATCTTCTTGTGTGAACATTCTATTTCCTTTGGCATTTTTCTTTGGTTTAAGAATGTCAAATTCTTTATCCCAAAACCTTATAAGTGATGCGTTTACATCAAAAGCTTCGGCAATTTCACCAATACTAAAATATAATTTGTCTTTTGATAATTCTATGTGCATTTTTTTCTATTTATTTAATTTTGAACACTGAACACTGAACACTGAACACTGAACACTGAACACTGAACACTAGTCTAAAGACTGATTCTCTTGATTAGCAATTTTTGAAATCGCTACGTATTCTGCTGCCGAAATATTTCCGTAATAAAAATTAATCGGATTAACTACTTTTCCGTCTTTGTGAACTTCATAATGTAAATGTGGCGCCTGACTTCTTCCTGTGCTTCCTACATATCCGATTATGTCACCGCGTTTTACTCGTTGTCCTGGCCTTACTTTGTACTTGCTTAAATGGGCATACAATGTTAAATAGCCAAAACCATGATTAATCTCAATATGATTTCCATAACCTGAAAGTGAATTATCAGCACTTTTCACAATTCCATCGCCAGTAGCATAAATTGGAGTTCCAGTTTTAGCTGTAAAATCCATTCCTTCGTGCATTTTTCTTGCTTTTGTAAACGGATCAGTTCTGTATCCAAATCCAGATGCCATATGCTTCAAATCCTCATTTTTTACTGGTTGAATTGCAGGAACGGCACTCAATAATTTGTCTTTTGCTTTAGCCAATTTCAAAATTTCGTCCAATGATTTTGATTGTACTGCCAATGCTTTTGAAATAGCATCCACTTTTTCCGATGTATTTATGACTAATTCAGAATTATTAAATCCCTCTAATTCTTTATATCTTTTTCTGTCGATAATTCCTCTTCGTTTTTCGTTTGAAATGGGCGAGGAGTTAAAATAAACGCGATATAAGTTATTATCTCGTTCTTCTAAATCTGAAGCTACTTGATCGATATCTTCAATTTTCTTATTTAAAAGAGCATAACTCAACTTCAAATTTTCAATTTCTCTGGCTTGAATCTTGTCTTTTGGTGTTTCAAAATAGGGTGTATTCATTAAAATTACAAAGCAAAGAAATCCAAATAAAGCCGATGCAACCAAGAATAACAAGGCATAACCAAATTTTTTCCTTTTCTGAGGATTAATTTTTCGGTAAGCTAAACTTTCTGGATCGTAATAATACTTAACTTTCTTCGACATTTCTTAAATTATACTATTTTTGTAAACGTTTTAAGAACAACAATGGTTATACGAACAAATTTAATAAATGTTTCAAACTTTCCTATTTTTATGAGCGAAACTTTAAGCATTTTTGTTATTCTTGTTCCTGCTTTTCGCAGTATCTCTTCGAGGATACTTGCTTCAATCAGGGCTAAAGAGCCGTCCATTTTTGTAAAATAAAAGTTTCAAAACAATATTAATATTAATTTCGAAAATGAAATCACAAGACATTCGTAAAGCATACCTCAATTTCTTTGAATCAAAAGGACATTTAATTGTTCCATCGGCACCAATTGTGCTTAAAGACGATCCAACCTTGATGTTTAATAACTCAGGAATGGCGCAATTCAAAGAATACTTTTTAGGAAACGGAACTCCAAAAAGTCCAAGAATAGCCGATACGCAAAAATGTCTTCGTGTTTCAGGAAAGCACAATGATCTTGAAGATGTAGGTTTTGACACTTATCATCACACTATGTTCGAAATGCTAGGAAACTGGTCTTTTGGTGATTATTTTAAGAAAGAAGCATTGGATTGGGCTTGGGAATTTCTTACAGAAGTTTTAAAATTAGATAAAGACCGTTTGTACGTTTCTGTTTTTGAAGGAAATCCTACAGAAAATGTTGCCTTCGATCAGGAAGCTTGGGATATTTGGAGACAATATGTTACAGAAGATCGAATTATTCTTGGAAATAAAAAAGACAACTTTTGGGAAATGGGTGATCAAGGTCCGTGTGGTCCGTGTTCAGAAATTCATATCGATTTAAGAACCGATGCTGAAAGAGCTGCAGTTTCTGGAAGAAGTTTAGTAAATGCCGATCATCCGCAAGTGGTTGAAATTTGGAACAACGTTTTCATGGAATTCAACAGAAAAGCTGATGGTTCGTTAGAAAAACTACCAGCACAACATGTTGATACCGGCATGGGATTTGAGCGTTTATGTATGGCAATGCAAAATGTGACTTCCAATTACGACACGGATGTTTTCACTCCGCTAATCGAAAAAGTAGAACAAATTACAGGATTTAAATACACTTCAAACGAAGTTAAAAACGTTTCAGAAGAACAAAATAAAACCAACATTGCTATTCGTGTAATTGTCGATCACGTTCGTGCGGTTGCCTTTGCAATTGCTGACGGACAATTACCTTCCAACACTGGTGCAGGTTATGTAATTCGTAGAATTTTGCGTCGTGCGATTCGTTACGGATTTACATTTTTGAATACTAAAGAACCTTTTATCAATAAATTAGTTGAAGTTTTAGCTAATCAAATGGGCGAATTTTTCCCAGAAATCAAATCGCAACAGCAATTGGTTACTAATGTAATCCGTGAAGAAGAAGCTTCGTTTTTAAGAACTTTAGACCAAGGTTTACAATTGTTAGATAAAGTTGTTGCTGAAACATCTGGAAAAGAAGTTTCAGGAGCAAAAGTTTTTGAATTGTACGATACTTTCGGATTTCCAAAGGATTTGACTGCGTTAATTTTAAAAGAAAAAGGATTTTCATACAACGAATCAGATTTCGAATCGGAATTACAAAAACAAAAAGCGCGTTCTCGTGCAGCTTCAGAGGTTTCTACAGAAGATTGGTCAGTTTTAATTCCAGGAAACGTAGAAACTTTCGTAGGTTATGACCAAACCGAAAACGAAGTAAAAATCACTAGAATTCGTAAAGTAGATTCAAAAAAAGATGGAATTTTATATCAAATTGTTTTAGACAACACAACATTTTATCCTGAAGGTGGAGGACAAGTGGGAGATAAAGGAACCTTAGTTTCTGCTAACGAAACCATTGATATTATTGATACTAAGAAAGAAAATAATTTAATATTACATTTTGCAAAACAACTTCCAGAAAATATTGAAGCAGGATTTGTAGCAAAAGTAAACACCGATTTAAGAACGTCAACTTCTAAAAATCACTCGGCTACGCATTTGATGCATTTAGCATTGAGAAACATTTTAGGAACACATGTGGAACAAAAAGGTTCGTTAGTAAATCCAAATTACTTGCGTTTTGACTTTTCGCATTTTTCTAAAGTTTCTGATGACGAATTACGTCAAGTTGAGGCAAGTGTAAATGAGCAAATCGAAGCACAATTGCAATTGGTAGAGCACAGAAATATTCCAATTAAAGAAGCTTTGGAGAAAGGCGCAATGGCTTTATTTGGAGAAAAATATGGTGATTCAGTAAGAATGATTGAATTTGGCGAAAGCAAAGAGCTTTGTGGTGGAATTCACGTAAAAAATACTGCAGATATTTGGCAGTTCAAAATCATTTCAGAAGGTGCAGTTGCCGCAGGAATTCGTCGTATTGAAGCAATCACTGGAGATGCTGTGAAAGATTTCTACAAAAATCAAGAAACAACTTTGGCAGAAATTAAGGAAACTTTGAAAAATCCACAAGATATTTTAAAATCGGTTGCTTCATTGCAAGACGATAATGCAAAGTTGAAAAAACAAATTGAGCAATTATTAAAAGAAAAAATAGACGGATTAAAAAACACGTTAGTTTCAGATTTTCAAGAAATAAACGGAATTAACTTTTTAGCTAAACAAGTTGATTTGTCAATGAGTTCCACTAAAGATTTAGCTCAAGCTATTGGAACATCTAAACCAAATTCATTCGTGTTTTTAGCTTCGGTTGAAGATGACGCTCCTAATATTCACTGTTACATTTCAAAAGAATTGGTTGCAGAAAAATCATTAAATGCAGGAAATGTAATCAGAGAATTAGGAAAATACATAGATGGAAATGGTGGCGGACAACCGTTTTTCGCATCTGGAAAAGGAAAAAATGTTTTAGGAATTAAGGAAGCTTTGGAGAAAGCGGTTGATTTTTTAATCTAAAAAACTAACAAAATAAAAATCACTTATAATTAAATAAAAATGAAAAATATACTAAGAATAGCATTGTTTTTTTTATTTGTAAATGCTGCTTTTTCACAAGGCAACAACAATTTTCATATGCAGAATAACATGCGTAATATGCAACAAAATCAGCAAATTATGAGGCAGCAAGATCAAATGAGAATGCAGCAACAAAATCAAATGAGAATGCAACAACGACAAATGCAAATGCAGCAACAACAAATGAGAATGATGATGCAAATGCAAAGAAATCAGATATCAGCAGAGGATTTATTAAAAAAAGAAATTCTAAAAAAAGATAAAAAAGTAGCCAAAAATGCCGAAATGGCTCAAGAGGTTGCGCAGTTAAAAAATGATTTAAGTCAAAGCCAAGATAAAGAGGCATCTGAAAAAATTGAAAAAAAGATTGAAAAATTAAATTCTAAGATTGCTAAGAACAATAAAAAAATTGAATCATCTTCTCAAACTATTACTGGTTTAAATGTTTCAATTCAAAAAAGAAATGCAGAAATAGAAAAAAAGAAATTGGAAATTGCCGCTAAGAAAGAAGAAAAAAAATTAGAAAAAGAAAGCAAAAAGAAAAGCAAAAAAGAAAAAAAAGCGACTAATTAATTTTTTTTTCACACGTAAATGAATTTCACTACCAAAGTTCCAATTGCAAAATATCAAAATCCTATAGATTATAATTCTAAAATTATTTCTATTGGTTCGTGTTTTGCTGAGAATATGGGAGAAAAATTCGAGTATTTTAAGTTTCAGAATTCTGTAAATCCTTTCGGAATTATTTTCAATCCAATATCTATTGAAAATCTTATAAACAGAGCTGTAAATAAAATTGAGTTTACAGAAAATGACATTTTTTTTCATAACGATTTATGGCATTGTTATGAAGTTCATTCCCTTTTAAGTGATACTTCTTCAGAATTAATAGTACAAAATTTGAATAGAGTACTACATCTTTTTAGAACTCAAATTATAGAAGCATCTCATTTTATTATTACTTACGGAACGTCTTGGGTTTATAGACATAAAGCGTCAAATAAAATTGTAGCAAACTGCCATAAAGTACCACAAAATCAATTTGACAAAGAAATTTTATCTGTAGAAATTATTGAAAAATCAATTGAGAATTCAATCAATTTAATTCAATCAATCAATCCAAATTGTAATTTTATTTTTACGATTTCGCCTGTGCGACATATCAAAGATGGATTTGTTGAAAACCAAAGAAGCAAAGCGCATTTGATTACCGCTTTACAATCTGCAATCTGCAATCTGCAATCTACAATCTATTTTCCTTCCTACGAAATTATGATGGACGAACTTCGTGATTATCGATTTTATGCCGATGATATGTTGCATCCAAGTCAGTCAGCTATCGATTATATTTGGATAAAATTCTTTGAAAACTACGTTTCTGAAAGTGAATTCGGATTGATGAATCAGGTTTGTGAAATTCAAAGAGCTTTAAAACACAGACCATTCAATCCAAATTCTGAAAGTCATCAAAAATTTTTAGCCAACCTTGAAGCTAAAATTGAACAACTTCAACAAAAATTACCATTCATACATTTTAGTTAAAATACGTATTTTTTCGTATTTCCCTCGATTTGTTTAAGTTATAAGTTTGCCTTGTAACATTAAACAAATTAGTCATGCGTATAATCAGACTTGTTTTCGGATTAACATTCTTACTATTAATTTCTCCTGCAATCAATGCTCAAAAACCAGTTTTAACTGATGAAGAAGTTGTTGCAGAAACAGTAACAAAAGAGATTGATGAAGTATTTCAATCACAAGAATTTACAAAAAAGAAAAATAAAAAATTTGCCGACGTAAAAGGAACTATGGTAATTGATATTAGTGTAGTTCAAAATGGTAAAGTTGCTACTTTCTTCAAAGTTGATAGCGATATAAAGAATATTGACTTTATCAATTTTATGTCATCTTACATTTTAGATCACAAATTTCAATTCAAACTTCAAAAACAACAACGATATAAAATTCGTTACACAGTAACCTTTTAAAAACAACCTCTAAACATTATTTAACAATGAAAAAATTATCAATTTTAATGCTTTCCATTTGTATGATGGGAACATTGCAATCCAATGCACAATTCGGAAAATTATTAGGCAAAGTAACTGGCGGTGGAAAATCGGCTGGTAAAAAATCAGGAAATTTCTCTACAGTTTGGGAATCAGAATTTGATAACAAAGCTAGTAGATTGGCAGTAAATGATGGTGATGGTTCTTATATTCTTGGTACAGATGACAATTCTGCAACGGTATTAGATGCCAACGGAAAAATGTTATGGAGTGGTGATTATAAAAAACTTACCACAAATAAAACTAACAAAAGTGAATACCAATATGTTATTTGGAAACAGAAAGGCGGTTACTTATTCTTATTTGACGAAAGAAAAATGGGAACCGATAGAGTAGCTGTTTTAGATATTGCAACTGGAAAAGAGTTATGGAATTCTGAAGAATATCAAAACTTGATGCCTAAAGGAACAAAATCAGAAGATGGAGCAGATCAAGGTGAGTTGGAGACTGTAAAATACATTTCAGAGCTGGACGCTTTTTTAATTTCTCAAAAGGCTTCAGTAATATTAGTAAAAGCCAATACTGGTGAAAAAGTTTGGGAAACTAATCGTTTTAAAGGTGGTGTTGGAAAATACATTTACGATGCTAAAAGAAACGAAATTATCATGGTGAACTTCAAACCAACAGCTTTAGGAGCTTTATTCGCGGGATTCAAAAATCAGTTAGTGAAAATTAATGCTGTAAATGGTGAAGTCCTTTGGGATGCAACTTTCTTGGGAACAGTTGAGAAAGAATTGGTTACAAGAAGAGCTATTCTAGATTTATGGATAAAAGGCGATAAAATTTATATGTATCTAAATGGTCTTCAGGTTTATAATATCAATAATGGTCAAAAACTTTGGGAAGCTATCTATGAAAACGATATGGATGGTGGAAAAGGTTTGTTCTCAAATTCAACAAACAAAAAATATTACAGAACTATTGCTGATCCAGTATTTGAAGAAAATGCAGTTTATTTAGTGATGTTAGGTACAAGAGATAGAACTAAATATGTTGAAAAACACGATTTAGAATCTGGTAAATTATTATGGGCATCAGAAAAAATTACAGGAGCTTTTAGTATGCCAAACTTATACAAAACAGGTGATAAAATCATGCTTCAAATTGGAGGTAAAGTTCAAGTTCAAGAATATAGAATGGAAACAAGATCATCTCCAATGGGTGGAACTTACAGAGAAAGCGTACCATACATTTACTGGGATTATAAAGCTCAAAAAAATGGAGTTTTGGCAATCGATGATAAAACAGGTTTAACATCATGGCGTTCCGAAAAATTCGATAAAAGAATTACAGATATCATAATTGATCAAGATAAAACAGCTTTTGTTGGTGATGGTGATGAGTTTTACGGATATGATATCGCTTCAGGAAAACAATTATTCGATGTAAAACACAATGATGCAGGAGTAGGAAAAGCATCTGATGTAATTGATTTTGGTGATAAAGTAGTTGTGCTTTCTGAAAAAGGATTAGCTTCTTACAACAAAAAAGATGGTTCAAGAGCTTATGCAACAGACAAAATTAGAGGTGTTGATTTCTTCTATGAAATTGAAGGTAATTATTATCTAAGAGATCAAAGAAATAGCAAAAACATTATTTACGGAATTGATATGACTAATGGAGAAACTAAAGGTTCTGTTCAATCTAAAGGTAAAGGAGGAAGCCCAAAATATGGTAGCGGAATCGATATTACTTCTGATGGTGAATTCATCTTCGCTTTCAAAGGTAAAAAAGTAGAAAAAATCAAAGTAAATAATTAGAGGTTATTACACTTTGTTGTTTGGGCTGTGACTTTGTTGCAGCCCATTTTTTAAATGAAATAATTATGAAATCGCCACTAACAAAAAGTTTGTTGCAAACAAACACCAATGATTAAATAGGCGATACCATATGTTACCTCTAAAAAAATAAAATTTAAACATATGAAAAAATATCTATATCTATCCGCTATTTTGTTTACTTTATTTTCTGTTAATGCTCAACAGGTTCAATGGGCATCTAAGTTGATAAAATTTTCTTCCGATTTAGGTGGAAAACAATTCGGAATCAAAAGGATTTTAGGAAAACCAGATGTATTTCCACAAGGAGGTTACAGCGGTAATGCATGGACACCCAAAAATGCTTTAGATGGAAGAGAAACAGTTATTGTTGGTTTTGAAAAAGCACAAACAGTAAAGCAAGTTGCTGTATTTGAAAATCTTAATGCAGGTTGTGTTGTTGCTATTGCGGTTTCTACAGATGGCGAAAAGTTTCAATACGTTTGGTCAAGAAAACCCAATTATAAAACACCATTATACAGAACTACTTTAAATACAGACAGAGCTTATTATTTTGGAAGAAAAAGAAGAAAAATTCAAGAAGTTCCCAACGTTTTTAATCCAGGAGTTGAATATGCTATATTAGATAATTCGGTTTCGGGAGTAATTGCTGTTAAAGTAGAATTTAATTTTGCTCTATTGCCTGGTCAAAAACAAATTGATGCCATAGGAATTTCAGATTCTGAAACTCCAATTGAAGTTAATATAAATTCAAAACCCGATTTTGAAAATTTATCTAATGTTCAGAAAGTTGATTTAGCAGAGGTTATTCCTTCAACGGTTTGTATTTCTGAAGACGGAAATAAATTGTATACATCAATAAATATTTCAGATAAAGAAGAAATTATTTCTTATTCAAAAAAAGGAGATTCGTGGACGAATAAACAAGTTGAATCCCAATTAAATTCTGGCGATTATTATAATTTTGTTGATGTTGTTAATTCAAGTTTTGTTTTAAAAGGCGGTTCAACTTATACTCCAGGTTCAAATAATACTGGATTTGAAATTTTTAATTTGGTAGATGGGAAACCTCAATCTCAAGGACAAATAAAAGTAGCTGCTTACAACAGTTATGGAGATTTTGCAGATGCAACTATGACTAATGATAGTAAAACATTGATAATAGCTGTTGAAACCGATTTTACTCAAGGCGGTGTCGATCTTTATTTTGCCTATAAAAAAGAAGACGGAACTTATGGAATGTTGCAAAATATGGGTAAAATCATAAATAGTGCAAACGATGATTTTACACCTCAATTATTATCTGATGGAAAAACATTATTATTTGCTTCCAATGGATTTAGCACGCTAGGGAATCACGATATTTTTGTATCGTATAGACAAGATGATACTTGGAAAAACTGGAGTGAACCTATAAATTTAGGAAGCAAAATCAACTCAGCCGAATTTGATGGACAACCTTTTTATGATGAAAAAAATGAAATATTATATTACATATCAGCAGTAGAAGGCAAAAACCAAATCAATCAAGTTAAAATTTCTAATGATGTTCTATTAAAGAAGAATTGATTTTATATCTTCGTTGTCAAATATATAATTCATGGCACGACAAACATCTACCGAGACCGATATTAAAAATGTAATGACTCCTTTGATTCAAGCATTAATTCGCTCTGGAAAGATTATTTACCTAATTCTCTTTGCAATTATTGGTTTTTTAATCTACCAATTGGTTACTGTAAAAAAAGATTCATCTTCAGTAGAATACGATACCAATCTCATTCAAGAGCAAATTAAAAACGTAGGTAAATTAGTAGTTACCGAAGGACATTTCTCTCAAGTGATGACCTATAAAGATCAAAATAAGTACCTTGGAGATTTAATTTCATTTGACAAAAAAGCACTTGTAGTTATCAATGCAGATGTAACAGTAAGTTTTGATTTAAGTAAAGTACAATATGACATCGATGCTCCAAACAAAACATTGACTATTACAAGTATTCCAAAAGAGGAAATAAAAATCAGTCCAGATATTAAATATTACAATGTAGATCAAAGTACATTTAACGAATTTACCGGAGACGATTACAATAAGATTAATAAAATCGCCAAAGAAAATTTAGCAAAAAAAATAGAAAAATCTTCTTTAAAATCGAATGCAAAAAACCGTTTGATAAGCGAATTGTCAAAAATATTAGTTGTAACTAATTCAATGGGTTGGAAATTGCAATATAACGGAGAAGTAGTTAATTCTGATAAAGAATTTACTCAAAAAATAAAAGGATAAATACGCATTTATACGTATTGTTTTTTTAAAGCCATTAGGTCAAATTTGTATTGATTTAATGGCTTTTTTTATGATTTATATTCTCACTTTCTTTATACTTGTTTTGATGGTAGTACTCGTGTTTTTGATTTTTCAAAATTCAAAAATTGAGCAAAATCACCTATCTAATATCCGAAAATTAGAAGAAATAATATCTTCTCTACATAAAAAGCAACTTTACCTGAATGAAAAAGTAGCTATCTCTTCTGATTATGATTTGAATTACAAAAATAAATTGAAGAACCTTTCAGAGGAAATCGTCGAGTTACAAAATGTGTTTATTAGCATTATTAATAAAAAAAATTAATAGTAATATTGATATGGTTATCATATATGTTAATTTTTTTGTTAATTTTAATCAATGCAAAATAAAATTTATGAATAAAATAAGCTTTGTAATTCTTCTTCTAATAACTTCAACTTGTTTTGCCCAAAACAAAAATGAAAAAGATAGTTTGTTGATTCTTGCCAGAAATTCAAAATATGACACAGTAAAAGTAGATTGCTATAATAAACTTTTTTTTGGCGAAGTATTCTCTGATGTAAAAACGTCCAAAAAATATTTTGAAGCTATGTTTTTGATTGCAAAGCAGAAAAAATTAAACTATGCTTATGCAAAAGCATTCAATGCTAAAGGTGTTTATTTTGACATTTTAGGAAAACTGGATAGTGCCTACATTAGTTATAACACAGCAATTCATTATTCTAAAAAAGCCAAACTACTTTCCACTGAAGGTTCTGCATATAATAACTTAGGATTGTTAGATTGGAATAAAGGAGATTTCTACAAAGCACTTAAAAATTACAACAAATCATTAGAGTTATTTGAAAAAATAGAAAACATAAATTATCAAGGAAATACATTAAGTAATATCGGTTTGATTTATGATGAAATAGATGAACCTAAAAAAGCCGAATTCTATTTAAAGAAAGCTTTAAATATCAGAAAAAAAGCCAATGATGATTATGGTCTTTCTGTTTCTTACGTCAATCTTGGAAAACTTTATGAAAAGCAAGGTAAATATCATATTGCAATTCAGAATTATGAAAAAGCGATTGTAATTAAGAAAAAAATTAATGATGACTTAGGAATCGCTATCGCAAAATATAACATGTCAACTTCTTTAATGAAGTTGAATAAATTAGATGAAGCACTTGCTGTATTGAATGATGCTGAGAAAATTTGCAAAGAAAATGAAGCAGAATCTAATATAGTTGAAAATGTTTATTCAGGATTAAGTCAAGTTTATCTAGGTAAAAATGATTTGAAGAAAGCTAAAGAATATAGTAGCAAATTGTATGTTATAACTCAAAAGAATAAAGATTTAGAACGCATGTCTGTTTATTATGAAATGGAATCTAAGATAGCATTAAGAGAAAAGAATTATGAAAAAGCATACACAACATCTAAAATAAAAGATTCATTAAATAAAATTACAAGTGGATTAGAAATAAAAAAGGCAATAAATCTTTATGAAGCTAAATACCAATCTGAAAAGAAAGAAAAGCAATTATTATTGGCCAAAAATGAGTTGATAGAAAAAGAGCTTTTAATAAAAAAGAAGAATACTCAATTTCAAATATTGATGTTAATTTCTTTGGCTCTAATAACAATTGGTTATTTAATTTACCGCCAACAGAAACTTAAAAATAAACAACAAGAACAAGAATTTCAACTTAAATCGGCAATTAAAGAAATTGAAACCCAAAATCAATTGCAAGAACAACGACTTTCCATCTCAAGAGATTTACACGATAATATTGGAGCACAATTGACTTTTGTCATTTCGTCTGTAGATAATTTAAAATTCGGTAATCAAATAAATGATAATAAAGTTCTAAATCAATTAACTAAGATTAGTGATTTTACAAAAGCTACAATAATTGAACTTCGAGATACCATTTGGGCAATGAACAAGGATGAATTTTCTTTTGAAGATTTGCGTTCACGAATTTTTAATTTCATAGAAAAAGCAAAAATTGCAAAAGAAGACATTGGTTTTGAATTTAAAATTGATGAGAAACTTGCCGAAATAAAACTATCATCAATTGTTGGAATTAATATTTATAGAACCATTCAAGAAGCAATTAACAATGCAATTAAATATTCTAAAGGTGATAAAATCATAGTTGATGTAAAAAGTTTTCATGATAAAATTCAAATTGAAATTAAAGATAATGGAAAAGGTTTCGAAATAGAAAATATCGATTTTGGAAATGGTTTAAATAATATGAAAAAACGAATAGAAGAAATTGATGGAACATTCGAAATCAATACCTTAGTCAATAAAGGAACAATAATCTCAATATTGATATGAAAGGACTCAAAAAGATTTTAACATTAGTATTTTTTATAGTATCAATTATTGGTTATTCACAAAATACTCAAGAAATAATATATGATTTAAAAAAGGATTTACAATCAAATCCTGACGAGAAAAAACGTGCAATCATTTATTCTGATTTAACTTGGTATTACTCGAATATATCAATAGATTCTGCACTAGTTTATGGACAAAAAGCTATTAATCAATCTTTAAAACTTGGTGATTCAACAATTATTGCGCAAGCATATGGAGATGTAAGTACCGTTTACTTAAAAAAAGGTGATTACAATCAATCATTAAAATATTTGAAAAATGTATTGGCTATAAGGAAAGCAAAAAATGATGTTTTAGGATTAGCAAAAGTTTACTCAGGAATAGGACTTTTATACTACAATCAAAATGAATCTGATTTATCAATGAAAAATTATTTGATTGGTCTTGAGTATGCAAATAGAGCAAATGATGAAAAAGTTATACACAATATCAAAAATGCAATGTCTGGATTACTAGTTGATTTAAAAGACTATAAAAAAGCATTAGTATATAGCCAAAGTGCCATTAATTATTATGAAAAAATTAATGCAACTGCTACACTCTGTCCAATGTATATAAACAAAGGGAATATTTACTTAGGATTGAAAGATACATTAAACGCCTTAAAAATGTTTGAAAAGGGAAAACAAATTTGCAATGAAACAGGCAATAAGTTATTTCTTGCAAAAGCATTAAATAATATTGGTGTAATTCGAGTAGCTCAGAAAAAATTTGAAGAATCAAAAAAAGTATTTGATGAGTCCAAGAAAAGTACTGAAAATTTGAATTCTGATTTTATGGATTTTAAAATGAAACTCAATGATGTTGAAGTTTTAAATAGAGCTGAAAAATTCAAAGAATCTAAAGTTTTGTTGTTACAATTAAAAAAATATTTTGAAAAACAAAATGGCTTAGATAATCTTCTTCTAACCTATCAATATTTTATTCCTGTTTGCTCTTATCTGTCTGAAAAAGATAGTGTTGCTTTTTATCAAGAAAAATATTTGAAATTAAATCAAAAAATAAATGACTCAGAAGTACTAAAAAAAACAATTGAACTCGAAACCAAATATCAAACTGCAAAAAAAGAAAAACAATTACTTGAAAAAGATATTCAGGTAAAAAATAAAAATAATTTAATATTCTCATTAGTAGGTATTTCAATTTTTTTATTCCTTTTAGGGTTATTGATTTATAGACAACAAAAACTTAAAAACAAGCAACAAGAACAAGAATTTCAATTGAAATCTGCAATTGCTCAAATTGAAACTCAAAATCAATTACAAGAACAACGACTTTCAATATCAAGAGATTTACACGATAATATTGGAGCACAATTAACTTTTGTTATTTCATCGGTAGATAATTTAAAACATGGAAATCAAATTACAGACAACAAAATCGTAAATCAACTTACAAAGATTAGCGATTTTACCAAGTCCACAATTATTGATCTTAGAGATACAATATGGGCAATGAACAGCAACGAATTTTCATTTGAAGATTTGCGCTCTAGAATATTTAATTTCATAGAAAAAGCAAAATCTGCTAAGGAAGATGTTGATTTCAAATTCAACGTTGATGAATCTTTGCAAGATTTAAAATTTTCTTCATTAATTGGAATCAATTTATACAGAACCATTCAAGAAGCAATAAATAATGCTGTAAAGTATTCCGATGCAAATGAAATAATCGTTGATGTTAAAAATGGTTCCAATAAAATTCAAATCGAAATTCAAGACAATGGAAAAGGATTTGACATTGAAAATACCGAATTCGGAAACGGACTTTACAATATGAAAAAACGAGTAGAAGAGATTGATGGAACTTTTGAAATCAATTCTTTAATCGATAGAGGAACAAAAATAAGATTTGACATTCCTAAAATTTAAAATTATGATAAAAATAGCTATAGTTGATGATAATACCTTTCTTCAAAAAGCAATTCAAGATAAACTTGCTTTTTTTGATGATATTGATATAAAATTTAAAGCTAATCACGGTCAAGATTTACTAGAAAAATTAGAAAAAAACCACAACATAGATTTAATTCTAATGGATATTGAAATGCCTAAAATGAACGGCATCGAAGCTACAGAAGCAGTAAAAAATAAGTATCCGCAAATCAAAATCATAATGCTTACCGTTTTTGATAATGATGAAAATATTTTCAAATCAATAAAAGCTGGTGCAGACGGCTATTTTCTTAAAGAAGTAAATCCACAAGATTTATACAATGCAATTATTGAAACTCTAAATGGTGGAGCAGCAATGACGCCATCAATTGCACTAAAAACTTTGAAATTATTAAGAGAACCAATGGTTTTTGATAATTGTGAACCTTGTGAAGAAATCAATCTAACCAATAGAGAAGTTGAGGTTTTAGAACAATTAAGCAAAGGATTAAAATATAATGCAATTGCTGATAATTTATTCCTATCTGTTGGAACTATTCGCAAACATGTGGAGAATATATATACCAAACTTCAGGTTCATAATAAATTAGAAGCTATTCAAAAAGCAAAAACCAATAAACTGATATAAAATTATTGATAATCATTTTTCTAAATTTATAAAAAAATACGTATTAATACGTATTTTTTGATTTTAATTATAAATCTAATTTTGAAATATTAAATTTATAAAAAATGAAAAAATTCTACTCTTTATTTTTATTATTATCAGGACTAATAATATTTGCACAAAATCCTCTTGTGGTAAAAGATGTTACATCTTCATTAAAGCCAACTGGTAATTCAGATAAAGCCGATTTGAATTATGCCAAATGGAATGGTAAAATATTTTACGCTGGTACAGGAAGCAACATGCTTTGCGTAACCGATGGAACAACGGCAGGGACAATAGGTATTTCTAATTTAGGAGGAACAACTAATATATCAGCGATAATACCAGCACAAGATTTTGTTTATATTATTACTAGTGACGTAACATTTACACCAACAATTGGATCTACTGATAAAATATGGAAATCCAATGGAACTATTTCAGGGACTTCATTAGTTTACACTTTTGAAACAGCCTCAGGTTTTTCAAATGTTGGTGTATATTATAGTGTTTCTGCACACAATAAAAATTATTCGGTTGATGGAAACACACTTTACTTTTCAGCTTATGATAGTATTAATGGGAAAGAGCTATGGAAAACAGATGGTACTACAGCAGGAACTATAATGCTAAAAGATATTAAAGTAGGAACTGGGAGCAGCCAATCATCTGGGTTCTGTAAAATACCAAGCACTACATTGTTTATTGCACAAAGCGTTGGTCTTGAAAGTAAATTGTGGAAAACAAATGGTACTACAGCCGGTACAGAACAAATTCCGGTAGCAGAACCTTTCTATATTGTAAATCAAGATATGGCAAAGTTGGGCGATAAAGTGATTTTCTTTGCTCATAATACCGTTGATGGTTACGAACCATATGTTAGTGATGGAACAGCAGTGGGTACTTTTATGTTGAAAAATATAAATCTATCTGGGAATTCATTGACTACTCAAGCAATGGGATTACATTTAAAAATAGCGGGTCAATATTGCTATTTCATTGCGAATAACGGAACAACTAATGGGCTGTGGAGAACAGATGGAACAATTGCTGGAACAATAGAAGTTATTCCAAATGTTACTAACGGAATTAGCGATACGGGTTACTCAACAACAGATGCAGAAAATATATGGTTTGTAAATTTTACAGGTAGTAATGCAAATCAACAATTGTATAAATCTAATGGAACTGTTGAAGGAAGTTCTCAAGTTTTTTCTAATCTGAGTTATGCACAAAATTTAACTACCTATAAAGGAGCTTTATGGTTTAGATCGGCAAATATTGGAACGCCTGCAAATGCCGAAGTTTGGAGAAGTGATGGATTAACAGTAAATACAGAATTAGCATTGGATTTAGAACCAGCAGTTATATCTGGAACGCCTTTTAGTAGTAATCCAAATGCTTTCTTTGAGTTAAATGATAAATTATATTTTTTTGGAAAAGGAAACAATAATAATTCACACTATTTATACCAATATACAGGAGATTTTACTTTTAATGGAAGTGTTAGTAACGATTGGAATAACAAAAACAATTGGAATAGCATGTTGAAGCCAGGAATAACAGATGAAGTAACAATTCCAGTAGGTCAAAATGTAAATGTGAGTTCTAATGCCTATGCTAAAAATGCAATGATAAATGGAAATGTGAATTTAATAACAGGAAATTTAGATTTGTATGGCTATGCATTAATAAACAACAATGCTAAAATAACTCTGAATACAAATAATTTGAATTTAAAAGGAGCTAATTCATCTTTAGTGGGTTCAATCACAAGTCATGTTGTTACTAATGGAACTGGTAAAGTTACTATTGAAAAAATGAATGCTTCCAGAGGAACTGTTTTGTTACCAATTGGAACAGGAACTTCATTTCATGAAACAGGAATTTTAAATAATGGCACTTCAGATACGTTTAGTGTACGTGTAGAAAATGGAGTTGCCTCAAATTACACTGGCGAAACGCAAGGAACAGCAATAACTGAAAAAGCGGTAAATACTACTTGGCATATTAGTGAAACAACACCAGGAGGAAGTAATGTGGCTTTAACTTTTAGATGGAATGCATCTCAAGAATTACCAAATTTTAATAGAAATACTGCAAAAATTGGTCACTACAATGGTTCTGGTTGGGACATGCTAACAAGCACTTTTTCAGGTAGTGGGCCCTATACATTGCAAACTTACAATGTTTCAAGTTTTTCACCTTTCATTGTAGTAAATGAAGAATTATTATCGAGCAAGCAATTTGAAAATGCGAATGATTTTATAGTTTATCCAAATCCATCAAATGGTAATTTCATCATTCAAGTTCCAGATAGTTTTATTGGAAGTAAAGCCATAATCTATAATTTGTTAGGTCAGGCTATCAAAGAGTTTTCTATTGATGAGGTAAATCAAAATGCTAATCTTGATAAAGGGGTTTATCTACTTCAAATTCAAAAAGTGAATGAAGTTAGTACGAAAAAAATCATAATTCAATAAGAATAAGAACAGCGTTTTATTTGATAATGATTAAAATATAATGCAATTGTAGATAATTTATTTCTGTCTGTTGGAACCATTCGCAAGCATGTGGAGAATATATATACCAAACTTAAGGTTCATAATAAATTAGAAGCTATTCAAAAAGCAAAAACTAATAAAATAATATAGATTTCTGATATTCAGAATATTGAATTCATAAAAATACGCATTTTAGCGTATTTTTTTATGTTTTGTTGTTAGGTAAGTTTGTCCTATAACTTTTAACAATCAATACGATGAAATCAAAAAATTATTTTTCAAAAATTGCTTCGGCACTATTTTTATTATTTGCAATTAATACAAATGCAAATAATGTAGAAATTACAGGAACATCTGTTTCTGGAAACGATATTACTTTCAATATTTCTTGGGAAAACAGTTGGAATGCCAATGTAGCTCCTGCTAATTGGGATGCCGTTTGGGTATTTGTAAAGTATCAAGATTGTAACACACGTTTATGGGCACATACTAGTCTAAGTACAGTAGCCGGAGATCATTCTGCTGCTTCTCCATTACAAGTAGACCCAGTTGCAGATGGTAGAGGTGTTTTTATCAGAAGAAGTGCTCTTGGTGGCGGAAATATTTCGGCAACATCAATTACATTGAGAATGACAGGTTTGGGTGCTGGACCATATAATTTCAAAGTTTTCGGAATTGAAATGGTAAATGTTCCTCAAGGAAATTTTGAAATTGGTGATGCTACAAGTGCTTCAACTTTCAATAGCATAAATGTAACAGCAACGTCTCAATCAGGTGGAATAACATCAGCTGCAATTGGCGGTGGTGGACCAACAGTTCCAGCAACTTTTCCAATGGGATACAATTCATTTTACTGTATGAAATACGAAATTTCTCAATTACAATATGTTGAATTTTTAAACTCATTAACTTTTGCACAGCAACAAACAAGAATAACTACTGATCCAACATCTGCTTCAGGAACTTATGTGACTTTTGGGGCAAATTATTATAGAAATGGTATTGTTATTGAAACACCTGGAAATAATGCGGCTATACCTGCTGTTTTTGGCTGCGATGCAACTAATGGAGTTTTCAACAATGTGAATGACGGACAAAGTGGGGCTATGAATAATTTATCGTGGGCAGATTTAGCAGCTTATTTAGATTGGGCAGCTTTAAGACCAATGACTGAATTAGAATTTGAAAAAGTATGTCGTGGAACAATGCCAAGAGTTGCAGGAGAATATCCTTGGGGTGATACTACAATTAATGCATTTTATAGTACTACAGTTGTAAATCCATTACAGCCAACTGAAGCAGCGAACGCTGTTGTTAATGGTAGATGTGCAGTAGCTTTAGGAAGTGCAAATCCAGGTTATGGTCCATTAAAAGTAGGTGTTTTCGCAACATCAACTTCAGGTAGATCATCAGCAGGAGCTTCTTATTATGGAGCTATGGAAATGGGTGGAAATGTTGTTGAAAGAACAATTACTGTAGCAAATGCATCAGGAGTTGCCTTTAATGGAACTTTAGGTGACGGAACTTTAACAGCAATAGGAAATGCAAACCAAGCTACTTGGCCATCAATTTCAACTGCAACAGGAGTTGGTCAAAGAGGTGGAGAATATGTAAGTCCTGCTTCTTATGCTAGAACATCAGATAGAACAGTTGCTGGTTCAACTGATGCAACAAGACAATACACTTATGGTGGAAGAGGTGTAAGATAGTAATCTAATTTGATGTATAGGTTAATAAGCCTATAACAAAAGAAGTATAATAATTTTAAAATCAAATTAGATGAAAACAACAAAAATATATTTAGTTGTTTGCTTAACATTTATTTTGACACAATTTAACGCTTTTGCTCAATACAATGGAGGAAACTCTCATGGTTCTACTGCAAATGAGTTAAGTAACACTAGTTGTTCTATTCCAGCGCATTTTTATGCTTATTTTGGAGGAAACAATGATGGTTCGAGTGTCGAAGAGTTAAGTACAACAACCTGTGGAACAGCACCGTTTCAGTTTGCCTATATGGGAGGAAATGCTGATGGTGCAGCTACAGAAGAGCTAAGTGCTACTGTCTGTGGTATTCCGCCTTCCTTCTTTGCATATATGGGAGGAAATAATGATGGTGCAGGAGTAGAAACTTTTGAGGCAAATGTTTGTGCATTTCCACCTCAGTTTTATGCTTACTTTGGTGGTGACGGAGATGGTTTTACATTAGATAAAACGGCTCCAATTTGCCCAACAGAACCACCAGTAGCAAGTTTTACAGCTTCAGTTACCCAAATTTGTGTAGGTCAAACAGTGACATTTACAGATACTTCAACCAATATTCCATCGGCTTGGACATGGACATTTGAAGGAGGAACTCCAGCTACGTCAACAGATCAAAACCCTGTAATTACTTATAATACGCCAGGTGTTTATGATGTAACTTTAATGGCAGCAAATTACAACGGAACAAATACTGTAGTTGCAACAGACCAAATAATAGTTTATGCTTATCCAGTTATTACTTCAACAACTCCAGCGAGTAGATGTGATTCAGGAACAGTTACTTTGCAAGCTTCAACAAATGTTGGGACTTTAAATTGGTACAATGCAGCAACTGGAGGAACTTTAGTTGGAACTGGAACAAGTTTTACAACTCCTAGTTTATCTTCAACTACAACTTATTATGTTGAATCATTAAATGGAGTTTGTTCTTCGTCAAGAAGCGCAGTTGTGGCAACAGTAAATACTACGCCAACAATAACATCAACAACACCGGCAACACGTTGTGGTTCAGGTTCTGTTACAATTTCTGCAACAGCAAGTGCAGGAACAATTTGGTGGTATGATGCTCCAACAGCAGGAACTTTACTTGCTTCAGGAACTAGTTTTTCTCCAAATGTGACTGTAACAACAACTTATTATGTTGAAACAACTTTAAATGGTTGTACTTCACCAAGAACAGCAGTAGTTGTAACGGTAAATACTACACCAACAATAACATCAACAACTCCAGCGAGTAGATGTGATGCTGGAACGGTAACATTACAAGCAACAGCTTCTAGTGGAACGTTAAATTGGTATGCAGCACCAACAGGTGGCACATCATTAGGAACAGGAACAAGTTATACAACGCCTAGTATATCATCAACTACAACTTATTATGTTGAAGCAGCTTTGGCAACTTGTACTACATCAAGAATACCAGTAACTGCAACAATTAACGTTACTCCGAGTATAACATCTACAACACCGGGAAGTAGATGCGATTCAGGTAGTGTTACACTTTTTGCATCCGCAAATGCTGGAACGTTAAATTGGTATGACTTACCAACAGGTGGAACACTTTTAGGAACAGGAACAAGTTTTGTAACTCCAAGTATTTCAACAACTACAATTTATTATGTAGAGGCAGTAAATGGTTCTTGTATATCTACAAGATCATCAGTTGTGGCAACAGTAAATGTTAGCCCAACTATTACTTCAACAACTCCAGCGAGCATTTGTAGTAACGATTCATTTACTATTTCTGCAACGGCTAGTTCAGGAACAATTAACTGGTATAATTTACCAACTGGTGGAATTTTGCTTGCAACAGGAAGTAATTATTCACTTTCAAGTTTGAGTGCAACAACAACTTTTTATGCTCAAGCAACTGATGGAAGTTGTTCATCAGTAAGAACTCCAGTTGAAGTTACAGTAACCAATAGACCAACAAATACATCAGCAATACCAGCTTCACGTTGCGGAAATGGTTCGGTTACTTTATCGGCAACTTTCTCATCTGGTACCGTAAATTGGTATGATGCTCCAGTTGGAGGAAATTTAGTTGCAACAGGAACAAGTTTTTCAACACCAAGTTTGTCTTCTACAACATCTTATTATGTTGAAGCAGCCAATGGGACTTGTATTTCAGCATCTAGAACTGCAATAACAGCAACGATAAATGAAATTCCAGTTATAACTTCAACAACTCCAGCTAGTAGATGTGGTGATGGAAGTGTAACATTACAAGCAACAGCAAGTATCGGAACTATTAATTGGTACAACGCTCCAACAGGTGGAACTTTAGTTGCCACAGGTGGAACTTTTACAACTCCTGTTTTAGGAACAACAACAATTTATTATGTTGAGGTGGTTAATGGAGGTTGTAATTCAGCTAGAACTGCTGTTAATGCAACTGTATTTGTAGTAGCAACAATCACTTCAACAACTCCAGCGAGTAGATGTGATGCAGGTAGTTTAACACTAAATGCAACTTCAAATATTGGAACTCTAAGCTGGTATGATGCACCATCTGGAGGAACTTTATTAGGTACTGGAACTAGTTTTACAACACCTAGTATTTCAGTTTCTACAACTTATTATGTTGAAGCAACAAACGGTTCTTGTACTTCTTCAAGAATTGCTGTTACTGCTTCAATAATTCCAACAGCTGCACCAACAGGATTTGCAAATCAAACGTTTTGCGCAGGAGAAACAGTTGGGTTAATATCTGTCACAGGTTCAAACATAATTTGGTATGATGCACCAACAGGCGGAAATGTAATTCCATCAGGAACTGCATTAGTATCAGGAACGACTTATTATGGTTCACAAACAGTTACAGGATGCGAAAGTCCAACAAGATTGGCAGTGACAATGACGTTAGGTGGATGTTTAGGAACTGAGGAATTTGTAGCAAATGTTATCAAATTGTATCCAAATCCAGTTGTTGATTTTGTAACTATTTCTTCAACAGAAATGATGACAAATTTAGAAGTTGTGAATATACTTGGTCAGATTGTCTTTTCAAAATCGGTAAACGATAATGAAACAACAATAGATATGTCAAGATATTCTTCGGGTTCTTATATTGTTAGAGTTTTAGTTGATGATAAGGTTAAAATCTTTAAAGTAATTAAAAAGTAGTAAGTAGTTTTTATAGTTTAGTTTTTTTGAAACCATCTCGTTAATTCGGGATGGTTTTTTTATATAAAAAAACGACTCCAATAACTTAGAGCCGTCTTTACAAAAACCAATAACTATTTAATCAATAAACTATAATTTATTTTCCAAACTTTGCCATCCACCACCATTCATCACATCAATACCATTGTTTTTCAAAATTGATGCAGCTTGCGCACTTCTCATTCCGCTTCTACAACATACAATAACAGGTTTTTCTAATCTTTTAATTTCATTAACTTTAGAAAAAATGTTGTCTAACGGAATATTCTTAGAGTTCTTAATATGGCCTTCTCTAAACTCACCAACAGTTCTTACGTCAATAATAACAGCACCTTTGTCCATATATTCTTTTACACTTTCCGATTTTCCACCTAAACCTAACATACTTAATAATCCCATGTTTTATATTTTTAATTTGTTTTCTATTTCAGATTTCTAAAGCAAAATTAATGGTATACATCCTATAAAGTTGTAACAAAAGTTACCCAAGTCAAAAAAATCTTTATATTTGATTCGTATGAAGATTACCGACCGCAAAACCGAAATCGTAAACGTATCCGCAAAACTTTTTAAAGAAAAAGGTTATAGTGCAGTAACCATGCGTGACATCGCTCAAGCTATGGACATCAAAGCCGCAAGTTTGTATAATCACATCAAGTCCAAGCAAGAAATTCTAGTCTTAATCATTATCGAAATTGCCGAAGAATTTACCAACGTAATGAACGAAATAGTAGATTCTGAAATCACTTCCACACAAAAAATCGAACGAGTAATAGATTTACATATTGATATTACACTCAGAAATCCTGATGCATTAGCTTGCCTAAACAACGATTGGATGCATCTAGAAGATAACGATTTAAAATATTTCATTAAAATGCGGAATGACTACGAACAAAACTTCCGAAACATTGTAAAAAGAGGAATTTTAAATAATGAAATCGTAAATCTAAACATCGAAGTTATCATCTTTTCTACATTGTCAACCTTAAGAACACTTTACATTTGGTATGATAAAACCAAAAGCCTAAACGAAAAAGTCTTAAAAAACAACATGAAAAAGGTATTGCTAAATGGGATTATTTAGTTTGTTACAATTTTAATTTTCAAATTTTCAATCTTTGTATCAAAAAAGCTTACGTTAAAACAATTGTTAACGATTAAATAAAAATTACAACGTTTTCGTAACATATTAAAATTTTCACTAAATTTGCATAACAAACTAACAAGTGTTAGTTAAAAATTATTCAGTGGTTATGTCAAAATTTCACAGCATAAAAATTGCCGATATTTACAAGGAAACCAAAGATTGTTCCGTGCTTTCTTTTGAGATTCCAGAAGAATTAAAGCAAGAATTTCAATACAAGCCAGGGCAACATCTTACGCTAAAAGCGATGATTGACGGTGAAGATGTGCGTCGTTATTATTCATTATGTTCGTCTCCAATCGAAGATAAATGGAAAGTAGCCGTTAAAAAAATCAATGGAGGATTGTTCTCAACCTACGTAAACGAAACGTTAAAAAGTGGTGATATCCTAGAAATAATGCCACCAAGCGGAAAGTTTAATGTAGAAATCGATACACAAAAAGCCAAAAATTACATAGCATTTGCAGCAGGAAGCGGCATCACGCCAATTCTGTCAATAATAAAAACACATTTAAAATCAGAGCCAAACAGCACTTTTAAATTATTTTATTTAAATCGTTCCGTAAAATCCATTATCTTTAAAGAAGAAATTGAACAGCTTAAAAACTTGTATTTCAATCGTTTCGAAATTTTTCATTTCCTAACCAAAGAACATCGAGCATCCGAATTGTTTAATGGAAGATTCACAAAAGAAAAAATCCAGGTTTTAACCGAAAAAATAATCGACATTCCAGCAACCGACGATTGTTTCATCTGCGGACCAGAAGATATGATTTTCCTCTTACGCGACGAATTAAAAGCTGCCGGATTAGATAGCGATAAAATACATTACGAGTTGTTCACTTCCGGAATTTCCGAAGAAGACAAAAAACGAATTCAAAGAATAGTAGAAAATAAAGTAAACGGAACCGACATCACCATCATCGACGGCGGAAAAGAATTCCATTTCGTGATGGACGAAGCCTACGACAACATTCTCGATGGAGCATTAGCCGCTGGAGCCGATTTACCATTTGCCTGCAAAGGCGGTGTATGCAGCACCTGCAAATGCAAAGTTTTAGAAGGAGAAGTAGAAATGAAAGTCAATTACGCACTAGACGCACACGAAGTCGCCAAAGGATTGGTTTTGAGCTGTCAAGCCGTTCCAACAACCGACAAAGTAGTAGTCGATTTTGGCGTGTAATGTAGGCTGAGCTTGTCGAAGTCAGGAGCGAATGGCTCGGGCATTTTTGCAATCCATTTTCCTGCTTTCCGCAGTATCTTTTTTTGCAAAAAAGGATACTTGCTCCAATCAGGGCTAGAAAGCAAACGAATTGAATAAAATTTAGAAATAAAAAACAACAAAATCTTAATGAACCTTAATAGCTTAATGGTTCAAAAAGAAAAAATATAATTTGCGAATTTGCGGTAAATAATAATCAGTGTAAATCTGTATAATCCGTTAAATCCGTGGCAAAAAAATAAAACAATAATCGTTCAAAGTTACTGCAAAGTAAAGTATTACGGCGACTGAACACTGAACACTAATTCAAAAAAGTATGTCAGAAAAAGAAGTAAAAAATTTAGAAGCAATTTTCGACGCAAGAATAGATCGTGACGAAAAAATCGAGCCCAAAGATTGGATGCCCGAAAAATACCGTCAAACACACATTCGTCAAATTTCTCAACACGCACATTCCGAAATCGTAGGAATGCTACCAGAAGGAAATTGGATAACACGTGCACCATCGTTAAAACGAAAAGTAGCACTTTTAGCAAAAATTCAAGACGAAGCCGGACACGGATTATACCTATATTCTGCTTGTGAAACTTTAGGCGTATCACGCGAAGAATTATACGAACAATTACATTCTGGAAAAGCAAAATATTCCAGTATTTTCAATTATCCAACGCTAACTTGGGCCGATATGGGTGCCATTGGTTGGCTAGTTGATGGTGCTGCTATTATCAATCAAGTGCCTTTATGTTCAACTTCTTTCGGACCATACGCAAGAGCAATGGTTCGTGTTTGTAAAGAAGAAAGTTTCCACCAACGTCAAGGTTTTCAAATTATGATGACCTTAGCAGAAGGAACTCCAGAGCAAAAAGAAATGGCGCAAGATGCATTAAACCGTTGGTGGTGGCCAGCATTAATGATGCTCGGACCATTAGATGCTGAATCAGTTCATACCGAACAATCAATGAAATGGAAACTAAAACGTAAAAGCAACGACGATTTGCGTCAACAATTTGTAGACCAAACCGTTCCTCAAGCTAAAATGATTGGTTTAACCATTCCAGATCCAGATTTAAAATGGAACGAAGAAAAACAATCCTATGATTTTGGAGAAATGAATTGGGACGAATTTTGGCAAGTTGTAAAAGGCCACGGACCATGTAATAAAGAACGTATCTCAGCAAGAGTTAACGCTTGGGAAAAAGGAAAATGGGTTCGCGACGCCGCAATGGCATACGCCGAAAAACAAGCAAACAAAGAAGTAAAACAAGCAATATAAAATAGTTCACAGTCACAGTTTTCAGTCTTCAGACTGCCAACTGCGACTGCGACTGAAAACTATAAGAGTATGAAGAATTGGCCACTTTGGGAAGTATTTATAAGAAGTAAAAACGGATTAGAACACCGCCATTGCGGAAGTTTACACGCAAGCGATGCAACTATGGCATTAGAAAACGCACGCGATGTTTACACACGACGTATGGAAGGTGTAAGTATTTGGGTTGTTCCATCAGCGCAAATCACAGCTTCAAATCCAGACGACAGCGCCGAACTTTTCGATCCAGCAAAAGACAAAGCGTACCGTCATCCAACATTCTATGAATTGCCTGATGAATTAAAACACATGTAGAATTTGTTTTCAATTAAATCTAAATAGGTTTAAAAGTAATTTAAATTCGTGAAATTTATTTAACACAATGAATTCATACTAATTCGTGCAATTCGTGTCAAAAACAAAAAAATGAACAACAATTTAATTCAATACATATACGGAATTGCAGATAATTCTCTAATTCTAGGACAACGTCTCGGTGAACTTTGCGGTCACGGACCAAGTCTAGAAACAGATATTGCAATGACCAATATTTCTTTAGATTTATTCGGTCAAGTACGTAGTTATTTTCAATATGCGGCCAAATTAATCGGAGGCGATGCCACAGAAGATACAATCGCTTTCTTAAGAAAAGAAAGAGAATATAAAAACGTTTTGTTGGTCGAACAACCTAATCAAGATTTTGCTTATTCTATTGCAAGACAGTTTCTATTTGATGTCTATCATTTATTAGTATTAGAAGAATTGCAAAACAGCAAAGACGAAACATTATCGGCTATTGCTAAAAAAAGTATCAAAGAAGTTTCCTATCACACAAGATTTTCTTCCGATTGGATCAGAAGATTAGGCGACGGAACCGAAGAAAGTCATAACAAAATCCAAATAGCAATCAACGATTTATGGATTTTTACTGACGAATTATTCCACCAAACCGACGCAGATAAAGCAATGGTTGCGGACGGAATAGGAGTAGATGTAACACTTTTGAAATCAAATTATTTTAAAAAAGTAAACGAAATTTTAGAAGAAGCAACATTGCAAATTCCAACAATAGAATACTTCCAAAAAGGAGGAAAACAAGGAATTCACAGCGAACATATGGGATATCTTTTAGCACAAATGCAATACATGCAATTAGCTTATCCAAATATGAATTGGTAAATGATTAACGATTGTTGAATGTTGATTTTTGATTTAAGAACTTCTAAAATCAAAATTCGTTAATCTTCAATCAGACAAATCTTTATGACAGAAACAACAGAACATATCGACCAAAAACTCTTCGAAATACTAGAAACAGTATCCGATCCAGAAATTCCAGTACTATCAATAATGGAAATGGGAGTAGTACGTTCTGCTAAAATAATAAACGGAATTGTTGAAGTTCAAATCACACCAACCTACAGCGGTTGCCCAGCAATGGATGTAATTGGAGATGACATAAAATTAGCATTCAAACAAAAAGGCTACGAAGCCAAAATAGAACTAATCCTTTCGCCAGCTTGGACAACCGATTGGATTACTCCAAAAGGCAGAGCAGCATTAGAAAAATACGGAATTGCTTCTCCATTATCAGAATCAGCCGATAAAGAAGCACTTCTTGGAAATAAAAAAGTAGTGAAATGTCCGCAATGCAGTTCATTCAATACAAAATTAGTAAGTCAATTTGGTTCCACAGCTTGCAAAGCATTTTTCCAATGTGAAGATTGCCTAGAACCATTCGACTACTTTAAATGTTTAAAATAAATTCCCATGAAAATGGGAATCTTTTGAAATCAAACCCATAAAGAAACTTAATTTCTTAATGGTTTAAAAATTAAAATAAGGTATGAGCAATTCAATAGAACTAAAAATTGAAAACAACGTCGCGTGGATATCACTCAACAGACCCGAAGTTTTCAATAGTTTCAATCGAGAAATGGCGTTTCTGTTACAAGAAACTCTAGACAATTGTGCAAACAATACAAATGTCCGTGCAATAGTAATCACCGGAAACGGAAAAGCATTTTGCGCCGGACAAGACCTAAAAGAAGTAACCGATCCAGAATTAAATCCAGGTTTCAGAAAAATATTGGAAGAACACTACAATCCAATCATCCAAAAAATTAGAAACATCGAAAAGCCAATTATTGGTGCTGTAAATGGTGTTGCAGCTGGAGCTGGAGCAAACATTGCTTTAGCCTGTGATATTGTAGTAGCATCAGAACAAGCAATTTTTATTCAAGCTTTTAGTAAAATTGGATTGATTCCGGACAGCGCAGGGACATTCTTTTTGCCTCGTTTAATTGGTTTCCAAAAAGCTTCAGCATTAATGATGTTAGGCGACAAGGTTTCATCAGTAGAAGCCTTAAATATGGGTATGATTTATAAAATTTTCCCTACCGGATTATTCGATGAAGAAGTAATGACTTTAGCAACCACTTTAGCTCAAATGCCAACAAAAGCAATCGGTTTAACCAAAAGATTATTAAATCAATCAATGACAAACAATCTAGAACAACAACTAGCTTTAGAATCAGATTTACAAATCGAAGCCAGTTCGTCCAACGATTACAAAGAAGGAGTAACCGCTTTCGTAGAAAAAAGAAAACCCGAATTCAAAGGAAATTAAAGTTCCGTAGGAACAAAATATAGGTAGCATGAAAATCGCAATAATAGGTTCAGGAACAATGGGAAGTGGCATCGCGCAAGTTGCCGCAACAGCAGGTTGTGAAGTAAAAATTTACGACACCAATCTCGATGCGCTTGCCAAAAGCAAATCCAATCTCGAAAATACCTTATCTAAATTAGTCGAGAAAACTAAAATAGACGAGCACGAAAAATTCCGAATCGAAAACAATATTTCCTATGCACACACATTAGGAGAGTTATCACATTCCGATTTAGTCATCGAAGCCATCTTAGAAAATCTTGAAGTCAAACGAAAATTATTTTCTGAATTAGAAAATTATGTCTCGCCCGAAACTATATTAGCATCCAATACGTCTTCATTATCAATAGCTTCCATTGCTGCTTCTTGTCAAAAACCAGAACGCGTCATTGGAATTCACTTTTTTAATCCAGCACCATTAATGCAATTGGTTGAGGTAATTCCAGCGGTTCAAACCAGCGAAAAAGTACTCCAAAAATCAGTGCAAACCATCTCCGATTGGAAAAAAGTAGTTGCCGTTGCTAAAGACACTCCAGGATTTATAGTAAACCGTGTCGCAAGACCTTTTTACAGCGAAAGTTTACGAATTTACGAGGAAGGTGTAGCCGATTTTGCAACAATCGATTGGGCTTTAAAAACCATCGGAAATTTCAAAATGGGACCTTTTGAACTTATGGATATGATAGGCCACGATGTAAATTATGTCGTAACCGAAACCGTATTCACAGCCTTCTATTTCGACCCAAAATTCAAACCATCATTCACACAAAAAAGATTGTTGGAAGCAGGATTTCTCGGAAGAAAGTCGGGAAGAGGATTTTATGATTACAACAAAGAATTACCAAAACCAATAGAAGATTTAACATTAGCCAAAAGCATTTTCGAAAGAGTAATCGTAATGCTAATAAACGAAGCTGCTGACACATTCTTTTTAAACATAGCATCTGCCAAAGACATAGACAATGCAATGACCAAAGGAGTAAATTACCCAAAAGGATTACTCGCTTGGGCAGACGAACTCGGAATCAATTGGTGCGTAGAAAAACTAGACGAATTATACAACGAATACCACGAAGATCGATACCGATGCAGTCCAATTTTGCGACGAATGTCAAAATCAAATAAAAACTTCATATCCTAACAGGTTTCCAAAACCTGTTAGGTATTATCAATAAAATATGGAAGGAACAAAAATACCATACAAAATGTTGTCTCAAGACGCTTATAGCCAATGGCTCGGCATCGAAATTCTCGAATGCGAAATCGGTCGTTGCAAAGTAGCCATGACAGTTCGCAAAGAAATGCTCAACAGTATGTTCAAAGCCCATGGTGGAATCACTTATTCATTGGCCGACACCGCTTTTGGATTCGCTGCCAATACACACGGTAAATTTTCTGTTTCCATCGAAACCTCAATAAACCATATCGAAGCCGTTATCGAAGGCGATTATTTAACAGCCGAGTCAGTGATAGAAAAAGTAAATAACAAATTAGGGTTCAATATAATAGAAGTAAAACGAGGCGACGAATTAGTAGCGCTTTTTAAAGGTGTCGTTTATCGCACCCAAAAAGATTGGGAAGAATAGAAACTGTCAGGCTGAGCTTGTCGAAGTCAGGAGCGAATGGCTCGGGCATTTTCAGTAATGGCAATTCCTGCTTTCCGTTCCAAGTCCCGAAAAAATCGGGAGCTTTCCTCTCCAATCAGGGCTAAATAGTAAATGTATTGAATAGATAATAAAATAAAAAACAAAAATAAGTTCAAAGTTGAGCAACTGAAAACTGCCAACTGAAAACTGCCAACTGAAATATGGAAGCATACATAATAGACGGAGTAAGAACTCCAATCGGAAGTTACCAAGGAACACTAGCATCGGTTCGACCTGATGATTTAGGAGCTTTGGTAATCAAATCCGTAGTAGAAAAAAATCCAAACATTCCAAAAGAAGCTTATGACGACGTAATCATAGGTTGTGCCAATCAAGCCGGAGAAGACAATCGTAATGTTGCTAGAATGTCATTACTATTAGCAGAATTACCATATTCTGTTCCAGGCGAAACGGTAAATCGTTTATGCAGTTCAGGTTTATCAGCAATAATCCAAGCCAATCGCGCCATAAAAGCAGGCGACGGACATATCTTCATAGCAGGCGGAATCGAAAACATGACACGCGGACCATTAGTAGTTTCAAAGCCATCATCAGCTTACGGAACCGATTCTAAAATGTACGACACTAGTTTTGGATGGAGATTTATAAATCCAAAACTACACGCAATGTACGGCACAGACGCAATGGGTGAAACTGCCGAAAATTTGGTAGAAAAATACAACATCACTCGTGAAGATCAAGATGCGTTTGCTTTAAATAGTCAACAAAAAGCAACTGCAGCACAAACTTCAGGAAGATTAGCCAAAGAAATTGTTACTGTTGAAATTCCTCAACGAAAAGGCGATGCAATTCAGTTTTCAAAAGACGAATTCATCAAACCAACCACTTCAATGGAAGGTTTATCAAAGTTACGTCCAGCCTTCAAAAAAGACGGAAGTGTAACTGCAGGAAATGCGTCAGGATTAAATGACGGAGCTTGCGCAACAATCATTGCATCAGAAGAAGCTGTAAAAAAATACAACCTAAAACCATTGGCTCGAATAGTAAGTTCATCGGTAGTAGGAGTAGAACCAAGAATCATGGGAATTGGTCCAGTAGAAGCCACCAAAAAAGCACTAGAAAAAGCCAATTTAACATTAGATCAAATCGACATAATAGAATTAAACGAAGCTTTTGCAGCACAAAGTATAGCGTGCATTCGCGAATTAGGATTAAAAGACAACGATCCAAGAATAAATCCAAACGGTGGCGCAATCGCAATCGGACATCCATTAGGAGTTACCGGTGCAAGAATAGCCTATTCAGCAGCCTTAGAATTACAACTAACAGGAAAACGATACGCATTAATCACAATGTGCATCGGCGTTGGACAAGGCTACGCCGCAATTATCGAACGCGTAGCTGAATAGCCGTTGGCTTTAGCCAATGGAAAAAATGGAAAAAATGGAAAAAATGGAAAAAAAAGACATAAAGATTTTTATTTAAATATAAAAGCTCCGTAGGAGCGACATATTGGTAATATGAACAAAACACAACATTACGTACAAGGAAAATGGACGTCAGCAACCGGAGAAGGAAAACCTTCTTTTGATGCAGTAACAGGAGAATTCATCGCAGAAACTTCTGTTGAAGGATTAGATATTCCAGCCATTTTACACTACGGAAGAACCAAAGGCGGTGAAAAACTCCGCAAAATGACCTTCCAAGAACGTGGCAATATGATTAAAAGTTTGGCGATGTATTTAACCAAACGCAAAGAAGCTTTCTACGAAATCAGTTACCGAACCGGTGCCACTCGCGTCGATTCGTGGATTGACATCGAAGGTGGTTTCGGAAACTTATATGCCAATGCATCGTTACGAAAATTATTCCCTAACCAATCGTATCACGTAGAAGGCGATCCAATCGATTTGTCAAAAGGCGGTCGATTTATGGCGCATCATATTTTGGTTCCGAAAAAAGGAGTTGCCATTCACATTAACGCTTTCAATTTCCCAATTTGGGGAATGTTAGAAAAGTGTGCTTGCAATTGGATGGCCGGAATGCCAGCTGTTGTTTTGCCAGCGCCAGTTACAGCTTATTTAACAGAAGCTGTTGTAAGAGAAATTATTGCGTCAAATATTTTGCCAGAAGGCGCATTACAATTAATTTCAGGAACTGCTAAAAATATTTTCGATACTGTTGAAAGCCAAGACGTAATCACATTTACTGGTTCGGCAACAACAGGAAGATTATTAAAAACACATCCAAGATTAATACAAGAATCAGTACCGTTTACAATGGAAGCTGACTCATTAAACGCATCCATTTTAGGAGAAGATGCCGTACCAGGAACTCCAGAATTCGATTTATTCATCAACCAAGCTCGAAGCGAAATTACCGTAAAAGCCGGACAAAAATGTACCGCAATTCGTAGAATGATTGTTCCAGAAAAACTGATGGATGACGTTCAATCGGCTCTTTCAAAATCATTAGACAAAGTTGCTATCGGTGATCCAAGATTGAAAGAAGTACGAATGGGAGCATTGGTAAGCAAAGACCAAGTTGATGTCCTAAAAGGAAGAGTACAAGAATTATCAAAATCTGCCAAAATAGTTTATGGCGATTTAGAAAAAACCAACATAATCGGAGCCGATGAAAAAGGCGCTTTCATTAGCCCAATTTTACTTCGCGAAGACAATCCGTTCCAAAATGTAGCCGTTCACGAAACCGAGGCATTTGGACCAGTTTCAACAATAATGCCCTACAAAAATCTTGACGAAGCTATCGAATTAGCCCAAATGGGTAAAGGTTCATTAGTGTCGTCAATCGTTACAAATTCTGACGAAATTGCCAAAGAATATGTTGTAAATGCAGCATCACACCACGGAAGAATTTTAGTTCTAAATCGTGAAAACGCCAAACAAAGTACAGGTCACGGTTCGCCATTGCCATTATTGGTTCACGGTGGTCCAGGTCGCGCTGGTGGCGGAGAAGAAATGGGTGGCGTTCGCGGAATCAAACATTATATGCAACGTTGCGCCATTCAAGGTTCGCCAACAACTTTAACGGAAATCACAGGAATTTATCAAGCGAATTCGGCCTATAAAGAAATCACTCAACATCCATTTCAATACCATTGGGAAGACATCCAACCCGGAATGTCATTGCGAACTCACAACAGAACGGTTACCGATACCGATATCATTAATTTTGCCAACATCACTTGGGATCATTTTTACGCACACACCGATATTACATCGCTTGATGGAAGTATTTTCAAAAAACGAACAGCTCACGGCTACTTCATTTTAGCAGCAGCAGCAGGTTTGTTCGTGTATCCAAATAAAGGTCCAGTTGCCGCTAATTACGGATTAGAAGAATGTCGTTTCTTACGACCAATTTACCACAATGATACGGTTTATGTACGTTTAACGTGTAAACAAAAAGTAGATAGAGATGTAGCTTCTGCCGAACATCCAAGCGGAATAGTAAAATGGTTCGTAGAAGTTTTTGATACCGAAAACGAATTGGTAGCAGTAGCCACAATCCTAACAATGGTTCAGAAAAAACAAGAGGTTTTCGTTGAAATGATTGATGAAAAAATAGCAGAATGTTTGAATAAACTAACCGAAAATACTAAACCAAGTTGGGGAATTTTAACGCCACAACATTTGTTAGAACATTTGGAACAAGGTTACAGAATTATGTCAGGAGAAATTCAAGATTTTGAAATAGCAACTCCCGAAAAGATTTTGGATAAAGTGCATAATTCGTTATACAATTACGATAAATTCCCAATGGGAACCAAGTTTCCAACGATGAAAAAAGACGAATTAGAAGATTTAATTCATCCAGATTTCGAAACAGCCAAAGCCAAATTTTTTGAAGCAAGAGAACAATATATAACCTTTTTCAAGGAAAATCCTGAAGCCGTTCTAAAGAACATGGTTTTCGGAGAAATGAATAAATACGCGTCTTATCTGTTAGAACGAAAGCATTTAAACCATCACTTTGAACAATTTGGATTAATTTAAAAATGAAAACTTAGCGAGCCTTGCGAAAACCTCGCGACTTTGCGGTTAAATAAAAATATGGAAGCATACGTAAAACAAGAAATACAAAACAACATCGCCACCATCGAGTTTTTTCATCCAGAACAAAACTCATTGCCTAGCGATATATTAGCACAATTAGCCAACACAATAACAGAAGTTGGAAATAATTCAGAAGTTAAAGTAATTATCCTAAAAAGTGGTGGCGATAGAACATTTTGCGCCGGAGCCAGTTTTCAAGAACTAATTTCCATCAACGATGCCGCAACCGGAAAAATATTTTTCTCCGGATTTGCAAACGTAATCAACGCAATGAGAAAATGTCCAAAATTCATCATCGGAAGAATTCAAGGAAAAACTGTTGGTGGCGGAGTAGGAATAGCTGCATCAACCGATTATTGTATGGCAACTAAATTTGCAGCCATAAAATTATCAGAACTAAATGTCGGAATCGGACCATTCGTAGTCTCACCAGCCATCGAGAGAAAAATGGGAGTTTCGGCAATGTCACAAATCGCAATTGATGCCAACACATTTTATGAAGCCAATTGGGCAAAAGAAAAAGGATTGTTTTCACAAGTATTCGAAAATATAGAAGAAATGGACGAAGCCGTTCAAAAATTCGCCGAACATTTATGTACCTACAATCCTGAAGCCATGCTTGAGATGAAAAAGGTTTTTTGGAGAGGAACAGAAGATTGGGATAATTTATTAGCCGAAAGAGCAGCAATAAGTGGAAGGTTAGTATTGTCTGATTTTACAAAAGAAACGTTGAAGAAGTTTAAATAGAAGTGAATAGTAATTAGTGAATAGTAAATAGAAATGCCAAAAATTGAAAATTTATATTTAAAAAATGCGCTGTTTACAATAGGATTTTATCTTTTGTTGTTGATTGCAAGTTACTTTTTAGATATTATTTCTCCATCAGGACCATGTGTTCCAGGATTAGGTGCGGCAATTTTGTTAGGATTACCATTTATAAGTGGGTTAATGTTGACAATAAATATTTTTAGATACTTTCTTTATAAAAAAGAGTTGATATCATCAATTATTATTCATTTTTTAATTTTCATTTCATTATTAATTTTCATTAAAACATTATAAAGAGGAAAAGCTAATCACTAATTACTCTTCACTAATAACTAAAAAATGATATACGAATTCAAAGGGTTCATCCCAGTAATACACGAAAGTAGTTTTATCCATCCGCAAGCAGCGGTAACGGGTAACGTGATTATTGGAAAAAATGTTTATGTTGGTCCAGGCGCTGCGATTCGTGGCGATTGGGGAGAAATCATTATTGAAGATGGCTGTAACGTTCAAGAGAATTGTACGATTCATATGTTTCCAGGAAAGACAATGGTTTTGAAAGCCGGAGCACACATCGGTCACGGAGCGATTATTCACGGAGCTAACATCGGAGCTAATTGCCTTGTAGGAATGAACGTTGTAATTATGGATGACGTAAATGTTGGCGATGAATGTATAATTGGCGCATTAAGTTTCATAAAAGCCGGAATGCAAATCCCAAACCGAAAAATGGTAGTAGGAAATCCAGCAACAATTATAAAAGATGTTTCCGATGAAATGATTGATTGGAAAACCAAAGGAACCGCTTTATATCAGCAATTACCAAAGGAATGTTATGAAACCTTAAAAGCCGTTGAACCGTTGCGACAAATTCCAGCCAATCGACCAACACAAGAAGCATTTTATAAAACATTAGAAGAATTTAAAAAAAAGTGATTAGTATTCAGTGGTCAGTTTGCAGAAATGCAAGACTGAACACTGAACACTGAACACTGAATACTATATAAATGATAACAGAATTCAAAATGCCCAAGATGGGTGAAAGTATATCCGAGGCAACAATAATAAGTTGGTTGAAAAACGTGGGTGATTTTGTAGAAGCCGAAGAAACCATTCTAGAAGTCGCTACCGATAAAGTCGATAGTGATGTACCTGCGCCAGTTTCGGGAATAATCACTGAAATTCGTTTTCAAAAAGATGACGTCGTTGAAGTTGGAACCATTCTGGCATTGATAGATTCAAGTCAGGTTTCAGATGGCAGTCAGCAGATTTTAACGAAAGTAGAAAATAGTCAAGAAATTAGAAAGAAAGCAGAAATTGTTTCAAATACACAACCCGAAACCCGAAACTCGAAACCCGAAACTCGCAACCCTGACGCTTTCATTTCACCATTAATAATATCAATAGCCCAAAAAGAAAACCTTTCAATTGAAGAATTACAAACTATTCCAGGTTCAGGAACAGATGGGCGTTTGCAAAAAAGTGATGTTTTTAATTATTTGAAAAACCGTAAATATCCTATTCAGTCAAAACCGATAACCGACAACCGACAACCGACAACTTCTTCCTATCCAAAGCCAAAAATTAATTTTGTAGAAGGAAAAGACCGAATTATAGAAATGGACAGAATGCGCAAAATGATTGCGGATCACATGGTTTATTCTAAGCAAACTTCGCCACACGTAACTTCTTACATTGAAGTGGATGTCACGAATTTGGTAAATTGGAGAAATGAAAACAAAGATAAATTTCAAGAAAAGCACAACGAGAAACTAACTTTTACACCAGTTTTTGTTCAAGCTGTAGCAAAAGCTGTAGCCGATTTTCCAATGATAAATGTTTCTGTGGATGAGAAAAATATTATCGTTCACAATGATATTAATATCGGAATGGCAACCGCATTACCATCAGGAAATTTAATCGTTCCAGTGGTAAAAAATGCTAATGAAAAAGATCTAGTTACTTTAGCAAAAGATGTAAATAATTTGGCGGAAGCTTCTCGAAATAACCAATTAAAACCCGAACAAATTCAAGGAAGCACGTTCACTATTTCCAACGTAGGAACTTTTGGAAGTTTGATGGGAACACCAATTATAAACCAACCTGAAGTTGCCATTTTAGCATTAGGAATTATTAAAAAACGTCCCGAAGTTATCACAACAGAAAAAGGTGACGAAATCGCTATCAGAAGTATGATGTATCTTTCTCTTTCGTTCGACCATAGAGTAGTGGACGGATTTTTAGGAGGTTCATTCTTACGAAAAGTAGGTGATTATTTAGAACAATTTGACACAAACACAACAATATAACATTATGGAAACAATAATGACACAAGCAATAAAAATAACTAAAGTTTCACAATCAAGAGTTTCAGAGGTGAATCTTGAAAACATCACAATGGGAACTAATTTCACTGATCATATGTTTATTTGTGATTATGAAAATGGCGAATGGAGCAATCCAAGAATTGAACCATTGGCTTTGATTCCAACACATCCAGCAGCAATGGCTTTACATTACGGACAAGCTATTTTTGAAGGAATGAAAGCAACTTTAGGAAAAGACGGAACGCCATTATTATTTCGGCCTGATGAAAACGCAAAACGAATGAATTTTAGTGCCGATAGAATGGGAATGCCTTCATTTCCTGAAGATTTATTTGTAGAAGCCTTAAAACAATTCACTGCTTTAGAAAAAAATTGGATTCCAACTTCTACAGGAAGCGCTTTGTATTTGCGTCCGTTTATGTATGCTGATGAAGCGTTTATCGGAATGCGTGCCGCGACGAGTTTCAAATTCATCGTAATGGCATCGCCAGCAGGACCATTTTTTAGTAGAAAAATCAAATTATACGCAGAAAAAAAATATGTTCGTGCCGTAAATGGTGGAACCGGAGAAGCCAAAGCAGCTGGAAATTACGCTGCAGCCATTCGTCCAACAGAATATGCAAAAGCTAAAGGTTTTGACCAAGTGTTGTGGTTAGACGCACAAGATTTTGAATACATTCAAGAAGTGGGAACAATGAATATTTTCTTCAAAATTGATGGAAAATTTATTACGCCAAGTTTAACAGGTTCGATTTTATCAGGAATTACCCGAATGAGTGTAATCGATTTATTAAGAAGTAAAGGATTTGAAGTAACCGAAAGACCAATAACCATTTCAGAAATCATAGAAGCATCTAAAAACGGCACTTTAGAAGAAGCCTTCGGAACAGGAACAGCAGTAGGAATCGCGATGGTAGAAGAAATTGGAAACAACGATTTATCAATCAAATTTCCAGAAGAAAATCCAGTTTCTGTGATGGTAAATGATACTTTGAATGCGATTAAAGTTCAAGATATCAAAGATGATTTTGGTTGGATTGTAGAAGCAAAATAAATATTTCAGGAACACAGATTTGAGAAATCAGAGAAATTTTAAAAATCTGTTTAATTTCTTAAATCTGTGTTCCAAAAAACGTACAGATTATCAAATCGAAAATAAATGTTAGACAAAAAAATACTAGAAAAAGCATTTTCAACGATGGCAACTGCCAAAGCCATGGCAACTTTGTATGAAGATAATTTCAAAATAGTTTCCAAATACGTACACGCTACTTCACGCGGACACGAAGCGATTCAAATTGCGATGGCGATGCAACTTTTGCCTCAAGATTATGCGTTTCCATATTACCGTGATGATGCAATGATGCTCGGAATCGGGATGCAACCTTACGATTTGATGTTGCAATTGATGGCAAAAAAAGACGACCCATTTTCGAGTGGACGAACCTATTATTGTCATCCAAGTTTGAAAGATGCTGATAAACCTAAAATTCCACATCAATCATCAGCAACCGGAATGCAAGCGATTCCATCAACTGGTGCAGCTATGGGATTTTGGTATAAAGAAAATATTGGAATTCAAGATGCTAATCAAGAGAAACCATTAGTTGTATGCTCGCTTGGTGACGCATCAGTTACTGAAGGAGAAATCGCCGAAGCCTTGCAAATGGCAGCTTTAAAACAACTTCCGATTTTGTATTTGGTACAAGATAATGGTTGGGATATTTCGGCAAATGCTGCTGAAACTCGTGCGCAAAATGCGTTCGAATATGCCAAAGGATTCCACGGAATTGAAGCCATTTCTATTGATGGAGCGAATTTTACAGAAAGTTATTTAGCGGTTCAAAAAGTAGTGAAAACCATTCGCGAAGAACGTCGTCCGTTTTTGGTTCATGCAAAAGTTCCTTTGTTGAATCATCATACTTCGGGAGTTCGAATGGAATGGTATCGAGACGATTTGGAAGAAGCTCAATCTCGAGATCCTTATCCGGTTTTAATAAAACAAATGTTGGATGCCGGATTTACACAACAAGAAATAGACCATCAATTGGCTGTGGCTTTAGCCACTGTCCAAAAAGATTTTGATAAAGCACAACTAGCAGAAGATCCAACTCCAGAAGATTTATTTACACACGATTTTGCTCCAACACCAATCACAGAAGAAGTTGGCGAAAGAAATCCGGAGCGTGAAGATAAAGTTGTGATGGTGGATTGCGCGCTTTTTGCTGTGGAAGAATTAATGAAAAAACACCAAGAATGTTTGCTTTACGGACAAGATGTAGGCGGACGTTTAGGTGGTGTTTTTCGTGAAGCAGCGACTTTAGCGCAAAAATTCGGAGATGATCGCGTTTTTAATACGCCAATTCAAGAAGCATTTATCGTTGGTTCAACAGTCGGAATGTCAGCTGTTGGTTTGAAACCGATTGTTGAGGTGCAATTTGCCGATTACATTTGGCCTGGATTGAATCAATTGTTTACCGAAGTGAGTCGCTCGTGTTATTTATCTAACGGAAAATGGCCTGTGAGTATGATTTTGCGTGTTCCAATTGGTGCTTACGGAAGTGGTGGACCTTATCATTCGTCGTCTGTAGAAAGCGTTTTGACAAACATTCGCGGAATAAAAATCGCGTATCCAAGCAATGGTGCCGACCTAAAAGGACTTTTGAAAGCTGCTTATTACGACCCAAATCCAGTTGTGATTTTGGAGCATAAAGGTTTATATTGGAGTAAAGTAAAAGGAACCGATGCAGCCAGAGTCAACGAACCAAGCGAAGATTACATTTTACCTTTCGGAAAAGCCAACATCGTTCAAGAAATTTGGGAACAGGAAACCGATGAAACTATTACGGTAATTACTTACGGAATGGGAGTTCATTGGGCGTTGAATGCTTCAGCAACGATTAAGAACCAAGTAGAAATTATTGATTTACGAACATTGTACCCACTTGATGAAGAAACTATCTTTAAATCGGTTAAAAAAGCTAAAAAATGTCTTGTAGTAACAGAAGAACCAACAAACAATTCCTTTGCTAGAAGTTTGGCTGGATTGATTCAAGAAAATTGTTTTAAATATCTTGATGCGCCAGTAATGGTTATAGGTTCAGAGAATATGCCTGCGATTCCATTAAATAGCACTTTGGAGTTTACCATGATTCCGAATGTGGATAAAGTGAAAGCTAAAATGGAAGAACTTTTGAACTATTAGTTCTTTTGAAATTCTGCCTCTATTCAATACAAAAACTATCTAGCCCTGATTGCAGTGGCACGAAGTATAACGGAAAGCAGGAAAATGGTAACCAAAAATATATAAACCATTCGCTCCTAATAATCATAAAAAAAACCTCCAATTAGGAGGTTTTCTTGTTTTATTTTTTTACACCTGGAGGATATTGCTCCAAAATTTTATCTACAAATTCTTTGATTCTTGCGTCTTTCTTTTCTGTGTCTTTGGTTAAGTAGCCGTTTCCTTCTCCTTGCCATACTAATTCTTTGGTTTTAGCATCGATTAGGTCAATGAATAATGTACCTTCGGGAGTTCTTGAAACGTTGGTGTAGTTCATTCCCATTCCCCACCAAGGATTCCAACCCCAACCAAATCCGTTGTTGTTGTAAATATCAATACGTTCCGTTTCTTTGGTAAAAATACTGATTAACAAATCGGGAGTTTCGCTTTTGGTAAAACCTTTCGCTGCTAATGCTTCATCAATCGAACGTAAAATTCGTTTTTTGTCCAAATCGGAAATTTCTACTTTATCTATGGCATTTTTGGAATACGCATAGGTTTTGTAGCTTTCGAAATTGGCTTTTTTGTCGTAATCAGAATTTACTCTAACCGAACTGCATGATGCTAAAACGAAGAGTAGAAGTAATGGTAAAAATTTTGTTGTTTTCATAGTATTTTATTTTTGTGTTTCAAGTTTGAGGTTTCAGGTTTGAAAAGCTTAACATGAAACTTTAAACCTGAAACTATAATAAATTTTCATCTACTATACTAGGGATGGTAACTTTCAGTAAAGGTTGCGTCTCCATGGCTCTTTTTATGGCAAAAATTGCTCCTTCATTTCTTGCCCAACTTCTTCTTGAAATTCCGTTGTTTACATCCCAGAAAAGCATTGACTCTAAACGTTTTGATGCTTCTTTAGTTCCATCAAGAACCATACCAAAACCACCATTAATTACTTCGCCCCAACCAACACCGCCACCATTGTGAATAGAAACCCAAGTGGCACCACGGAAACTGTCTCCAATAACGTTTTGGATAGCCATATCGGCCGTAAATCGTGAGCCGTCGTAGATGTTTGATGTTTCTCTGTAAGGTGAATCGGTTCCGGAAACGTCGTGGTGATCGCGTCCTAAAATTACGTATCCAATTTCGCCACGTGCAATGGCTTGATTGAAAGCTTCTGCGATTTTTATTCTTCCTTCGGCATCGGCATAAAGAATTCTTGCTTGAGAACCAACAACCAATTTATTTTCTTGTGCTCCTTTTATCCATTGGATATTGTCTGCCATTTGTTGTTGGATTTCTTCTGGAGAATTTTTCATCATTTCTTCCAGAACATCACAGGCAATTTTATCGGTTTTTGCTAAATCTTCTGGATTTCCTGAAGCACAAACCCAACGAAATGGTCCAAATCCGTAATCGAAACACATTGGTCCCATAATGTCTTGAACGTAACTGTTGTATTTAAAATCGATGTGATTTTCGGCAAAAACATCTGCTCCAGCTCGAGAAGCTTCTAATAAAAAGGCATTTCCATAATCAAAGAAATATGTTCCTTTTTCAGTATGTTTATTAATCGCAGCCGCATGACGACGCAATGTTTTTTGAACTTCTTCTTTGAATTTATCAGGATTATTTGCCATTAAATCGTTTGATTCTTCGAAAGTATATCCAATTGGATAATAACCTCCAGCCCATGGATTGTGCAATGAAGTTTGGTCAGAACCTAAATCAATATGCAGATTTTCTTGGTCAAATCGTTCCCAAACATCGACTACATTTCCGAGATAAGCAATGGAAACCACCTCATTATTTGCTAGAGCGTTTTTAACTCTCGGAACTAATTGGTCAATATTTTCAATCACTTCATTAATCCAACCTTGTGAGTGACGAATGTGTGTAATTTTTGGATTTACTTCGGCACAAACTGTTACGCAACCAGCAATATTTCCTGCTTTTGGTTGTGCGCCTGACATTCCTCCCAATCCAGAAGTAACGAATAATCCACCTTTTGGTGATTTTTTTATTTTTCTGAATCCGTTTAAAACGGTTATTGTGGTTCCGTGAACAATTCCTTGCGGACCGATATACATATAACTTCCAGCAGTCATTTGTCCGTATTGAGAAACACCTAAAGCATTCATTTTTTCCCAATCATCCGGTTTAGAATAATTTGGAATGACCATTCCGTTAGTGACCACAACTCTTGGAGCTTCTTTATGTGAAGGAAATAATCCCATAGGATGACCAGAATACATGGCTAAAGTTTGCTCATCGGTCATTTCTGCCAAATATTTCATGGTCAATAAATACTGTGCCCAATTTTGAAAAACTGCACCATTTCCACCGTAAGTAATTAGTTCATGTGGATGTTGAGCTACAGCATAATCCAAATTGTTTTGAATCATCAACATAATGGCTTTTGCTTGTTCGGATTTTCCTGGATATTCTGAAATTGGACGTGCATACATTTTATAATCAGGACGCAAACGGTACATGTAAATTCTTCCGTAGGTTTCTAATTCGGCTTTGAATTCAGGAAGTAATTCCGCGTGATGTTTAGGTTCAAAATAGCGTAAAGCATTTTTTAAGGCTAATTTTTTTTCCTCTTCTGAAAGTATTTCTTTTCGCTTTGGTGCATGATTTATTTCAACTTCATAAGGTTTTGGTTTCGGTAGAACCGATGGAATTCCTTGTAGTATTTGTTCTTGAAAAGTCATTTTGAGTTTATGGTTTATAGTTTGTTGTTTGCTATTTACTAATTACTTGTCACTAATCACTTCTTAATTGTTCCAGTCTTCTTATCAAATCCGTAAGGACAATGTCGACAACCACTTTTGCAACAGTAACCACGTTTTAAATGGTATTTTTCGGTAAAACAGCGATAGCCTTCTGGAGTTAAATAGTAATCTTCTCCTTCTTTTAAATTTTTCGGATTTAAATCTTCATTCATAAGTACAAATTTAGCAACTTTGCACCATATGATTCTAATTGTTTTTAAATATTTAACGCCAAGAGGTTTTCGAGGTTTGACATTTTATCCGTTTGTTTTTTTAGCAGATAGGGATGATAAGTTGAATAAAGTATTTATTAATCATGAAAAAATTCATATTAGACAACAAATAGAGCTACTCATTTTACCTTTTTATTTATGGTATTTTACGGAATATTTGTTACGATTGATTCAATACAAAGATAGAAAAGAAGCTTATTTTAATATCTCTTTTGAAAGAGAAGCTTATAAAAACGAAAAAGACCTTAACTATTTAAAGCAAAGGTCTTTTTGGAGGTTTTTAAAGTATGTTAAAAAATAATTTTTTCGTTTTTTAGTACTCCATTTTCAAGTTTGATTTGTAAAAATAAAGCTGTATTGTTTTTCAATAGATTTTTGATAGTAAATTCAGTTGAATTGATGTCTTTGTAAACTCCTAAATTTCTTCCTAAAACATCAAAAACTGTTATTGAATGTAGCTTTTCATTTGATGAACGGATAACAATGTTCTCATTGGTTATTACAGCTATATTATTGTTTAATGATAGGTCATTGTTACTTAATGCTCCATTCAAATATACTATTTTGAAACGATTGTTTATTGTTCCGCTTTGAGCACTAAAGCGATATGGAGATACTTTTAAATCGTGTATTATATCTAATTCTTTATCTTTTAAATAAATGTTTTGAGTAGTAAAGATTCCATCTAAACCTCCAATTCCAATATCATAACTGCCAGAATTTTTGAGATGAACTCCAATAGGTACTTCATCATAAACATCAAAAGGAAGTTGGCGTCCTTGAATTAAAAATTTATCAGAATTTATCAAAGAATAAATTGACATAGAACCTGTTTTTAGCGTTTGGCTATCAAAGAAACTATCTCTTCCCATTGTGGCTCCTTCAATATATCCGAATAAAGTTCTATCTGATTGATTATTGCTACTTATTAAATCTAACCAAATTCTATTTCTTTCTAAAGCATTTACATCAAAAGTTGAATTAGTTTGTGTTAAAGGAGTGCTCATTCTGTAGAATAAGCTGTTGTCGTAGGAAGCGCTTCTTAAACCATTGTTGAATGTAACGATGTCTGAGCCAGCTGGTCCATCTATCATTTGAACAAAAAATCCTTGTCCAGCTCCTATAAATAAGTCAGAAGCAGCAGCTGGACAACAACTAGTTCCTGTAAAATTATAGGTCAAGTAATCTCCTGGACTATAATTATAGAGATAACTATTGTAAAACGGACTAGCAATAATTGAAGGAAGAGTTCCATGAGTCCAAAGTTTAATATTTCCTTCAATTTTTGTATTGTTATTGAACAGAAATTGACTTCCTCTAATAGCTGATGGATATGGATTTCCAAGAAGATTCCAATTGTCACTGAAGTTAGTAATTTCAGTTCCATTTATTCCTTGATGATATGCTGTGTTTTGGTCAGAACCTCTTGAAATAGTATAATTAATAATTCCATTATTTGGAGTTCCAACAAATGTTCCATTCAATGGTGCAGGAACTGTTGGACTAAAAGAACTTGGTCCTCTTACAATGTAACCTTTAGCAGGTAACATAGTATCTCCAGAAGCAACTTCCCAATTTCCTTGTCCACCATTAGTATTTGCAATTGTTGGATTCCATCTCCAAATTGGACCAGGAATTAATGGAGAAATTATATTGTTTACATTATAGTTTGAAACTGGTGAAGACCAATAAACATAGTCTAAACTTCTTATGTTATTAGAAGTTCTTCTGTAGGTAATGTTTCCAGTATTTGTTGTATTGTTTATTTGAACCAAACTAGCGGCATTATTTATAATAAATGATCCAGTAGCTTGAACATTAACCCAATCTGTTACAGTAACGCTATTAGTAGAATTTATGGTTAAAGTAGCTCCATTTAATACTGACAATGTTCCAGCAAGGCCATTATAATTTGTTCCTGATACTATTGGGTTATTCGGTGTAATAGGTATTACAACGCAATCACTTCCGTTAGGAATTCCAGTTGGTGTCCAGTTGTTTGCTTTATTCCAATCAGTATCAACAGAACCATTCCATGTTTTTCTGTCGTTTATTGTTATAGTAGTAGTGTCTGTAAGGTCCAAAGTTGTTCCATTGCAGAAAGTATAAGTTACTCTAGCTGTGTAGGTTGTTGTTGCTGTAGGACAAACATTTATAGAAGCCGTACTTCCCACAACTGGTCCAGTAATGCCATTTCCTTCATACCAAGTTATCGTTGTTAAAGAGGTTCCAGAAGGAACAAATCTCCATGCTTCATTTGTTATTGTCCAATCTGTGCTTGTTGAGTTTCTATTCGGAGCAACAGTTGCTTGACTTCCTGTTGCATTTTGAACACCAACTACAGCATTTCCAGAATTCCATGAGGCACAAACTCTTTTTTCTTTCATGTAAACCTCAATAATATTTGTGTTTTCGTATAAAACAATCATTCCTGTGTAAAGTAATGAATTACAAGAGGCAGAAAACATTGGTATTTCATTCCAAGAAGCGACTAAAGCACGACAACCCGAACTTAAAGTAACCAATTCCCAACCAACTTCACCGCCTACACTAGGGTCAATATCATGATAAGCACCAAAAATACTATTTAAAAATAGTGAAGTGCTAGGTAAGTCATTTGAGAAAGACCATGTAGAATATCCTCCTGGGGTATTACTTGTTTGATCAAAAGTGATTACACCGTTTGAACCAATCAAACATTGATTGTAGGTATTGCCATAATAACAAAAGTTAAAAGGTAGGCTAATTGTTGGAGACCAAACATCATCAACATTAATACTTACAGAGTTTTGTAAACAACCGAATTGATAAGGAGGTGCATATGGAATTGATTGAACTGTATAGCTTGTAGTTTGTCCAAGTTGTAAAAAAGTTGCTTCTAAATTGGTGCAAGTTGAAGTAGAGCAATCTAAAATTGGAGACGGATCTAAGCCATTTAATCCAAGTCCACCAGCAACATTTGTTGGACATCCCATACTAGACAAACCAACTCCACTTCCCGGAATACATGGTGTTGTTACGCAAATACTAAAAGTTCCTTGGCCGCTTCCGTTTGCATTACTATAAACTCTAATTGTGTAGATTGCTCCAATTGTAAGTCCTGTTAATGTTGTTGTTTCAACGCTTGTGCCTGTTGTATTATTAATACATGCTGAACTAATTAAACTACCACATGTCCCAGTAAAAATTTGAAAAACTGCATTTGTTAATGTGTTTGGAGTAATAGTTACAGTATGGCTAATATCATTAGCAACAAATTGATACCAAACATCATCATCTGCATTTCCTGTACAACCTGCTTGCGATTGAGTAGCTCCTAAAGTTGTTCCTGTTGTACTTACAGTACAAGTTATGGTTGGGTTGACAGTCATTGTTTCTGCTGTAACACACTCATCGTTAGTTGGTGGTATAGGACTTGTAACACAAATACCAAATGTACCATTGTTGTTATTTCCATATTCCCAAACTCTAATATATACTATTTGAGCTGGCGTTAGACCAGTTAAAGTTAGATTTGGCATTGCACCATTTAAACTTGAATCATCGTCACATCCTAAAACTGTAAGACTTCCACATGAACCCGAATAAACTTCCATTCCTCCATCAGTAATAACACCTGTTTGAGTATCTATAATTAATATTCCATTAGAAGGGACAACAGCTGTAAACCATACATCTCCTCCAGAAAAACTTGAGCATCCTGGAGCTGGTGCGCCTGAACTTGCTGTGGCACCTGCATTTGTATAAGTTGCATAAGAACATACTGCATTTACAGTTAATGGTATAGCATTTAAACAATCATCATTTGTTGGAGGAGTTAAAGGACAGTTAAGTATAAAACTAACACTTCCTCCTATAGTAGTTCCTGGATCTAAAAGAATATAATATTGAACGCCAGAAGTTAATGTGAAACTAGGACTAGTGATTGCTCCAGACATATCGTCTATACAAGTCCATCCAGTTCCATTACATCCTAATGAAGCCGCTTTAAATTGGTAATCAATAAAACCAAATGAACCAAGTTGACTTATTGTATAACTTCCAGTTTGAGTTGGTGTAAAGGAGTATATTTGCTCATTTCCTGGTGTTGTCCATCCACATGAAGAAGGACTATAAATTCCAGTACCACTTGGAATAGTTGCGTTTATGGTTGTTCCACAACTAAAGATATTAGGAATAGCAACACATGGATTTGGAGCTACTGCACAAGATCTAGATATTGTAAAAGTTCCAGTTGTAGTACTTCCTGATAAATAATGTGCAACATAAACATAGTAATTCACACCCAAAATTGTTGAAAAAGTATAAGTTTCAGTTCCATTTGATAATGCTGAGTCTTGACAAGTAATATTTGTCAATGAACCACATGAGCCGCTAGAAATTGACATTTCAATATCATATCCTGTAGTCGTTACGGATATTGTTGAATTATTACCATCACCAACAAATGTATACCAAACTCCATAGTCAGCCATACTGCAACCAGAGTTGTTTACTATATTATTTGTGTTTACAGTTGTTCCTGCAAGATTTGTAGTAGCACAAGGTAAAGCAGTTGCATTAGTACATAAGTTATTGGATGGCGGAGGTGGAGGCGAAGTAACACATATTGAGAAAGTACCTTGATCCGTTCCATTAGCATTGCTGTATACTCTAACATAATACGTGTTGGTTGCTGTTAGTCCAGATAAAGTTATGGTTTCAGTACTTGAACCTGTTGTTAAATTGACACAATTCAAGCTTGTTAACCCTCCACAAGAACCACTAAAGACTTCAAAAACAGCGTTTGTTAATGTAGTAGGAGTTACAGTAATTGCGTGAGTACTTGCTGTGGCAATAAAACTATACCAAACATCATCATCAGCATTACCAGTGCATCCAACTTGTGATTGTGTTGCTCCAATTGTTGTTCCAGATGTGCTAGTTGTACACGTCGCAGTTGGATTGGTTGTAACCAATGTAGCATTAGAGCAATTATTGTTTGAAGGAGCAACAATAGCTGCTGATGTTAAGGAAATATTGTCAACAGCAGCAGGAGGGTTTGTGCCTAAACTTCCATCATTCGCCCACTCAAAAACCAATCTAAAAGTTGTTCCAGCGTAGGAGGTTGGGAGGTTAAAGCTCACGTTTGCCCATGATCCTTGAAGACTATAATTAGCTAGTCCTACTTGAATTCTGCCTGTTGGAGCTGTTCCAATGGTTGTTATTTCAGTTCCGTATACAGGATTGTAAGCTGTTGGAACCAGCCATATTCTTAGTCTGTCAAAAGTTGATTCACCTTGTCCAATCCAACTAAAAGATAATATTATGTTAGTTTCACCACCAGGAACAGTCACATTTCTGTAAAAGTGTGATGCTCTTGCAGTACCAGTAGCATAAGCGTGTGGAGGAATTCCTGTTGCATTATTAGTGATATACGCTGAACTAGTGCCTGAAAAACCTGCAGTAGCACCTGTATTACAAACCCATTGATTCCTAGTAGTTTGTGCAGGATTGTTTGTGGTCCAACCGTTTAATGCAAATGTAGTTCCAGTTTCAAAACCACCATCGCCTGTTGGAGATATTATTGTAGTTTGTGATTGTATTTGAAACGAAATGAAAAATAAAACAATACATACTAAATGCTGTACTTTTATTGGAATCAAATTATTGTTAAAAAATAAAGGTAATTTTTTCAGCATATCAAGTTGTTTGTATTTATCAAAAATAAATAAAAACATTTAAAAAATAAGTTTTAATGCAAAAAAAATGTTAAATATTTAAATAAAAAAAACTACAGAAATTTCCGAATTTTAACCTTTTTAAATCCATTATAAACTGCCTTGTTTTTAAAATTATCAAAGAAAAGATAAACGGATTATAATTTGTTTTAAAAAATTGTGATAAAAAAATGGTTTTAGAAGTAAATGTATTTAAGAATTTTTTAGTAAAAATTCGAATTCAACAAAAATAATCGATTAAAAACAAATTTATTCGACTAAATGATTTGCTGTGTTTTTTTTTAAATTTTTTTTAACTTCTTTAATTTTTTTTTTCTAATTTTATAAATTAAATGTTTGATTATGAAGAAGTTTATAGTATTTAGTTTTTTGGTAACAAGTTTGTTTACAAGCAATTTAGTTGCTCAAATCTTTGTTAGTAATAATAGCTACGTTTTTAATAGAGGTTCATTAGTATATTCTAGAGGAAATCTTGAACTTAATGGATTGAATAGTAATTTCTATGTTAGAAACGAAGGACAATTTCTTCAAGGAACAACCGGAAGCTCAACAAATACTGGTACCGGAAAATTATCTGTTTTTCAAGAAGGAACTGTAAATAATTTTGCATACAATTATTGGTGTTCTCCAGTTGGAAATGCATCTGCTGCATCTGGAAATGAAGATTTTGGGATTACTATGTTAAATGTTCCTACAACTAGTACATCAAGCACTCCTGTAACAATTACTAGTACAAGTTATAATGGAGTTTCTAATACTGGAACTTTAACAATTGCATCTTATTGGATTTGGCGATTTTTATCTTCGAATGGATATTTTCAATGGGTTCAGTCTGCTGCATTATCAAATATTTCTGCTGGTCAAGGATTCACAATGAAAGGTACAAGTGGAACTGATACTACAAATCCTAGTGAAGCTGTTACAAATAATCCTGGAAGTGCTCAAAGATATGATTTCAGAGGAAAGCCTAACGATGGGAACATAACAATTAATGTTGCAAATGGCGCTTCAACATTAACAGGAAATCCTTATCCTTCGGCTATTGATTTAAATTTGTTTCTAGTTGGAGGGCCTGGACCAGATTTAATTTCTGGAACTGGTGATGATATTCCTGGAAACCCAAATTGTGATGGAACAGCATTATTTTGGGAACAAGATAAAACTGTGAATTCTCATAATATTGCTCAATATAGAGGAGGTTATGGAACATATAATGGTACAACAAGTATATATTCTCCTGCAACTTTTTATACTTACGATATCGCTGGAAATCAAGGTTCTGTTTTTAGCAGTCCAAATAATGTTTATCAAAGAAGATTTTCGCCAATAGGGCAAGGATTTATGGTGAGAGGTGTTGCTAATGGAACATTGCAAATGAGAAATGTTTATAGAGTATATGTAAAAGAAGGTGTTGCAAATAATTCACAATTCGAAAGAAGCTCAAACGAAAATGCAACAGTAAATTATGGTTTTTATGATGCAATTCCGAATCTTGCAGGAGTGGATTATACTCAGATAAGTAAAGCACCAACACCTCACTTTGTTGTAAATACATCATTAAATAGTCAAGCAGTTAGACAAATTGCAATCGGATTTTTGCCAAATGCAATTGATGGAGTTGATTTAGCCGATTCGAAATTTCCAGAAGCTACTGAGAGCATAAGTACAGACATGTATTTGTATCTAAATAATGAACCTTATGTGCATTCTGTAACAAGTTTTGATATCAATAAAAGATTTCCTATTGGTTTTAAAAATACGAATACAGGTGTTTCCACATATACACTTAAAGTTAATGAGTTTGTTAATTTTGATGTTCAAAATGTATTTTTATATGATAGTTTAACGGGACTTTATCATGATATTAAAAATAATTTCTATGAAGTTGTTCTTGCTCCAGGTGAACATAATAATCGTTTTGAAATCACTTTTACAGATCAATTATTAGCTGTAACTGAAAATAACATTAACGATTTGGCAATCGTTCAAAACAATACTAATCAATTGCTTAAAATTTCTAATCCTAATGATTTAGATTTAAAAACAGTAGTATTGTTTGATATATCAGGAAAAAAGATATTTGATAAAGTAGATTTAGGAACTAAAAAATCTTATGAGTTTTCTACAGGTTCACTGAGTGAAGGAGTTTATATTGTTAAAATAGAATCTACTAATGGACAAAGTTTAGGACAGAAAATTATTGTTGAAAGAATTAAGTAGTTGAAATCCATTAAAAATTATAAATAGGTATCCTAATTTTGGATACCTTTTTTTGTTTCAAAGAAGATAACATTTGTAACTTTGTAAAAAAATAATCTTGCGAGTTCTTACACAAGAAATAGTATTGCCAAATACAACAGTCAAGCTTTACATAAGACGTGAAGATTTGATTCATCCTTTTGTTTCTGGAAATAAATTCAGAAAACTAAAGTACAATTTGTTAGAAGCAAAACAACAAAATCATAGAACTTTACTCACTTTTGGAGGTGCTTATTCAAATCATATTGCGGCAGTTGCATTTGCAGGAAAAGAGAATGGATTTAAAACAATTGGAGTTATTCGCGGAGATGAATTAAGTTCTAAAATTTCTCAAAATCCTACTTTAAAATTTTGTCAAGATAACGGTATGGAATTTGTGTTTGTTTCAAGAGAACAATACAGATTGAAAAGCACAGAAGATTTTTTATGTAATCTTAAAAATGATTTTGATGATTTCTATTTAATTCCAGAAGGAGGAACTAACGATTTTGCTGTAAAAGGTTGTGAGGAAATCTTGTCAAATGAAGATGAAAGGTTTGATTACATTTGTTGTGCTATTGGGACTGGAGGAACAATATCTGGAATTATTAATAGTTCGACTTCCAATCATAAAGTTTTAGGATTTCCATCATTGAAAGGTGATTTTATAAAAAAAGATATTCGTAAATTTGCAAAAAAGGAAAATTGGGACATAATTTCTGATTATCATTTTGGTGGATACGGAAAGGTTTCAGATGATTTGATTGAATTTATTAATGATTTTTACAAAAAATATTCCATCCCATTAGATCCAATTTATACTGGAAAAATGTTTTTTGGCGTTATAGATTTAATAACTAAAAATTATTTTCCTGAAGATTCAAAAATTCTACTAATTCACACAGGTGGAATTCAAGGTGTACAAGGAATGAATTTAAAATTGAGTAATAAAAACTTGCAAACTATTAATTTCAATGATTAAGAAAATAATTTTATTATGTTGTATTGGTTTTTTCATCGCTTGCGGTTCTAGTAAGCCAGTTGTGAGAACATCTAAAAGTTCATCACCATCTAAACCAGTGGTTAGAACAGTTAGAAAACCAGTTGAAAAACCTAGTAATCCTGTTAAACCAAATTCTGAAAATAGCACAAATGCAACTGCTAAAAATGAGGAATCAACTCAAATTTTGGAAGCAACAACTCGTGTTAAAGTTACCACAGCATTGGTTTTAGAATATATTGAAAAATATAAAGAAATTGCCAAAAAAGACATGAAAGAGTACGGAATTCCTGCAAGTATTACATTAGGTCAAGGAATTTTAGAATCAGGAGCTGGTACAGGACCATTGAGTGCTCAAGCCAATAATCATTTCGGAATTAAATGTCACAAAGAATGGACAGGACCAAGTGTAAAATATGATGATGATGAAGCGCAAGAATGTTTCAGAAAATACAATAATCCGCATGAATCATATCGAGACCATTCCTTGTTTTTGGTTACGAGAGAGCGTTATTCTAATTTATTTAAACTTGATAAAAACGATTATGTTGGCTGGAGTAAAGGTTTGAAAAATGCTGGTTACGCAACCGATCCAAATTATCCAACAAAATTGATTGGATTGATAGAAAGGTATCAATTGCAAAAATATGATGCTGAGGTGTTGGGAATAAATTATGTTCCAAATAATGTCGCTTCAATTGATAAATCTAAAGACATTGTTTCAACAAATATTGATTTACACCAAGTAATAAAAGGCGATACATTGTATTCAATATCAAAACGATATAATATTTCTGTAGAGGATTTGAAAAAGAAAAATAATATTTCTGATACAGGAATTTCTATTGGTCAAAAGTTGATTGTAAAATAGTTTACTAAAATAAAATAAAAATAATGCTATATAAAAGAAGCAGTCAGTTATTTGCTGATGCAGAAAAAGTGATTCCTGGAGGTGTAAATTCGCCTGTAAGGGCTTTTAAAGGTGTTGGTGGAACACCTATTTTTGTAAAAAGTGCCAAAGGTGCTTATTTATATGATGAAGACGGAAACCAATTAATTGATTATATTAATTCTTGGGGTCCGATGATTTTGGGTCATGCTTTTCAACCAGTGATTGATGCAATAACAGAAAGAGCTAAGTTAGGAACCTCTTTTGGAATGCCAACAGAACTAGAAACTAAAATAGCTGAATTAGCAGTTTCAATGGTTCCAAATATTGATAAAATTCGTTTTGTGAATTCTGGAACGGAAGCTTGTATGAGCGCTATCAGATTGGCTCGCGGATTTACAGGAAGAGATAAAATAATAAAATTTGCAGGATGTTACCATGGTCATTCTGATTCTTTTTTGATTCAAGCTGGAAGTGGTCTTAGTACTTTTGGAACTCCAAACTCACCTGGTGTAACACAAGGCACAGCCAAAGACACTTTATTAGCTAATTATAACGATATTGAAAACGTAAAAGCATTATTTGAAGCAAATAAAAATGAAATTGCAGCTATTATCATAGAACCAGTTGCTGGTAATATGGGGTGTATTCCTCCAATTAAAGGATTTCTAGAAGATTTAAGACAAGTATGTTCAGATAATAATACATTGCTGATATTTGATGAAGTAATGACTGGATTTCGATTAGCTAAAGGTGGTGCTCAAGAGCTTTATAATATTCAAGCTGACATAGTTTGTTTTGGAAAAGTTATTGGTGGTGGATTACCTGTTGGAGCCTTTGCTGCAAAAAATGAAATAATGAATTATTTAGCACCAATTGGTCCAGTTTATCAAGCAGGAACTTTATCAGGAAATCCTTTAGCAATGGCTGCCGGTTTAGCAATGTTGGAAGCTTTAAATCAAGATACTGAAATTTTCAAAAGATTAGATGAAAAAACAGCCTATTTAGAAAACGGAATCAGAAAAGTACTCTCAAATAATAATGTAAAATTTACTGTAAATAGAGTTGGTTCGATGATTTCAGTTCATTTTGATAAAGGTGCCGTAGTTGATTTCAAAACTGCTAAAAATGGAGATAACGAAACCTTTAAGAAATTCTTTCATGGTCTGTTAAATCAAGGTGTTTATATAGCACCATCTGCTTATGAAACTTGGTTTATAACAGACGCTTTAACTTATAAAGATTTAGATTATACTATAGATGCAATTGATAGAGTATCAAAAGAGTTGTAATAAAAAAGCTTCACAATTTGTGAAGCTTTTTTTATAGGTAATATTAAAATTATCTTTTTAATCTTTCAAACATTGCTTTGTTAGATTCAAGAATAGACATTTGTTTTTCACTTAATGTTGCTCTAATTTTAGCATCCATCACTTTTTCAAGTTCTGCTTTTCCTTCTGCAGATAAACTTCTATCTTCAAGAATTATATATTTTCTTTCAAACAATCTATAAAAATCTTCAATTTGATTATCTTTTAAACCTACTAATTCAGCAAGCTCAACAGCATCTTTCTTTGCAGCTTCTTGCGAAGTTAGTCTTTTTTCTTGAGCATTAGCGCTTAGAGTAAAAGCACAAACTAAAGCGAAAATAAAAAATATTTTTTTCATGTTTTTTTAAATTATTTGATATCAATTATATTCAAAAATAATTCATTTAAATGAAATCACAAAATTTATTTTAATTCTCTTCAGTTTTTTGACCTCTTTTCTTTTTAGCTTTCATTTTTTCAATCACTTTTTCTTTGCGATCTTCACGTTTTTGGTCCCATTTTGTATACTGTTCAGCAGTAAGGATTTTTTTCATTTCGGCTTTTAGCGCTTCTTGTTCTTTTTGCATTTCAGCTTTTCTTGCAGCCATTTCTTCTTTTGAAGGTCTTGCTTGTTGAGCACGTTCTTCTTTTAAAGCTTTCATTTCGGCTCTTTTTGCTTCTCTTTTTTCAGCTTGTTTAGCCATTAAAGCCTTTACTTCTTGTGCTTGTTTCTCGTTTAAAGATAAATCAGTAGTTAATTTTTTTACTTGCAATTCAACTCGTTCTTCAGTTGATAATTGCTCTTTTCTTTCTCCTCTTTTTCCTTGGGCAAATGTTGTAAATCCTACAACTAATAATACTAATAAAAATACTTTTTTCATGATGTGTTTTTTGATTGTTATAGCTATAAGACTATACTACTTTCAAAAGGTTTATTCATTAACAAATATTTAGTAAAAAAATATTGTTAGCCTTTATAAATCTATAATCATGGTTGTATATTTGCAAAGTGAAAAAAATTATAATCATAGTAATTCTAGCAATATTTCTAAAACCGATTCTTCCGGTTATAGATTATGTTATTAATTATGATTATATCTCAAAAGTTCTTTGTGAAAACAAAGCTAAGCCAGAACTAAAATGTAATGGTAAATGTCATTTAATGAAAGAATTGGCTAAAGCATCTGAAGACGAAAAACCAATTAATTCAGATAAAAAAGACAATTCTAAACACGAAATTGAATTGCTTTATTGCAACGAACTTTCCGAAATTAATTTTAGACAAATTTATTTTTATAATAAAACTTCTGTTGGAGACAACTATGCCAACTTATACTTTCACACGGTAAGTTGCTCTGTTTTTCATCCGCCTATAATAATTACTTAAATTTTATCGTGTGTCAGTTCAGAATCATTGAATTGACAGGATTTCTATGTCCAAATTGTTTTGAAGAGAACTCTTTTCAAGACCAATTATTCTATAAATTTTAATTAATAAAAAAACAAAATGAAATTTCAAATAAAAAATATTGTAGCTGTTATGGCTATTGCTTTAGCATTCACTTCATGTTCAAACGATGATGATAACAATGATACTGTAACTGGTCAAGGAAGCTTGAAGTTAGAGTTTGACAATGTTTATGGTTCCGCAGATTTTGCAGCAAATACAGCCTACACAAACTCAAATGGTGAAGTTATTAAAGCAAATAAAGTCAAATATATAGTAAGTAATATTGTATTAACAAAAGTTGATGGTACAACCTATACGGTGCCAAAAGCAGAAAGTTATTTTATCATTGATGAATTAACTCCAGCCTCTACTTTATTAACAATTCCTAATATTCCTGCAGGAAATTATAAGAGCATTTCTTACGGAATTGGCGTAGATAAGACTCAATTTGATTTAGGAGCGACTGGTCAAGGTAATTTCCTAACTACTGCTCAAAATGCAGGTATGATGTGGTCTTGGAGTGCTGGTTATAAATTTGTTGCTTTTGAAGGAACTTTCACTTCTTCTACAGTAACTACTGATACTAATTTTAAACTTCACACAGGTCAAACAGGTACAGATTACAATTACGCTACAATTTCAATGAACTTCCCTGATAATGCATTGGTTAGAACAAATATAACTCCTCAAGTGCATATTATGGCAGATTTAAAACATTTATTAGATGGAACTAATAAGATAAATTTATCTGATGGTGCTACAATTATGGGAGGTTCAAAATTAGCTTTAGCTACAGCTAATTTGGCTAATATGTTTGAAGTTCATCATGTTCACAACGACTAAATAATTATAAAAGCTGTTAACATGATACAGTTAACAGCTTTTTTTAAAACCTTATTAAAATGAAAACAAAAATTTTATTGTTGCTCATTTTTCCTATTCTTTGGAGTTGCTCTTCTGACGATTCTGATGAATATCAAAATATACCTATAGATTTTCAAATACCAAGTAATTTTCCTGCCGCTAATTATAATTTTGCTAATAATCCTTTAACAGAAAAAGGATTTGAATTGGGAAAAAAACTATTTTATGACGGAAGATTAGCCTCAGATGGGATTGTTTCTTGTGGTTTTTGTCATATTCAAGAAGATGCTTTTACACATCACGGTCATACTTTTAGCCATGGAGTAGGTAATGCTATAGGAACAAGAAATGCTCCACCAATTCAAAATATGGTTTTTCAAACTACTTTTATGTGGGATGGAGCGACGACACATTTAGATTTGCAACCTATAATCCCTCTCACAAGCGAAATTGAAATGCATGGAAATTTTGAGAATGCAATCAACATGATGAAAAATGATGCAACTTATAAAAAATTATACAAGCAAGCTTTTTCAAATGGTGAGATTAATTCTGAAAATATGTTGAAAGCATTAGCTCAATTTCAAATTCTGTTAGTTTCTTCCAATTCTAGATTTGATAAATATAGAAGAAATGAACAAGGAGGAAATTTAACAGCAAATGAATTGGATGGATATGCTATTTTTAATCAAAAATGTGCTTCTTGTCATGCTACAGATATTTTTACTGACAATTCATTTAGAAATAATGGTTTGCCAGTAAATCCCTCTATTAATGATGTGGGTAGATATAGAGTTACAGAACTTCCGCAGGACATACATAAATTTAAAGTTCCAAGTTTAAGGAATATTGAAAAAACAGCTCCTTATATGCACGACGGAAGATTTTTTACACTAGAAGCCGTTTTAGATCATTATTCTTCAGGTGTTGTTGATTCAACAACTTTAGATGCTAGTTTAAATAATTCAGGTGTTTTGGGAATTTCTTTATCTTCAAGTGAGAAAACTAAACTTATAGCTTTCTTAAAGACATTGACGGATAATGAGTTTTTAACGAATCCTAAATTTGCAGAATACTAATATTATGAAAAAACATATTTTACTTTTAGTTTTATCTATTCAATTTAGTTTTGCGATTACTAAAGATACTATAACAATAAGTTATAACTATTCTAAATTTAGCAGTTTTATTAAAGTTGATGACGATTGTGACGCATGTGGTTGCTCGGCAAGTGGAGGTAGTATGGGTTTTTCTTCTATGTTAAATTCCAATTTTGTTGGAATTAGATATTTCAACCAAAGTTATAAAAGTACTAATGGTTTATATAGTAACTCGCCTTGGTATGATGAGAATTTCAATACAATTCAAGTTTGGGCAAGAATTCCAATGGTTAAAAAAGTACAAATTTCTGCTTTAATTCCTTATCACTTTCACAATAGAGAAACTGCTTTAGGAAGTGATGAAATTTCTGGATTGGGAGATGTTACTCTTTTAGGAATGTATGATTTATATCAAACACATGAAGATAGCACAGTTTTTATTCATAAACTTCAAATTGGTGGTGGATTGAAAATTCCAGTTGGAAAATTTGACGAGACTAATAACGGAAGTGTTAATCCTAGTTATCAAGTTGGAACTGGGGCATGGGATTATCTTATAGCTACAGAGTATGTTATAAAAAGAAAAAAATTCGGATTGAATTCAATGTTGAACTATGTGATAAAAACGGAGAATCAAAAAAATTATCGTTTCGGAAATCAGTTTAATTATGCTTCAACATTGTTTTGGGTATATGAAACTTCAAAGGTTTCAGTTGTTCCACAATTGGGAATAGCTGGTGAAGTTTTTGAAAATAATTATCAACATAATCAAAAAGTTAGAAATACTTCTGGTGATATTTTTATGGGTAAATTTGGATTTGAAATGGGTAAAAAGAAATTTTCATTTGGAGCAAATATTATGCTTCCTATAAACCAAAACCTTACAGGAGGTAATGTTTTTGCCAATCATCGTTGGAGTGTAAATATCAACTATAGTTTATAAAAAAAATAGGCGATTCAAACGAATCGCCTATTTTTTATTTTATTCTAATATTATTTGCTAGAAAACTGAGTTAATCTGTTGAATAATTCTTTATCTTTCTTTAGAGCTTCAATTTGTTCTTCATTGAAAGCACTCAATAATTTTGAAGTATATCTTTCAAAAACTGCTTGTTTTTCTTCTTGAGTTTTAGAATTATTTACATCATCTTTTCTCATTTGTAATAGATTTACTAAATCCATTTTTAAACCCTCTTCCATTTTTACTGATTTTGACATCAAATTAATATCCTCAATAATAATTTCTTTTACACTTTTTTCATTTGTGTTCGGAGTTGAAAATGTTTTTGCTTCTTGAGCATTTGCATTAAAACTAAATGCTAAAAACAATGTGAATATTGCGATAATTCTTTTCATAATCTTCTTTAAATTAATTTGTTGAAAAGCGAATTTAATAATTTTTTTTAAAAATCAATACAAATGATAAAAAAAATTATGATTTCAATTCAACTGTTTTGTTTTCACCATCCACAATAACTTTTGTTAAACCGTGTTTTGATAATCCCTTCATGGCAGCATCCCATTTTTTTCCACTTAATGCAGATTTCTCTTTTAGTTGAGCTAATGATTGATTGTTTTCAAGTTTTAATAGTTCAATAATGAATTTCTCATCTTCCGTCAATTCAACTTGTTTCTTTTCTGGTCGCATTTGAGGAAAGAAAAGCACTTCTTGAATAGAAGGGTTATTGGTTAAAAACATAATCAATCGATCCATTCCAATTCCTAATCCAGAAGTTGGTGGCATTCCATATTCTAATGCTCTTAAAAAGTCTTCATCTATAATTCCGTTAGCTTCATCATCACCTTTTTCACTTAAAGCCATTTGTGCTTCAAAACGTTCACGTTGGTCAATAGGATCATTCAATTCTGAATATGCATTTGCTATTTCTTTTCCACAAACCATCAACTCGAAGCGTTCTGTTAATTCAGGATTATCTCTGTGTGATTTACACAATGGTGACATTTCTTTTGGATAATCAGTAATAAACGTTGGTTGAATAAAATTTCCTTCACATTTAGCTCCAAAAATCTCATCAATTAATTTTCCTTTACCCATTGTTGCATCAACCTCAATTCCCATTGATTTTGCAGCTTCAAAAAGTTCTACTTCCGTTTTACCAGAAATATCAAAACCTGTAAAGTTTTTAATGGCTTCGGTCATAGTAACTCTAGCATAAGGTGCTTTGAAACTTACTTTATGCTCGCCAAAAGTTGCATCAGTTGTTCCATTTACCTCATTTGCACAATATTCTAATAAATTTTCTGTAAACTCCATCATCCAGTTGTAGTCTTTGTAAGCTACATAAATTTCCATTGCAGTAAATTCAGGATTGTGCGTTCTATCCATTCCCTCATTTCTGAAGTTTTTCGAGAATTCATATACACCATCAAAACCACCAACAATCAATCTTTTAAGATATAATTCGTTAGCAATTCTCAAATATAATGGAATATCCAAAGCATTATGATGTGAAATAAAAGGTCTTGCCGCAGCACCACCAGGAATTGCTTGTAAAATTGGAGTTTCCACTTCCATGTATCCAGCAGTGTTAAAGAAATTTCGCATCGCTGTAAAAAGTTTCGTTCTTTTTACAAAAACTTCTTTCACATTTGGGTTTACAACCAAGTCAACATAACGCATTCTGTAACGCAATTCAGCATCATTAAAGGCATCGTGTACTTTTCCATCTTCATCAACTTTTGGCAAAGGCAACGGACGTAAAGTTTTACTCAAGAATGTAAAATTATCAACTCTTATACATTGAGCACCAACTTTAGTCATGAATAATTCTCCTTCAACACCAATGAAATCACCTAAATCGGTCAATTTTTTAAAAACCTGATTGTAAAGCGTTTTGTCTTCTCCTTCACAAATTACATCTCTATTAAAATACAATTGAATTCTGCCATCGCTATCTTGTAATTCGGCAAAACAAGCTTTTCCTTGATCTCGAACACTCATCAATCGTCCAGCAACATTAACCTTCTTACCTTCTTCAAAATTTTCCTTCACCTGTTTAGAAGTAGCGTTTACTGGATATAAATCCGCAGGATAAGGGTTAATTCCAAGAGTGCGTAAAGCATCAAGTTTTTCTCGTCTAATGATTTCTTGTTCTGAAAGTTGCATATAATTGTATTTAAGCGTGCAAAGATAGGTATTAGTTAGAAAGTTTCAAAACAACAATTTTCAATTTTATTTTTATAACTAAGGAATGGTTTGGGCTTTATTAACAACTCTTTTTCCAGCTGTACTTTTTATCTTTTTTCTCGAACAGCTAGAAAAAAGTATACTATTTCTGTCAGGTCTAAATTGCAAACTTTTTATATATTTGTAAAATAGAATAGACAAAAAAATGAGATATATTAAACTCCTTTTCGCATTGCTTCTTACGTTAAGTTTAACAAGTTGTACCATAACAGAAAAAATGATTATTAATGATAATGGTTCGGGTAAATTCGCTTATGACATAGACGGTACCAAAATGATGTCTATGATGGGTAGCGCATTTAAAGGTGATGATAAAGAAGATACTAAAAAGAATAAAAAAGAAACAGTAAGTAGAAAAAACAAAAAAGTAATTGATAGTACTTTTACTTTCAAAGAAATGTTTGCAAGTAAACAAGATAGTATTGCCAAATTGTCTCCAGAAGAACAAGCTAAAATTAAAAAAATGGAACGCTTTAGTGTGAGAACGATTATTGATGAGGAAAAAGGAATAATGAATTACAGTATGTTTACAGATTTCAATTCAATTTCTGAACTTCAAGATGTAATGTCTCCAGTTGAATCAATGAAATCAATTTCTCCTACAGGTCAAAAATCTGGTGGAATGGGAATGGCTCCAGATGCTTTAGAAGACAATTCTTCTACAAGTTTCTTTTATGATGGTAAAACATTTAAAAAGACTGTAGCTAAAATTGAAAAGAAAAAAGAGTTTACTGAAGATGTAGAAGAAGGTTCAGAGGATGATGTTGCTAATAAAATGAAAGAATCTTTAGATATGTTTTACGACCAATCTAATTTCAAAGTAGTATATCAATTTCCAAAAGCTGTAAAAAAGATTTCTACAGAAAATGCACTTTACAGCGAAGATAGAAAAACAATTACCATAGAATATCCTTTGAAAGATTATATGGAAAATCCTGACAAACTTAATTTTGAAGTGACTTTTGAATAATGAATAAAAAAATAAAGCTTCAAGATTTAGGTAAAAAAGATTACAAAGAAACTTGGGATTATCAAGAAGAACTTTTTAAAGGCATTGTTGATATAAAAATTCAAAACAGAAAAGAAAATACTTTGGTTGAAACGCCAAATTATTTTTTGTTTGTAGAACATCCTCATGTATATACATTAGGTAAAAGCGGAGATATATCTAATTTGCTTTTATCTGAAAAACAACTTCAAGATAAAGGCGCTACTTTTTACAAAATAAATAGAGGTGGAGATATTACCTATCATGGACCAGGTCAGATAGTAGGATATCCAATTTTAGATTTGGAAAATTTCTTTACAGATATTCATAAGTATTTACGATTTCTCGAAGAAGTAATTATTTTAACTTTAGCTGAATACAATATTACCAGTACAAGAAGCGAAGGTGAAACAGGTGTATGGCTAGATGTTGGAACACCATTTGCTAGAAAAATTTGTGCTATGGGTGTTCGAGCAAGTCGTTGGGTAACCATGCATGGTTTTGCCCTAAATGTAAATGCCAATTTAGGATATTTCGACAATATCATTCCATGTGGTATAAAAGGAAAAGCTGTTACATCATTACAAGTTGAACTTGGTGTAGAAAGTGTTAATGAAGAAGAAGTAAAAGAAAAAATTCAAAAACATTTCCAACAACTTTTTGAAGCAGAGTTCATATAACATCACCCAACACCCAGCATCCATCACCCAACTTCCAACCATCTTCAAAAATCAAAAGAAAGTTGTTCTGGTAACAATTTAAAGCTCATTCGGTGATATTTAGTTGTTCCATATTTTCTAATGGCTTCTCTATGTTCTTTAGTCGGATAACCTTTATTTTGTTTCCAATTATACATTGGAAATTCTTCGTGTATTTTATCCATATATTCATCTCTGTAAGTTTTTGCCAAAACCGATGCAGCTGCGATACTCATGTATTTAGAATCACCTTTTACTATAGTGCTGTATGGGATATTGTTGATAGGTTTAAATCTATTTCCATCCACTATTATATAATTAGGTATAGGATTTAACTTAATAACACATTCTTGCATGGCTTTTATAGAAGCGTTTAAGATGTTTATTTCGTCAATGATTATTGGTTCTAAATGAGTAACAGCATAAGAAATAGCTTTTTCTTCAATAATTGGTTTTAATCTTTCTCTAATCTTTTCAGACAATTGCTTTGAGTCGTTTAATAAATCTAATTGAAAGTCTTCAGGAAGTATAATTGCAGCGGCAGTTACGGGTCCTGCTAAACAACCTCTTCCGGCTTCGTCAGTTCCGCACTCATTAAGTAATTCAGAATATCTTAAACTTAACATAAAATTAATTTTGATAAAAATATAAATTTTAACGCAACCTTTTACATAATTCTGCATCATAATAATGTGTTGCAACCACAATGTTAGTAAACCGCTTAAAAAATTTAACAAAAATAAATTGTAATATTCCGAAGTATTATTTGTTTATTTAAGAAATTATTAAGAAGTTTGCGGAATAACTAACTCAAATAAATTTAATATGAGATCGAAGTTCAAATGGATTTTTACGCTTTTAGTAGCGTTATCAATGCAGTTTTCGTTTGCACAAGAGAAAACTGTAACAGGTGTGGTGTCTGATTCAAAAGGACCACTACCAGGTGCTAATGTTGTTAATAAAACAACAACAAAAGGTGCCTCAGCTGATATGGATGGTAAATTCTCCATAAAAGCAAAAGCTGGTGATGTTTTAGTGTTTTCATTTCTAGGTTATGACAACAAGTCTGTTACAGTAGGTGCTGCTAACAGCTATAGTGTATCCTTGAAAGAAACTGCTAAAGTACTTGATGAAGTTGTAATAACGCAAGGGTATCGTACGGTTACCAAAAAAACTGCTGTTGTTGCGTCTTCAATTGTTAATGCAAAAACTATTGAAAACAGACCAAATGTTAATGCAATTAGTACTTTGCAAGGACAACTTGCAGGTGTTAACATTACATCTGGTTCTGGGCAACCTGGTTCTGCGCCAACAGTTTTAATTAGAGGATTAGGTACTGTAACTGGTAGTTCAGATCCACTTTATGTAATTGATGGTTTTCCTTCATACAATGATGCGTTTAGAAATTTGAATCCTAATGATATTGCATCTGCTGAGGTATTGAAAGATGCTGCGGCAATTGCTGAGTATGGATCAAGAGGTTCTAATGGGGTTATTGTAATTAAAACTAAAAAAGGAAATTTTGGTGATGCTAAAACTACTTTTAGATATAGTACACAATATGGTGTGTCTGAATTGCAAAAGCCAGGATTTACCTATGCAAACGCTAGAGAGTTGTTAACTTTAGAATCTATCAAAGGTGTTGGATTGGGTTCAACTTTAACTCCTGCAGAAATTGCAGCTTACAGCATTAATACTGATTGGACTAAAGTTTTCTTTTCTCCTTCAAATACTATCAGTCATAACTTGAGTATTGAAAATACTAATAAAAACATTGGTACTTTTACCTCTGTAAGTTTTACCGATCAGGATGGATTATTGCCTAACTCAGATTTGAAAAGATTTACAGTTAGAAATAATTTAAATGGAAAATCTGCAAATGATAAAGTTAAATTCCTTTTAAATACTGCTGTTGGTTTTACTAAAAATAACGAGCCAACTAACTTAGGTGGTGGAGCTATTAATAGAAACTTTGTTACTGGTGCATTTTTAGGTGCTCCATACATATCTCCAGATATTTATACAGGTTCAGATTCTGCTTGGGAGTATTATAATAATACACCTGGTTTCTTGTCAACACCTATCTTATTATTAGATAATGCTGCAACATTTAGAAATTACATTGAAGAAACAAGAGTTGATGTGGGTTCTGATTTGAATTATAAATTAGCTAAGAATATTGTTGTTGGTATAAGAAATGGTGGTTTACTTATTAATACAAGAACATTGACGGCTCAATTTCCTAACAACTGGAATTCATTATTTTTCTCAGGTACACCAGGTGTGTCGTCACTTGCGGGTGGTAATTTTAATGGTTTTGATGATATTGCAAATAGAAGAGAGTTTAACTTCTCAAATTTGTTATACGCTCGTTTTGATAAGAAAATTAAAAAACACTCATTCAATGCTAGTATCAACGGTGAATATAATTTTGCTCAATTGGCTTCAGACCAACAGAGAAGAAATGGTTTAGATCCAATAGTTTGGGAATTTAACTCTGGTGTAGGTTTTATCAATGATACTGCTGCAAATGATTTATATGTTCCTACAAACGTTGTGGCAACTAGATTGAGAAATGATTTAATTTCTTATTTCGGATCTTTAGATTACGATTTTGACAGTAAGTTCGGTCTTGCTATTTCGGCAAGAAGAGATTGGTCTTCAAGATTTATTAGAGAGCGTCAAGCTGGAAATTTCTTTTCAATTGGTGGAAGAGTCAATTTAGATGAATTCTTGAAAGATTTCAGTAAGTTGAATGTATTAAAACTAAGAGGATCTTTAGGAACAATTGGTAACCAAAGACTTGAAGATGGTACTATTTTTACAGGTATTAATCCACCTAAATTTGCTACTACATATTCTACATTAACTGGTGCAGGTAATGCTTATAATGGAAACCCATCACAAGGTTTAAATTTAGGTTATCCAGATTTGAGATGGGAAACAACAAAAACATACAATATTGGTTTAGACTTAGAAATGTTCAAATCTAGACTAAGAGCTAATGTTGACTATTATAGTAGAGCAACAACCGCTCAGTTTTTACGAGCGCCAATTTCTGCTGCTGCTGGAGAAAACGATCTTTTAAGAAATACTGAAGCTACAGTATTTAATAAAGGTCTTGAGCTAAACTTGCAAGTTGATGTTATTAAAACAGATAACATGACGTTGACTTTAAGAGGTAATGGCTCAACGAATAAAAATTATATTGATGATATTGAAAATGATACAGGCGAAATATTTGTTACTTCTGCTAATGGTATTACTTATGTGCATAGAAATGGTCAACCAACTTATCAACCATTCTTATATCGTTATGCTGGTGTAAATCCTACTAATGGTGAAATGCAATATCTTGATATTAATGGTAATATAACTACTACTCCAACTGCTTCAGACAGAATAGCTGTAGGTAAAAACTTTATTCCTAAATACCAAGGAGGTTTTGGTTTTGATTTTGATTATAAAGGTTTGTTTGTTTCTACTTTGTTTTCTTATGTATTTGATGTAGTTCGTTATGATTTCGATTATCTAAATGCTTTAGATAGTTCAACTAACCAGATAGGTCAGTTCAATGTTTCAAATGAATTATTGAACGCTTGGACTCCAACAAATACTAACACAGACATTCCTGCTTTAGATGCAAGTAATGCTTTACAAGAAAATTCAGATCGTTTTTTACGTGATGCTTCCTACATCAGATTAAGAAATTTACAAGTAGGTTACAGATTGCCAAATAAATTTTTAAAAGATACTTTCTTTAAAGATTTGTCTTTTAATGTTACAGCTGAAAATTTATTTACAATCACTAAATGGAAAGGTTTTGATGCTGAAAGTGATAGATTAGAAGATGTTTATCAATACCCTACTGCTAGAATTATAACTTTTGGCTTGGATGTTAAATTTTAAAAAAAAATTAAATTATGAAAAAAATATTTTTATTGATATGTTCATTATCACTCTTCGTTAGTTGTGATAATGATTTGCTAGAGCCTTACACACCTGGTACAAGGGATGAGGATATAGCATTAAGAACTAGTACAGATTTGGATAGACTTTTAAACAATGGTCTATTGATTATGACAAACAGAGAAGAGTATGTTTTTCCATCTGTAATGACGGATGAGGCTGCTCCTGGGTTTAATAATGGAGGACAAGGTATAAATACTGATTATATTTTCAATATTCTACCAAATAATGGAGGTGCTACCTCTATCTGGAATATGAATTATCGTGCTTTAGCAAGAATTAATAGAGTTATTAACGCTGCAAATACTCTTGCACCTACAGATCCTGTAGAAGTTGAAAAAATTAAAAGAATTAAAGCAGAAGCACTTACTTACAGAGCTTTATGTCATATAAAAATTCTTTCTTATTTTTCTACAAATCCTAAAGATGATAATGCTTTAGCAGGTATTTTAGCTGATAGAATTATAGAAACGACTGAATTATTGCCAAGAACTTCTAATGGAGCTTTTTATTCTTTAATTCACAGTGATTTAAATTCTGCAATCACTATATTCAATACAGTAGATCCTTCTGTTTTATACACAGGAGCTAATGCTAAAATTTATGCTTCAAAAAATTTAGCAAACGCTTTAAAAGCTCGTGCTTATGCTTTGAAAGGTGATTACCCAAATGCTGAAATATTTGCTAATGAAGTTATTAATAATTCTGGTTTAGTTTTAGCGAATACTACTAACTATGCTAATGTTTTTCACACTGGTAATGAACCTGCAAATACTGAGGTTATTTTTAAACTAAAAAGATTAGCTGCACAGAATGCACAAGGATCTAATTTACACAATGGATGGAATTCTAATTCTAATAGAAGAAATGGTTCTTTGTTTTATGAAATGTCAAGAGGTTTATTTAATGCTTTAGCACCAAATTATACTTCTTCTCTTCCAAGTGGTACACCAACAGCTGCTCAAATAGCCGCTCATCAATCAGCGGAATTTAATAACAATGCTGTAGTTAATGATGTTAGAGCTAGAGTTGCTTTGTTTTTACCTGCATCTCCAAATGCAACTACTCAGTCTTTATGTAGTCCAACTTATTTAACAGATGCAGTTGTTAAAGATACTGATATTTTAGCTATTCAAAAACATGGAGGTCAAACAGCTGTTTCTTCATCTAATGCTGCAAATCCAGATTTTATGCAGTGTAGATTGTCAGAAATGTATTTAATTAAAGCTGAAGCTAGAATTGCTGCTGGTGATTTAACAGGTGCAGCTACCGTAATAGATAATTTACGTGATAACAGAATTTTTGGCGGAAATACATTGGCAACTTATTCTACTCCACAACAAGCTTGGAAAGCTGTTTTGGATGAAAGAAGAATAGAACTATGTTTTGAAGGCTTTAGATTTATTGATATAAAGAGAATTGGAGCTTTAGCTAATGCTTCTATAGATAGAAGTCCAGCAGATTACGCTTCTGGTTCATGGAATTTCCCATTAGCAAACCCTGCTAATTTACCATTAACTAGTTTTAAATGGGCTTTACCAATACCACAAGTTGAGTTAAGTGCTAACCCAAGTATAGTTCAAAATCCTGGATATTAATATTTTTTAATATACAATAAATTGAGGCTGTCTAAAATAGACAGCCTCTTTTTTTGCTTTATATTATGATTTTCTATTGATAACTTTATAAACTATTGTCTATTTTTGTTGCTTTGTATTTACTATGAGAAGATTATATTTTTTATTGTTGTTTATTCCATGCTTACTTTTATCTCAAGAGAAAGGGAAAGAGGAAAAGCGTAAAAGTTTGGTAAAAACCGCAGAGCAAAAAGCAAAAGAGCAAGCTAGAAAAGCACCAATTACTTCATATAAAATCATTTCTATTGATAGAGACACTACTTTTGTGGATACCACTCTTGCAATTAAAAAAGAGTATGATTATAACTATTTAAGAAGAGATATTTTTGGTTTGATGCCATTTCCTAATGAAGGACAAACATACAATACCTTAGATTTTGGATTGAATAAGTTTAATGCATATCCTGAATTTGGTTTCAAAGCCAAACATTTTAATTATTTAGAAGTGGATGATATTAAGTATTATTCTGTTGCAACTCCATTAACCGAACTTTATTTTAAAACGGTAATGGAGCAAGGACAAAATGTCGATGCTTTAATAACTTTAAATACTTCTGAACGATTTAATTTTTCAATTGCTTTTAAAGGATTAAGATCTTTAGGCAAATATATTAATCAACTTACAAGCGCAGGAAATTTTAGATTTACTTCAAGTTATTTCACGAAAAATAAAAAGTATTTTGCGAATTTCCATTTCACAGGTCAAGATTTACTTAATGGCGAAAATGGAGGTTTGACAATTCCATCAGATTTTGAAAGCGAAGATGAGGCTTTCAGAAATAGACCACGTTTACAAGTTTTTTTCTCTGATGCAAAGTCTTTCTTAAAAGGTAAACGACTTTTTTTAGACCATAGTTTCAGAATAAATTCAAAAGATGCAAACAATAATTTATTTATAACACATCAACTTAATTACGAACATAAATTTTTTGAATACAATCAGGCAAGTTTAAACTCTGAAATTGGAACAGGTACAGGTACATTCAAACGTTTTGGTGATGTTTCTTCTGACGCAATTACTAAAATTAATGATCATACAAGATATGATAGATTGTATAATAAGGTTGGAGCAATTTACGAGAATAAAACACTTGGTAAGTTCCAGTTCTTTATAGAAAATTTTAATTACAAGTATTTTTATAAATTAGTTCAAACTGTAGGAAGTGTAACTTTTCCTAACCAATTAAAAGCAACTATTAACTCTATTGGAGGTCAATATGAATACAGAAAAAATAAATGGAATGGGAAGGCAATGCTTTCCAATTCAATTTCAACTCAAGCTTTCAGAAATTTTGATACTAATTTAGATTACCAAATAAATGATAAAAATAAAGTATCTTTTCAATATCAAAATATTAGTAAACTTCCTAATTTTAATTACATATTAAATCAAAGTGCATATATCAATTATACTTGGCTGAATAATTTTAAAAACGAAAAAATCAATAATATAACAGTAAATGCCAATACACAATGGGTTAATGCTACTGCACAATTCACAACACTTAATGATTATCTGTACTTTCAAGATGTACAACAAGTAGCAAACCAGCAACTAGTAACGCCTCATCAATATTCTGGAACCATTAATTATCTTTCGTTAAAAGCGGCAAAAGAGTTTAAATATAAAAAATGGGCTCTTGATAATACTTTTCTATATCAAAAAGTAACTCAAAAAGACACGATTCTAAATGTGCCTGAAGTGACTTTACGAAGTACCATTTATTTTTCAGATAATGTGTTCAAAAAAGCAATGTTTCTACAAACAGGTATTACTATAAACTATTTTACAAAATATTACTCCAACGATTACAATCCAATTTTAGGTGAGTTTTTTGTGCAAAATGAAAAACAAATTGGAAATTTTCCAATGTTAGATTTCTTTGTAAATGCCAGGGTAAGACAAACCAGAATTTTTCTTAAAGCAGAACATTTTAATTCAAGTTTTACAGGTAATACATATTATTCAGCACCCAACACACCATATCATGACTTTATGATTCGATTTGGTTTAGTTTGGAATTTCTTTCAATAGTTTTATTTAGAAACGAATCGATTGCGAATTTTACCAAACCATATTCCTGCTGTCCGAGTTACACGGTAACTTCTCCCATCAGGGTTAAGCAGTTTTCCATTTTTGCAAAGTTCACGGTGTTGTAAAACCATATTATTATCAATATCTTTGCCATTCAAAAATCATAATTCGTAAATCATAATTCCATAATCCTCAATCCATAATCCAATGAATTATTCAGAAAATATATTAGGAACTATTGGTAATACACCTTTGGTAAAACTAAACAAAGTTGTTGAAGGTATTGACGCTTTAGTACTTGCTAAAGTTGAAACTTTCAATCCAGGAAATTCTACAAAAGATAGAATGGCTCTAAAAATGATTGAAGATGCCGAAGCCGACGGAAGATTAAAACCAGGTGGAACAATTATCGAAGGAACTTCTGGAAATACTGGAATGGGATTAGCTCTTGCAGCAATTGTAAAAGGATACAAATGTATTTTTGTAATCACAGACAAGCAATCCAAAGAAAAAATGGATATTCTTCGTGCAGTTGGAGCAAAAGTAATAGTTTGCCCAACCGATGTTGAACCAACAGACGAACGTTCTTACTATTCAGTTTCTAAAAGATTAGGTACTGAAATTCCAAATTCATGGTACGTAAATCAATACGATAATCCATCAAATGCTCAAGCTCATTACGAACAAACAGGTCCAGAAATTTGGGAACAAACTGACGGCAAAATTACCCATTTCGTAGTTGGTGTTGGAACAGGAGGAACAATTTCAGGAATTGGAAAATATTTAAAAGAGAAAAACCCAAATATCAAAATCTGGGGAATCGATACTTATGGTTCAGTTTTCAAAAAATACCACGAAACTGGAATATTTGACGAAAATGAAATCTATTCCTACATAACAGAAGGAATTGGTGAAGATATTCTTCCAAAAAACGTAGATTTCTCATTAATCGATGGGTTTACAAAGGTTACTGATAAAGATGCAGCTGTTTATACAAGAAAAATCGCTCTTGAAGAAGGAATTTTTGTTGGAAACTCAGCAGGTTCTTGTGTAAAAGGATTACATCAATTAAAAGAACATTTCAAACCAGAAGATGTTGTAGTTGTTTTGTTTCACGATTCTGGAAGTAGATATGTAGGTAAAATGTTCAACGACGATTGGATGCGTGAACGTGGTTTCTTAGACGAAGAAATTACAAAAGCCGAAGATGTAATTAAAGATCACATTGATAAATCTCTTATTATTGTTCGTACAGAAGAATTAGTTTCGCATGCTATTGAAAGAATGAGAAAATTTAAAATCTCTCAAATTCCAGTGATAGATATCAATGGATTCGTTGGTTCAGTAGACGAATCAGATTTGTTTCAAAGCTACGTTTCAGATAAAAATGTTGCCGATAAACCTATCAAAGAAGTTATGGGCAAACCTTATCCAATTGTTAAATTAGGAACACCAATTGAAGAAGTTTCCAAACTTTTTACAAAAGACAATCAAGCTGTTCTAGTAGATTTAGGAAATGGAAAACATCATATCATTACAAAATATGATATCATTGGTTCAATAAAATAGAAATCAAACCTACAATGAAAGTTGTAGGTTTTTTTATTCTCCAATTAAAACACCACTAACATTCCAAGCGCTAAAACTACTTCCTTCATTCGCACCTTGCGGAATTTTAACTTGCAAAGTATGATTTCCAGCTTTCAAATCACCCAAATCAATATAAACTGGATTAGTAACCATTCCTGGACACCAATTTGAACGACTGTAATCAGAAGAAGATAATCCGTTAGGAAAATTTCCAGAAGCTGGATTGTATAAACGGTAAGAACCACAATCTTCTCGCCAAGGAGTAAAATGAAAAACTTCCTTTTCATTCAATAGTATGGTATTTTTCTTTGGCACAAATTCATCACCGTTTTCCCATCCACCATGACCTGTTGTTATGTATCTAAGTCTTACATTTTTTAAATCTTTATCTAATTTAAAGTTCACAACCAAACCTTTATCAGAATTAAACATCGTTCCATATTCTTGCCCAGCCATTTCCATAACATTGGTTGTGTTGAAAATTGATACTACATTAGAAGCTTTACTAACTCCATTTTCCTCTGGATGAATCGTCAAATTAACACTTACTTTGTGGCCACCTTTATCATAATTTCCGATAAAAGTTCCTATATAAACTTCTTTATTATTTAAAGACGCAGTCAATTCAGAAATATCCTGACGGTAACTTACTTTTTCTTCCCAAATTTTATCTTTTAATTGTAGCGAATTATATTGTTTAATTCCAAATGGTGTAAAAAAGCGCATCAATTCAATCAATGATGAATAATCATCTGTAGAAACAACGCCTTGATATTGTTTTCCATTTCCATTTTCATAGACTGGTAATGTTTTAGCACCATTTTTCAATCCATCCAAAAAAGAAACTTTTTTATCCATCGGAATCATAAACACAGAACCGGTTCTATCATATGCATCGCCATTAGATTGCTCTGTTACATCAACAAAAACCTGACTTCCTTTCGCAATAGTTGGGATTTTTACTTTTCTTAAAATAATAGTTCCGTTAGCAAATCTCAAAATGCTATCATTTGATTTAGAAGCATCCGAAAAATTTATAATCTCATCTTTAAAAATAGGAATCGTCGTAAACCTGCTTTTCCAAACTAAATCTCTGTAAGTTAATAAATCTATAGTCTTAGTTTCATCAATTTTCAAAGAAGGAAATTGCTTTACTTTTTCAACTTTAGTAGCAGAAACAATGAAGTTTCCATTGCGAACAGTTTCCAAAACCAAGCCTAAATTTTGACCAAGTAAAGAAGGCGCGCCTTTAATTTTAAAATCATTGGTATACCAAATTTCAATAGTATTTGAGTTAATAATAGTTTTCGCTTTTTTACAAGTATATCCTAATATTTTTTTGGTTTCACCAAGTAATTCAAAGGTTTGTTTACCAATGGAAGTACTATCTTTTGTAGAAATTAATTTTGAACTATTCAATTGTGCTAATTGAAAATAATGCAATCCAGTAATTATAGTTTGCTCAAAAGGAAAAGTAGCTTTACTATTTTGAATCGATTCTGAGGAGATTAAAGAAGTAGTTTCATTTGAAAACACCAAAATTGGATCTTGATTTTCAACCAAAGTTCCATTAGAAGTTCGAGTGTAAGTTATTTTATAGTTTGTTTGACCAAATGATATTGATGAAAATAATAGAATTGTAAATAAAATAAGTGGTTTCATGGTGAGTTGTTTGTGTTACAAATATATGTTTACAAATTTAATTTTCCGAAATTTGTGTAATTCAATTCAAAAAAGTACTTTAGTGCCCTCAAAGCCATACAGATACTATTTTATGAGAGAAGATTTTCTACACTACATTTGGTTGTACAAGAAATTGGATTTTACCAATTTAAAAACCACAAACGGAGAAGTTATCACCATAATAAACTTCGGACAATACATTCAACAAGCAGGACCTGATTTTTTCAATGCTCAAATAATTATTGATAATCAAAAATGGGCTGGAAATATTGAAATTCATTTAAAATCCTCCGATTGGTATGTGCATCATCACGAGAAAGACGATAATTATAAAAATGTAATTCTACACGTTGTTTGGGAAAATGATACGCCAATATTCAGAAAAGATAATTCTGAAATTCCTGTTTTGGAACTAAAAAAATATGTCTCCAAAGAAGAATTGAATAAATATCATGAACTCACAGCTCAAAAATCATGGATTTATTGCGAAAATCAAATTGAGAAAGTTCCAAGTTTTGTTTTCTCAAACTGGCAAGAACGATTGTTTTTTGAAAGATTAGAAAGAAAATCTAGTCCAATTCAACAATTGTTACAAGAAACTGAAAACGATTGGGAAGCAGTTCTGTTTTGTATGTTGGCTAAGAATTTTGGTTTGAATACCAATGGAGAAATGTTTTTTAAAGTAGCAAAGTCAATCACGTTTCCTATCATTAGAAAAGAAGCTTTAGAAGTAAAATATTTGGAAGCCTTACTTTTCGGTCAAGCCGATATGATTTCAATAAATGCAGAAGATAATTATGCAAAAGAACTAAAGTCTTGGTTTGATTATATTGCTTTAAAATATAAATTAGAAAAACCAGCGATTGCACCAGTTCAGTTTTTCAAACACAGACCAGATAATTTCCCAACCATTCGTTTGGCTCAATTAGCGATGCTTTATCATCAACAAAGAAATTTATTTTCTAAGATAATTGAAGCAAAAACAGTTCAAGAGATTTATCAAATTTTCAATATTGCAGTAAGCGATTATTGGAAAACGCATTATAATTTTGACAAACCAAGTTCCAAAAAGGAAAAAGCATTATCTAAATCTTTTATAGATTTATTGATTACAAATACAATTATCCCAATTCAATTTGCATTTGCAAACAGTCAAGGAAAAGATAATTCTGAATTTTTAATTGATTTGTTGTCAAATATTCTACCAGAGAAAAACACAATTATTGAAAAGTTTACTACTTTTGGAATTAAATCTACAAATGCATTTCAAACGCAATCTCTTTTGCAATTGAAAAATGAATATTGTAATCATAAAAAGTGTTTGCAATGTGCAATAGGTATAGAACTATTAAAAAATTAAAAAATGATAACTAGCATACGCTATTTTTTTGAGAAACATGGTTTTCACGTCTCATCACGATTAGCTGATAGACTTGGTATGAGAGCAACAAGCGTACGATTGTTTTTTATATATATATCTTTCGTTACTGTTGGTTTAGGTTTCGGAGTTTATTTAACGTTAGCATTTTGGATTAAACTGAAAGATTTAGTTAGAGCAAAAAGAACATCAGTTTTTGATTTATAAATTTTGGAAAACAACAATTACATAAAATCATTATTCCATTTTTCGAAAGACCAACGAAAAGGAATTCTATTGCTATTCATTATAATCATAGGATTGCAATTAGGAAGTTACTTTTTAGATTTTTCAAATGTTGATGAAAACACTCCAGAAAAACAAAATTGGCTTTCATTACAAAGTAATATCGATTCTTTAAAGTCTGAAAAACCACAAACAACTTATAAAATCTATCCGTTCAATCCAAACTTCATAACTGATTTTAAAGGGCACAAATTAGGTATGTCTGTCGAGCAAATAGATCGTTTATTAGCTTTCAGGAAACAAGGTAAGTTTGCTAACTCACCTGAAGAGTTTCAAAAAGTTACTGGGATTTCCGATTCACTTCTAAATGCAATTTCACCATATTTCAAATTTCCAGATTGGGTTAACAAAAAGAATTCCAATCAAAATGAAAGCAATGGTTGGGTGGACTATTCCAAAGATAAATACGAAAAGAAAGAAAAAAAGATAGTCGTTCTCGATATCAACACAGCAACTAAAGAGGATTTGATGAAAGTTTATGGAATTGGTGAAGCAATTTCAGACAGAATTTTAAAACAAAAAGAAGTGTTTGGCCAGTTTGTTTCTATGGAACAAATGAATGATGTTTGGGGATTGTCTCCAGAAGTTATTGAAAAACTCAATCAAAGTTTCAAAGTTGTCAATCCAAAACCCAAGAAAATCAATATTAATAATGCTTCAATCAAGGAATTAGGTCAGTTTCCATACTTTAAATATCCTATTTCTAAAAATATTGTAACTTATAGAAGTATGAATGGCGATTTAAAAATTGAGGATTTAACAAATATTAAAGCTTTTCCTGTTGATAAAATAAAAATAATTGCCTTATATTTGGAATTCTAAAATAAATCAACATTTTTTTAAAATTGCTTATCAATATGAATTCAACATATTTCACAGAAGAACACGAACTATTTAGGAAGAGTTTGCAAGATTTTTTGCAAAAAGAAGTAGTACCTCATATTGAAAAATGGGAAAAAACAGGAACGATAGAACGCTTTATCTGGAAAAAATTCGGTGAAATGGGTTTCTTCGGAATCAATTATCCAGAAGCATACGGAGGTTTAAACTTAGATTTGTTCTATACCGTAATTTTTCTAGAAGAACTTCAAAAAATAAAATCTTCAGGTTTTGCTGCTGCTATGTGGGCACATGCTTATTTAGCTATGACGCACTTAAACGCAGAAGGAGACGAGCGAATCAAACAAGACTATTTAGCACCAAGTATTTCAGGTGATAAAATAGGTGCATTATGTATTACAGAACCTTTTGGAGGTAGCGATGTTGCCGGAATGAGAACTATAGCTATCAAAAAAGGTGATAAATATGTAATTAATGGTTCAAAAACCTTTATTACTAACGGAGTTTATGCAGATTACTATGTAGTTGCAGCCAAAACAAGCCCAGAATTAGGTAATAAAGGAATAAGTATATTTTTGGTTGACACTAATTTAAACGGAATTTCCGCATCTAAACTTGATAAATTAGGATGGAGAGCTTCCGATACTGCCGAAATTGCATTCGACAATGTTGAAATTCCAGCCGAAAATTTAATGGGATTAGAAGGTAAAGGCTTTCCATATATTATGGAGCACTTTGCACTAGAACGATTAATTATGGCAATCAATGCACACGCAAGAGCAGAATACGCAATTGATTACACAATAAAATACATGTCCGAGCGTGAAGCATTCGGTACAAAAATCAATAAATTTCAAGCATTACGTCACACTATGGTAGAGCATGCTACAGATGTTGAGCATTGCAAAATTTTCAATTATGCTGCTGTAGCAAGATTAAATCAAGGGGAGTATGTAGTTAAAGAAGCTACTATGGCAAAACTTAAATCTACAAAAGTTGCCGACGAAACAATTTACAGTTGTCTTCAAATGTTAGGCGGTTATGGCTATATGGAAGAATATCCTATGGCAAGATTGTTAAGAGACAGTCGCCTTGGACCAATTGGAGGAGGAACATCAGAAATTTTGAAAGAAATTTTGTCCAAAATGATTATCGATAACCAAAATTACAAACCAGCAGAAAAGAAATAGTAATTATTAAGTTTAGTAGCTAATCCAGCTATACACTATTATCTTTTTAATAAAATTGTGTTTTTCTATATATAAATAAAGGAGCTTCCGTTGGTCGCTCTTTTTTTATAAAAAAAAAAACTACAATTTTATCAAAAAAGGATTACCGTTTCTATCTGGGCTAAAAAAAATACACAATTCTATTTCAGATATCAAAAATAATACTACTTTTGCACCACTAAATGAGAGGAGGTGTCTAGATTATGTTAATTATACCAATTAAAGACGGAGAAAATATCGATAGAGCATTAAAGCGCTATAAAAGAAAATTTGATAAAACAGGTACTGTTCGTCAGTTACGTGCACGTCAAGCTTTCATAAAACCTTCTGTTGTTAAAAGAGCACAAGTTCAAAAAGCAGCGTATATTCAAAACTTAAGAGACTCATTAGAAAGTTAATTAATTTTTAGAATAAAAATACAACCGCTAGTCAATAAAGTTTCATAACTTTGTTACTAGCGGTTTTTTTATTTTTCAAATCCCTAATCATTAATGAATAATTTAAAAGCATTTCAAGACTATCTTCAACTAGAAAAGAATTATTCTTTACATACAGTCAATGCTTATGTAAATGATTTGTTTTTTTTTCAAGAATTTTTAATAGAAAATTTTGATACAGAAAAACTAGAAGATGTAAATTATAGTATGATAAGAAGCTGGATAGTATCAATGGTCGATAATGATATTTCTAATAGTTCGGTAAACAGAAAAATTTCTTCCTTAAAATCATTCTACAAGTTTTTATTAAAAACAAAACAAATAGAAAATAGTCCACTTTTAAAACACAAATCATTAAAAACACCAAAAAAAATTCAAATTCCATTCTCTGAAAAAGAACTTGACCAAGTTCTAAATCAGCTTACTTATCCAGAAGGATTTGACGGAATTAGAGATAAATTGATAATAGACCTTTTTTATACAACAGGTATAAGAAGAGTAGAGCTAATCGATTTAAAAATGCAAAATGTTGATTTGTCGAGCAATACGCTAAAAGTATTAGGAAAAAGAAACAAAGAAAGAATTCTTCCAATTTTGCCAATTATATCTAAACAAATCAGAAATTATTTATTAGAAAGAACTAAAATTGAGGTGATTAAAGATAAGGAACATTTTTTTTTAATGTTAAAAGGAGTTAAATTAAATGATTCGTTTGTATATCGATTAATAAATTATTACTTTAGTAATGTTTCCGAGAAGGTAAAAAGGAGTCCGCATATATTGCGACATACATTTGCAACTCATATGTTAAACAATGGAGCAGATTTAAATTCTGTAAAAGAGTTATTAGGTCATTCAAGTTTGGCTTCTACTCAAGTATATACTCATAATAGTTTGGCAGAGTTGAAAAAAGTGTATGGGAATTCGCATCCAAGGAATCAAAAATAAATTAAAAGTGTAACCATTAATTTTAAAAATTATGAAGGTAAATGTAAATGCAGTAAATTTTACAGTTGATAGAAAGCTAATAGATTTTATTCAACTAAGAATGGATAAATTAGAAAAGTATTATGATAAAATTGTTTCTTCAGATGTTTTTTTGAAAGTTGAAAATACAAGTGATAAAGAAAATAAAATTGTCGAAGTGAAAATTCACGTTCCAGGAGATGATTTTTTAGTAAAAAAACAATGCAAAACTTTTGAAGAAGCCGTTGAATTATCATCAGAATCTTTAGAACGATTATTGGTAAAAAGAAAAGAAAAAATTAGAACTCATATTTAATTAAAATTTTTATAAAAAATATTTTGATTAAAAAATAAAATGCCTACATTTGCAGTCCGTTAGAAATAGCGGACTTTTTTTATTGATATTGCCAGCGTAGCTCAGTTGGCTAGAGCAGCTGATTTGTAATCAGCAGGTCGTGGGTTCGAGTCCCTCCGCCGGCTCTTTTAAGGTATTGAATAATAATGGTTTGGGGAGATACTCAAGCGGCCAACGAGGGCAGACTGTAAATCTGCTGACTACGTCTTCGCAGGTTCGAATCCTGCTCTCCCCACAAATTCAAGAGTTTTTTGCTTGAATGAATAAAAAAAACTCTGCCGACTTAGCTCAGGGGTAGAGTGCTTCCTTGGTAAGGAAGAGGTCACGGGTTCAATTCCCGTAGTTGGCTCAAAATTGAAAATTTGAACACTAATAAATATATAACTAAGATTAAAAATTAAGTAAAATGGCAAAAGAAACCTTTAACCGTTCGAAACCACACTTAAATATTGGTACGATCGGACACGTGGATCACGGTAAAACAACTTTAACAGCAGCAATCACGAAAGTATTATCTGATGCTGGTTACTGTCAAGCAAAATCATTTGATCAAATTGATAATGCACCTGAAGAAAAAGAAAGAGGTATTACTATTAATACGTCTCACGTAGAATATGAAACTGCTAATCGTCACTACGCACACGTTGACTGTCCAGGTCACGCGGATTACGTAAAGAACATGGTTACTGGAGCTGCTCAAATGGATGGTGCTATCTTAGTAGTTGCTGCTACAGACGGACCAATGCCACAAACACGTGAGCACATCCTTTTAGGACGTCAAGTAGGTATTCCAAGAATCGTTGTATTCATGAATAAAGTGGATATGGTTGATGACGCGGAATTACTAGAATTAGTTGAAATGGAAATCAGAGATTTATTATCTTTCTACGAATATGATGGAGATAATGGTCCTGTAGTTCAAGGTTCAGCTTTAGGAGGATTAAATAATGATCCAAACTGGGTTCCAAAAATTATTGAATTAATGGAAGCAGTTGATAACTGGATTGAAGAGCCAATCCGTGATACTGAAAAACCATTCTTGATGCCAGTTGAGGATGTATTTACAATTACTGGTCGTGGAACTGTTGCTACAGGTCGTATCGAAACAGGAGTTTGTAATACAGGAGATCCAGTTGAAATCATCGGTATGGGTGCTGAAAAATTAACTTCAACTATTACAGGTATCGAAATGTTCCGTCAAATCCTTGATAGAGGTGAGGCTGGAGATAACGCAGGTATCTTGTTAAGAGGTGTTGCTAAAGAAGATATCAAAAGAGGAATGGTTATTGTTAAGCCAGGATCTGTAAAACCACACGCTAAATTTAAAGCTGAGGTTTATATCTTGAAAAAAGAAGAAGGTGGTCGTCACACACCATTCCACAATAACTACCGTCCACAGTTCTACGTTCGTACAACTGACGTAACAGGAGTTATTTCTTTACCAGCAGGTGTAGAGATGGTAATGCCAGGTGATAACTTAACTATTGATGTAGCTTTATTAAGCCCAATTGCAATGAACGTAGGTTTACGTTTCGCTATCCGTGAAGGTGGTAGAACAGTTGGTGCTGGTCAAGTAACTGAAATCGTAGAATAATTTCAAAATAAATAAAGAGCCAGTGTCGTTTTTTTGACGACACTGGTTTTTAATGAAACGGGCGTAGTTCAAGGGTAGAATAGCGGTCTCCAAAACCGTTGATGGGGGTTCGAATCCCTCCGCCCGTGCAAAAAAATAAATACATTATTATGTCAAAAGTATTAAATTATTTTTCAGAAGCATTTGAAGAGTTGAAGTCAAATGTAACTTGGCCAGAATGGGCTGAAGTGCAAAGATTAACTATTATTGTTGCTCTTTTTTCAATTCTATTTGCTTTGGCTACATGGGGAGTTGATGAACTTTGTTCAAGAGCTATTGAAGGTTTTTTCAAATTGATAAAAGGTTAATATTTTTACCATGGCTGATAATAGTGTGAAAAAATGGTACGTAGTAAGAGCTGTAAGTGGTCAGGAAAATAAGGTGAAAGCCTATATTGAAACTGAGATTAGCAGACTTGGAATGAGTGATTATATTTCACAAGTTCTTGTTCCTACTGAAAAAGTTGTTCAAGTTCGTGATGGAAAAAAGATTTCTAAAGATAAAGTTTATTTTCCTGGCTATGTAATGATTGAAGCAAATCTTACAGGTGAAATACCTCACATTATTAAGTCAATTACAGGAGTAATTGGATTTTTGGGAGAGGTAAAAGGAGGTGATCCAGTTCCATTGAGATTGTCAGAAGTAAACAGAATGTTAGGTAAGGTTGATGAATTGGCTGTTAATGTTGATACACAATCTATTCCATTCAAAATTAATGAAACAATTAAGGTTATTGATGGACCTTTCAATGGTTTTAACGGAACTATTGAAAAAATCAATGAAGAAAAGCGTAAACTTGAAGTTATGGTGAAAATTTTCGGAAGAAGAACACCTCTTGAATTGAGTTTTATGCAAGTTGAAAAAGTATAATTTTTGTTACATATATATTAAACCGCATCAATCGCTTCCAATTGAGAGATGTAAAATTTTTAAGAAATGGCTAAAGAAATTAGTAAAGTAGTTAAACTACAAGTTAAGGGAGGTGCTGCGAACCCGTCGCCACCGGTTGGACCTGCTTTGGGAGCTGCTGGGGTTAACATCATGGAGTTCTGTAAGCAATTTAATGCTAGAACTCAAGATCAACCTGGCAAAGTTTTACCAGTACAAATTACTGTGTATAAAGACAAATCGTTTGATTTTGTTGTAAAAACTCCACCTGCTGCTATTCAATTATTGGATGCTGCTAAATTGAAATCTGGTTCTGGCCAGCCTAATAGAAAAAAAGTTGCAAATGTAACTTGGGATCAAATTAAGGCTATTGCTGAAGACAAGATGGTTGATTTAAATGCTTTCACAATTGAAAAAGCGATGAGCATGATTGCTGGAACAGCTAGATCTATGGGTATAACTGTAACTGGAGATTCTCCTCTAAAATAAGGTAAGAAATGGCAAAATTGACAAAAAAACAAAAAGAGGCTGCTTCAAAAATTGAAAAAAACAAACTTTATTCTCTTAAAGATGCTTCATCTTTATTGAAAGTTGTTGCTTCAGCAAAATTTGATGAGTCTGTAGATATTGCTGTTAAGCTTGGAGTTGATCCTAGAAAAGCAAATCAAATGGTAAGAGGTGTTGTAACTCTTCCTCATGGAACTGGTAAAGATACTAAAGTATTAGCTTTAGTAACTCCAGATAAAGAAGCAGAAGCTAAAGCAGCTGGTGCTGACTATGTAGGTTTAGACGATTACCTTCAAAAAATTAAAGATGGTTGGACAGATGTTGATGTAATCATCACTATGCCTGCTATCATGGGTAAATTAGGTCCATTAGGGCGTGTTTTAGGTCCAAGAGGTTTAATGCCGAACCCTAAAACAGGAACTGTAACTATGGAAATTGGTAAAGCTGTTGCGGAAGTAAAAGCTGGTAAAATCGATTTTAAAGTTGATAAAACAGGTATCGTACATGCAGGTATTGGAAGAATTTCTTTCGAAGCTGATAAAATTGTAGATAACGCTCATGAAATTATTCAAACATTACTTAAATTAAAACCAACTGCAGCTAAAGGTACTTACATCAAGTCTATTCACTTGTCAAGTACAATGAGTCCTGCTATAGCTTTAGATCCTAAAGCCGTATAATTGGTAGTTAACAAATTTTATTATGACTAGAGAAGAAAAATCAATCGCGATAGAAGATTTAACTGCAAAGTTGGCTGAAGCAAACATAGTATATATTGCTGATACTTCAGGATTAGATGCAGACACTACTTCAAATTTAAGAAGAGCTTGTTTTAAAGCTGGAATCAAATTAGAAGTTGTTAAAAACACTCTATTAGAAAAAGCTATGGAAGCTTCTGATAAGGAATATGGAGATTTACCTTCAGTTCTTAAAGGAAATTCATCAATCTTTATTTCTGATGTTGCTAACGCACCAGCAAAAATAATTAAAGACTTTAGAAAAAAATCAGATAAGCCACAATTTAAAGGAGCTTTCATCAATAACGAAATATATATTGGAGAAAATCTTTTAGATAGCTTAGCTTCACTTAAATCTAAAGAAGAAGTTATTGGAGAAATCATTGGATTACTTCAATCTCCAGCTAAACGCATCATTTCTGCTTTATTAAATAATGCAGAGCAAAAAGGTGAGGCAGCTGAATAATTAGCGCACAAGTAAATAAAAATAGAATTAAAAACATTTTAAACGATAGAAAAAATGGCAGATTTGAAACAATTCGCAGAACAATTAGTTAACTTAACTGTAAAAGAAGTTAATGATTTAGCTACAATTTTAAAAGATGAGTATGGTATCGAACCAGCTGCTGCAGCTGTAGTAGTTGCTGCTGGTGGTGGAGATGCTGGTGCTGCTGAAGAGCAAACAGAATTCACTGTAGTATTAAAAGACGCAGGTGCTTCTAAATTAGCAGTTGTTAAAGCGGTTAAAGAATTAACTGGTTTAGGATTGAAAGAAGCTAAAGATATGGTAGATGGTGCTCCAGCTAATATTAAAGAAGGAGTTACTAAAGCTGAAGCTGAAGGTTTGAAAAAATCTTTAGAAGAAGCTGGAGCTGTTGTTGAGTTAAAATAACTCTAACATAGTTTTAGAACAAGGTTTAGGTCTTGAGTTTAACCACTCAATGGCCTAAACCATTTTTCGTATAATAAAATTATACTCTAAAAGTTATCTTAAAAGAGTTTAAATACGAAAAAGCTTTTAGTCAATACGAAGAAGAAAATTTACAGATACTGGTTTATTTTTAAGATGTATTGACAATAAAAGAAAGTATACATTACACAAAACAATTACTTTTTTTTAATCAAAATTTTGTCCATTGATGATAACAAATCAGACTGAAAGATTGAATTTTGCCTCTACTAAAAACATTCCTCAATATCCAGATTTTCTGGATGTTCAGGTTAAATCGTTTCAAGATTTTTTCCAATTGGAAACCAAATCTGACGAAAGAGGCAACGAAGGTTTATACAATACCTTCATGGAAAATTTTCCAATTACTGATACAAGAAACCAATTTGTATTAGAATTCCTTGATTACTTTGTTGATCCACCACGTTACACTATTCAAGAGTGTATCGAAAGAGGTTTAACTTATAGTGTACCTCTTAAAGCACGCCTTAAATTATATTGTACAGATCCAGAACATGAGGATTTTGAAACTATAGTTCAAGACGTTTATTTAGGTACGATTCCTTACATGACGCCTAGCGGAACATTTGTTATAAATGGTGCTGAGCGTGTAGTAGTTTCGCAATTACACCGTTCTCCGGGAGTTTTCTTTGGTCAATCGTTCCATGCAAATGGTACTAAATTGTATTCTGCCAGAGTAATTCCTTTTAAAGGTTCTTGGATAGAATTTGCTACAGATATCAATAACGTAATGTATGCGTACATTGATAGAAAGAAAAAATTACCTGTAACAACTCTTTTACGTGCTATCGGATTTGAAAGAGATAAAGACATTCTTGAGATATTTGATCTTGCAGAAGAAATCAAAGTTTCAAAAACAGGTCTTAAAAAATACGTTGGTAGAAAATTAGCTGCGAGAGTATTGAATACTTGGCACGAAGATTTCGTGGATGAGGATACTGGAGAGGTTGTTTCTATTGAGCGTAACGAAATTATTTTAGATCGTGACACTATCTTAGATAAAGATAATGTAGAAGAAATTCTTGACGCTGATGTGAAAGTAATCTTGTTACACAAGGAGGAAAATAATCAAGTTGATTATGCTATCATCCACAATACATTACAAAAAGATCCAACAAACTCTGAAAAAGAGGCTGTTGAACACATATATAGACAATTACGTAACGCTGAACCGCCTGATGAGGAAACGGCTCGTGGTATTATTGATAAATTGTTCTTCTCTGACCAACGTTATAACTTAGGTGAAGTAGGTCGTTATAGAATGAACAAAAAGTTAAACCTTGATATTCCAATGGAAAAACAAGTTTTAACTAAAGAAGATATCATTACTATCATTAAATATTTGATCGAATTAATCAATGCGAAAGCAGATATTGATGATATTGATCACTTATCAAACCGTCGTGTAAGAACAGTTGGTGAACAACTTTCTCAACAATTTGGTGTTGGTTTAGCACGTATGGCTAGAACTATTCGTGAAAGAATGAACGTTAGAGATAACGAGGTGTTTACACCTATCGATTTGATTAATGCTAAAACATTATCATCGGTAATCAACTCTTTCTTTGGGACTAACCAGTTATCTCAATTTATGGATCAAACCAATCCATTAGCCGAGATTACACACAAAAGAAGATTATCAGCACTTGGACCAGGTGGACTTTCTAGAGAAAGAGCTGGTTTCGAGGTTCGTGACGTTCACTATACTCACTACGGAAGACTTTGTCCAATTGAAACTCCTGAGGGACCAAACATTGGATTGATTTCATCTCTTGGTGTTTATGCGAAAGTTAACGGAATGGGATTCATCGAAACTCCTTACCGTAAGGTAACAAATGGAGTTGTTGATTTAGAATCTACACCTACATATTTAAGCGCAGAAGAAGAAGAAGGTAAAATGATTGCTCAAGCAAACATCGAAATGGATGCTAAAGGAGCTATCACTGCTGATACAGTTATTGCTCGTGAAGAAGGTGATTTCCCAGTTGTAAAACCAACTGAAATTCATTATACTGACGTTGCACCAAATCAGATTGCTTCTATTTCAGCTTCATTAATTCCTTTCTTGGAGCATGATGATGCGAACCGTGCGTTGATGGGATCAAACATGATGCGTCAAGCCGTTCCATTATTACGTCCAGAAGCTCCAATCGTTGGAACTGGTCTTGAAAGACAAGTTGCTTCTGATTCAAGAGTATTGATTAATGCTGAAGGAAACGGAACTGTTGAGTATGTTGATGCTAATATGATTACTATCAAATACGACAGAACTGAAGAAGAAAGAATGGTAAGTTTTGACCCAGATGAAAAAACATACCAATTAATTAAATTTAGAAAAACGAATCAAAGTACTTCTATTAACTTGAAACCAATCGTAAGAAAAGGTGATAGAGTTCAATTAGGTCAAGTTCTTTGTGAAGGATATGCGACTCAAAACGGAGAATTAGCTATCGGTAGAAACCTTAAAGTAGCATTTATGCCATGGAAAGGATACAATTTCGAGGATGCGATTGTAATCTCTGAAAAAGTGGTTCGTGATGATATTTTTACATCAATCCACGTAGATGATTATTCATTAGAAGTTAGAGATACAAAATTAGGTAATGAAGAGTTAACTAATGATATTCCTAACGTTTCTGAAGAAGCTACTAAAGATTTAGATGAAAACGGAATGATTAGAATTGGAGCTGAAGTTAAACCTGGCGACATCCTAATCGGAAAAATTACACCAAAAGGAGAATCAGATCCAACTCCAGAAGAAAAACTTTTGAGAGCTATCTTCGGTGATAAAGCTGGTGATGTAAAAGATGCTTCATTAAAAGCGTCTCCTTCATTACACGGTGTAGTTTTAGATAAAAAATTATTTGCAAGAGCAGTAAAAGACAAACGTAAACGTACAAAAGACAAAGACGATTTGACTGCTTTAGAAATGGAATTCGAAACTAAATTTGTTGATTTAAAAGACAGATTAATCGAGAAACTTTTTGTTATTGTTGACGGAAAAACATCGCAAGGTGTTATGAACGATTTAGGAGAAGAAGTTTTACCAAAAGGTAAAAAATATTCTAAAAAAATGCTTCAATCTGTTGAGGATTTCGCTCACTTAACAAAAGGGCAATGGGTTGCTGATGATGATACTAACCGTTTGGTTAATGATTTGATTCACAACTACAAAATCAAGTTGAACGATTTACAAGGAGCTTTACGTAGAGAAAAATTCACTATTACTGTTGGAGATGAATTACCAGCTGGAATCTTGAAATTAGCGAAAGTTTATATCGCTAAAAAACGTAAATTAAAAGTTGGGGATAAAATGGCAGGACGTCACGGTAACAAAGGTATTGTTGCTCGTATTGTTCGTCATGAAGATATGCCTTTCCTTGAAGATGGAACTCCAGTTGATATCGTATTGAATCCACTTGGTGTACCTTCTCGTATGAACATTGGTCAGATTTATGAAACTGTTCTTGGATGGGCAGGACAAAAATTAGGTCGTAAATATGCAACTCCAATCTTTGATGGTGCAACTTTAGATCAAATCAATGAATTAACAGACGAAGCAGGAATCCCAAGATTTGGTCATACTTATTTATATGACGGAGGAACAGGAGAACGTTTCCACCAAGCAGCAACAGTTGGAGTTATCTATATGTTGAAACTTGGACACATGGTTGACGATAAAATGCACGCTCGTTCTATCGGACCATACTCACTTATCACGCAACAACCACTTGGAGGTAAAGCTCAATTTGGAGGTCAACGTTTTGGAGAGATGGAGGTTTGGGCTCTTGAGGCTTATGGTGCTTCAAGTACTTTAAGAGAAATCTTAACTGTTAAATCGGATGACGTAATTGGTAGAGCTAAAACTTACGAAGCAATCGTTAAGGGTGAAACTATGCCAGAACCAGGATTGCCAGAATCATTCAATGTATTAATGCATGAATTGAAAGGTCTTGGATTAGACATTAGATTAGAAGAATAATTATAGTAAACAGTCACAGTCACAGTTTACAGTGTAACAACTGAAAACTGTGACTGAAAACTGAAAACTTTTTCAAAAACAAGTTTTTAAAGATTTATACCCGTAAACCGTTCCGATTTTTTATAGATTTTATTTATAACTAGCACCTCCAAATTTTAGATTTGAGGTTTAGAGAAGTAATTCGAGGTAGTAACTTAATGGTTTTTTTAGTAATTAGTAAAAGTAAATAGTAATTAGTAAGAATAGATATTTTAATATTCAACAGCTCATCACTTATCACTTATCACTCATCACTTCGAAACTATAAATCTAAGTTCAATTAATAGTAGTAAATCAATAGTAAAAACTATGATGAATAATAGAAATAACAAAGACAACAAGCAAAACACCATTAAGAGATTTAATAAAATCACTATTGGATTGGCTTCACCAGAATCAATTTTGGCAGAATCTCGTGGCGAGGTTTTGAAACCAGAAACGATTAATTACAGAACTCACAAACCAGAACGTGATGGTCTTTTTTGTGAAAGGATTTTCGGTCCAGTAAAAGATTTTGAGTGTGCTTGTGGAAAATATAAAAGAATTCGCTACAAAGGAATCGTATGTGACCGTTGTGGTGTTGAAGTAACAGAGAAAAAAGTACGTCGTGATAGAGTAGGACACATCAACCTTGTTGTGCCTATTGCTCATATTTGGTATTTCCGTTCACTTCCAAACAAAATAGGATACATTCTTGGATTACCATCTAAAAAATTAGATATGATTATCTACTACGAAAGATATGTAGTAATCCAAGCAGGTATTGCAAAAAATGTTGATGGTGAATCATTACAAAGATTGGATTTCTTAACAGAAGAAGAGTACCTAAATATTTTAGATACACTTCCGATGGAAAATCAATATTTAGATGATAACGATCCTAATAAATTCATCGCTAAAATGGGTGCTGAATGTATTATGGATTTATTAGCTAGAACAGATTTAGATGCACTTTCTTATGAATTAAGACATAGTGCAAACAATGAAACTTCTAAACAAAGAAAAACAGAAGCATTAAAAAGATTACAAGTTGTTGAATCATTCCGTGATTCTAATTTGAATAGAGAGAACCGTCCAGAATGGATGATTCTTAAAGTTGTACCAGTTATTCCACCAGAATTGCGTCCATTAGTGCCACTTGATGGTGGTCGTTTCGCAACTTCAGATTTGAATGACTTGTACCGTAGAGTTATCATCAGAAACAACCGTTTGAAAAGATTAATGGAAATCAAAGCTCCAGAAGTTATCTTAAGAAACGAAAAACGTATGTTGCAAGAATCAGTAGATTCATTATTTGATAACACTCGTAAAGCTTCTGCTGTTAAAACTGAATCAAACAGACCATTAAAATCTTTATCTGACTCATTAAAAGGTAAACAAGGTCGTTTCCGTCAAAACTTACTTGGAAAACGTGTGGATTATTCTGCTCGTTCGGTAATTGTTGTTGGACCAGAAATGAAATTGTTCGAATGTGGTCTTCCTAAAGATATGGCTGCTGAACTATACAAACCATTCGTTATTCGTAAGTTAATCGAAAGAGGGATTGTTAAAACAGTTAAGTCGGCTAAAAAAATAATTGACAAAAAAGAGCCAGTAGTTTGGGATATCTTAGAAAATGTAATTAAAGGACATCCAGTATTACTGAATCGTGCTCCTACCTTACACAGACTTGGTATACAAGCTTTCCAACCAAAATTAATTGAAGGAAAAGCTATCCAATTACACCCATTAGTATGTACGGCGTTCAACGCGGATTTTGATGGTGACCAGATGGCGGTTCACTTGCCACTTGGACCAGAGGCTATTTTGGAAGCACAATTATTAATGTTAGCTTCTCATAATATCTTGAATCCAGCAAATGGTGCTCCAATTACAGTACCTTCTCAAGACATGGTACTAGGTCTATATTATATGACCAAAGAGCGTTTGTCAACTCCAGAGCATCCAATTTTAGGTCAAGATTTAACTTTCTACTCTGCAGAAGAAGTAAATATTGCTTTGAATGAAGGTAGATTAGAATTGAATGCTCGTGTGAAAGTACGTGCTAAAGATTTTAATGAAAATGGTGAGTTAGTTTACAAAGTTATTCAAACAACTGCAGGTAGAGTACTTTTCAACGAAGTAGTTCCTCCAGCAGCTGGATATATAAATGAAGTATTAACTAAAAAATCTTTGCGTGATATTATTGGAAAAATCCTTGCAGTAACTGATGTTCCTACAACGGCAGCTTTCCTTGATAACATGAAAGATATGGGTTATAAATTTGCCTTTAAAGGTGGTTTATCGTTCTCATTAGGTGATATTAGAATTCCTGAGCAAAAAACTAAATTAATTGCTGATGCTCGTGTTCAAGTAGAAGGTATTTCTATGAACTATAATATGGGGCTTATCACAAATAACGAACGTTACAATCAGGTTATTGATATTTGGACTTCTGCAAATGCTCAATTAACAGAATTAGCAATGAAAAATATTAGAGAAGACCAACAAGGTTTCAACTCTGTATATATGATGCTTGACTCTGGAGCGCGTGGATCTAAAGAACAAATACGTCAGTTAACTGGTATGCGTGGTTTGATGGCTAAGCCTAAAAAATCTACTGCTGGTGGTGGTGAAATTATTGAAAATCCAATTCTTTCAAACTTTAAAGAAGGTCTTTCTATCCTTGAGTACTTTATTTCTACTCACGGTGCGCGTAAAGGTCTTGCGGATACGGCTCTTAAAACTGCCGATGCTGGTTACTTAACTCGTAGATTACATGACGTTTCTCAAGACGTAATTGTAAACTCTGTAGATTGTGGTACTTTAAGAGGAATTGAAGTTTCTGCTTTAAAGAAAAATGAAGAAATTGTTGAAACATTAGGAGAAAGAATTTTAGGACGTGTAGCATTACAAGACGTTATCAATCCTCTTGATTCTAATATATTAGTTCATGCAGGTGAGCAAATTACTGAAGCTATCGTTAAAGCTATTGAAGAATCTCCAATTGAAAAAGTGGAAGTACGTTCTCCTCTAGTTTGTGAAGCTAAAAAAGGTATTTGTGCTAAATGTTACGGAAGAAACTTAGCAACTGGAAAAATGACTCAAAAAGGTGAAGCTGTTGGTGTTATTGCTGCACAGTCAATTGGAGAGCCAGGAACACAGTTAACACTTCGTACATTCCACGTTGGTGGAGTTGCAGGAGGAGTTTCTGAAGAATCAAGCATTATTGCAAGATTTGGTGGAAAACTAGAAATTGAAGATTTAAAAACTGTTGTTGGTGAAGATGCTGATGGAAACAAAGTAGATATCGTAGTTTCTCGTTCAACAGAATTAAAATTAATTGATGTTAAAACTGGAATCCTTTTAAGTACTCATTACATTCCTTATGGTTCTGTTATCAGCGTAAAAGATGGTGACGTAGTTGAAAAAGGAGCTGCAATTTGTAAATGGGATCCATATAATGGTGTAATTGTTTCTGAATTTACAGGAAAAATTGCTTACGAAGATTTAGAACAAGGACAATCATTCCAAGTTGAAATCGATGAGCAAACAGGTTTCCAAGAAAAAGTAATTTCTGAAGGAAGAAATAAAAAATTAATTCCAACATTATTAGTTTATGGTAAAGATGGAGAACTTATTCGTTCTTACAACTTGCCAGTTGGAGCTCACCTTATGGTAGAAGATGGAGAGAAAATTAAAGCAGGTAAAATCCTTGTGAAAATTCCTCGTCGTTCTTCTAAAGCAGGTGATATTACCGGAGGTTTACCAAGAATTACAGAGTTGTTAGAAGCTCGTAATCCTTCTAATCCTGCTGTAGTTTCAGAAATTGATGGAGTTGTTTCTTTCGGAAAAATTAAGAGAGGTAACCGTGAAATCATCATCGAATCTAAATTTGGTGAGGTTAAGAAATATTTAGTGAAATTATCTAGTCAAATTCTTGTTCAAGAAAATGACTTCGTAAAAGCTGGAGTTCCTTTATCTGATGGCGCAATTACTCCAGACGATATTTTAAGAATTCAAGGTCCATCTGCTGTTCAACAGTACTTGGTTAACGAAATTCAAGAAGTTTACCGTCTTCAAGGTGTAAAAATCAATGATAAACACTTTGAGGTTGTTATTCGTCAAATGATGCGTAAAGTAAGAGTTGAAGATCCAGGAGATACATTATTCTTAGAAGAACAATTAATTCACACAAGTGATTTTATCGTTGAAAATGATAAATTATACGGAATGAAAGTGGTTGAAGATGCTGGAGATTCAGATAATCTTAAACCAGGTCAAATCATTTCTCCACGTGAATTAAGAGATGAAAATTCATTATTGAAACGTAATGATAAAAATTTAGTTGTAGCTCGTGATGTTATTACAGCTACTGCAACTCCTGTATTACAAGGTATTACAAGAGCTTCGCTTCAAACTAAATCATTCATTTCTGCAGCATCGTTCCAAGAAACAACAAAAGTATTGAATGAAGCAGCTGTTGCTGGTAAAGTAGATACTTTAGAAGGATTGAAAGAAAATGTAATCGTTGGACACAGAATTCCAGCTGGTACAGGTATGAGAGATTACGATCACATCATAGTTGGATCAAAAGAGGATTACAATGAGTTAATGGCGAATAAAGAAGAATATATTTATTAATCATGAGTGATAATAATCAACCACAACCGGGACAAATAAACATTGAGCTTGATGAAAAAGTTGCTGAAGGAATTTATTCTAATTTAGCAATAATCAATCATTCTCCATCAGAATTTGTTTTAGATTTTGTGACCATCATGCCAGGTGTTCCAAAATCAAAAGTAAAATCGAGAATTATTTTAACTCCTCAACATGCTAAAAGGTTTCTTAAAGCACTGGGAGAAAACATTCACCGATTTGAAGTGGCTCATGGCGAAATAAAAGATTCCGAGCAACCGCCAATTCCTTTAAATTTTGGTCCAACAGGACAAGCTTAATAAATTAAAACTCCTCAAGAAATTGAGGAGTTTTTTTTTATGTGTTTTCTATTCTAAAACCGATTAAAAACCGATTTAACCGATGAACGTGATTGTTGATAAATGTTAACAAAAAGCTAACATAAAACATACGTTTTGAGAGGTTTAGTTTTTAACTTTGTACTTCAAAATCAAAAAAAATCATAATTTTATGAAAAAACATTTACAAGTTATTAATTCAATAAAAATGCTATTTTACAGCTTAGCATTTTTATTATTGCTTTTTCCCTCTAAAGGATTTGCTCAGTTATTAACTGAAGATTTTAGTTACTCTACTACCGGTGACATAACTACATCTTCAGCTGGGGTTTGGACTGCTCATAGCGGAACAACAAATTATCCACAATATACCAATAGTGGATTGACCTATTCAGGTTTTTCAGGTTCAAATGTTGGAGGAGCAATGACAATAAGTACTTCAGGTACTGCAGATGTCAATAGAGTTTTTACTAATCAAACATCTGGGATTGTTTATGCTTCTTTTTTAGTAAATATATCCGGAGTAACTACGACTGGTGATTACTTTGCTCATTTTGGACAAACTAGTGTAGGTACAACTTTTGTTGGAAGACTTTTTGTTAGAAGAGATGCTTCAAATAACTTGTCTTTTGGGTTGTCTAAATCAGCTGCAATTGGAAGTGCAACTTTTACTCCTTATAGTTATTCATTGAATACTACATATTTAATTGTTTTAAAATATTCAATAAATTCAGGAACTAATAACGATACAGTTGCAATTTATCTTAATCCTGTGCTTAATGGTATTGAGCCAGGTTCAACTACAATATCTGCCGCAGATAGCTCTGCTGCCGACCTAGCCTCTGGAGTTGGAAGTATTGCTTTTAGACAAGCTGGAGGAAATACACCTAATGCAACAATTGATGGAATTAGGGTAGGATTAACTTGGGCTAGTATTTTACCATCATCTGCTTCAATCTCAGGAGCTACAACTGCAACAGCTTTCACAACAACATACGGAACAGCTTCTACAGAACAATCCTTTGCGGTTTCAGGTACAGATTTGTCTGCAAATTTAGTTGCAACTGCACCAACAGGTTTTGAAGTTTCTAATGACGGAGCCACCTATGGTGCTACAACTTCATTTCCACAAATTTCTGGAAGTGCAAGTGGTACTTTAAGAATTAGATTAAAAGCTGATGCTTCTGTCGTTGGTACTTATGATTCACAAAATATTGTTCTTTCAAGTACTGGAGCAACTCCTGTAAATATTACTACATCATCAACTGGAAACATTGTTTCTCCAGCTACGATTACTATCACAGCAAATAATCAAAATGTTGCTTTTGGAACACCTGTAGCAAATGTTATTGCTTTAGGTTCTTACACTCCTTCAGGATTTGTTAATAGTGAAAATGCATCTGTAATTAGTGGTTCTGCATCTTATACAACGTCTTATACTGATACTACTCCAGCGGCTACTTCGGGTGTTACTATTACTCCAGATGTATCATTGTTAACAGCTACAAATTATAGTTTTTTGGCTGCTGATGGAACTATCTCAATTACCTCTTCGCCAACACCTTCAATTACTAGTGGATTAACTTTTAGTTCAGTATATGGAACTGTTGCTTCAATTTATACAATAACAGCTTCTGAATCACCAACTAGTTATAGTGCATCTGGTTTGCCAGGTGGATTGACTTTAAATACTTCAAATGGTGAAATTTCAGGAACACCAACAGCTACTCCTGGTGCTTATAATGTTTTGATTTCTGCCTCTAATGGTGCTGGTGCTGGTGATAGTCAAACTTTAGTTTATACAATTACAGCTAAAGAATTAACAATTAGTGGTGCTATTGCAGATAATAAAATTTATGATAGAACTAATGTCGCTACAATTTCAGGATCTACTTTAGTAGGTGTATTTGGTAGTGATGATGTGTCAGTTTCAAATTCTGGAACTTTTGCAACTATAAATGTTTCAAATGGCGTTTCAGTTACTTCAACTCAAACATTAAGTGGTTTGGATGCAGGAAAGTATAGTTTGACTTTACCTACAGGATTAATGGCGGATATTACTGCTAAAGAAGTGACTATTTCTGGTGCAGCTGCACAAAACAAATCTTTTGACGGAAATACAACTGCTACTATAACAGGTACATTAAATGGAGTAATAGCTCCAGATACAGTAACTTTAACTCTATCAGGTACATTTGCTAGTTCAGCAATTGGAACTGGAATTGCTGTTACATCAACTTCTACAATTGGAGGTGCAAATTCTGGAAACTATTCTTTGACTCAGCCAACAGGTTTGACTGCGAATATCACTGTGCCATCAGTTCCTTTATTACAATGGAATACTTTTTCAAATTTAGGAACTGAAACTACTGAACCAAGTGCTACCAATGATGCTAATATGTTATCATCTGATTTGAATTTTACTGGAAGTACAGTAGTGCCAGCCACTAATGGAAGTCGTTTCGGAGGAACATGGGGAACAGTTGCAGCAGTAACTACAGATAAATATATTCAATTTACTGCTACACCTACAACAGGTTATTTATTTACTCCTACTTCATTTGTTTTTATTTGGGATAGATCTTCTACAGGTCCTTCTAGTGTTGCTTTGAGATCTTCAGCTGATGGTTTTGCATCTGATTTAGGTGTAATAACAGGTTTATCTACAGGTGGTTCAAGTACATCAACTTTTAGAACAATTACAATTTCAGGGTTAACAGCTTTGTCAAGCTCTACTACTTTTAGATTGTATGGATATACTTCTACCGGAGGAACAGGTGGTTTTGACTGTGCTTCTTCTCAAAATAATGTTGTTTTAAATGGATATACAGAATTAGCTCCACCTCCAGCTATTGCTACTTCAGGAACTTTGTCTGCACTATCAACTGTTTACGGAACACCATCTTCAGAAACTTCTTTCTCTGTTTCTGGAACTTTCATGCAAGCTGGAATTTTAGTAACACCTCCTTCTGGATATGAAGTTTCCTTATCATCAGGTTCTGGTTTTGCTTCTTCAGTTACTGTTGGTGCAGCTGGAACTATTTCTTCAACACCAGTTTATGTGCGTTTAAGCGCTATAGCATCTGTTATTAATTCTCCTTATTCTGGAGATATAGTATTGTCTAGTTCTAATGCCACTTCTGTAAATGTAGCAACTGTTTCAAGTACGGTTTCTGCTAAGGAATTAACAGTGTCTGGATTAACTGCTAATAATAAAGTTTTTGATGGAAATACAGCTGCGACTTTATCAGGAACAGGTTCTTTAGTTGGTGTAATCAATAGCGATGCGGTTTCTTTAAATGGAACACCAGTTGGAACTTTCGCAAGTTCTGCTGTTGCAAATGCAGTTGCTGTTTCAGTAACTGGATACTCAATCAGTGGAGCAGGTTCTGCTAATTATTACCTTACTCAGCCTTCTTTAGTAGCTGATATTACAAGTGAGCCTTCACCAGTAATCTCTAGTGTTTTAACAGCATCTGCTACATATGGTCTTTCGGCTGAAACATACACAATAACTGCTTCAGAGTCGCCATCAAGTTTTAATGCTACTGGTTTACCTGCAGGATTATCTGTAAATACTTCTAATGGTGAAATTACTGGAACACCAACAGGATTACCTGGATTGTATACAGTTACTATTTCTGCTACAAATGGTGGAGGAACAGGTATAGCAACTTTAAATTATACAATTTTAGCTAAAGAGCTGACTATTTCAGGTGCTGTGGCTAATAACAAAATTTATAATAAATTAAATAATGCAATAATTTCAGGTTACACTTTAGTGGGTGTTGTAGGTACTGATGATGTTACCGTTTCTAATACTGGTACTTTTGCTTCAGTTGATGTAGCAAACGGTATTGTAGTTTCATCTACGCAAACTTTAAGCGGTGCAGATATTGCAAAATACACACTAACACTTCCATCAGGATTGTTTGCTGACATTACTCCTAGAGCACTAACAGTAACTGGAGCAATTGCTCAGAACAAACCTTTTGACGGAAATACTAATGCTACAATAACAGGTACTTTAACTGGAATTATTTCTGGTGATGTTGTTACATTAATCGGAACAGGAACTTTCGCTTCTTCTGCTGTAGCTAATGGAGTTGCTGTAACTTCAACTTCAACATTAGGTGGAGCAAGTGCAGGAAATTACTCATTAACTCAGCCAACAGGTCTTATTGCAAACATTACTCCACCTGCAATCTTACAATGGAATACCTTTGGTAATACTGGAAATGAAACAACTGAGCCAAGTACATACAATAATCCTAATGTAACTTCTGCAAATCTTACACAAGGAACTATTGCTGTAACAGGTAATGCAAATCGTTTTGGAGGTACCGGTTGGTTTAATACAGGTAATACTGCTGGAGGAAATACACTTTCTGAAGCTGTTGCTGGAAACGATTATATTCAATTTGTAGTTACGCCTAACTCAGGATATACTTTCACACCAACATCTTTCTCTTTTATTTGGGATTTTTCTGGAACTGGTCCAAGATCAGTAGCTCTTAGATCTTCTGCTGATGGATTTACAAATGATATTGGAACTCTTATTAACATGACTGCTAGTGCAACAGCTATAAAAACTATCCCTATTACAAGTTTAACAAATGTGTCTTCAACAACAACATTCAGACTTTATGGATTTGGAGCAACAGCTACTGGAGGTACAGGAGGATTCGATACGAATTCAAATCAAAATAATGTTATTTTGTATGGAACTACTGCAGAGTTAACTGGTCCAACTGCATCAGTTATATCTGGAACTACTTCTATTTGTGAAGGTGATAGCGCTGCTATTTCGGTAACCTTAACAGGAGGAACAAGTCCATTTACAATTGAATATACTGATGGAACTACTGTATTTACCGAAAGTAACTATATCAGTGGAACAAATATTATTGTTTCACCATTAATTACTTCAACTTATACTATAGTGTCAGTTACAGATAGCTTAGCGTTAACAGGAACTGGAAATAGTGGTTCTGCTGTAATAACTTTGTTGCCAAATTTAACTTATTATGTTGATAATGATGGTGATGGTTATGGCGATCCATTAGCTCCAACTTTTCAATCTTGTGTTCCTTTCCCAGGTTATGTAACTTTAGGAACAGATTGTAACGATGCTAATGCAGCTATAAATCCAGGAGCAGTTGATGTTTGTTACGATGGAATCGACAACGATTGTAATGGTATTATCGACAATGCTTGTTCGCCAATTGTAGGTTCATTACCAGCAGGAACATGCGGTACAACTCTTGCAGGTTGGTACTCAACTGTTACAGCAAACTGGACTAATTTTGCTCAAGGATATAGATTCAGAATCACTAAAGTAGATATGAATACTAATTTACCAATTGCTGCACCAGTTATCATTGACAGACCTGTAAATAATATTTCTTTGGCTAACGTTCCAGGAACTACTTACAATTCAAGATATATGTTTGAGATTGCAGTACGATACAACAACGTGTGGCAACCGTTCTTTGGACCTGCTTGTTACTTAAACACACCAAATCCTGTTTCAACAATTGGAGCTCAATGTGGAAGTACATTAACAGCTATGAACCAATGGATAAATGCAGGAGCTGTTTCTAATGTTACTGCTTATAGATTTAGAGTTACAAGAGTAATTGCAGGAATTCCAACAGGAGCTTCTCAAGAAACTACGCAGCCATCTAATAAGTTTAATATGACTCAATTGTCCGGTATCTTGTTTGCTAGTACTTACAGAGTAGAAGTTTCATTAAGAAATACTGACGGTACCTTCTTACCTTATGGTACACCATGTGATATCAATACACCAGCTTATCCTACTACACAAGTAAGAACAGTTCAATGTAATAACTATCAAGTTACAAGTAACTCTGAGTTAATTATTGCAGACGGAGTTAATGGAGCAATTATGTACCGATTTAGAGTTTACAATGGAGTTGACTATGATACATTCTACGACAACCAGTTTAACAGATTTACATTAAACAACTTCCCAGGATTAATTCCAAACGGAGCCATTTATTCTGTACAAGTAGCGGTTAGGTTACCAAATGAGACTAGTTTTGGTCCATACAGTAAAGCATGTACCATCAAGACTCCACTGCAAGCAAGAGCTATTGCATCAGATGTTCAATTAGAAGTAGTAAATGTATTTGAAGCTTTAGCTTATCCAAACCCATTTGCAGAAAACTTCAAGTTGGATGTGAAAACTAATAGCGAAGCTAACATTCAAGTTAGAGTTTACGACATGATAGGAAAACTAGTTGAAGATAAAATGATAAACGCTTCTGATATTCAAAACTTTGAATTAGGAAACCAATATCCATCAGGAGTTTACAATGTAATTGTATCTCAAGAGTCTAACACTAAAACACTACGTGTTATTAAAAGATAGTTTTTAAACAAGAACTAAATAGTTTAAAACCTCCTCAGGAAACTGAGGAGGTTTTTTTTATTGATGAAAGTTTATAAAAAGTAGATAAATACATTTAAAATACCCATTTGTAGGGATTTATAGTATTAAATATTGAATCAATTTTGTAAAGTCATTTAAACCCTTATATTATGAAAAACTTTATTCAATTGAAGTGGTTGATCCACAATTTTAAACAGTTTACTTTTCTTAGTAGACCTATTTTGGATGTACTATATTGTATTTTTCCATTTACGTTTGTTAGTAAATCAACAAATGTTTTGAGAACTTTACAAAGAAGTCAAATGATTGTAATTTTTCTTTTGCTATCAAATTTTTCTTTTGCTCAAATTAATTTTACTAATTCGCAGGCAGCAAATTTAGTTGTTGGTCAAGCAAATTTTACTGCTAATGTTGCTGGTTGTACACAAAGTGGACTTTATGCGCCATCTTATACAGCTATTAGTTCTAAAGGTGTATTAGCAGTCAGTGAGCAAACAGGCGGAAGAGTAAAATTATGGAATCCAACTCCGAGTGCTAATGGAGCTAACGCAAGTATAGTTGTTGGTAAAACAGGATTTACTGATTGTACTAATGTTGGTGCTAATCAATCAACTGTTAGTAATTCTAATGGAGTTGCATTTTCTCCAGATGGAAATAAATTGATAGTAACCGATTTTAGTAATAATAGAGTGTTAATTTGGAATACGATTCCGACTGTTAATGGTCAAAATGCTGATGTGGTATTAGGACAGTCTAATTTTACATCTAATTTTGGCGGAGTTTCTGCTACAGCAATGAATGGGCCAACAGGTGCTTATGTGAGTAGTGACGGCCGATTATTAATTGCGGATAGAGGGAATCACAGAATATTAATTTGGAACAGCATACCAACTACCAATAACAAGCCTGCTGATGTGGTTGTAGGACAAACTGTTTTCAATGCTCCTGGTGGCGGTAGTTCAGCAACTAGCATGGTAAATCCTTGGGGTGTATGTGTTTCTCCTGACGGAAAACTTTTAGTAGCAGATTCAGCTAATAATAGAGTTTTAGTTTGGAATACAATTCCCACTACAAATGGCGCTGCAGCAAATGTTGTAATTGGTCAAACGATAATGGGAACAAATGGATCTGGAACTACATCATCTAATTTAAATGCACCAATTGGAGTAACCGTTTCACCTTCAGGAAAGGTAGCGATTGGTGAATTTGGAAATAGTCGTGTTCTTATTTATAATTCAATTCCAACTGCAAATGGAGCTGCAGCAAATGTGGTTTTAGGTCAAGCCAATTTTACTTCATCTACTGCTTTTTATCCTTCAGGTTCACCAACTAATAATAATATGTTTAGTGTTTATAATGCTTCGTTTGACTTGTATGGAAGATTATATGTTGCTGGTAGAGAAATGAATCGAGTTTTAGTTTTTGGTGCAGCTCCTACAACGCAAGCCAATTTGGGTATTGGAATAACCTCAAATATTTCAACAGCCTGTTTGGGAACAAGCAATACAATTACCATTACTATATCAAATGCAACTGCAACAGCTGCTAGTGGTGTAATTGCAACTGCAAGTTTGCCTGCAGGTTTTACCTATTCTTCTCATACAGCTTCTGGCGGAACATACAATCCAAATTCTGGTTATTGGACAGTTGGAGCTGTGCCAGCAAGTGGTTCTAGAACTTTAACTATTAATGGAATAGCTAACGCTTCAGGAAATTTATCAGCTTATGCTTCAATAATTCAGTCTAATCAATTAGATCCTGTTTTGTCTAATAATGGTGCTAGCGTTTCTTACTCTATAGTAGGAGTAGTGCCACCACCAACTGGAAGTGCCAATCAATCTTTTTGTAATACTGCTACGATTTCTAATTTATCAGTAACTGGTACATCTGTTTTATGGTACGCCAATTCAACATTAGGAAGCCCATTGTCTACCTCATTATCTTTAGTTGATGGAGTAACTTATTATGCGTCTCAAACTATAGGAATTTGTGAGAGCGCAACTCGTTTTCCTGTAACAGTTACAATTCAACCATTGAATACTTATTATCAAGATATTGATGCTGATGGGTATGGAAATCCTCTATCAACAACTAGTTCTTGTGTTTCAGTTGTAGGATATGTCTTGAATAACAATGATTGTAACGACAATCAATTACAATATTTAGATACCGATGGAGATGGATTTGGATCAACCACTCAAGTTGCCTGTGGAGTTTCTAATAATTTAGATACAAACGATAATTTATTAACCTATGTTGATGCCGATAATGACGGATTTGGTTCAACAACATTTGCACCAAGTGGAGTAACTAACAATTTAGATACAAACGACAATTTATTGACTTATGTTGATGCCGATAGCGATGGATTTGGTTCAACAACATTTGCACCAAGTGGAGTAACTAACAATTTAGATACAAACGATAATCTATTAACTTATCTTGATTTTGATGGTGATGGATTTGGTTCAACAACATTAGCGCCAAGTGGAGTAACTAATAGTTTAGATACAAACGATAATTTATTGACTTATGTTGATGCCGATAGCGATGGATTTGGATCAACAGCATTTGCACCAAGTGGAGTAACTAACAATTTAGATACAAACGATAATCTATTAACTTATATTGATTTTGATGGGGATGGGTTTGGTTCAACAACATTAGCGCCAAGTGGAGTAACAAATAATCTAGATTGTAATGATAATCAAATTCAGTATGCTGATTTAGATGCGGATGGTTTTGGTTCAACTACTCAAGTCGCATGCGGCGTTTCTAATAATTTAGATTCAAATGATAATTTATTGACTTACGTTGATGCAGATGGTGATGGATTTGGTTCGACAACATTAGCGCCAAGTGGTGTAACAAATAGTTTAGATACAAACGACAATTTATTGACTTATCTTGATTTTGATAATGACGGTTTTGGTTCTACTACATTAGCTCCAAGTGGAGTAATAAATTCTACCGATTGTAATGATAACGAAGTTCGTTATTTAGATGCAGATAATGATGGATTTGGTTCAGTTGCTATGACTATGGTTGCTTGTGGAGGAAGTTTATTCTCAACAGACTGTAATGATGCAAATGCTGCTATCAATCCAAATGCTATTGATGTTTGCTACGATGGAATCGACAACGATTGTAATGGTATTATTGACAATGCTTGCACACCAATTGTAGGTTCATTACCAGCAGGAACATGTGGTACAACTCTTGCAGGTTGGTTCTCAACTGTTACTGCAAATTGGACTAATTTTGCTCAAGGATATAGATTCAGAATCACTAAAGTAGATATGAATACTAATTTACCAATTGCTGCACCAGTTATCATTGACAGACCAGTAAATAATATTTCATTGGCCAACGTTCCAGGAACAACTTATAACTCAAGATATATGTTTGAGATTGCAGTACGATACAACAACGTATGGCAACCCTTCTTTGGGCCTGCTTGTTACTTAAACACACCAAATCCAGTTTCAACAATTGGCGCACAATGTGGAAGTACATTAACAGCTATGAACCAATGGATAAATGCAGGAGCTGTTTCTAATGTTTCAGCTTATAGATTTAGAGTTACAAGAGTAATTGCAGGTGTTGCAACAGGAACTTCTCAAGAAACTACACAGCCATCTAATAAGTTTAACATGACTCAATTGTCTGGAATCTTGTATGCTAGTACATACAGAGTAGAAGTTTCATTAAGAAATACTGATGGTACTTTCTTACCTTATGGTACACCATGTGATATCAATACACCAGCTTATCCTACTACACAAGTAAGAGCAGTTCAATGTAATAACTATCAAGTTACAAGTAACTCTGAGTTAATTATTGCAGACGGAGTTAATGGAGCAACCATGTACCGATTTAGAGTTTACAATGGAGTTGACTATGATACATTCTACGACAACCAATTCAACAGATTTACATTAAACAACTTCCCAGGATTAATTCCAAACGGAGAAAGTTATTCTGTACAAGTAGCGGTTAGGTTACCAAATGAGCCAAGTTTTGGTCCATACAGTAAAGCATGTACCATCAAAACTCCAATGCAAGCAAGAGCTATTGCATCAGATGTTCAATTAGAAGTAGTAAATGTATTTGAAGCATTAGCTTATCCAAACCCATTTGCAGAAAACTTCAAGTTGGATGTGAAAACTAATAGCGAAGCTAACATTCAAGTTAGAGTTTACGACATGATAGGAAAACTAGTTGAAGATAAAATGATAAATGCTTCTGATATTCAAAACTTTGAATTAGGAAACCAATATCCATCAGGAGTTTACAATGTAATTGTATCTCAAGAGTCTAACACTAAAACACTACGTGTTATTAAAAGATAGTTTTTAAACAAGAACTAAATAGTTTAAAACCACCTCAGGAAACTGAGGAGGTTTTTTTTGCATAAATAGAGTATGTTGATTAAAAAATTATTTAACAGAATCTTTATAAACTTCAAGCCATAAAAAAACCACTCTTTTTGAGTGGTTTTTTTATACTATTTAAAATATTAAGCTTTTTTAGTCACGTTTTTCAATTTATAAAACGCAAAAATTAAACCAAAAAGCAACAATACTATTAATTTACCATTGATTGGAGCAGGAGCAGGATCTCCACCTTCTAGACCTCCACCGCCACCAGTTCCATCATCTTCATCGCCAGGCTGTGCAAACACAACAAAGTCTGAAAGCAGAAAAAATGAAAACAAACAAAATTTATAAAATTTATTCATAACTATACATTAAATCAAGATGCAAATATAAAATCATTTTTTTTAATAATGTTACATTTTTGTTATTTATCGATTAAAAGTAGAAATAATTTTACGAAATCGACGTAGTTTATACAAATTCTAATCAAATTCTGACGTAAAAAATAATTTTACGCTTGGATATTTGCTCTGAGTCATCTGAATTGTGAAATCTGAATCTGCCAAAAACACCAATTGCCCATATTTATCGTGTGCTAAAAACTTTTGTTTAACTCTTTTGAATTCTTTAAACTCTTCATTTTTAGCATCATCAGGTTTTACCCAACAAGCTTTGTGTACAGGAAAATTTTCATAAGTACATTTTGCACCATATTCATGTTCTAAACGATATTGAATAACTTCATATTGAAGTGCTCCAACCGTTCCAATAACTTTTCTGTTATTCATCTCAAGAGTAAACAACTGAGCAACACCTTCGTCCATTAATTGGTCAACACCTTTTTCCAATTGTTTTGCTTTTAATGGATCAGCATTGTTGATGTATCTAAAATGTTCTGGAGAGAAACTTGGAATTCCTTTAAAACTCATCATTTCGCCTTCGGTAAGAGTGTCACCAATTTTAAAATTACCAGTATCGTGTAATCCAACAATATCTCCTGGATATGATATGTCAACAATTTCTTTTTTCTCAGCAAAAAAGGCATTTGGACTTGAGAATTTTAAGTTTTTATTCAAACGAACGTGCATGTAAGGTTTGTTGCGTTCAAAAGTTCCTGAAACAATTTTTATAAATGCCAAACGATCTCTATGCTTTGGATCCATGTTAGCATGAATTTTAAATACAAATCCAGATAATTTTTCTTCTTCTGGGTTTACAATTCTTGTGTCCGATTCTTTTGGCTTTGGAGTAGGAGCAATCTCAACAAAACAATCTAATAATTCTCTAACTCCAAAATTATTTAATGCAGAACCAAAAAACACAGGCTGTAGGTTTCCATCCAAATACTCTTGTCTATCAAATTTTGGATAAACTTCATCTATTAGTTCTAACTCTTCACGAAGTTTTTGAGCAGGTTTTTCTTTAATTAATTTTTCTAATTCAGGACTATTAATGTCAGAAATTGCAATAGTGTCTTCAATGTTTTTTCTGCTGTCGCCACTGAAAAGATTTATATTTTGTTCCCAGATATTATAAATTCCTTGAAAGTCATATCCCATTCCGATTGGAAAGCTTAATGGAGTTACTTGAAGACCAAGCTTTTTTTCAACTTCATCCATTAAGTCAAAAGCATCTTTACCTTCACGGTCTAATTTATTTATAAATACAATTATTGGAATTTTTCGCATTCTACAAACAGCAACTAGTTTTTCTGTTTGCTCCTCAACACCTTTTGCGACATCGACAACAACAATAACACTGTCAACAGCAGTTAATGTTCTAAAAGTATCTTCTGCAAAATCCTTGTGACCAGGAGTATCAAGAATGTTGATTTTTTTGTCTTTATAATTAAATGCCAAAACAGAAGTTGCCACCGAGATTCCTCTTTGACGCTCAATTTCCATGAAGTCACTGGTTGCTCCTTTTTTGATTTTATTGTTTTTTACTGCACCAGCCTCTTGAATAGCACCACCAAAAAGTAATAATTTCTCTGTTAGTGTTGTTTTTCCGGCATCAGGATGTGATATAATTCCGAATGTTCTGCGACGTTGTATTTCTTTTAAAAAGCTCATAATTGTTATAATGGACTGCAAAAATACTATTTATTAAATAAATAACTAATGGAAGTTGTGATTTGAAAAAATCTTCCTTTTTATTGTGTTAATAAAATTTTGTTAATAGTAAGTGCTATACTTGTTTAATACAGTCGATTTGTTACTTTTGTTGATTGTAATGTATGTGCTGCTATTGCACGAAAAATAGAAATTAATAAAACCACTTATTTAATTAAAATACAGAATATGAAGTTAAAACAATTGTTTTTAGGATTAATAATGTGTCTTGCTTTTACATCAAATGCACAAAATAAATCCAAAGAAGTTTTATTCACTATCAATGATAAGCCTTATTATACGGATGAATTTATAAGGGTTTATAATAAAAATCTTGATTTAGTTAAGGATGAATCTCAAAAAGATTTGAATCAATATTTAGAACTTTACATTGGTTATAAGCTTAAAGTTAACAAAGCAAATAAATTAGGACTTCAGGATGGACAACAGTATTTGTCAGAGTTAAAAACCTATAGAACTCAATTGTCTAAAAATTATACAACCGATTCAAAAGTTACCAAAGAATTGGTGGATGAAGGATATAAAAGACTTCAAAAAGAAGTTAATGCATCTCATATTTTAATTTTAGTTGATGAAAATGCATCTCCTGCAGATACTTTAGCTGCTTATAATAAGACAAAGGCCATTAGAGAGAGAATTATGAAAGGTGAAGATTTTGGAACGGTAGCTGCTGAAGTTTCTCAAGATCCATCGGCTAAAGAAAATAAAGGTAATCTAGGTTATTTTACAAGTTTCAGAATGGTTTACGCTTTTGAAAATGGCGCTTACAATACTCCTGTTGGAACCATATCTAATCCAGTGAGAACTCGATTTGGATATCATTTGATAAAAGTAAATGACATCAGAGCAAATAGAGGAGAAGTAGCAGTTGCTCACATTATGATTTTGAAACAAAAAGATAATGAAGAAGTTACAACAGCAAAAACTACTATCGAGGATATTTATAAAAAACTACAGCAAGGCGAAAAATTTGAAGAATTAGCTAAGCAATTTTCTGAGGATAAATCTTCAGCTTCAAAAGGTGGTGTTTTAAATCGTTTTGGTTCAGGACAATTGAGTTCTGAAGAATTTGAAAATAAAGCTTTTTCATTAACAAAAGAGAATCCGGTTTCTGAGCCTTTTGAAACTCAATTTGGTTGGCATATTGTAAAATTAATCGAAAAATTCCCAATAAAATCATACGAGGATTCTAGAATCGAATTAGAAAACAAAATCGGCAAAGACGATCGTTCTAGATTAATTACAAATTCTTTAACTGAAAAATTAAGAAAAAAATATCCAGTAAAAAGAGACGCTAAATTGTATAGTTCTATTGTAAAATTAGTAACCAACGATTTTTATGAAGCAAAATGGAGCTTGCCAGCTGACGCAAAAAAATATTCTGCAACTCTTTTCAATGTTGGAACTAGAAATCTAACAGGAACAACATTTTTAGATTACATATATTCTCAACAAAAATCAGGAATAGCTATTAAACCAATAGAAAAATTGGTTGAAAAGTTATTTGAAAATTTTGCTGATGAGCACCGTAATCAATATAATAATGAGAATTTAGAAAATGAGTTTCCTGAATTTGCATCAGTTATGGAAGAATATCGTGATGGATTATTATTATTTGATTTAATGGATAAAGAAATTTGGCAACGTTCCAAAACAGATTCTGTTGGATTGAAAGCATTCTACGAAACTCAAAAAAATAAATACCAATGGAAAACTCGCGTGACTAGTGAAATTTATTCTTCAAGAGATAAAGAAACTATGAACAAGGTTTTAGCTATGCTTAAAAAAGGGAAAACTCCCAAGGATGTAAAAGATAAATTTAATACTGAAGAAGTATTAAACGTAATGCTTTACGAAGGAACATACGAAGAAGGCGATAGCGCTTTGCCACAAGGAACTAAAATGGAGTTGGGACTTTCAGAAATAACAAATAAAGGTGAGTACTATTTTATCACTAAAGTAAATAAAGTTCTTCCTGCTGGTCCAAAATCATTAGAAGAATGTAAGGGTAAATTAGTAAACGACTATCAACAATATTTAGAACAAAATTGGGTTGATGAACTTAAAAAAGAATTTACGGTTAAGGTAAATCAAGACGTGTTTGAAACAATAAAAAAACAAATTAAAAAATAATAAACGAAGTAATGATGAATGTATTGAATAACAAAATTGTACAAGGTATTTTCCTTTTTTTAATTGGTTTTTCTGTAAACGCACAAGAGATAATTAAAGACAAAGAACCAGAAAAGAAAGCAACGACGCCACAGCAAAAGCGTCAACGTGTTGATGGAATTGTAGCAACTGTTGGAGATTACACGGTTTTAGATTCTGATATTGACAAAGCTTTTCTTGAAATTGAAGGTTCTGGTGGTTCTGTAAAAGACATTACTAGATGTCAAATGTTGGGTAAACTTCTTGAGGATAAATTGTATGCGCATCAAGCCATTCAAGATTCTATTGTTGTAAAAGACGAAGAAGTAAAAGAAAAAATGAATCAACAAATAGACTACATGGTTGAACAACTTAAGTCTATGGAAAATGTAGTAAAGTATTTCAAAAAGAATAATGAAGACGAGTTCAAAACAGAACTTTTTGAAATCTTGAAACAACAAAAATTAGCTGCTGAAATGCAGAAGAAAATTATTGATCCTATTCAAATTACACCAGAAGAAACAAGAAATTTTTTCAAGAAAATTCCAGAATCAGAACGTCCAATGTTGGGTGCCGAGCTTGAAATTGCACAAATCGTTATTGCACCAAAAGTTTCGCAAGCCGAGAAACAAGTGGTTATTGATCGATTGAAAGAAATTAAGAAACAAGTACAAGAAGGCTCAAGTTTTACAACCAAAGCAGTTTTGTATACAGAGGATCCTGGTTCGAGATCTAGTGGGGGTTTCTATAAAATCAACAAGAAAACACCTTTCGTAAAAGAGTTTAAAGATGTTGCGTTCTCAATGCAAGAAGGAGAAATATCAGAACCTTTTGAAACGGAGTTTGGTTTTCATATCATATATTTAGAAAAAATAAAAGGTCAAGATTTAGAATTACGTCATATTTTGATGATGCCAAAAGTATCTTATGATGCTCTAAAAGAGGCAAAAGATAAAATCGAAATGCTAAGAACAAGAATATTAGCTAAAGAAATCACTTTTGCTGAAGCTGCAAGAACAATGTCTGATGAGAAAGAAACACGTGCTAATGGCGGTACTTTGATCAATCCAAAAACTCAAGATACTCATTTTGAATTAACCAATATGGATCCAGTTATTTATGGTCAAGTTTCTAATTTGAAAAGTGGTGAAATTTCTTCAGTTATTTTAGATGAAGATGCGAAAGCTGGAAAGCGTTATAAAATTATAATGGTTACCAATAAAATTGAAGAGCATACTGCCGATTTTAGTAAAGATTTTATCAAAATTAAAGAGTTAGCTCTTAAAGAAAAACAAATCAACGCCATTGCAAAATGGACAGATGAAAAGGTAAAAGAAACTTATATCAAGATTAATGGTGAGTACAAAGATTGTACTTTTACAAATAATTGGTTGAAAAAATAGTAAGCAGTTTGTAGTTGTTAGCTTTAAGATATTTTTTAAACTTCCAACTTCTAACCTCCAACTTCTAACTTTAAAAAAATATGTCAGACGTTACAGCGATACAGAATTTAGTTCAAAAAAGACTCGAACTTAAAAAAGAAATTTCCAAAATAATTGTAGGTCAAGACGATGTTGTTGACCAAATATTATTGAGTATTTTTTCAGGTGGACACGCTTTGCTTGTTGGAGTTCCTGGTTTGGCAAAAACCTTAATGGTTAATACTATTTCTCAAGCTTTAGGATTGAATTTCAAAAGAATTCAGTTCACACCAGATTTGATGCCTTCGGATATTTTAGGAAGTGAAATTTTAGATGAAAACCGTCAGTTTAAATTCATTAAAGGACCAGTTTTTTCTAACATCATTTTAGCAGACGAGATTAATAGAACGCCACCAAAAACGCAAGCCGCTTTATTGGAAGCCATGCAAGAACGTTCGGTAACTATTGCAGGTCATAACTATAAATTAGATTTACCTTATTTTGTTTTAGCAACCCAAAACCCAATTGAGCAAGAAGGAACCTATCCTTTGCCAGAAGCGCAATTAGATCGTTTTATGTTTGCGATTAAATTAGACTATCCATCGTTTGCAGAAGAAGTTGAAGTAGTAAAAAGCACTACTTCTGATGCAAAACCAACCATAAATTCTTTATTTTCTGCACAAGAAATTATAGATTTCCAACATTTAATTCGTCGTATTCCTGTTGCAGATAATGTTATTGAATATGCAGTTACTTTAGTTGGAAAGACAAGACCAAATTCTCCATTGGCTACTGATTATGTAAATAATTATTTAGATTGGGGTGCAGGACCAAGAGCTTCGCAAAATTTAATTTTGGCAGCCAAAGCCAATGCCGCTTTCAACGGAAAATTCTCGCCAGATATTGAAGATGTAAAAGCAGTTGCGACTGGAATATTAAGACACAGAATTATCAAAAATTACAAAGCCGATGCTGAAGGAATTACAGAAGAAGTAATTATCGGTAAGTTGATGTAAATTTTTATACAATAATATTTGAACTCCTAATTAATTTATTTTGTTAGGAGTTTTTTTTTATCCTAAAATTTAACAATCATCAATTTTTCTTCGTTAAAATGCGATTTTGATAAAAAATGCATAGCCAAATTCTCGTTTTCGCAAATTATTTCTTTCAATAAAGATATTTGACTAAAAATTTTTTAATGGTATAACGTTTTCGTAAATTTGCGTTGCAAATAAATAAACCTATTACATTATGGCTTTTGATATCGAAATGATTAAAAAAGTGTACGGAACAATGGCAGAACGTGTAGACAAAGCACGTGAGTTAGTTGGACGTCCGTTAACACTTTCTGAAAAGATTTTATATTCACATTTATGGGAAGGAACGCCTTCTCAAGCTTTTTCAAGAGGAAAAGATTATGTTGATTTTGCTCCAGATAGAGTAGCTTGCCAAGATGCAACAGCTCAAATGGCATTATTACAATTCATGCACGCAGGAAAAAAAACAGTTGCTGTTCCAACAACAGTTCACTGTGACCACTTAATCCAAGCAAAGGTTGGTGCAACTACCGATTTAGCTGTAGCTAATTCACAATCAAAAGAAGTTTTTGATTTCCTTTCTTCTGTTTCAAACAAATACGGAATTGGTTTCTGGAAACCAGGTTCAGGAATTATCCACCAAATTGTTTTGGAAAATTATGCATTCCCAGGTGGAATGATGATTGGAACCGATTCACATACAGTAAATGCTGGTGGATTAGGTATGTTAGCCATTGGTGTTGGTGGTGCTGATGCGGTAGATGTAATGTCAGGTATGTCTTGGGAATTGAAATTTCCAAAATTAATCGGAGTTAAATTGACTGGAAAATTAAACGGTTGGACAGCTCCAAAAGACGTAATTCTAAAAGTAGCCGATATTCTTACTGTAAAAGGTGGAACTGGAGCGATTGTAGAATATTTCGGTGAAGGTGCAATCAATATGTCTTGTACTGGAAAAGGAACTATCTGTAACATGGGAGCAGAAATTGGAGCAACGACTTCAACTTTTGGATACGATGATTCAATGAGAAGATATTTGGCAGCAACTGGTCGTCAAGATGTAGTTGATGCAGCAGATAAAGTAGCTGATTATTTAACTGGTGACGCTGAAGTTTATGCTAATCCAAGTCAGTATTTTGATGAATTAATCGAAATTAACTTATCTGAATTAGAACCACATATTAATGGACCTTTCACTCCAGATAGAGGAACTCCAGTTTCTAAAATGAAAGAAGAAGCAACTAAAAATGGTTGGCCTTTAAAAGTAGAATGGGGTTTAATTGGTTCATGTACCAACTCATCTTACGAAGATATGGCACGTGCTGCTTCAATCGTTGAACAAGCCGTTGCTCACGGAATTTCTCCAAAAGCAGAATTCGGAATCAATCCTGGTTCAGAGCAAATTCGCTATACTATTGAAAGAGATGGAATCATCGCTACTTTCGAAAAAATGGGAACTAAAGTATTTACAAATGCTTGCGGACCATGTATCGGACAATGGGATAGAGAAGGAGCAGACAAAGGTGAAAAAAATACCATCGTTCACTCGTTCAACAGAAATTTCTCAAAACGTGCTGACGGAAATCCAAACACACATGCTTTTGTAACTTCTCCAGAAATGGTGGCTGCTTTAGCAATTTCAGGTGATTTGTCTTTCAACCCAATAACGGATACTTTATTGAATGATAAAGGTGAAGCGGTAAAATTAAATCCTCCAACAGGTGATGAACTTCCAAAAAGAGGTTTTGATGTAGAAGATGCAGGTTTTCAAGCGCCAGCTGCCGATGGAAGTAACGTACAAGTTGCGGTTTCTCCAACATCAGATCGTTTACAACTTTTAGCACCATTTGATGCTTGGGATGGAAAAAACATTTCAGGTGCTAAATTACTTATCAAAGCTTTCGGAAAATGTACTACGGATCATATTTCTATGGCTGGACCATGGTTGCGTTTCCGTGGACATTTAGATAATATTTCTAATAATATGTTGATTGGAGCTGTAAATGCTTATAACCAAGAAGCAAATAAAGTTAAAAATCAATTGACTGGAGAATACGCTGCTGTTCCTGCTGTAGCAAGAGCTTACAAAGCCGCTGGAGTTCCTTCAATTGTGGTTGGTGATCAAAATTACGGTGAAGGTTCGTCAAGAGAGCACGCTGCTATGGAGCCACGTTTCCTTGGAGTAAAAGCTGTTTTGGTAAAATCATTTGCTCGTATTCACGAAACTAACTTGAAAAAACAAGGAATGTTAGCCTTAACTTTTGCTAACGAAGCAGATTATGATAAAATCAAAGAAGATGATACTATTAACTTCTTAGATTTAACAGAATTTGCACCTGGAAAACCATTAACATTAGAGTTCGTTCATGCTGATGGTTCAAAAGATATAATTCTAGCAAATCACACTTACAACGAAAGCCAAATTGGTTGGTTTGTAGCTGGATCGGCTTTAAACTTAATTGCAGCCAACGCATAATTGGTTAGTAATTTATTTTTGCAAAAAGAACTCTCAAGGAAACTTGGGAGTTTTTTTATATATTTGAAAAAAAGTGCTTTATGAATAACGCAATTTGGTTTTTTGATAATATTGATGTTTTCCAAATCTTGTGTCCGCATAGTTATAAAAACTTTGCTGATAATCATGTTTTTAATAATTTTAATAAAGGTGATTTTATCTATTTTGAAGAAGATTCAGCAAATAAAATTTATCTGATAAGTAGTGGCAAAGTAAAGATTGGTTATAATACCGAAAGCGGTGATGAAGTAATTACGTCAATTTTATCTAAAGGTCAAATTTTTGGAGAGAAAGCCATTCTTGGTGAAGATAAACGTGAAGAATTTGCTCAAGCAATTGAAAATGGTACTTCAATTTGTGTCATTTCTCTTGAAATGATGTATGAAATGTTAAGACAGAATAATGATTTTTCTTTAAAAATCTACAAGTTTATCGGATACAGATTTAAAAAATTAGAACGAAGACTTCAATTATTGTTATTTAAAGATTCCAAAACACGATTACTTGAATTTATAAAAGATTTAGGTGATGAATATGGTTATGATAACATTGTGAGTGGTGATAGAGTTATTCGTCATCCTTATACTCAAAAGGAAATAGCAACTTTAATTGGTACTTCAAGACCAACTTTAAATATATTATTAAACGAACTTCAAAAAGATAATATATTGATTTTTCAAAGAAAAGAGATTATTTTAAAAAAGTAGTTATGTAAGAAGTCTAACATTTTATTGCAATTGGTTTAATTATTTTTGATTAAAATTAAATTGCTATGAAGAAGATTTCGTTTTTTTTATTACTATTATTTTCAACGTTTAGTGTTTACAGTCAGGGTTGTAGCGATGCTGGATTTTGCACTATAGAAAATTTTCAAGTACAATCTGTTGATTCTTTGAACCATAAAAATGCTTTTAAAATTGGAGCAAATTTTGGTGCAGCAGATAATGATATTATTGTTTTTGGTTCCTACCTTGAGTACCAAAGAACAATATCAAAAGTTGTTGATTTAGATTTGAAAATCAATTACTTAAGCCAGACTGCAAATGGATTCTCTTCTTCAGCTTTATCAGATGCTTTTTTGATTTCAAATTTTAGATTGAATAAAACATCAAAGGTTTCCTTAGGTTTAAAAATCCCTTTCAATGATGGAAACTTAAAAGATAACGGATTTGCATTGCCATTAGATTTTCAACCAAGTTTAGGAACATTAGATTTAATAATTGGAGCTTCAAAAAGATTTGATCGTTGGAATTTTGCTTTAGCATTGCAACAACCATTAACTCAAAATAAAAATGAGTTTATTGCTCCAGCAGGAAGTGATTTTTTTTCTACCAATAAATATATTAGAGCAGGTGATTTACTTTTGAGAGCTTCCTATTTATTCGTGATAAACGACAAACTTACCTTAAGTCCAAGCATTCTGCCAATATATCATTTAGCGGAAGATAAATTTACAGATACTGATGGAATCGAAAAAAATATTGATGATTCGAGTGGTTTGACAGTAAATCTAAACGCTTATTTAAACTACAAATTGAATAAAGTTAGCGGACTAGAATTTAGTCTTGGTTTTCCTACAATAGTTCGTAAATCTAGACCAGATGGTTTGACTAGAGGATTGGTCGCAAATTTGGAATATAAAATTAAATTTTAACTTTAAAATAAATAGCTATGATTACATTAAAAAAAACATTTTTTATGTTAGTAAGTTTAACTTTACTAATTACTTTGTTAAGTTCATGTTCATCTGATGATGACAATCAAACGACAGCACCAGAATCTTTGTACAAAGGAACTTTTGTTTCAGCAGTTCATCCAACAAGTGGTTTAGCTTCAGTTAATGCTACTAAAACTAAGTTGACATTTACAAGTTTTATGTCTGATAATGGTCCAAATTTGGATATTTATTTAGTTTCAGATTTATCAAATGTGAATGCTGATTTTATTAATCTAGGAAACATTAAAGGATTAAGCGGAACTCATTCTTATGATTTACCAGCTAATGTTGACTTTGCAGTATACAAACATGTTGTAGTATGGTGTTCCGATTTTAATGTTAATTTTGGTTATGCAACCTTGGCTAAACAATAAAAAAATAGTTATAATTTTTGCAAAAAAAAGCTCCTAAATTTAGGAGCTTTTTTAATTATATATTTTTATAAATTTCGGTCAAACCAGAATTCCATTCTACAGTTTCATAATAAAAGTTAAGTGTAGTTAGCTTTCCTTTTTGTTGGATGATACATTTTCCAGTTACAATTGCGTTGTCACCTTGTATTTTTAATGTATCACCAGTTACTAATTTACTGTCTTTAAATTGCTGATAAACTTTTTGTGCAATTTCTTCCTTAAGTTCTTTTTTGGAATTAAAGGTACTTACAACAATCATATTTCCACTATTGTTTTTTACAATTAGCTCCATGCCATTGTAGCCATACTTATAAGTGGTAACTTTTGATTTTTCTTGGCCAAAAGAAAATTGTGCCAACAATAGCAATACAAACAAGGATTTATTCATAGATGTAAATTTGGGTTACATTTTAAAAACGCTAAAATATCATAATTATTGGAAAGTAGTGACTTTTATTTCAAAAATTAATTAAAAATTAATTAAAAAATCAAAGAAGTTAAGTATTTGTTGCAGTAAACTCTGTAAAATTTGAATTGAAATAGTATATTTTTATTTTGAAAACAAAAAAATTCCGCTTCAAATAATAGAAACGGAATTTTATTTCGAATTAATAATCTACTAATAGTAAGTATAACGTCTTACTTTAGAAATATATTTTGCAAGTCTTATAACTTGGTGGCTGTAACCATATTCGTTATCGTACCAAACATATAAAACAATGTTTTTACCATCGCCTGATACAATAGTAGCATTACTATCATAAATAGATGGTGCCGATGTTCCAACAATGTCAGAAGAAACTAATTCGTTGTTTAAAGAATATTTAATTTGCTCTACAAGTTCACCTTCTAAAGCATATTTTTTCATAATATTGTTTACCTCTTCAACAGAAGTTTCTTTACCAACTTCAAGATTCAACACTACAAGTGAACCATTCGGAACAGGAACACGAATAGCATTGGAAGTTAATTTTCCTGCTAAATTCGGCAATGCTTTTGCAACAGCACTTCCAGCTCCGGTTTCTGTAATTACCATGTTTAAAGCAGCTGCTCTTCCACGACGGTATTTTTTGTGCATATTATCCACCAAGTTTTGATCATTGGTATATGCATGAATGGTTTCTAAGTGACCTTTTACAACTCCAAGCGTATCTTCAACTGCTTTTAAAATTGGTGTAATTGCATTTGTTGTGCAAGACGCAGCCGAGAAAATATTTACAGTATCAGGATTATAATCATTATGATTTACACCGTAAACAATATTCGGAACACCTTTTCCAGGAGCAGTCAATAAAACTTTATCAACTCCTTTAGAAGTTAAATGACGTTTCAAAGCCTCTTCTGTTGTAAAAGCTCCAGTGTTATCAATAACTAAAGCATCTTCAATTCCGTAAGCTGTATAATCAATTTCTTCCGGAGAATTGGCTGTAATGATGTGAACTGTTGTTCCGTTGATGATTAAAGCATCATTTTCAGTATCAGCATTTACAGAACCTTCAAAATCGCCATGAACTGAATCATATCTTAATAACGAAGCTCTTTTTTCTAATGATTGTGCGTCATTTCTATCACGAGTTACAATAGCTCTTAGACGTAATTGTTGTCCTTTTCCAATTTTACTCATCATTTCACGAGCCAATAATCTTCCAATTCTACCAAATCCATAAAGAACTACATCTTTAGGTTTAATTTCTTGTGAGTTTTTAGAGCCTTTTAATTTGTCAATAACAAATGCGCGTGCATCGTGATATTTATTGTCTTCTAAATGATATTCATAAGTTAATTTTCCAATATCTATTCTTGATGGTGGTAAATCTAAATTTTCAATAGCACGAGCAATTTCAACAGAATCAAAAACATTAATTGGTTTTTGAACGAATTCACCAGCATATTCATGAAGATTCATAATATCGCTGACGTTTCTATCAATTAATTGATTTCTAAAGAATACCAATTCGATAGATTTGTCATACCATAAATCACTAATGATTTTAATAAATTCTACACCAGCCTTTCGTCTGTCAGCCTGAAAAGAAAGCTCTTTTTCGTATAATGCGTTTTTGTTCATTTTGAGAAAAATTGATTAGTTGTGTTGTTAAAAATAAATTTCCGTGCAAAAGTAATCAACTATAACGTTTTCGTAAAATTATTTCAAACTTTTTTTAAATAAAAAAACCATTCTGAAAGAAACAGAATGGTTTTTCACCTTTTATTACATTATATTTAGATGATGATGCGCATTACTTGACCATTTTTTGTCATTAATTTGACACTAGTACCTTGACTTTCATTAGCGTTGTTGGTTGCTCTCGATACCGTTTCTACATCAGATGCTTTTACACCATTGATGTCTAAAATGATGCTTCCTTCTAATTCGTCTTTGTAAGGTAAAAGTCTTTGGTTACTTACTTCTTTGATTTTTACACCGTAGTCAATTCGGAAATTTTTCTTATCAGCGTCTGATAAATTTTCTAATTCTAAACCTTTAAAATCTGTTTGAATTATATCATTTTTTACTAAAATTACAGGAACAACTTTTGTTTGTCCGTCTCTTTCATAAGTCACATTCACCTTATCATTCGGACGTTTTGTGTTGATAAATCCAGATAGTTCAGCATAAGATGAAATTTTTTGATTGTCTAATTTTTTGATGATATCACCTTTTTTCAGACCAGCTTTTTCCGCACCAGAATTTTTATTAACCTTATTAATATAGAATCCTTCAGTATCTTTAATTCCTAATTCTTTAGAATAATTTCCTGTCAATTCACTTCCTTCAACACCAAGAATTCCTCTTTGAACATTTCCAAATTCCATGATGTCTTCAATAATTTTGCGTGTAATATTTGATGGAACTGCAAATGAATATCCAGCATAACTTCCTGTTGGAGAAGAAATCATTGTATTAATCCCAATCAATTCACCACGAGTGTTGACTAAAGCACCACCAGAATTTCCCGGATTTACAGCAGCATCCGTTTGAATAAATGACTGAATTCCTTTGGTATCCAAATTTCTTGCTTTCGCAGAAACAATTCCGGCTGTAACAGTCGAATTCAAATTATATGGATTTCCAACTGCTAAAACCCATTCTCCAACTTTTACCTGATCAGAATCGGCAAATGTTGAATAAGGTAATTTTCCATCAGCATCGATTTTTAATAAAGCAATATCCATTTTAGAATCAGTTCCAATTAATTTTGCTTTGTAAACTTTGTTATTGTTCAAAGTAACTTCAAGTTCAGAAGCATCTTTAATCACGTGATTATTAGTTACTATGTATCCATCTTCAGAAATAATAACTCCAGAACCAGTTCCAATTTGCTCTTGTTGCTGTCCTCCTCGTGAACCATAAATAAAATCCATTATATTGTAAACGGTTCTTGTTGAAACATTTTTCACGTGAACAACCGTATGAACTGCATTTTCTGCAGCCGAAGTAAAATCAATATTTTCTGCACCCATTCCAACAGTTCTTCCGAAGGAACTTGGAGCTTGTGTAACAATTGAATTTCCATTGACATCTTTTTCAATAAATAATTTATAAGCACCTAGTGTTGTAGCACCGCTTAACAAAGACACTAAAAATAAACTTGATAATCTTTTCATTTTTTAAATTGTTTTAAATCATTTAACATCAAAATTAGTAATTTATTATTTTTACAAAATCAGTTTAACGCTCGTTTAACAATCTTTAACGTATCATTAATATTTGTAACTTTGTGGAATACAAAAATAAAAATGCAACTCAAATTTTACAAATATCAAGGAACAGGAAATGATTTTGTGATGATTGATAATCGTCAAAATTTCTTTCCCAAAAACGATACCAAACTGATTGAACGCCTTTGCGACAGACGTTTTGGTATTGGTGCTGATGGTTTAATTCTTTTAGAAAATGACAATTCGACAGATTTTAGAATGGTTTACTATAATTCTGACGGAAATGAAAGTTCGATGTGTGGTAATGGCGGACGATGTTTGGTAGCTTTTGCTAAAAGTTTGAATGTTATAAATAATGAAGCAACTTTCATCGCAACAGATGGTTTACATCATGCAACAATTGACGAAAATGGAATTGTATCTCTTCAAATGAAAGATGTTGATGAGGTAAAAATCGATACAGAATATGTTTTTTTAAATACAGGTTCACCGCATCATGTAACTTTGGTAAATGATTTGGAACACTATAATGTAAAAGAAAATGGTGCGGAAGTAAGGTATTCTGATTTATATGGAAACGCTGGAAGCAATGTCAATTTTGTTAATCAAATTTCTGATAATCATTTCCGACTAAGAACTTATGAACGTGGCGTTGAAGATGAAACATTATCTTGTGGAACAGGAGCAACCGCAACAGCTATTGCTATGAATGTAATCGGAAAAACCAATTCAAATTCAATTGATATAAATGTAGAAGGTGGAAAGTTAAAAGTCAAATTTGAAAAAACAGACAAAGGTTTTGAAAAAGTTTTTTTAATTGGACCAGCAACTTTTGTTTTTGAAGGAGAAATAGAGTTATGATTTGTAAATCCAACTTCGTACTTTGTATCTCGTAATTCGTACTTTTCATGATAACACTTAAAGGAACAACTATATATTTACGCGCTCTCGAACCAGAAGATTTGGAGTTTGTCTATCAAATAGAAAACGACGAATCGATTTGGAATGTGAGCAATACGCAAACGCCTTACAGTAAGTTTTTAATTCGTCAATATCTTGAAAACGCACATCAAGATATTTATGAAGCCAAACAATTACGCCTTGCAATATGTAAAAATGACACTTTTGAAGCAATTGGTTTAATAGATTTATTCGATTTTGATCCTGTAAATAATCGTGCAGGAATTGGTATTTTAATTCAAAATGAAACTAATCGTGGTAACGGAATAGGTAAGGAAGCACTTAGTTTATTAATCGATTATAGTTTCAAACAATTACAATTGCACCAACTTTATGCAAATATTGGAATGGATAATGAAGCAAGTTTAAACCTTTTTACTACTTTTGGATTTCAGAAAATAGGAGTGAAGAAAGATTGGATTTATCAAGGTAATTCCTTTCATGACGAAGCTCTTTTTCAGTTAATCAATCATCAACATTAAAAAAATATTGTTTTGAACAAAAAATTAAAAACCATTTTAGGAATTGGAACGGCACTTTTTTTAGTTGTCGCAACTATTGTTTATGTGAAGTTTTTCTTATCTAATACTAAATTCTCTAAAGATGAACTCTATGTTGAAATTCCAACAGGTTCCAATTATGAAGATGTTAAACGAATCGTTTCACCCTATGTTGAAAGTATGAGTGGTTTTGATCTAATGGCTAGTTTGAGAAAATATGATGACAATGTTAAACCAGGTAGGTTTTTGTTTAAAAAAGGAATGGGTAACTTTGGTTTGATAGCTTCTTTAAGAAGAAATTTACCAGTAAAAATTGCTTTTAACAATCAAGAGCGATTAGAAAACGTGGCTCAAAGAATTGGTTCTGAAATTGAGGCGGATTCCTTAGGATTGATGACAGCTTTTAGAGATAGCGTTTTTTTAAAGAAAAATGGTTTTACAAAAGAGAATGTTTTGTGTATGTTTCTTCCTAATTCGTATGAATTTTATTGGAATACCTCTGCAGAAAAATTCCGTGATAAAATGCTTGATGAGTATAAGAAATTTTGGAATAAAGATCGTTTAGCTAAAGCTGAAGAATTAGGGATGACTCCAGAGCAAGTGGTTACTTTAGCTTCTATTGTGCATAAAGAAACTGTTAAAAAGGATGAGCGTCCAAGAGTAGCCGGTGCTTATTTGAATCGAATTACTCAAGGTATGCCTTTGCAAGCTGATCCAACGGTAATTTATTCACTAAAACTTAGAGATAATGATTTTGATCAAGTTATAAAAAGAGTTCTTTACGGTGATTTGACCATTTCATCAGCTTATAATACTTATGTTAATATTGGTTTGCCTCCAGGACCAATTGCGCAGCCAGATATTAATGCTATAGATGCTGTCTTAAATGCTGAAAAACACGATTACATCTACTTTTGTGCAAGTGTTGAACGTTTTGGATATCATGAATTTGCTTCAACTTATCCTCAGCATCAAGTTAATGCAAAGAAGTATGCTGATTGGTTGAATACGACTGGAACCAACCGATAAGTGTTGAAAAAATCACCTTTAATACTATTGTTTTTACTTCTGTTAAAATTCAACTTCGGATTTTCTCAGAGTGACTTCAATAATTTTTTCAAACCTTCCGATTCTTTAAATAATAAACGTCTCAACGGAGTTATTATCTCTAAAACTGTTTTAGCCTCTAGTGCTTTGGTTGGTCTTAATCAACTTTGGTATGCAGATTACCCAAAATCTGACTTTCATTTTATTAATGATAATGATGAATGGCTTCAAATGGATAAAGCCGGACATGTTTTTTCGGCTTATCATTTAGGAAGCTATGGTGCAAATGCTTTGAAATGGAGTGGTTGTGATAGAAAAAGTCAATTAGTATATGGCGCAACTGTTGGTTTTGCTTTTTTAACGGCTGTCGAGGTTTTTGATGGCTTTTCGCAAGAATGGGGTGCATCTTCAGGAGATTTAATTGCTAATGCTGGTGGAACCGCTCTATATGTTTCGCAAGAATTATTATGGAAAGAGCAACGTATTGTGCCGAAATTGTCATTTCAAACTACAAAATATGCTTCCTTACGTCCGAATGTGTTGGGTAGTTCACTTTCTGAAGAGATTTTTAAAGATTATAACGGACAAACCTATTGGTTATCAGTGAATTTACATTCATTTTTTAAATCTTCTAAATTGCCCAAATGGTTAAATTTGTCTGCAGGTTATGGTGCAGATGGTATGATAGCTGGAAGAAGTGAAACAGTTGCTGATTTAAACCTTCCTTTTTCGAAAAGAGAGCGACAATTTTACTTAAGTTTGGATGCAGATTTGACAAAAATTGAAACAAAATCTGCTTTTTTAAAGACTTTTTTTTCGATTTTTAACGCTATCAAAATTCCAGCTCCAACGATTGAAATCAGTGGCTCACAAGGAGTTAAATGGCGTGGTTTTTACTTTTAGAAAACTTTAACTGCTTGATTTTCAATTTTATTTAAAAATAAGTTGTACATTTGCACCGTCAATATCAAGATGGTGACAGCACTTGGAAATTACAATTTATGATAAATAGATGGTCGTTTTACACAGGAATCGTTGTGTTAATTGGATTTATAAGCTCCGCTTTTAAACCTATAGAATCTTTCAATCATAACTGGTTTTATGTAGACGAAAATGAAGAATTGTTATATCAATTTCCTTCAGAAAAACCATCAGATTATATCAATACTTCAATACCTTTTACCGGAAAATATTTTATTGGATTTAAAGAAGCTATCGCTTTCAAAGAATCTCAAGGAAAATATAATAAGGTTAATTCTTTAGGATATTTAGGTAAATACCAATTTGGTAAATCAACATTAGCTTCAATCGGAATTAAAGATAGCATGCTATTTTTGAGAAATCATAAAATGCAAGAAAAAGCTTTTATCGCGTTGTTGAAAAAGAACAAGTGGGAATTAAGAGAAGTGATAAAAGAATATAGAGGTAAAATGATTGATGGTGTAAGAATTACTGAATCAGGAATTTTAGCAGCAGCTCATTTAGGTGGAGCAGGTTCTGTTAGAAAGTTTCTAGAATCTAACGGAAGAAAAAAATGTAAAGACAACTACGGAACTTCTGTAAAGTCGTACATGAAAGAGTTTGGAGGTTATGAAACTCATAATATCAAACCTGAAAGTAGTCCTAAGGTGATAAAATAGTTAAAAGTTATATAATAAAAAAGCCATCAAATTCTGATGGCTTTTTTGTTTAATAAGATTTGTGTATTATAAATATCGTAGGTCGATTGTGTAAATCAATGGTTGCTTTTTTCCATTCTGAAACTTTCATTGTTTTGATGTATTCTGTTGGAAGTGTTATATCTGCAGCAATACATAAATGAGTATTTGGTTGTAATGTTTGGAGAAAATCTTCTAATAACTTATTGTTTCTATAAGGTGTTTCAATAAAAATTTGCGATTGGTTTTTATCAAAAGAAAGTTTTTCAAAATTTTTCAAAGCCGATTTTTTATCAGATTTGTCAATGGGTAAATAACCATTAAAAGCAAAACTTTGTCCATTCATTCCGCTTCCCATCATGGCTAATAAAATGGAGGATGGCCCAACTAAAGGTACGACTTGAATTCCTTTTTCATGAGCTAGTTTAACAATTGCAGCACCAGGATCGGCAACTCCAGGACAACCAGCTTCGCTCATTAACCCAACATTAATTCCTTGTAAACAAGGCTGAATCATTTCGTTGTGTTCAGAAACTTCGGTGTGTTTGTTTAAAGAACTAATTATTAGAGAGGATTGTACTTTTTCTGGGTAAATACTTTTTATAAACCTACGTGCAGTTTTTTCATTCTCAACAATATAGCAATCTATAAATTCGATGGCTCTTTTAACTGTTTGAGGCAAAACATCATGCGGATTGCTTTCGCCAAGTGTTGTAGGAATTAAATATAAAATACCTTTTAAGTTTACTGGCTTCATTAGGAATGTTTTGCTATTAATTTTTTTGCTAATAAATCCGTAGCTTCATCAAGCATTTCGTAAACCATATCAAATCCGTTTTGTAAACCATAATATGGGTCTGGCACGTCAACATTATCACCAGGAAATAATTCGTCTAAAATAAGTTGCACTTTATTTTTGTCTTCTTCGTTTTTAGCCATAAAGACAACATCGTCATAATTTGAACCATCCATAACATAGATGTAATCAAACTCTTGAAAGTGTTTAGGAGTAAAAAGTTTACCTCTTTGGCTGGAAATATCAAGTCCATTTTTTTTGGCCGTTGCTATAGAACGCTCATCAGGTTGTTTACCAACATGCCAATGACCAGTTCCGGCAGAATCTACCAAGAATTTATCTTTAGGAAGTTTTGCAGCTAATAAACCTTCTGCCAATGGTGAACGACAGATATTGCCTAAGCAAACCATTAAAATTTTAACGGACATAGTATTAAGTTTCAGTTTTTACTTTCAAATGCAAAAGTAAGAAAAGCTGATTTCTATAATGATAATTTTTTGTGAATATCTTCAACAAATTTTTTGAATTGCTTATCGGTAGAAACCAAGTTGTCAACTGTTTTGCAGGCGTGTAAAACAGTAGCGTGATCTCTGTCTCCAATTTGAGAACCAATATTTGCTAAAGAAGCTTTAGTAAATTTCTTTGCAAAAAACATAGCTAGCTGTCTTGCTTGAACCACATGACGTTTTCTGGTTTTAGATTGTAAAGTATCTAAATCCAATTGGAAATAATCAGAAACTACTTTTTGGATGTAGTCGATTGATATTTCACGTTTTACATTTTTAACAAATTTCTCTACAATGCTTTTTGCTAATTCGAGAGTAACTTCTTTTTTATTGAACGATGATTGTGCAATTAAAGAAATAATTGCGCCTTCAAGTTCACGCACATTAGATTTTATGTTTTGTGCAACATATTCTACAATTTCGTTTGGCATTTCAACACCATCACGATAAAGTATGTTGTTCAAAATAGAAACTCTTGTTTCGTAGTCAGGTTGGTGTAATTCAGCAGATAATCCCCATTTGAAACGAGATAACAAACGTTGTTCGATATCTTGCATATCAACAGGAGCTTTGTCTGAAGTAAGAATTACTTGTTTTCCATTTTGATGTAAATAATTAAAAATATGGAAAAACACATCTTGAGTACCTGATTTTCCTGATAAGAATTGAACGTCATCAATTATTAACACATCTATCAATTGATAAAAATGAATAAAATCATTACGATTGTTTTTCTTAACAGAATCTATATATTGTTGTGTGAATACTTCGGCAGAAATATACAACACGGTTTTTTCAGGATATTTATCTTTAATTTCAACACCAATAGCATGAGCTAAGTGAGTTTTTCCAAGTCCAACACCACCAAAAATTAATAATGGATTGAATGAAGTTCCTCCAGGTTTATTGGCAACTGCCATACCAGCTGAACGAGCTAATCTGTTAGAATCACCTTCTAAGAAATTATCAAAGCTATAATTCGGATTAAGTTGCGACTCAATTTTTAAGTTTCTAATTCCAGGAATCACAAAAGGATTTTTAAGTTCTGGGTTTAGGTTTTTAAAAGGAGCGTCAACATCTTGTGATTTTATTGGAGCACGGTGAGCAGATGGCAATTGTTCCGTAAACGGTTGTTTATTGCCGTAAGTGTTTTCCATTTTAATTTTATAGAGTAACTTTGCGTTTTTTCCAAGTTCTTTGGTTAGGGCAACTTTTAGTAATTTTACATAGTGTTCCTCAAGCCATTCGTAAAAGAATTTACTTGGAACTTGAATGTACAATGCGTTATCGGAAAGTTCAACGGACTTAATAGGTTCAAACCAAGTTTTGTATGCTTGCTCTTGAATGTTGTCTTTTATAAATGACAGACAGTTTTCCCATACCGATTGCGCAGTTTTGTTCATATTATTGTTAAAATTACTAATTTATTTAAAGGTTCTCTTACAAAAAAAAAGGAGATTTTCTTTGTGTTTTTTGGGTTAACAAATATGTGAACAAATTTCTTTAAAAAAAAATAATATGGTATTGATTTTTTAAAAATTTTGTTGTAAAGAATAATTTGAATTTAGATTAAAAGCAAAAAAAATAGATGAACGGACACGAAGTACAAGTTAGAGTTAGATATGGTGAAACCGACCAAATGGGAGTAGTATATCATGGCAGTTATGTGCCTTATTTTGAAATAGGAAGAGTGGAATGGCTTAGAAATAAAGGCGTTTCGTACAAAGCATTAGAAGAAAGCGGAATTGCTTTGCCAATAGTCTCAATGCATTTAAATTACAAAAAACCAGCTCGTTATGATGATATGTTAACAATCAATACGAAGTTGAAGAAATATAGTGGTGTAAAGATTGAATTTGATTGTGAGATTCGCAATGAAAATGAAGAGTTATTAACAACTGCTCATTTTATACTCGTTTTTGTGGACATAAAAAATGGAAAACCTATTGTTCCGCCAAACTATATTTTGGATATTTTAAAAGCAGAAGTTTAGTCTTTTAATTTTATATCAATTTCAAATAAATTATTAAAAATGTCGACAATTTGTTCGGCATTTTTTTTGCGTGTTGCAATTTCAATTTCGCAACTTTCGTTCATGTTTTGCGAAATGATTTCGAGATTTTTTTCTTTAATTACTCGCATTACTTTATTCATGTTTTTGTAATCAAAAGATACAATATAATGTATGTTAATTGTTTTTTCAATAATTTCAGAGGCTTCCAATGCCATTTGAGCTGAAATTCGGTAAGCTGAAATCAATCCGCCAACACCTAATTTAATTCCGCCAAAAAATCTAACAACTACTACTAATATGTTAGTCAGTCCAAAAGATTGAATTTGTCCATAAATTGGTGCTCCAGCAGAATTACTTGGTTCACCATCATCATTGGCTCTATATTGAATTTTATCGGTTCCAATTTGAAAAGCATAACAAAAATGTACTGCTCCAAAATGTTGCTTTCGTAAGATGTCTAAATGGTTTTTGATTTCTTCTTCAGAAGTTACAGGAAATGCGTAGCCAAAAAACTTACTGTTTTTTTCTTTAAATAAAATTTCTTCAGATGGCGATGCAATGGTTTTATAGGTGTCGTTCAAAACTTAAAGCGGCAAATGTTTTTGATTGAACAAGTCTACGACATCTTCTTTTCCAACTTCTAGATTCCATACGTGAAGTCCTAAACTAGCTGCTGCATCTGTATTTACTTTTTTATCATCTACAAATAGAGTACGTTTAGGTGATAAATCGTATTTATTCATTATGGTTGTAAAAATGGCAGGATCGGGTTTTCTCATTCCCATTTCATAAGAGTAAAAAACTTTTTCAAAACATTGATAGAAATCACTGAAAAAAGAAACTCCAACATTGTGTTCAAATCTACTTATGTGAATTTCATCTGTATTTGTTAATAGAAACAATTTGTATTTTTTATAGGAAAGCATTTGTAAAAACTCCAATCTATATAATGGAAATTCACCAATTATAGTATTCCAGGCTCCTCTAATTTCTTCTAAAGATGCATTAGGAATAAATTGATGAAACGATTGAATGAATTCTAATTCTGTAACTTTTCCCTTTTCAAATAAGTCATTTATTTCAACAAGTTCAGGTTTAGGTTCGTTTAAACCTAATTTTTTGAATGCTTCAATTTGAGCCTGTTTTTCTAAATTGATAAAAATATCACCAAAATCAAAAATTATTGTATCAATCATAATTGAAAAATGTTAAAAGTTCGTCATTTAAAATTTTCTCTTTTTTACTATTTTCTCCAGAAATAGTTGGCGCTTTGGTTCCTGATTTAAAATAAATTTCTCCACTAAAAACTCGCGCTTCATCCCAAATGTTTGCATCAATAAACGTCTGCAAAGTTTGTCTTCCACCTTCAATAATTACCGATTGAATTCCTTCATTAAATAAGAAATCGGTAATTCCAAGAGCAATATTGTTGTTGAAATTGATATTCTCTTTAGTTATCGTAATGGATTTTACTTGATTATCAAAGATATGACTTTCTTTTGAAATTCTATTATTTTGGTCTAAAACTATTCTAATAGGATGATTTCCAGACCAATCTCTAGTTGTCAAACTTGGATTATCTTCTATAACAGTATTGGTTCCAACAAGAATTGCCTGTTCTTCACTGCGCCATTTATGAACTAATTGTCTTGAAAATTCATTGGTTATCCAAACTGGTTCTTTTTTTTCTTTAGATAATGGTGCTATAAATCCGTCTTCACTTTCTGCCCATTTCAAGATAATGTAAGGACGTTTTTTATTGTGAAAAGTAAAAAATCGTTTGTTTAGTTCGTTACATTCGTCTTCAAGAATTCCTACAGTAACATTTTTGCCAGCTTCAATGAGTTTTTTGATTCCAGTTCCTGAGACTTTTGCAAAAGGATCTATGGTTCCAATAACTACATTTGGAATTTTATTGGCAATAATTAAATCACAACATGGCGGTGTTTTTCCAAAATGACTGCAAGGTTCTAAACTGACATAAATAGTTGATTTTGAGAGTAATGATTTGTCTTTTACAGAATTTATAGCATTTACTTCTGCATGTGGTTCGCCTGATTTTCGGTGCCAACCTTCACCAATAATTTCGTTATTATATACAATTACGCTTCCAACCAAAGGATTTGGATAAGTTGTACCCAAACCATTTTTGGCTAATTCGATGCAGCGTTTTATGTATGTATCATGTGTTTTCACATCACAAAAGTACTATTTTTGTAATGTAATTTTATAATTCAAAAGCATTTGATTATTTGAATTTTGAATATCCAACTTTGAATAACGAATTTTGAAATTTTAGAAATGATAATTAGAGAAATCCAACCAGAAGATAACGAACAAATTGCCAATGTAATTCGTCAAGTATTTATATCGGATGATTATCCAAAAACCGGAACTGCTTTTGCTGATAAACAATTGGATTTTATGTTTGAAACCTATGATAAAGTAAAATCTATATATTTCGTAGTTGAAATTGATGGAAAAATTGTTGGTGGAGCAGGAGTAAGCCAATTGGATAATTCGGAAGAAAATATATGTGAATTGCAGAAAATGTATTTCTTGCAGGAAGTTCGTGGAAAAGGAATTGGATTTGAAATGATTCAAAAATGTTTGACAAAAGCAAAAGAATTCGGCTATGAAAAATGTTACTTAGAAACACTTCCCGAAATGCTTGCGGCTCAAAGTTTGTATAAGAAAGTTGGGTTTGAGTATCTTTGTGAACCACTTGGTGGAACTGGTCATACAAGTTGTCCAGTTTGGATGATAAAAGATTTAAATTCCAAAAGTTAATTTCCAAATTCCAATGTTACTAAAATCATACAAATCCACATTTTTACAAGAGCTTTCTTCTTTATATGATGAAAAGGAAATTGAGAGTTTCTTTTATATTGTATTAGAAAGTTTTCACAACAAGAAGCGAATAGATTTGGCTTTGAATCCTGCAATGGAAATGGATGCTGTACAATTATTGCGTTGGGAAAGTGTTTTGGCTGATTTAAAAACGGAAAAGCCTATACAATATATATTAGGAGAAACAGAATTTTATGGTTTGCCATTTCTTGTAAATGAAAACACATTAATTCCAAGACCAGAAACAGAAGAATTGGTAGAATGGATAATTTCAGATAATAACATCCAACATCCAACATCCAACATCCAACTTCTTGACATAGGAACAGGAAGTGGTTGTATTGCTATTTCATTGGCTAAAAATCTTCCAAATGCTCAAGTTGCTGCAATTGATGTTTCTGAAAAAGCTTTGGCAACAGCTCATAAAAATGCTGAAATAAATAAAGTTGATGTGAATTTTATTAATGTTGATATTTTAAAAGTTGATGAATTATCAGAACTTCCATTTTGTCACACTGAGCGCGGTCGAAGTGCCAACTTCCAACTTCCAACTTCTATTGATATTATTGTTTCCAATCCTCCTTATGTTAGAAATCTTGAAAAAGAGGAAATAAAACCTAATGTTTTAGAATATGAACCTCATTTAGCATTATTTGTTGAGGATAATGATGCCTTACTTTTTTATAGAAAAATAGCAGAATTAGCCAAGAAAAATTTATCAGAAAACGGAAAGTTATATTTTGAAATCAATCAATATTTAGGCAAAGAAACGGTTGAATTACTTGAAGAAATGGGTTTCAAGAATATTGTTCTGAAAAAAGATATTTATGGAAATGACCGAATGATTTCGTGCAAACTGAACTCTGAGACTGAACACTGAGACTGAATACTGGTTACTCGTATCTCAACGCCTCAATTGGATCAAGTTTCGATGCTTTTATCGCTGGATATAATCCAGAAACTATGGCTACAATGAAACTTGTTATTACAGCAGCAATAATTGCACCCCAAGGAATTACAAATCCGAATTTCATTAAGGATGCCATTAGATAACCTACCAACATTCCTAATATTATTCCAATCAATCCGCCAATTTGAGCAATTAGTAAGGTTTCCATAAAAAACTGCCAAGCAATGGTATTTCTTTTGGCTCCAAGTGATTTTCTGACACCAATTTCTCTAGTTCTATCGGTTACAGAAACAATCATGATGTTCATTAAGGCAATTGATGAGCCCATAATGGTGATAATACTGATTACCCAAGCTGCAGCACTTAAATATCCTGTGATATTGGCAATTCTGTTTGCTAAATCATCACTTCTTGATATTCCGAAGTTGGTTTCTTCTACTGGACTTAATTTTCTAATTTGTCGCATGGTAACCGTTGCATCATTTACAGCACTTTCTAAAAGTTCTTTTTTATCTACCATCGAACTTACTGTATAATTGATGTTTGGTGTCGAAAATAACGAACGTGCTACTTGTATTGGAATAAGAATTCGTAAATCTTGATTATTTCCGAAAGTTGAACCTTTTTCTTTTAAAACCCCAATTACTTTAAATTTTGCACCTCTTATAGAAAGAATTTTATCAACAGGATTGACATCTTTTAGTAAACCTTTTGTTGCAAAATCGCTACCAACAACACAAACGTATGCATTGTTTGAAATATCGAATGGATTGAAGTTTCTACCATTTACAATTTCTAAACCTGAATTGGTTGTATAAAGGTCATCTACACCTAATACACTTATTTCGGGATCGGTTTTTTCGTTTTCATATTTTACTTCTGCAGTACTTGTTGCTGTAAATGAAACGGAAGTATGTGTAAAAGGATAATCGTATTTTTCTTTGAATGCTTTGGCTTCAGGATAAGAAATGATAGGATTTATTTTTTCAATTTCGCCACCACCTTGGTTTCTTGTCGAAAACTCATATTGATTGATGTTGAACGTATTCGAACCCATAGAAGCAAATTTCGAGTTCAACTCGTTGTCAATTGCCGAAACAACGGTAAGAATTCCTACTAAAGCCGTGATTCCTATGGCAATAATGACAATGGTAAGAATCGTACGCAACAATTGTGCACGAATCGAACCCATAGCAATCTTTATATTTTCTCTGAAAACTGCATTCATAATTCTTATTTGACACGAAATTACAGTTTTTGTTACAAGTTTGTGTTATAAGAATTACAAATTATTTTAAAAAGTATGATATTTGTACCATAATTTCAGATATCTGATTTTAGATATTAGATTTAATGTCTAAAATACAATCTGAAAATTTAATATCTGATATCAAAAATCTAAAATCTAATATTCAAAAATGGCATCTAAACCAAGTATTCCTAAAGGTACACGTGATTTTTCACCAGTTGAGGTTTCTAAACGTAACTATATTATTGCTATTATGCGCACTCATTTTGAGAACTATGGCTACCAACCTATAGAAACACCAAGTTTTGAAAATTCAGATACTTTGATGGGAAAATATGGAGAAGAAGGTGATCGATTGATTTTTAAGATATTGAATAATGGTGATTATTTGGATAAAGTATCTTCTGAAGAATTACAAACAATTAACTATAAACAATTAACTAGTAAGATCTCCGAAAAAGCTTTACGCTACGACTTAACAGTGCCATTCGCAAGATACGTTGTGCAACACCAAAGTGAGATTGAGTTTCCTTTTAAAAGGTATCAAATTCAACCAGTTTGGCGTGCCGATAGACCACAAAAAGGTCGTTTTAGAGAGTTTTATCAATGTGATGCAGATGTTGTTGGTTCAACTTCGTTGTGGCAAGAAGTAGAGTTGGTGCAATTATATGATGCTGTTTTTGCAGAATTGGGATTGTATGGTGTTACCATTAAAATCAACAATCGTAAAATTTTATCTGGTATTGCTGAGGTTATAGGAGCTTCTGATAAGTTGATTGATTTTACAGTTGCTTTAGATAAACTAGATAAAATAGGAGAGGACGGCGTCAAAAAAGAAATGCTTGAAAAAGGAATTTCTGAAGAAGCTTTAGTCAAAGTGCAACCATTATTTAATTTTACTGGAACTATTCAAGAGAAAATCGAGAAACTTTCGGTTTTACTTTCTTCGTCTGAAGAAGGAATAAAAGGAGTAGAGGAGTTACAATTTATTTGTGATAATGTTTCAAAACTTGGATTACAAAAAGCAACTTTAGATTTAGATGTAACTTTGGCTCGAGGATTGAATTATTACACAGGAGCAATTTTTGAAGTTGCAGCGCCAGAAGGAGTTGCCATGGGTTCGATTGGCGGTGGTGGAAGATATGATGATTTGACAGGTATTTTCGGATTGAAAAATATGAGTGGAGTAGGAATATCTTTTGGTTTGGATAGAATTTATTTGGTTCTTGATGAGTTGGGATTGTTTCCAGAAACGGTAACTACCGCAACGAAAGTGATGTTTTTAAATTTTGGAGAAACCCAATCTTTTGAGGTAATGCAAACCATTCAAAAACTAAGAGTTGCTAACATTAAAACTGAAATGTATCCGGATGCTGCCAAAATTGATAAACAATTTAAATATGCCGAAAGAAGAGGGATTCCTTTTGTAGTAAAAGAAATTTCAAATGGATTGTTCACTTTGAAAAATATTATTTCTGGTGAGCAAGTTCAGGTAGACTTTTCTACGTTAAGTAAAACTTTGAAATAAATCTGATTATTTTAAATAAAAAAAACCACGTAATCTACGTGGTTTTTTTGTTTTGTTTGATTGCCTCAGATTTTGATTTAACGTTGTGTTTTTATGTTATCGTTTTCTTTTTTTAAAATAACATAAAAATTTTTCTGTTTTTTCATTTTTTTTTTAGAGTTTATGTTTTAAACCTAAGGACTTTTTTTTATGTCTTTTTTCAAACCCCCATTTGAAAAAGACATGCACCAATCAGTATTATGGTGTAAAAGTATTGTTAATAGATAATTGTGTTTTAAATTTTAGATGATTGAAACTTTTCTATCGTTGAAAGTATAAAGTTTTTCGATGATTAGTAAAAAGTAAAAAGCTCCACATTTGCGGAGCTTTTTGGCGTCAAATCAATCATTTAAACCCTAGCAAAAACGATTTTTCTTTAAGACTTACCTTATGTTTGTTTTCATTTAAAGAATAGACCAACTTATTTCGCAAATATATAGATGAAATAAATGGGAGTATTTATTTTTAGATGAATGTACAGTTTCTTTAGTTGGATGGTACTGATTTTAAGATTAATAGTAAAAATAAAAAGCCCCACTAATTGTGGAGCTTTTTGGCGTCAAATCAATCATTTAAACCCTAATTAAAAACGATTTTTCTGCTAGTATCACCTTTGTCTGTTTTTACTTTTACAATGTAAGTTCCAGAACTAATTCCACTGATAGGCAATTGGATGTTTTGTTGACTTTGATTTTCTACTTCAAAAGTCGTAACTAATTGACCTAACAAGTTGTATAGTAATACTTGTTCTACTGTGGCATCAGCCACGTTATTTTTAATATTCAATATGTTTTTAGTATTAGCGTAGGCTACTTCAATTCCGTTTTCAATATTGAAAGAAGCATTAGCTAAAGCAGCACTATTATCTTTAAATGTTAAGGTAAAACGATTATCTGTTAGACCTTGAGGTAATTCAACAATATAAGGATGATCAGTAATTTCATGATATTGGTTATTTGTATTGTCATGAATGAATGCTCTTAAGTTATCACCACTTGTAAAGTTTTCTGCAGTGTCTAGCATAATTTTTACTTCACCTGTTACACTAGTTTTGATTCCGATAGGGTAAGAGTTATTTACATTAAAGTTTCCTTCTCCTTGAATTACAAGTTTAGTTCCAGTATTGATAAAATAAATATCATTTAATTGGTTATCAATGTTTACCGCGTCGTATCCGAAATCTATTGCGCTTGTAGCAAGTTGATTCATAAATCCTAAAAGAATTTGTCTGTGATAGTTATCTTTAGATGTTAATCCTAAACGTATTTTCTTGAAAGAATCAGTTGTTGTTTCGTCATCTTGATTGTTTGTAAAATGATTTACAGATGATAACATATTAGTATTACTTCTGAATAAACTTGTTGATAAAGCATTATCTTCTTTAATAAATGCTCTTTGGTTATTATTAAAAGTAACCGTACCTCCAGTACCAGAACCTACAATGAAGAATCCTTGGCTTACTGGAATATATCTTTGAGGAACTTTTGCACTTGCACCAACTCCACTAATACCTGCAGGAGCTGTTGGAGGCGTTCCACCAACTAAGTTTCTTACAGAATATCCACCTTGGTAAGCTACCAAGTTGTGAGTATTGTTAGTACTTGAATGTTCCCAGAAATATAAAGCTCCAGTTGTTGAAGCATTATTATCTGATATAAATGCATTAGCATCAAGAGCAGAAGCATATGGGTTACCTGCAAGATTCAAGTTGTTAGCTGCTACAGTTGTTGTAATTAAACCATTGTTAGGTTTACCAACAAAAGTAAAGTTTTGATTTGCACCTGCAGCACCGCTACCTTTTAAAGTAAATCCTTGTGCAGCATTTAATGTACCACCAGAACCTACAGACTGCCAGTTAGCATAACTATTGCTTAGATTTTGGAATTTGAAAATCCAGTAGCTACTCAATGTTATAGGACTTGTTGGACTACCATTCAATCCAGATGTCCAAGTAATGTTTTGAGGTGTACTTGTTGTACCATCTTTCATAACACCATTTACAGAAAATGTATTGTTGTTAGTTGTGTTATTGATAGTTCCTACAGGTGATGACCAATAATTATAGTTATAAATATTTTTAGTTCCTTGTTGATCTCTTTCTATTCTACCAGAACTTGTAGGGTCTAAATCACTATTGATTGGTTGTACTAATTGTGATCTTCCTTGTAAGTCCATTATACCATCTAATTTGAAATGATGTGTAATTTCAATTTTAGAATCGTTAGATGCTGATACTGTATTTGAGTGAGTAAACAATCCTAAAAGAACTTTGTTTCCATTTGAATCGATATTATGATTTGTTCGAACGATATTCCAATCAATTGGAGTTGTACCATCAACTATAGATAAGCTATAAGGGATATCTTGAATAGTGCCATTAGCCCATGTTACATCAGTTGACCAAGAACCATTTGCTGTACTTTCATAAGGCATTGGAGCTGTTTGTACATTGATAGAAATTTTATCAGGTATTACTAAGCTACCTCTATTAATGTTAACCGAATCATCATCTAAGTGAGTACCTATGTAAGAGTTCATAGAATAGTAAGCAAATAAGTTATTCCACAATAAACCACTTAAATCATTTTTAGTAACAGTTGATGGTATAATTGTACCAGTTGTACCTGTTCCATTTTGTAAAATTTCTTGGTTCAATATAAATCTAATTTCAGTAGGAGTAACCACTCTGTTCCACATTCTTAGTTCATCAATATCACCTTTAAATAGGTTGTTGATTGTTGTTTTGTTAACATATTGTGCACCAATTGCAAAAGTACTTGTAGAAGCTAAAGGAGGAACTGCTAAAGTAACAGATCTATCTTGAACACCATCAATATATATTCTCAATGTTCCTGCACCATAAGTAACAGCTATGTTATGCCATTTAGCATCAGGTAAAACAGTATTTGAGATTGCACTTTGAGCTATTCCTAAAGCTCCTCTCCATTCAATTCTGATTCTATTATCATTTTGTAACACCAATTGATATCCAGTTGTAGCAGTTGCTTTTTTAGCAATAATTGTTCTTTCAGTCCCTAAATCATTAGCTCCATTTGGTCTAATCCAAGTCATTACTGAGAAGTTATTACCAATTTCATTTACATTATCAATTCTAACATAATCATCGCTACCATCTAATGTAATATGTAATGGATTTGTTGCACGATGTGCTACACCAAAAGTGATGAATTTGGTTCCGTCAAAATCATATAAACATGTTTCATTTAAACCTGTTGTTGACATAAATACAGTTTCTACACCTGTTGTGAAAGCAGCATTTGTAGCTACAACCATAACATAAGCATCTGTTGGTCCTAAAGCTGGTAAACCACTTGTGAAAGCTGCTGTAGGTATTGCAATTCTTGTAGTAGCAACATCACCACCAGTTTCTACAACTTTCCATTTTCTGTTAACAACTTCTGTGATTGTTGTAATAGTCGTTGGTCCTAAATCTACTGTTAAGTCAACACCTGAGTTATTCATGTTTGCACCATTCGAACCCCAAACTAGGTAACTTCTATCTGTTGCAAATGAATTTGTGTTAGCTGTATTAGTAGCTAAAATATCAGTCAAACCAATAGTCATAACTTCTGTTGTATTGATACTTTTAGATTGTTTTTGAGAATGTTGAGAAGCATCATCTCTAAAAATACCAGCAATATCAAAATTGTAACCTGCATTAGTTGTTGTATTCCAAACAACGTTACCATTCGAGTCTTCATAGTTCATTGAAGTTCCGTTTACTCCTAATGTGATACCATATTTTAAAGCTAAGTAAGTTTCTATTCTTCTTCTTTCACTCACATCATTTTTTCTGCTAGAAAAAGAGATTACCTCGGCAATTCTACCTCCAAAACTTCCATTCCAAACTTGACTTCTTCCTAACCAATATCTTCTGTTAGATAAGTTAGCAAATTGTGGAGCACCTACTTCTTTATTGTCAATTCTATTTGCATTAAAATACAACTGTTGACCATTTATTGCAGGATTATTTCTTGCATTTAAAATGCTAATTGCATTGGAATAAGATGCTGAAGTACTTGTTTGTGCTATACCATATCCTCTCAAGTTCACATCTGCAGGATTTGGAGATGGACTTGAACCTATACAATAACTCACAACTTCATTGTCCATTCTAATTGTATATTGCCCATAACCAAAACCTGTACCATCATTGTCGTATGGATTTAAATTTTGTGAACAATATATGTCTGTACTTGGAGTTGCAGCGCTGTAGGTTGAAGGGACATCATTTACAAGGACTAAATATTGCTCATGTGTAAAAAAACCACCAGTTCCATTCAATTCAGCTTGATTAGTTAAGCCAGTATAATCTGATAAACCACTTACAGCTGGATTATTGTTAAAGAATACTGTAGGGTTGAAGTTAATATTATCTGTAGCATTATTTTTAAATCTTGGTCTATTTGTTAATGCCGCTCTTGTAGCATCAATAACAGTTGCATCATTTCCTTTACCAACATCTTCCCATGAATTTACATCTGTATTGTCTGATGCTACACCAGTTCCATTAACTCTATCTGCTCTTAACCAAGTTTCTAGGTGAGCTGTTATACCTCCAGGACCATTGGTGATAGTATTGTAAGTTGTACCTATAATAGAAACATAATCTAAATAGAAAAATCTAGCAGAACTGCCTATTGCAGCTGAAAATCTAAATTGAGATGTTGCAGAGAATGTGAAGTTTGTAGAAAAAAGAGTGCCATAAAAGGCATGATAAATTCCTGTAGTATTCATATCTCTAATTGTTCCTCCATTACCAACTGTATAAACCCTAACGGTTTGCCATGCAGCAGCTGTGTTTGGACGATACTCCAAAGTCATTGTTTCATTAAGGTTTGCATTATGTCTTAAGAAGAATTTGACATCAATTTTGTTATAAGGCAAAGTATTTATACCAGCTGCAGGTGACGTTAATGTCATACCAGTAGTTCCTCTAAATCTGACTGCGTTTGAACCTTCATAAGCAGTCGCTCCACCTGCAATTCTAACAACATTGCCTCCACCAGAAGTCCATATACCAAATGAAGATTCAAATGTTTCAGAATTTATTACAGTTTGAGATAATGATGTTAATGGTAATAGCATTAAAACTATAACTCTTAATAACATTTTTGTTTTAGTAAAATTTTTCATAACTCTTAGGGTTTTAATTATGATTTCTTTTTTTTCATCAAGTAAGAAAATCATAAATCTTACTTATATGTAATTTGACAAGACAAATGTAGAATTGTAATTTTAATTAAAAAAATATTTCATCGATAAAATACATAATAAATCGATGAAATACATAAAAATAAACAAAATAAGAAAAATTTCTTACAAATAAATAATTTAGACATAGTAGTAATTCTACAATTTTGACGCCTTTAATTGTTGAAATGTTTGATTTATTAATTTATTTGATTGAAAAAAAATGTTTTTAAGATAAATAGATAAAAAAAGAGCCACCTATTTAATAAATAGATGGCTCTTTTGAAAGCAATTATAAAATTATCGTTTAACTATTCTTACTGTTTTAGTATTGTTTCCTTGAGTTACAATCATTGAATAAACTCCACTTGGATATGAACTTCCGATAGTTGCATTTTCTAGTTCATTTGAATCTAAGTTTATTGATTCAATTTGTCTTCCAGTTAAATCATATACTGAAATAGAAGTGTTTTTATTAAAAATTGTATTCGTTTTAATGTTGAAGCTATCACTAAATGGATTTGGATAGATAGAAACATTAAATTCTACATTACTTAAACTCGCTTCATCAAGGATTCTATTGGTAATAAAACCTTGTTTAACAATAGAACATGTTGAACCATATGGTCCGAAATCTGGTTCATTTGGTAATTTTACACATACTTGAACACTATAAATACCTGGTGCGATTCCAGCAAAATTATTTAAAGTAAATCTATTATATAAATTAGTGTAAGTTGCATTATATCCAGATCCGTTAAATATTCTGAAACGGTAAGAAGTTGCACCATTAATCGGATTAGCTGTTATCAATTCTGAATTACTATTTACGGTATAATTATTACAAAATGTTGATGCTAATTGTGTAGTTGGATGGGCTGGTGTATTGATATCACATGGAGTACCATAAGGTAAGAAGGTACCATCCATGTTTCTTAAAGAAACTTCTACTCTATAAGTACTTGCAAACAAGATTCCTGACAATTGTGTCATGTTGAACCTATTCATACCTTGAGTAATTTCTTGTGAAGCCCCTGTTGGAACACCTGCAATTACTCTTGTAACTCTAAATCTATAAGAAGTAACATTAGAAACTACTCCTGCATTTATCCATTGGTTCATTGCTGTTAATGTACTTCCACATTGTGCTCCAATTGTTGAAACTGGATTTGGTGTGTTTAAGTAACATGGTGTACCAAAGAAAGGTTGCCATACATTGTTGTATCGTACTGCAATCTCAAACATATATCTCGAGTTGTAAGTAGTTCCCAGAACGTTCGCCAAAGAAATATTATTTACTGGTCTGTCAATGATAACTGGTGCAGCAATTGGTGCATTAGTATTCATATCCACTTTAGTGATTTTGAATCTATATCCTTGAGCAAAATTAGTCCAGTTTGTTGTAACAGTTGAGTTTAAACCTGCAAGGGTTGTACCACAAGTCCCTGATGGTAATGACCCTACAATTGGTGTACAGGCATTGTCGATAATTCCGTTACAATCGTTATCTAATCCATCATAACAAACATCAACAGCATTAGGATTTACATTTGCTCTTGTATCATCACAGTCAGTTCCAAAAATTACATAACCTAAAGGTTGAGAACATGATTGAGTTGAAACATTTGGATTTCCAAAACCATCATTATCTAAATCTTGATAATAAGTATTTAAGGCATTAGAAGCGGCATTGTTATCATTACAATCTAAATTATTAATTACAAAACCAACAGGTTGTGAACAAGCTTGAGAAGAAACTAATGGATTACCAAAAGTATCACCGTCTAAATCTTGGTAGAATGTAATTAATACATTTTGAGTATTGTTGTTATCATTACAATCTGTATTGTTAGCAACACCACAAGCCACAATTGTATTAGAACCGAAACCATCGTTATCAGCATCTAAATATTGAATTTGGTTATCATTACAATCAGAATTATCTAAAACATAACCAACTGGTTGAGAACAAGCTTGAGTAGAAACTGAAGGATTACCAAAAGTATCACCATCTAAATCTTGGTAGAATGTGATTAATACATTTTGAGTATTGTTGTTATCATTACAATCAGTATTGTTAGCAACACCACAAGCCACAATTGTATTAGAACCGAAACCATCGTTGTCAGCATCTAAATATTGAATTTGGTTATCATTACAATCTGTATTATCTAAAACATAACCAACAGGTTGCGAACAAGCTTGAATAGAAACTGATGGATTTCCAAAAGTATCACCGTCAATATCTTGATAGAATGTAATTAATACATTTTGAGTATTGTTGTTATCATTACAATCTGTATTGTTAGCAACACCACAAGCAACAATTGTTGAAGAACCAAAACCATCGTTGTCAGCATCTAAATATTGTATTTCGTTGTCATTACAATCTGTATTATCCAAAACATAACCAACAGGTTGCGAACAAGCTTGAGTAGAAACTGAAGGATTACCAAATGTATCACCATCAATATCTTGATAGAATGTAATTAATACATTTTGAGTATTGTTGTTATCATTACAATCTGTATTGTTAGCAACACCACAAGCAACAATTGTTGAAGAACCAAAACCATCGTTGTCAGCATCTAAATATTGTATTTCGTTGTCATTACAATCTGTATTATCCAAAACATAACCAACAGGTTGCGAACAAGCTTGAGTAGAAACTGAAGGATTACCAAATGTATCACCATCAATATCTTGATAGAATGTAATTAAAATATTTTGAGTATTGTTGTTATCATTACAATCTGTATTGTTAGCAACACCACAAGCCACAATTGTAGTAGAACCGAAACCATCGTTGTCAGCATCTAAATATTGAATTTGGTTGTCGTTACAATCAGAATTATTTAATACATAACCAACAGGTTGCGAACATGCTTGAGTAGAAACTGAAGGATTTCCAAAAGTATCACCATCAATATCTTGGTAGAATGTAATTAATACATTTTGAGTATTATTGTTATCATTACAATCTGTATTGTTAGCAACACCACAAGCTACAATTGTTGTAGAACCGAAACCATCATTGTCAGCATCTAAATATTGTATTTCGTTATCATTACAATCTGTATTGTTTAAAACATATCCAACAGGTTGTGTACACGCTTGAATAGTTACTGCAGGATTACCAAAAGTATCACCATCAATATCTTGATAGAATGTGATAATTGTACCTCCATTTGTAACAACAACAGTTTGAGTTTGAGTTGAAGTATTTCCGTTACCATCATTGTATGTCCAAGTCACAGTGTAAGTTCCTTGAGTACTGTATGTTAAAGCATCAGTTGTTGTACCAGTAATAGTTCCAGCACAAGCATCAGTTGCAGCAGGAGCTGTTACAGTAGCAGAACATTGTCCAGTTACAGTTGGTAAAGAAGCTACATTTGCTACTGGAGCATTAGTATCGTCAATAACAACTGTTTGAGTTTGAGTTGAAGTATTTCCGTTACCATCATTGTATGTCCAAGTCACAGTGAAAGTTCCTTGAGTACTGTATGTTAAAGCATCAGTTGTAGTACCAGTAATAGTCCCAGCACAAGCATCAGTTGCAGTTGGAGCTGTTACAGTTGCAGAACATTGACCAGTTACAGTTGGTAAAGAAGCTACGTTTGCTACTGGAGCAATAGTATCGTCAACAATTACCGTTTGAGTTTGAGTTGAAGTATTTCCGTTACCATCATTGTATGTCCAAGTAATGTTATAAGTTCCTTGAGCGTTGTATGTTAAAGGTGAAGCAGTTGTACCAGTAATTGTACCAGCACAAGCATCAGTTGCAGTTGGAGCTGTTACAGTTGCAGAACATTGACCAGTTACAGTTGGTAAAGAAGCTACGTTTGCTATAGGAGCAATAGTATCGTCAACAACAACTGTTTGAGTTTGAGTTGAAGTATTTCCGTTACCATCATTATAAGTCCAAGTTACAGTGTAAGTTCCTTGAGTATTGTATGTTAATGCATCAGTTGTAGTACCAGAAATAATTCCAGCACAAGCATCAGTTGCAGTAGGAGCCGTTAGAGTAGCAGAACATTGACCAGTTACAGTTGGTAAAGAAGCTACGTTTGCTATAGGAGCAATAGTATCGTCAACAACAACTGTTTGAGTTTGAGTTGAAGTATTTCCGTTACCATCATTGTATGTCCAAGTAATGTTATAAGTTCCTTGAGTATTGTATGTTAAAGCATCAGTTGTAGTACCAGTAATAGTTCCTGCACAAGCATCAGTTGCAGTAGGAGCTGTTACAGAAGCAGAACATTGACCAGTTACAGTTGGTAAAGAAGCTACGTTTGCTACTGGAGCAATGGTATCGTCAACAATTACTGTTTGAGTTTGAGTTGAAGTATTTCCGTCACCATCATTGTAAGTCCAAGTAATGTTGTATGTTCCTTGGGCATTGTATGTTAAAGGTGAAGCAGTTGTACCAGTAATAATTCCAGCACAAGCATCAGTTGCAGTAGGAGCCGTTACAGAAGCAGAACATTGACCAGTTACAGTTGGTAAAGAAGCTACATTTGCTACTGGAGCAATAGTATCATCAACAACTACAGTTTGAGTTTGAGTTGAAGTATTTCCGTTACCATCATTGTAAGTCCATGTAATGTTGTATGTTCCTTTGGCATTGTATGTTAAAGGTGAAGCAGTTGTACCAGTAATTGTACCAGCACAAGCATCAGTTGCAGTAGGAGCTGTTACAGTAGCAGAACATTGACCAGTTACAGTTGGTAAAGAAGCTACATTTGCTACTGGAGCAATAGTATCATCAACAACTACAGTTTGAGTTTGAGTTGAAGTATTTCCGTTACCATCATTGTAAGTCCAAGTAATGTTGTATGTTCCTTTGGCATTGTATGTTAAAGGTGAAGCAGTTGTACCAGTAATTGTACCAGCACAAGCATCAGTTGCAGTAGGAGCTGTTACAGAAGCAGAACATTGACCAGTTACAGTTGGTAAAGAAGCTACGTTTGCTACTGGAGCAATGGTATCGTCAACAATTACTGTTTGAGTTTGAGTTGAAGTATTTCCGTCACCATCATTGTAAGTCCAAGTAATGTTGTATGTTCCTTGGGCATTGTATGTTAAAGGTGAAGCAGTTGTACCAGTAATAATTCCAGCACAAGCATCAGTTGCAGTAGGAGCCGTTACAGAAGCAGAACATTGACCAGTTACAGTTGGTAAAGAAGCTACATTTGCTACTGGAGCAATAGTATCATCAACAACTACAGTTTGAGTTTGAGTTGAAGTATTTCCGTTACCATCATTGTAAGTCCATGTAATGTTGTATGTTCCTTTGGCATTGTATGTTAAAGGTGAAGCAGTTGTACCAGTAATTGTACCAGCACAAGCATCAGTTGCAGTAGGAGCTGTTACAGTAGCAGAACATTGACCAGTTACAGTTGGTAAAGAAGCTACATTTGCTACTGGAGCAATAGTATCATCAACAACTACAGTTTGAGTTTGAGTTGAAGTATTTCCGTTACCATCATTGTAAGTCCAAGTAATGTTATAAGTTCCTTGAGCGTTATATGTTAAAGGTGAAGCTGTTGTACCAGTAATAGTTCCAGCACAAGCATCAGTTGCAGTAGGAGCCGTTACAGTAGCAGAACATTGACCAGTTACAGTTTGTAAAGAAGCTACGTTTGCTACTGGAGCAATAGTATCGTCAACAATTACAGATTGTGATTGGAATGATTGGTTACCTCTATTATCAGTATAAGTCCAAAGGATTGAATATGTTCCTTGAGCAGAATAAGTTAATGGATCTGTGGTAGTTCCATTAATAGTTCCCATACAATTATCAGTTGCAGTAGGTGTTTGTGTAATATTTACTGAACATTGTCCTGAAATTGTAGGTAATGTTGTTACGTTTGCTACTGGAGCAGTCGTATCTGTAATAGTAACTGTTTGAAATTGGTTAGAAGTATTTCCGTTACCATCATTGTAAGTCCAATAAATTTGGTAAGTTCCTTGAGCATTATATGTCAAAGGTGAGTTTGTAGTTCCAGTAATTTGACCATAACAATTACTTGTTGCTGTTGGAGCAGTTACAGTTACAGAACATTGAGCCGTTATAGTTGGTAATGATGCAACATTTGGAACCGGTGCAGTACAATTTGTATTTATTGTAAATGTTCTTGCACTAGTTGTTGTTGAATTACAAGTATTGAATACAGTTACATTTGCTGTTCCTGCAGTTGCAACATCAGTTGCATTTATAGCAGCAGTTAATTGAGTTGAACTAACAAAAGTTGTTGTTCTATTTGCTCCATTCCATCTTACAATTGATTCTCCACTAACAAAGTTTGAACCATTTACAGTTAAAGTAAAGGCACCAGAACCTGCAAGTCTAGAATTTGGATTAACTGAGTCATTTGTTGGATTTGGTTTTACAGTAACAATAACTTCATCTCTATTACTTTTTACAGCACCTAATTTCCAATTAAAAAATTGAAAGAAAGTTCCTGTTCCACTATTTCCAGTTATTGATATATTACCACTTGTTATAGGATAAATAATTCCAGTTGTAGCTCTAATCAATGTATTACTTGTTCCCGAAAGTTGTCTTGAAACTAATCTTAAACCATTTGCTACTGGTAAAAAGAAATCTAAATCGATATCTTTACTTCCGGTAGTTGTTAATCTAATTACTTTTGATTCAAGCATTACACCTGAGCTGTTTTGTAATTCTACTAAAATGTCACCAACTACAGTATTGTTTATAGCTACTGATTTTAGTTTAGTTGGAGTGGTACAATTGAATATTAAATATCTATTTGCTAGAGCAGTATTAGTTGCACCAGTTCCAGAAACAGTTGCAGGACCAACATTTGCTGGAGTTACTTCTCTTTCAACCCAATATGATGTATTTGATGTTAAAGCTGGCGTAGTATAAGCAGCAGTTGAAGCTAAAGGAGTTGTTGATATAGCACTATTATACCATCTTATTGTGCCAGTTCCAGTTGCAGATAAGGCAGCAGTTTGTCCTGTACAAATTGTTACATCACTTGCTGTTGGTACCGATGTTGAAGGTACCATAGTAACATTAAGTGTAGTAGTAGCATTATTTGTTAAAGTAACAGATATTGTTTGTGTGGCATAACCTGGAGCTTCAAAAATTACATTGTAAGTTCCAGCAATTTGAACTTTGTGATAATCACCTTTTGTGGGAGAAGTTTCAACCCATGAACCAAAGTTATCAAATGTTCCTCCAATATACACTTTTGCATGTATTGGATTCCCAGATTGATCAGTAACTATACCATGTAAACCGTAACTAGCTTGTTTTACAAAGTTTAATAATGCTTGTCTATTTCTATCCCAAAAGAAAGGTAAATTTGCAGCAGCAGGAGTTTTTAAATCTGAAATTTCAACCGTTATTTCTTTGCTATGATCAAAATAGTTGCTGGCATCTTGTCGTCCGCCATAAACAGAATACCATGCAGCACCGTTTGTTGTACCGGGAAATTGACCCGTATTATAGACAGCATCCATATAATTTAAATTCCCATCAGCAGTTTGACACAATTGTGCGTATTCTATAGAAACAAATTTAAAGTAAGTATCATGTGGATGATAACTAAAGTTTCCTGTTCCTGGAGTATTAGAAGTATCTAATGGGAAATTTATAACTTCTGTTCCACCATGATAGTTTGCTGCCAAAACAAAATTTCTAGTTGCTTGAAAATTCATAAAAGCAACTGTTTCTAGTTGGTAAGCATTTCCATCGTCATGTAACCCACCAATTGCGTCAGCATAATTTCTATTTAAATCTACACCTAAAGAATTTGCTCTTGTAGGAGTATTTGTAGCTCCACCTGGATTATAAATATCATTTCCAGCAGTTTTATATGAACCATCTGGATTTGCTAATGGATTTATGTATAATTCAGTTCCATTAACTAAGTTAGTAATTTCAGATAATGAACCGTAATTAGTTAATAAATAATCAATAAAACGAAGCATTGTTGGGTAGCCTGTAATTTCGTCACCGTGCATTGATGAGGTATAGAAAAACTCTGGTTCCGTTTCATCAGTACTGGCATTATCAGAAATTTTCAGAACGTACAATGTTCTTCCAAGAGCAGTTGTGCCGATACTTTGTAAAGTACACAAACTTGGATATGTTGTTGCCCAATATTGCATTTTTGCTACGTATTCAGAATATCTAGGATAAGCATCCCATGTAGTATCCCATGCAGCTGCAGCTCTATTTGCTGTAAGCTCCTGAGGGATTTCGTTGTCTTCAGCAGTAACTTCATAAGGCAATCCATAAGTTAGGAACTTCTGAAATTGCTCTTTGTTAGCATAAACTTCTGCTTTCAATTCATTTTCATCCACAGCTTTATGGCTGACAGATACAATTCTATTGATTTCTAAGAACTGCGCTTTACTATTTGCTTTAAAAGTAAAAATGACTTCACCTTTTTCTTTCAAATAATACATTGCTTTTTCGTAAGAACTACCTTTCTGCGCAAAAGAAGCGCTTGAAAATAAGATAGTTAACAATAATACAAGAGTAAATTTTTTCATTTTATTAGGGTTTTGAACGACAAACCTAAAAAATACTTCTTTTCTGACAAAATATTTTATCGATAAAATGCATATAATATCGATAAAATACATAAAAAGATATTTAATGAAATATTTATCTTACAAATAGTAATTTATGTTTTTTTGTACTCTACTTTATCACATCAAAAAAAACTGCGCAAATTCAATAGGCATTTGCGCAGTTTTCAATGGAATACTTTGTGGAATTTGTTTGAAACTAAAATTTTCCTTGATTTTTTGTATACGAAATGCAATTCTATGAATCTGGCATATTTTAGATATATTTATTTTCTAAAAAAAAAATGACTTTAAATCATTTACAAATTTTTTGTTATCAAAACCCTTTACCTTTTTTATAATTAGAATTTCTTTAGAATTTTTAAAAATTTTAAACATAAAAAAACGGTTTAGCGTACACTAAACCGTTGATTTCTAAAACTTAATTCGTAGTAGCGAGGACGGGAGTTGAACCCGTGACCTCAGGGTTATGAATCCTGCGCTCTAACCAACTGAGCTACCTCGCCTGATGTGGCATTCCCTGAATGCGGGTGCAAATATAAGACTAATATAACATTGTCCAAATAATAAATTGAAAAAAAATATTTTTTTTCTTGACTGCTTTTTTAAATAAAAATTATATATTTCGCAAAAAATTACATTATGTCACCAAAAGTACGTTACGAAATAGAATTTCCTATAAATTCTTCTCCTCAATTACTATATCAATATATTTCAACTCCTTCTGGATTACAAGAATGGTTTGCTGATATTGTAAATTCTAGAGGAGAGTTTTTTACTTTTGAATGGGACGACACAGAAGAGCATGCTCGACTAGCCTCCAAAAAAACTGGCGAAAAAGTAAAATTCAAATGGATTGATGATAACAAAAAAGATACAGAATACTATTTTGAACTTAGAATTTTAGAAGATGAAATTACTAAAGATGTCTCTTTAATGGTTGTAGATTTTGCAATCGAAGAAGAATTAGACGAATCTAAACAACTATGGGAAAATCAAGTTTCCGATTTAAAACATGTTATTGGTTCTGTTTAAAAATCATTTTTAAAACTTATATTTGTCCCGTCTTATTCTAATAAAGAGACGGGATTTTTTTATGATTAATTACAACGGCGAAATTCAATCTTCAGACACTACTTTGTCTAATCTTAATAGAGGTTTTTTATATGGTGATGGTGTTTTTGAAACACTAAAAATCGTAAATAATAAAATCTTATTTATTGAAGATCATTATTTTAGATTAATGGCTTCTATGCGAATTGTAAGAATGCAAATCCCAAACAATTTCACTTTAGAATACATAGAAGAGCAAGTTTTGAATTTGGCGAAAGCTAACAATTGTGAAAATTCAGCTCGTGTAAGATTAACCGTTTTTAGAAACGATGGCGGATTTTATCTACCACAAACAAGAACTGTTTCATTTTTAATTCAAGTTTCACCATTAAATGAAACGCATTATTCCTTTTCGGATGCAATGTATGAAGTAGATTTATACAAAGATTTTTACATCACAAAGCAATTACTTTCTACTATCAAAACTACCAATAAGATGATAAACATAACTGGTAGTATTTTTGCTGATGAAAATGATTTGCAAAATTGTTTGCTTCTGAATAACGAAAAAAACGTAGTTGAAGCATTGAATGGAAATATCTTAATGTTAATTGGAAATCAATTAATAACACCATCTATTGAAGACGGCTGTTTAAATGGAATCATGAGAAAGCAAGTACTCCAAGTTGCGAGAAAATTTGAAAATATTGAAGTTTTAGAGCAATCAATTTCACCTTTCGATTTGCAAAAAGCTGATGAATTATTTATTACCAATGTAATTACAGGAATTCAACCGATTTCAAAATACCGCAAAAAGGAATACAAAAGTGATTTATCTAAAGTGCTATTGGAGAAAATTAATGACTTAATTTAGAATTGGATTTTCTGGTGCGTTAGACCAAATAACATATTCGCCACCTAATTCGATAATTTTTTCTTTCCAAAATTGCTTTGAAGATTTACTCAAAATCGAAGCTTGATAATTATTAGCTGTGATTATCCACGAGTTGGCTTGTAGTTCATCTTCCAATTGGTTAGAACTCCAACCGGTGTAACCCAAGAAAAAGCGAATATCTTCCTTATTGATTTTACCATCGTTGATTAAGTTCTTGGTCAATTCAAAATCGCCACCCCAAAAAATTCCATTTGAAATTTCAATACTATTTGGAATCAACTCAGGAATGGTGTGAATGAAATATAAATTGTCTTGTTCCACTGGTCCGCCATTGTAGATGACAAACGAACCGTTAATCTCTGGAAGCAAATCGTTTATGGTATATTCAAGAGGTTTGTTCAAAATAAATCCGACAGAACCTTCTTCGTTATGGTCGGCCAATAAAATAACAGACCTATTAAAAGATAAGTCGCCAATTATGGATGGTTCTGCTATTAAAAGTTGTCCTTTTTGGAGTTTTTCAGATGTCATTTTGACGCAATTTTAACTAAAAGTACGAATAAAAGTTATAAAACCAAATTTTAGAGCAAAAAAAAACCATTCGATAAACGAATGGTTTTCTATATCAAAGATAAACTAGATTAGTTTACAGAACCTTCTAAGTCTGCTCCAGCTTTAAATTTTACTACATTTTTAGCAGCGATTTTGATAGTTTTTCCTGTTTGAGGATTTCTTCCGTCTCTAGCAGCTCTTTTAGATACTGACCATGATCCGAAACCTACTAAAGATACTCTTCCACCTTTTTTCAAAGTTGATCCTACGTTTCCTAAAAATGATTCTAAAGCTAATTTTGCAGCTGCTTTTGTAATTCCTGCGTCAGCAGCAATAGCATCGATTAATTCTGATTTGTTCATAATAATAGTTATTAATTGTTGGTTAAACTTTTTTGTTAATCAAAACAAATTTAGTAGAAATTACAGACTACACAAGTGTTTCACATCATTTTTAGCTATTTTGTTAATAACTCGCGCAGTTTGTTAATAAAAGCATTGGTTTTGAGCAAAAAAATCTTATTTTTTCAATGATTGCAATGCCTTACACCGCTTTCGCGTTGGTTGAAAACGTTATTCCGTTTAACAATTCGAAGCTTTTCATTCTCTTTTTTCCAGGAAACTGTAAACTTAGTATTTCTAAAAATCCATTATTAACAGCTATTTTGATTTCTTTCTTAGTTGTAATGATACTTCCAGTTTCAAAATTATGTGATTCTTCAACCAATTTTGCTTCGTATAGTTTTACATTCCATTCTTCTGTTCCATCTTTGAAGAAACACCAAGCACTTGGATAAGGAGATAATCCTCTTATTAAGTTATAAATTTCAACACCTGATTTAGAAAAATCAATTTTACAATTTTCTTTATTTAATTTGTAAGCTGTTTTAATATCAGATGAATCGGTTTGAATTGTGGTAACAACATTTCCTTCTGCTATTAAAGCTAATGTTTCAACAACAGCTTCACTTCCAATTGCCATTAATCGGTCATGTAATTCTCCAGCACTTTCTGTAAATGAAATTGGAGTTTCTTTACTCAAAATCATAGCCCCAGTATCAATTTTATCATCAATAAAAAAGGTGGTAACTCCTGTTTTAGTTTCTCCATTTATTATTGCCCAATTAATTGGTGCTGCACCACGATAATTTGGTAGGAGTGATGCATGTAAATTAAAGGTTCCTAATGAAGGCATTTTCCAAACTACTTCGGGTAACATTCTAAAAGCAACAACTACTTGTAGATTGGCATTTAAATTTTTCAATTCTGTTAAAAAACTTTCGTCTTTTAAATTGGTTGGTTGCAATAAATTCAAATTATTTTCTAAAGCATATTCCTTTACTGCAGAATATTTTATTTTTTGTCCACGACCTGCTGGTTTGTCAGCTGCTGTTATCACTCCAACAACCTCGTAGTTATTTTTAATTATGGTATCCAAAATGCCAACAGCAAATTCTGGAGTTCCCATAAATACGATTCTTAATTTTTCCATTTTATGCTGAATTTACTTGTTCTGAATTTATTTCAGAATTTTGTACAATTATTTTATTGAGTAATTATTATTTGGCTTAACAATAATAGTATCGTTTTCCATTAAATTTTGAAGTGCAAAGATAACATCGTCTTTTGGATATTTGGTCAACTTTTGAATATCTCTCGAACTCATTTCTTGAATTTTCAGCAAGCTAATTATTTTTTCAGAAAGTGTTGAAGTATCCGTCTTGTTTTTCTTTTTGGAAATACAATAGGAGCAAACACCGCAATCTTTTTTGATTGTTTCACCAAAATATTCTAAAAGCAATTTACTCTTACAAGTTTTTTCTTCCTTTATATAATGTAAAACTGATTTTAGTTGTTCGGTTTTGAGTTTGTTTTGGGCTTCAAGATATTTTACAACTCTACTAATCGTTCGTTCATCTTCTCGAACTTCATTGAATGTAAGCGTGGCATCATTGTTTTTAGCATGCAATTCGATTACTTCCTTTTCATTTAATTTGTGAAGAATAGCTAAAACTTTACTTTCATCACAATTGGATTTTTTAGCAATCAAAGAAATATTAATCACCGATTGCGATTCGTAAACTCCTGGATTAGTTCGTAAAATGGTTAAAATGACTTCTTCATCTTGCGGATTCAAACTCATATAACGAATAACTTCTTTAGACGGAATTATAAATTGTAAAGTGATTTTCTCAGTAAATTCTTGTGATAAACTGATGATTCCTTGTCCGTCTAAAAATTGTAAAGCATTGTAAACTTTTAAAACAGGAAAGTTATATTTGGCACAAAAATGATTGATGTTAAAACTGAATTTCTCGTCAATTCCTTCGCCATAAGCAATTTGAAAATAGTTGCAAAGTTTTACAAAAACCAAATTCAAGAATGCTTTATCTGATAAAATGCTAAGAAATTGCGCCTCAACATGAATCACATCGGAAGGATTTGTGAGCAAAACTGCAAATGCTTTTTCGCCATTTCTTCCTGCGCGTCCGGCTTCTTGATAATAGTTTTCGAGATTGGGTGGAATGTGTAAATGAATTACCGTTTTTACATTGGCTTTATCAATTCCCATTCCGAAAGCGTTGGTGGCAACCATCGTTTGTACTTTCTCGTCCATCCAAAGTTTCATGTGATTTTCTTTGTCTTTTGAAGATAAACCACCATGATAATAAGTTGCCGAAAATCCTAAAGATTCTAATTGCTTAACCGTTTCCGAACAGGATTTTCTATTCGTAACATATATGATTGATGGCTGCGGATTTTTCTTCAAAATTTGCTCCATCAAATGCAATTTGTCTTCTACATTAAAAACCATATACGCCAAATTTTCTCTAGCAAATGATTTTACAAAAATCGCAGGATTGTCGAGTTGCAATTGTGTAATTATATCTTCTTGAACTCTTTTAGTTGCCGAAGCTGTTAGTGCCAAAAAAGCCACTTTCGGGAAATATTCTTTGAGTTTGGAAATTTTTAAATAGGCTGGTCTAAAATCGTGACCCCATTGCGATACACAATGTGCTTCGTCAATAGCGATTAAATTTATAGGAAGACCTTTTATGCGTTCTAAAATCCAATCGCTTTGTAGTCGTTCTGGCGATAAATAGAGGAATTTATAATTTCCATATTGGCAATTGTCTAATAAATCAATGATTTCATCTGAAGCAATTCCGCCAGTTAATGCAATGGCTTTGATTCCTTTGTTTTGCAAATTTTGAACTTGGTCTTTCATCAAGGCGATTAATGGTGAAATGACCAAACAAATACCTTCCATCATCATGGCAGGTACTTGAAACGTGATTGATTTTCCACCGCCAGTTGGCATTAATCCAAACGTGTCTTTTCCTGCTAAAACGGAAGCAATTATGTCTTCTTGCGGAGTTCTAAACGCATCGTGATTCCAATATTTTTGAAGGATTTCTAATGGTTTAGACATTCTTGAAAAGTAAAATTAATGTGTAAAATACCAATAATTAGGTAAACAAATTTACACAAATTATTTTATATCGAAAGTTGTGATAAAATGAAATTTGAACGTTCCTCAACCGTTCCTTTTGGAACTTCGATTAAGTTGTAACCATATTTTTGATAAGTTTCTACTAGGTGATTGTAGATTAATTTGGCTTGTTCGAAGTTTTCATAACGCTCATCATCGCTAACGTATATTTCTTCCCATGGTGGAAGGATGAAAATTCTATCATAATTGTGGTCGCGACAAGCTTGATCAAAAAAGGATGGATAACTGTCACCAATGTAATGCATGTAAGCCAAAACATCTGGAATTCCTCTGTCTAGGAAAACAGTCTTATGTGGTTCGTTTTTGGCATTTTGGTATTGTTTTTTTCTTCCTTCAAGGAGTAACTCGCTGAAAAGTAGTGGTTTTTCTAGAAAAAGTTGTTCGATACCTTGTTTTTGTGCCTCGCTAATAATTTCGCGCGAAACCTCAGGATAACAACAATATCCTTTTGATAATAAATTATCTATAATTGTTGTTTTTCCTGTTCCTGGACCGCCAATAATAACTACAATTTCCTTTTCCAAAATTTTTTGAAATAAGGCGCAAATTTATTGAATTGTTTTAGATAATCGAGGTTGTTTTGTAATTTTATTTTCTATTCGATGCAATTACAGATTAGCCCTGATTGTAGTGGCACGAAGTAGAACGAAAAGCAGGAATATGGAAACCAAGAAAGCCCAACCCATTCGCTCCTAAAAAAAACTAAAAACTAAACAAATTGTAATATCAAAAATGTATATTTGCGTTTATTTTAATTTCAAGAATGGATAAGAAGACGGAAGAATTTTACATTCGGCTGAAGGAAGAATTGGGAAATACTTCTGAGTGGCCAACAGAATACCTTTACAAATTTATTGTGCCAACTGATGCTAAAAAAATTGAGGAAGTTGAAAATGCTTTTGACAATATGGGCGCAGTAATAAAAACACATCAATCTAAAGCAGGAAAATATACGAGTGTTTCTATCAATGTAATGATGGAATCGCCAGCAGATGTGGTTGAAAAATACATAGAAGTTTCTTCGATTGAAGGAATAATTTCATTTTAATATGGTACCAAAATATATAAAAGAAAATGCTAACGATGTGGTATTCAATTTAGAATACAACGCAGAACGTTCGCATTTAATCATTCCAGAGTATGGTCGTCATTTGCAAAAATTGATTGACTTGGCTGTGGCAATTGAAGACAAAACCGAACGCAATAAAGCGGCAAAATACATTATTCAAGTGATGGGAAGTTTGAATCCGCATTTGCGTGATGTTCCAGATTTTCAGCACAAATTGTGGGATCAGATTTTTATTATGTCTGATTTTAAATTGGATGTAGATTCACCTTATCCAATTCCGACGCGTGATGTAATCAATTTGAAACCAGAGCGTTTGGCGTATCCACAAAAAAACCCAAAATATCGTTTTTATGGTAATAATATTAAATACATGATAGAAGTTGCCAACAAATGGGAGGAGGGCGAAATGAAAAGTGCGTTGGTAAAAGTAATTGCCAATCACATGAAAAAATCGTATTTGAGTTGGAATAAAGATACTGTGACTGATGCCGTAATTTTCGAACATCTTTTCGAATTATCTGATGGAAGAATCAATCTAACAGGAAGCGAAGAAGAACTTTCGACTACAAATGATTTGATTAGAACTAACAAAAAGGTTTCAAACAAATCACAATTGCAACAAAAAAACATGAAAATTCAAGGGTTCAAAAAACCAATTCCTGGTAAAAAACCTTTTGTAAAAAATAATAATAATCCAAAACCTTAATTTGTATACTGTATACTGTAAAATTGTAAATCGATTTTACAGTATACAGTATACAATTTTACATTATACAGAAAAAAATGGGAACTTTTCAAATTGAAGGAGGCATTAGACTAAAAGGTGATGTTATACCACAAGGAGCAAAAAATGAAGCATTGCAAGTTTTATGTCCTGCTTTATTAACATCAGAAAAAGTAAGAGTTACAAACATTCCTGATATCATTGATGTCAATAAATTGATTACATTATTAGGAAATTTAGGAGTTAAAATTCAAAAAAATGGTCCAGGTGATTATACTTTTCAAGCTGACGAAGTAAATGTAGACTACTTAAAAACAGAAGCTTTCAAGAAAGAAGGAGGAAGTTTGAGAGGTTCTATTATGATTGTTGGTCCACTTTTAGCTCGTTTTGGATGTGGTTATATTCCAAAACCAGGTGGCGATAAAATTGGAAGAAGAAGATTAGATACTCACTTTGAAGGATTCATCAATCTTGGTGCAAAATTCCGTTATGAAAGAGAAGACCATTTTTATGGTGTTGAAGTTGATGGAAAACTAAAAGGAGCTTACATGTTGTTAGATGAAGCTTCGGTAACAGGAACTGCCAATATTGTTATGGCAGCTGTTTTAGCTGAAGGAACAACAACTATTTACAATGCTGCTTGCGAACCTTATTTGCAACAATTGTGTAAAATGTTGAACTCAATGGGAGCAAACATTAAAGGTGTTGGTTCAAATTTATTAGTTATTGAAGGAGTTGATTCTCTTGGTGGATGCGAACACAGAATTCTTCCAGATATGATTGAAATTGGTTCTTGGATTGGTCTTGCGGCGATGACAAGAAGTGAAATTACAATCAAAAATGTATCTTGGGATAATTTAGGTGTGATTCCGAGTGTGTTTAGAAAATTAGGAATTACGCTTGAAAGAAGAGGTGACGATATTTATATTCCAACGCATGAAAACTATGAAGTGAAAACCGATATTGATGGTTCTATTTTGACTATTGCAGATGCGCCATGGCCAGGATTTACACCAGATTTATTGAGTATTGTTTTAGTAGTTGCAACGCAGGCAAATGGTGATGTCTTGATTCATCAAAAAATGTTTGAAAGCCGTTTGTTCTTCGTGGATAAATTGATTGATATGGGTGCTAAAATTATGTTATGTGATCCGCACAGAGCTGTGGTTATGGGACATAATTTCAAATCACAATTGAAAGCAACAGTTATGAGTTCGCCAGATATTAGAGCCGGAATTTCGTTGTTAATTGCTGCACTTTCTGCTAAAGGAACTTCGACTATTCAAAATATTGAGCAAATTGATAGAGGTTACGAAAGAATTGACGAACGATTGAGAGCTTTAGGAGCGAATATTGTTCGTGTATAATTTTAGAATATAGAAAAAAGAATATAGAAAATAGAGGCGCAAATTGTGCCTCTTTTCATTTTACAACTATGGAAACCTATATAATCATACTTCTTTGCATAGCCTCTTTCTTCGCAGGATTTGTCGATGCTATTGTTGGCGGTGGCGGATTGATTCAAACTCCAGTGGCTCTGATTTTATTGCCCAATGTTGCTGTTTCTTCTATTATTGGTTCGTTGAAAATTCCTGCGTTTAGCGGAACTTCGTTCGCAGCAAGACAATATTTGAAAAAAGTAACTATGAATTGGAAATTGCTAATAATCATGGCAATTGTAGCATTTATTTCGGCATTTTTGGGTTCAACACTTTTGACTTATGTTAGTAGTGATTTTATGAAACCATTGCTTTTCGTTGTTTTGATTTTGATAGCGATTTACACTTTCATGAAAAAGAATTTTGGTAGCCATCAAGCAAAGAATTTATCAGAAAGTGATTTACTTTTTTATGGAATATTGATGAGTATCGTAATTGGTTTCTACGATGGATTCATTGGTCCGGGAACAGGGAGTTTTTTAGTTCTTGGATTTGTAGCCATTCTTGGTTTCGATTTTCTTCACGCTTCTGCCAATGCTAAAATGGTGAATTTGGCAACCAATTTTGGTTCGATTTGTCTTTTCGTATTAAAAGGTAAAATTATATGGGCAATTGCAATTCCGATGGCGGTTTGTAATGCACTTGGTGGTTTTATTGGAGCAAAATTGGCAATCAAAAAAGGAAATGGATTTATAAGAATCTTCTTTTTAATTGTAGTAATTGGAACACTGATTAGATTTGGATATGATGTTTTTGTAAAATAAAATTCCAAATTCCAATACTTCATCGATAAGTTTGGAATTTGGAATTTCGTATTATAAATTTAATAAGTTTTTACTCTACTATATTCAAAAATTTTAGGCCAAAAATAACTGCATCACCTTGATAACCATTTTGATACGAACGAACGTAATCTACGCGAAACATTCTGAATTTTCCGAAACCTAAATTATCTAAACCAATAGTAAATTCTTGATAAGGTTTTCTGTCAGGAACTGATAAGTTATGAAATCCTAATACCAACTGTGAACCAAATTTATTTAACAATGGAATTTTATTCATAATATATCCTTTGTCATTGTGTTCTGCATGGAATTCTAAATAGCTATCATTTGTACTTGCTGTATAATACGGTAAGTTATTAAAAACATTCGTATAACCATCACCACCAGATATGTGTGTTTGATTTCCATTAAAGTGTTTGTAATCAACAAAAGCAATATTTTCTGCATTAAAAAATTTTCCTGCTTTTAAATTTAATTTCATGTTACCTTTATTTCCAACAGATAAATCGTGTGTAATTCTTCCACTAAGGAAATCATATTCATATTTTTTCTCTGAAGCTGAAAATCCTTTTTCGTAACCAAAATACAATGTTGGTGACTTTTCATTTCCAATGTTAAACTTTCCATCAGGTCTAGTCCAATATTTTTGTCCGAACTTAATTCTAGTATTAATATTGGCTTTTACTAAATTGTATTTTTCAAAAGCTGGTGTTACAAAATCAAATGGCGCCAACGGATTGTTTGAAGTATAAATATCGGATGATTTAACAGAACTTTGATCACTAGTGTTCCACAATGGTTTTCTTTCAGAATATTCTAAACCTACATTTAAGTTTAATCCATTAACTACTTCACGTCCAAAATTGGCTGAAACAAAATTCTTTTCATACAATTTCATGAAGTTATTTTTGAAAAATAGACTACTAATTGAATTAACATTATTAGAAATTGGGTTGCTCGAATTGAATTGATTTACAGCACTTCCTCCAGATATATTTATGTAAGTATCGTTGGTGTTATTAAACTTATGATAAAACATTCCTGTAGCACGCAATTGATTTTCTGAAAAACCATAATCTAATTTTGTAGCTATTCTTGTAAAACTTCTTTTTTCTTCATCTCTTTTATTGAATGAAAATCCAACTTGAGTTTTCCATCCTTGAACTGTGTTAAACGTTGTTGAAAGTAAAGGGCCATCATAATTTAAAGACCATTTTTTAAAGGAATTAGAATAGCTGTATCCAAAAATGATATCGGTAAATTTAAATTTGTTTCTTTTTCCATCAATTGAATCTAGATATTTTTCAGATTTCTTTTTAGTTTGAAGAATGTCTTTTTTAGTATAATCGGTACTTTCTTCAACAGTTAATGGAACTGGTCTGATAGTTTCCCAAAAAGCATCTTCTTTTTTATTGGCGTTTTCCTCAAATTTCAGCACTTCAGCTGTAAAGGTTTTCTTTTCAAATTTCTCTGGGAATTCAAAATTTGAAAAAACATGAGTAAACGTTCCGTTTATGTTTATGCCTAACATTCCGGCTTCAAAGTCGATTGTTTGTGTGTTTTTTGTCCAGATTTTAGTTTTTGTATTGAAACTATAATTTTGTTTTAAAGTTAATTTATTCAATGCAGGATTTTGCATTTGACTACCAGTTATAGATAAATCTACAGCATAAATGGCATACGATTCGTCTACTATATATAGGTATCCTTCCATAGCTGGTTCGGATGTCCTTTTGGGTGTAACCTTAATTTTATTAATTACTTTATTGTTTTCATCAGCAAAGGAACCTTCAAATTTATATTTGTAGTAATTAAAAGCATTATCTGCAATTGGAGAAATTACTTTTACATCAAAATCTAAATAATTTTCATAGAAGTCAAAGTTGGCTTGTGCTGCATTATTGAAACTAAATCCATTATCATTTCCGCTTACTTTTGATGCAATGATAGTCTCTTTTAATTTGTCTGGTTTTTGAAAAGTAATTTTCGAAACGGTTTCAGATAAATATAAAATTCCACTTCTAGTTGAATCTATTACTTCATCAAAGAAATCTAATTTTTGTCCCAATATAGTTTTAGGCAGATTCTTTACTCTAAAAATTCCTCTCGAATAGAAATCAGCATTGTATTTCTCAGTTAGTTTTGAGTTTTCCTTGCGATTTGCAATAGCATTTTTAATTATCTCAATAGCAGGATTTACATTTGGATTAATGACTACTTCATTAAGTTTAATTTCTTCCTCTACTAAAGTGACATCTACTGTTTGTGAAGTTTTTCTAGTTTCAACTACTTTTTTTTCAGTTTTATAACCAAGGTATTGATATAGTATAACATAAGTACCTTCCAATTTTAGATTCAATTCATATTTACCTTGCTCGTTTGATGTTGTGCTAATGTAAGTGTCCTTTACATATATATTTACAAAAGACATAGGTTTACCATTAGAATCAGTAACAGTTCCTTTAATTTGAGAAAAGCTTAAGATTGAAAATAACAATAATAGGATAGAGGTAATTTTTTTCATTTGTATGGTGTTTTTTTATAGACGATTATTAATATGAAAAGGTTGTATCAGTTCTATTTTATATTGGTTTTATAAATGTAACTTGGATTTTTTATAAAAACGACTGCAAAGCCAATTCGTAACTCTTCAAACCAAAACCTATAATAACACCTTTTGCATTTGGTGAGATAAAAGACTGATGTCTGAAAGTTTCTCTCGAAAAGGTATTAGAAATATGAACTTCAATTGTTGGTGAAGTTATTGCTTTTACAGCATCGCCAATTCCTATTGAAGTATGTGTGTAAGCTGCTGCATTCAAAATTATGCCATCAAAAGAAAAACCAACCTCTTGAATTTTTGAAATTAATTCACCTTCTATGTTACTTTGATAATAACTTAAATCAATAGAAGGATATTTAGATTTTAATTGATTGAAATACGCTTCAAAAGTTTCATTTCCATAAACTTCGGGTTCTCTTTTTCCTAAGAGATTTAAATTTGGGCCGTTGATAATGATAATCTTCATATGAATAGGTTTATGTAAAAGTAAAAAAACCGCTCATATAAATAAGCGGTTTTAGAAAAGTTTATGATATTTTTAGAAAAGGTAACCCAGTGATGCTTGAACTACACTATTCTTTACATCAGCATCGCGTTTAGGTTCTGTTAATCCTAATCCATATCTTCCTTGAACGAAGAAATGTTTTCCAAATTTATAACCAAGACCACCTGCAACAGCAAAATCAAAGGTATTTGAATCTCCAGCTTTAACTTCATTTCTCTCGCTTAATAAAAAGGATGCTTGCGGACCAAGTTCCATACTTAAATGGTCTGTAAGATAAAATTTAGCCAAAACAGGAATTGAAATATAACCCAATTCATTTTTGATTTCCTCATTAAGATTCTTTAGACTTGCGCCTTGAGTAGAGTAAAGTAGTTCTGGTTGAAGAGAGAAATTCTTAAAAATCTTTAATTCAACAAGTAATCCTGCGTGAAAATTAGTAATAGCATCGGTATTTACATCTGTGCCAGTATAATTAGCATAGTTTATTCCTGCTTTAAGTCCAAGTCTTGCAAAAGAGGTTTCTTGGGCGATACTTTTTGAGCCAAAAAGTAGTAAGATTACTACTAATACGACGTTTTTTTTGAGTTTTTGCATAAAAAAAGTAGGGTTTTAAAATGAGACGTGTTTTTAGTTATTAACGAAATTGTTTATAAGTTATTGTGTGTCAAAACCTTTTGTTGTTGAAATTGTTAATAACTCTGTTGATAACTCTAAATGTTAATATAAATGATTAAAAAGAGAATAGGTTTAACTTTGTCCTATTAATTTTAAACAAAATAAAACATGAAAAAAATTATTTTAACAGTAGCTGCAGTATTCGCTTTCGGATTTGCTAACGCTCAAGACAAAAAAGAATCTTCTGAAGGATTTTCTAAAGGTGATGTATTTGTAACAGGTGCTTTTTCTTTTAACAGTACAAAAGACAACAATGCTCCAGAATCAAAAACTAACTTTTTCGAACTTGCTCCACAAGTTAATTATTTTTTAACTGAGAATATCTCTTTAGGTGCTAAAGTTGGTTTTTCTTCTGATAAAGCTGAGACTGCAAATGTTGACACAAAAGATATGTCAACTGTAACTTTTGGATTACAAGGAAGATATTACTTTACTCCAGCTTCTAAATTTTCTTTATTTACAGGTTTAGGATTTGATTACAATTCTAAAACTAACAATTTATCTACTCCAGAAGTTAAAACTAATGGTTTTGATGTAACTTTAGACTTAGGTTTAAACTACTTCGTAGCTGAAAACTGGTCAATCGAAGCTAATTTTGCTGCGTTAAACTTTGCGTCAGAAAAAGTTGACGTTTCTGGTGCAGAAAACGAAACTTCTTTTGGTTTAGGAGCAAACATGAGAGCTATCTCTTTCGGAGTTAACTACAAATTCTAATCTAAATTTTAGATTATATTATAGAAAACCTCACTTCGGTGAGGTTTTTTTTTACACTGAACTCTTGAACTGAATTTATTTCAGTTTATTTCTGAGTCTTTCCAATTTCAGAATTTTTCCAATATATTTGAATAATGAATTGGACTACTTTTATTAAAAGCTATCAGTCGTATCTTAAAATTGAAAGGGGATTGTCAAAAAATACTATTGATAATTATACTTTTGATATAGAGCGACTTTGTCTTTTTTTAGAACAAAATGGAATAGAAGTTTCTCCAGTAAAAATCTCTGAAGAAACCATCCAACAATTTATTTATACAATTTCAAAAGAAGTTAATGCTCGTTCTCAAGCAAGAATAATTTCTGGTTTAAAGAGTTTCTTTTCCTATTTAATATTTGAAGATTATCGCTCTGACAATCCAATGGAGTTAATTGAAGCTCCAAGATTAGGTAGAAAACTTCCTGATACTTTATCTATTCAAGACATTGACGCACTTATAGAAGCAATTGATTTATCTAAACCAGAAGGTGAAAGAAACAGAGCAATGCTTGAAACACTATATGGTTGTGGATTGCGTGTTTCCGAATTAGTTAATCTTAAAATTTCTGATTTATTTTTTGACGAAGGTTTCATTAAAATAACAGGAAAGGGAAATAAACAACGATTTGTTCCAATTAGTGCTGTTACACAAAAGTTTATTTTACTTTACAAAGACCTTGTAAGAAATCACCTTATTATAAACAAAGGTCATGAAGATACTTTGTTTCTCAACAGAAGAGGAAGACAACTTACAAGAGCTATGGTTTTTACGATTATTAAAGATTTAGCCGTCAAAATTAATCTTAATAAATCCATAAGCCCACATACTTTTAGACACTCATTTGCAACTCATTTACTCGAAAATGGTGCCGATTTGCGTGCCATTCAGCTTATGCTTGGTCATGAATCAATAACTACTACAGAGATTTATGTCCATCTAGATAGAAAGCATTTAACTCAAATTATGAACTCCTTTCACCCAAGGAAATAATTGTTAATTTTCTTTCTTGTAGAAATCTTTCTACGCTTAATTTTTACTTTCAGAGATTTTAATATTTTCCTTTGTATTGTAAAAAAATACAATTTTGAAAACACTTTATATTGACGATCAAACGATTAACGAAATTAGAAATCAGTTTGCAGTTTCAGCTTCAGGAATTGGAATATGGGATTGGGATTTGGTTACTAATCAAGTATATTATTCACAAGAATCTTTAAAAATTCTTGAGATGGATGATTTTAGTTTTGCTATTTCTACTCCAGAAGAATGGGATGAAAAAGTACACCCTGATGATAGGGATCTTTATTTCGGAAATATTAAAAAGCATTTTGAAAATGAAATTCCATACTACGAAACTTGTCATCGAGTATTATGTAATGGTAAATATAAATGGATTCTTGATAGGGGTAAAGTGGTATTAAGAGATGATGAAGGTAAACCACTCAGAATTGTTGGAACTCATACCGATATTTCTTCACAGAAGGAGCGAGAGCAAAATCTAGAAGAAACTATAGTTTTAATAAATAATCAAAAAAATAAATTACTCAATTTTGCATATATAGTTTCACATAATTTAAAAAATCATGCTGGAAATTTAGGTACTTTAATAAAACTCAATGAAAATAAAATGTTTGAACAGAATGAGTTTTTATCATATATAAAAACTGTTTCTAATGAGTTGTCAAGTACTATTGATAATCTTTCAGACCTAATAAAAGTTCAAAACAATCAAAATATAAATAAAGAACAACTGAATCTTAATGTGTATTTAAAAAAAGTTTTTAATATTCTTATGGAAGATGTTCATCATTCAAAAGTAAATATTGTTAACTTGGTTTCTATAGATGAAACTGTATTTTTTAATCCTGCATATTTAGAAAGTATTCTACTTAATTTAACTTCAAATGCAATAAGATATTCTTCGCCAGATAGAGAACCAAAGATAACATATTCTGTTTATTCAGTCGATGGTTATAAAGTATTAAAGATTGAAGATAACGGTGTCGGAATTGACTTAGAGCGTTATGGAGATCATCTCTTTGGTTTGTTTAAAACATTTCATTCTAATAAAGATTCAAATGGTATTGGGCTACATATTACCAAAAATCAAATAGAAGCTTTGGGAGGTAAAATTGAGGTTGAAAGTACTGTTGATAAAGGTTCTGTTTTTAAAGTTTATTTCAAAAGTTAATCAAGTTTTAAAAGTAATATAATTCTTGTTAAAATACTTAAAATTGCATCTAAAAGTGTATTTTAACGTATAAAACACGCATTTAATCGATGTTAATTTTATATTTGTTTTAAGTTTTTAAAGTTTTTTTAGCAATTTTAAAGATATATTGGTCCCAAACCTACTAGAACATTATGAAAACAAATTCAATTATTAATGATTTTTTTCTTGTTGAAAAAGTTAACTTTTTCGAACAAATGTTAAATCAAATACCAGATTTAATATTTCAGTTAACTATTTCTCCAAACGATGAATTTAATATTACCTATCTTAATAAGAATATTTTGTCTTATTTTGAATTGAATAAATTCGAATTGAAATCCAATCCTATTGATGTTATTAGTAATAAGGTTCATCCAGAAGATAGAGATGCATTTTTTACATCACTAAATTATTCTAAACAAAATCTTGAGCCTTGGCGTTGTGAATTTCGTATCATTACCAAAAATAAAAAGATTTCATGGTTTAAAGTAGATGCCAATGTTACTTCAGATATTGATAAAAATACTATATTTTTTAGCACTTTAACAGATATTACTGATATTAAAGAGCGAGAAATTAAAGTTCAAGAATCAGAAACAAGATATCAGTTTGCTCTTGAAGCCTCCAAAAAAGGGATTTGGGATTATAATCTTACTACAGGAAATGTGTTTTTCTCAAAAGAATCGTTAGACATACTTTATCTTGATGAGTTTGATGATATTAATACCAATTCTAAATGGGATGAACGTATCCATCCAAATGATTTAAAAGATTATTTAGATAGTATTCAATCTCATAAAGATAGAAAGACACCATATTTTGAAAATACCAAAAGAGTTTTAGCAAAAGATGGTTCCTACAAATGGGTTTTAAGTAGAGGTAAAATTATTGAAAGAGATGAAAATGGTAATCCAGTTAGAATAATTGGAACTCATAGTGATGTAACACATAACAAAGAAAAAGAAAATGAATTGTTGGATCATTTAGATATTATTATAGAGCAAAATAATAGATTATTGAATTTTGCACATATAGTCTCACATAATTTAAGATCGCACACAGGAAATTTTAAAATGCTTTTAAATATTTTAGATGAATCTAATGATAAAGAAAGTAAGGATGAGTGTTTGACTTATTTAAAAACTACATCCAATGCACTTTCTGAAACTATTGACCATTTAAAAGAATTGGTTGATATTCACAATGCTATAATTCATAAAAAGGAAGATTTGAATCTTAATGCTTTTTTAAACCAAACACTTGAAGTTTTAAGCAAAGAGATAAAAGATAATAAGGTAAAAATTGTTAATAAGATTGGTGAAAAAGATACTATAAAGTTTAATCCAGCATATTTAGAAAGTTTATTTTTAAACTTTACAACCAATGCTATAAAATACTCACATCCTGAGCGTCATCCTGAAATAAGTTATTCATCTTCAGTAGAAAACGGAAAATTAGTTTTGGTTATTGAAGATAATGGTTTGGGTATAAACTTAGAAAAGCACGGCGAAAAGTTGTTTGGAATGTATAAAACATTTCACAAAAATGCTAATGCAAGAGGAATTGGTTTGTTTATTACAAAAAATCAAATCGAATCGATGGGAGGAAGTATAGAGGTTGAAAGTAAAGTAAATGTTGGAACCACTTTTAAAATAAATTTTAATGAAGAAATTTAATACTATTTTTGTTGTAGATGATGATATGGTTTATCATTTTATTATAAAAAAGTTATTTTCTAAATGCAATATTAATGTTGATACAAAATATTTTTTCAATGGTCTAGAAGCTATTGATGAATTAAAAGATAAAGTAGAAACAGATAATATTCCAGATTTAATTCTATTAGATATTAATATGCCAGTTTACGACGGATGGCAGTTTTTAGAAGAGTTTAAAAAAATAAAGCAAAAGCTTACAAAGGAAATCACAGTTTATTTGGTGAGTTCATCCAATGATGTAACAGATTTAAATAAATCGAAAGAATATCAAGATGAGGTTAAAAAGTACTATTACAAACCTATGACTCAAGAAGATTTTGAAACAATATTCGCATAAAAAAGGTATCCAAACGGATACCTTTTTTATGTTTTATGTTTATTAACTTACCTTATTTAGCAATATTAACTGCGCGAGTTTCTCTAATTACAGTAATTTTCACTTGACCAGGATAAGTCATTTCTGTTTGAATTTTTTGTGATATTTCAAATGATAGATTCGACGCCATATCATCACTAACTTTTTCACTTTCTACAATAACACGTAGTTCACGTCCGGCTTGAATAGCGTAAGCATTTTTTACACCATTAAATCCAAAAGCAATTTCTTCTAAGTCTTTTAAACGTTGTATGTAAGAATCTAATACTTGTCTTCTAGCACCAGGTCTTGCTCCAGAAATAGCATCACAAACTTGAATGATAGGTGAAATTAAATATTTCATTTCAATTTCGTCGTGGTGTGCTCCAATTGCGTTGCATACTTCTTCTTTTTCGCCAAATTTTTCAGCCCACTGCATTCCAAGTAATGCGTGCGGTAAATCACTTTCTGCATCTGGCACTTTACCAATATCGTGAAGTAAACCAGCACGTTTAGCTAATTTTACATTCAATCCTAATTCTGCTGCCATGATACCACATAGTTTGGCAACTTCTCTCGAGTGTTGTAATAAATTTTGACCATAAGAAGAACGGTATTTCATTCTACCAACAATCTTAATCAATTCTGGATGTAATCCATGAATTCCTAAATCAATAACGGTACGTTTTCCAACTTCAATGATTTCATCATCAATTTGTTTAGTTGTTTTAGCAACAACCTCTTCAATTCTAGCTGGGTGAATACGTCCGTCAGTAACAAGTTTGTGTAAAGATAAACGTGCAATTTCTCTTCTCACAGGGTCAAAACAAGAAAGGATGATTGCTTCTGGAGTATCATCAACAATAATTTCTACACCAGTTGCAGCTTCTAAAGCTCTAATGTTTCTACCTTCACGACCAATAATTCTTCCTTTTACATCATCAGATTCAATGTTGAAAACAGATACACAATTTTCTACTGCTTCTTCTGTTCCTACACGTTGAATTGTGTTGATGATTACTTTTTTAGCTTCTTGAGCAGCAGTAAGTTTGGCTTCTTCAATAGTTTCTTGAATGTGCGCCATTGCCTTAGTTTTAGCTTCAGCTTTCAAGCTTTCTACTAATTGTTCTTTAGCATCTTCAGCTGAAAGTCCTGAAATTACTTCCAATTGTTCTACTTGACTTTTGTGCATTTTCTCTACTTCTTGATACTTTTTATCAAGCATTTCAATTTTAGAGTTGTATTCAAGAGTTTTGGCTTCATAATCGTCGTTCACTTTCTTAGCTTTGGCTAATTCACTTGAAACTTGTGATTCTTTATCACGAATTCTCTTTTCAACTTCAGCCATTTTTTTATCTTTCGATAAAATTTCCTTTTCATGTTCCGATTTTAATTCAAGAAATTTCTCTTTAGCTTGTAATAATTTGTCTTTCTTGATGTTTTCTGCTTCTTGGTTGGCATCTTTCAAAATAGAAGATGCTTCTTTTTTTGCGTTTTTTATAAGGTTAGAAACATTGCTTTTTTCGAGCATTTTTGCTATTGCAAAACCTCCAGCTATTCCAACGACTACGCCGATAATTATAGATACTATGTCCATGGTTGTGTAAAAAATTTATATATAAAAAAACCTACATTAATTGCTTGTATAAACTCGTAAGGACAAGTTTTGAGTTAACTCGCTGTTCAAGTTTCCCAACTTAATGGGCTTACTATAGTAGCGACGATTTACTCATTTTAATTTGTTAGTGTTGAGTTTACCAAAAATGAACTAATGTAGGCAGTATTTTTAGTTTATTTAAAAGAACGTTTTTTCTTGTAACTTATTTATTTATTAAGATAGTCGTCTAAAAGGCTATTTATGTTTGTTAATCGTTCCATTGATTCTTTTCCATCAATAGCATTATCCACTTTTTTCTGTTCCAACTGTGATGCAAATTGTAATGCACACATAGCTAAAACATCTTGCTTATCTCTTACAGCATAATTCTCTTCAAATTGCTTTATCATTAAATCTATCTTTTTAGAAGCACTTCTCATGGCTTCTTCTTGCTGCATACTTACCGTTAACGGATAAACTCTGTCTGCAATTGATATTTTAATTTTAAGCTTTTCATCCATAATTTTAATCAGCAAGTTGCGCTATACAATAATCAATTTCGCGAATTAATGAATTTATTTTAAGCTTCGTATCTCTTTTATAATCTTCACTGCCTAGTAACGAATTAGTCATTTTTAATGATTCAAATTCTTTTTTTAACGACTCATACGCCAAAGTTTGATTTTGATTTGATTGTACAGAAATCTTTATTTCTCGTTGCAACGCTTGATTTTTTTCTTCTAAATCGTTTATCTTTTTAAACATTTTTTGAATTTTATTCTCAAGAGTATCAATTATTTCTGCAATTTCACTCATCTATGACACAATTCATTACTTAATCTTACAAATTTATAATTCCTAATCTATTAAAGCAATATTTTTCGTTAAAAATTAAATATATTTTTTTATTCACTTCTAATATTTTGTAAAATAGTTAGTTATAAATCTGTTTGTGGTATTTTTTTTGTAATTATAAAGTTTTTTATACTTTAGCAAAAAACCATTTATAATGAAATATTTCCCACTTATTTTCTTGTTTTCGATTTTTTCATTTGCCCAAAATGAGTATCCAAAAGATTACTTCAGATCACCTTTAGATATTCCATTGCAATTTTCTGGAAATTTTGGAGAATTACGTCCAAATCACTTTCATACAGGATTTGATTTTAAAACCAATCAGAAAGAGGGTTTAAATGTTTATGCCGTTGCTGATGGTTATATCTCTAGAATCAAAGTTTCAACTGCTGGATATGGCAAAGCAATTTATATAACACATCCAAATGGTTATACTTCTGTTTACGGACATTTACAAAAAGCTGTCGGAACTATTCAAGATAAGATTATTGCATTGCAATATGCTGAAAAAAGTTATGAAATTGAAGCTTTTTTTAAACCTGGCGAACTTGTAGTAAAGAAAGGCGACATCATTGCACTATCCGGAAATACTGGCGGTTCAGAAGGGCCACATTTGCATTTTGAGTTCAGAGATAACAAAACAGAGAAAATTATAAATCCGTTGTTTTTTGGAATACAAACTCAAGACACAAAAAATCCAATTGTTTCAAGTCTCATGGTTTATCCTTTAGATAATTCAGCAGTGGTAAATGAATCTAAAAGACCAGTTCTTCTTAATTTGTCTCTTCAATCTGATGGAACCTATTTGTCGCAACAAGTTTTTGCAAGTGGTAAAATTGGATTTGGAATTAGCGCAACAGACAATGATAATGTCTCATACAACGCAAATGGTGTTTACAAAACGGAATTGATATCTAATGGGAAAGTGATTTTTGGATATGAATTTGATACTATGGTCTTTGATGAAGCAAAATATATTAATGCTTTTATCGACTATGCTAGATATAAGAAAATGCGTCAAAGAGTACAAAAGCTTTTTATGAAAAATCCATTTCCTTGGAGTAATATTTATCAAAATTATGAAAATGGGATATTAAATATTGTACCAAATACTTTAGAAATTCAACGTATTGAAGTGTCTGATTTCTTTAAAAACAAAACGGTTATTTCAATTCCGGTAAAATATTCAGCAAAGCCAGCTCTTATTAATGAAGAGAATAAAGTCACAAAGTATTTGGTAAAATCTAAAGTTGAATCCAACTTTGAAAAGGATAATTTTTCTGTTTATTTTCCAGCAGGAACATTTTATGAAGATTTCTATCTAAATTTTGATGTAAGAAATAACACGCTTTTCCTTCATGATGATTCCGTTCCTGCACATACCAACTTTACAATTTCTGTTGAAGACACCAAATCTTCAGAAGAAGAAAAGAAAAAAATGTTTATTGCATCAGTAAACGGAACTAAATTAGGATACATCACAACAAAACTAGTAGGTAATACGTTTACTTGTAAAACAAGAAATTTGGGACAATTCACATTAGCAAAAGACATAACTGCTCCAAAAATTAGTATGGCAAAAAGCATTGAAGGTAAATGGATTACAAATCAAAAAAGCATTAACGTAACGATTTCTGATGATTTGTCTGGCGTTAAAACCTACAATGGCTACATTAACGATAAATGGGTTTTATTTGAATATGAATCAAAATTAAAGCGCTTGACTCACGTTTTTAATGATGATTTGTTACAAGAAGGGGCCAATAAATTGAAAGTAGTTGTTACAGATAATGTTGGAAATTCTACTATCTTTGAAACTCAGTTTAACAGAAGTCAAAAAAAATAATATCTTTTGAAAGCAATAAATAAATTTATATACCTAGTTTTTTTTCTATTTACCATTGCATCTTTGGGGCAAACAGCGAAAGTTACAGGAATAGTTTTAGATGAAAACAACAATCCTGTTGAAGGAGTTAATGTTAGTTATCAAAGCCAATCTGTTGTTACTAATAAAACAGGTTTTTATGTAATCACCATTCCGGCGAATCAAAAAGTAGTTTTGGTTTATACACATGTTTCTTTAAAAAATATTACAGCAACATTTCAATTAAAAAATAATGATATTGTTGAATATAATCCTGTAATGAGTTCTAAAAACGCTCAATTGGACGAAGTTATTATTAAAAACAATAGAGGTAGAGCATCAGGGATTATAAGTATTGAACCAGAAGTTATTAGAAAAAATCCAAGTTTGTCTGGTGGAATTGAAAGTGTGATTAAAACATTACAAGGTGTAACTTCAAATACTGAATTGAGTGCTGCTTACTCTGTGAGAGGTGGAAATTATGATGAAAACTTGGTTTATGTAAATGAAGTCGAAATTTATCGTCCGTTTTTGGTGCGCTCTGGTCAGCAAGAAGGATTGAGTTTTACTAACACTGATTTAATTCAAAATATAGAATTTTCTGCTGGTGGATTTCAAGCCAAATTTGGAGACAAAATGTCTTCTGTTTTAGATATTACTTACAGAAAACCTACAAAATTTGGAGCTTCACTAGAAGCAAGTTTTCTTGGTGGAAGTATTTCTGCAGAAGGCGTTTCTAAAAATAAAAAATGGAGTGCCATGACAGGTATTCGTTATAGAGATAATTCGCTTTTGGTTAACAGTCAAGAAACAGAAAGTAATTTCAGACCAACTTTTGCCGATGTACAAACTGTTGTTAACTATGATGCTTCTGCAAAATGGCAATGGAGTTTTTTAGGAAATATTGCTCAAAATAAATACAGCTTCCAGCCTTTAACACGTCAAACCAATTTTGGTACTTTGAGTGAACCTATTGCACTACAAGTTTTTTATGAAGGACAAGAAGATACTCAATTTCAAACCTTTTTTGGCGCTATTAAGTCTACATTCAAATCAAATGAAGATAATACTTATAAGTTTATTGCATCTTCCTATCACACACAAGAGCAAGAATATTTTGATATAGACGCTGCTTATTTTTTAGGAGAAGTTGATAGTAATATTGGTTCAGAAACTTTTGGTGATGTAACTTTCAATCGTGCAGTTGGGTCTCAATTGAATCATGCCAGAAATGATTTAGATGCATTGATAATTAATGCAGAAGTAAAAGGAAGTCACAATGTAAAAAAGAGATTTCAAATAGATTGGGGCGTAAAATATACGCACGAAAGTATTCGCGATAGAATAGTAGAATGGGAAGTTATCGATTCGGCAGGATTCTCAATTAATCCACCAATTATAGATATTCCTAATGATCAACCTTACAATCCTTATGTTGGTCCGTTAGTACCTTTTCAGAATGTAAGAGCGCTAAATTTTGTAAATATTGATAGAATTTCTGCTTTCGCACAGTGGAATACAAAAACTACACTTGGAAACAGTCAATTGTTTTTAAACGCTGGTGTTAGAGCACACAATTGGATGGTTTCTGGTGATAATATTACGTCTTCAAGTCAAACCGTTTTTAGTCCGAGAGCTCAAATTTCACTCAAACCCGATTGGGAAAGGGATATGATTTTTCGACTCTCAACAGGATTTTACTATCAACCGCCATTTTACAGAGAATTGCGTGACCTAAATGGAGCCGTTCAATCAGACGTTAAAGCACAACAATCAATTCATTTTGTAGTAGGAAATGATTATAATTTTAAAATGTGGAATCGTAAATTCAAATTGGTTTCAGAAGCATTTTATAAAACTATGAATGATGTAAACACTTATACTTTGGAGAATGTGAGAATTCGATACAGAGCTAATAATGATGCAACGGCTTATGCTTACGGATTTGATTGTAGATTAAATGGTGAGTTTGTTCCAGGAACTGAATCATGGTTTACTTTCGGATATTTAAAGACAGAAGAAAATCAAGACAATAGAGGAAATATCGCTCGTCCTACAGATCAACGTTTAAAATTTGGTATTTTATTTCAAGATTATATGCCAAACATTCCTAACGTGAAATTGTATATGAATTTGGTTTACAATACAGGACTTCCTGGTGGTTCGCCATCTTATGCTGATGTGTATCAATATCAAAGTCGTTTGAGAGATTATCGTAGAGCCGACGTTGGATTTTTCTATTCGTTTACCGAAAAAAATGAGCTAAAACCAGACGGACATTGGTTGAAAAAGTTTAAAGAATTATCATTAGGATTTGAAGCATTTAATTTGTTTAATAATCAAAATGCTATTACAAATACTTGGGTTCGTGATGCCTACACCAAAAATCAATACGGAATCCCAAATTATATGACCACGAGAGTTTTTAATGTGAAGTTGACTGCAAGATTGTAAATGAGTTTCAAGAAACATAGAAAGATTTTTTATGTTCCTGGAATGATTTCTTTGGTGGTTTTGCCATTACTTTGTTTTTGGTTCATTTTTTTTAATGGTTATATGAAAGAATATAGATCTTTTAATTATGGCTTAGATGAAGAGTATTCCAAAAAAATAATCAAAGAAAAACCAAAACTTATTTTAAGAAATAATAGTACTTATGTATTTAATTCTTCAATAGAAAAGGAGCAAAATAAGTTAGATAGTTTTCAATTGGCTATAAGAAAATTGCACCAATCCAACGATTCAATAAATGGAATTAAAGTTCATTTTGGAAAACAAATGAATTATGAAGTTTTTATAAGAGTATTGGATATTCAAGCAATCGAAAAAACAGATACTTATTATCAACTTGATAACGATTTATATGTATTGGGAAACAGAAAGATAAAGAAAAGTTACAAAAAAAGTATGAATTATGAAAAGTGTTTTTATTATGAAGCAAATAAAGATTTTTTTGCTGAACAAAAAACAAAAGCAAATTGGCTACTTTTAATTAAAAATTTAAAGCAATACAAAATAGTTCTATTTGCCTTTATAGGAATTATAATTCTAAATATTTTTGTACTACTAAAGTTCAATAGAAATAGAAAATACAATCAAAAATCATATCTTTGATAAAGATTAAATATTGTTCAAATGAAAAATTTCTCAAAATATAGTGTCCTTGCATTAATCATACTTTTAGTTAGTTGTAAAGAAGAAACTGAAAAGCCTAAAGTAATTTACGAAAATACTTCTAAAGAGCGTTCAGAACCAAAGATTGATACTTCTAAAATATTAGTAGCTGATTTACCAATTCAAATGGAAGGAACTTCGGTTTTGTTATTTCCAATTGGTGAGTTTACCGTTGCTAGCGGAAGGTCCAAAACAAAATATTCGAGTTCAGAAAGAGAAAGTTTTGTGGTTTCTAATTCTAATGAATACGAAATTACAGGTTATTTAAGCAATTTTAAGTTCCAACAAATTGGTTCTGATTCATTGAAAGTTTTAACCGACAAACCTGTTTTAATAGAGCGAGTAACTTATTTGAAATCGATTGCTGATAAAACAAAAAAGCAATTTTTAGTTTATGTTCTAGAAGATATGGATTCTAATAAAGACGGAAAACTAGATAGTAACGACATCAAAGATTTATATATAAGTGCAATCGATGGAAGTAACTTTAAAAAACTTTCTGTTGAATTTCAAGAGTTTATAGATTGGAATGTGATAGATTCACAAAACAGATTATACTTCAGAACGATAGAAGACATCAATAAAAATGGTGCGTTTGATAAAGACGATAAAGTACATTATCAATACGTAGATTTAATGGATAAAGAATTGAAGGTGGTGGAGTATAATCCTATTTAATAGTAAATAAAATAATTTATCATTAAATTTAGAACAAACAACTAACTACTATCTTTAATGCAGTAACAACGATTTTTACAATTAGATTTATCATAACATAAATTTATTGGTTAGCTTCAGTAAAAATAATTAATATTTAGATTGCTTTTCAAAAAAACTTACCGAATTGTAAGAGTTTTTTAAATTAGAATATCACTTTCTAAATCTGATTTTTCAATTTCAAAGTCAAACCCAAGTTTGTCAACTAATTCTATTACCAATTTTTTATACCAATTTTCAGATTTTGGATGAATGTAGATTTTTTCTATAAGTTGCGAAATATCAACATCAATTTTTAAACCATCATTGATTTTAATTTCTTGCTCAGATAAATCGGCGATAATTCTGACTTCACGTTCATACTGAAAACTTTTACGTTTAAATAGAAATGGAAAAAACATATCGTCAAAAGGAATATATTCTTTTTTGTAATCGATGTAATTTACTTCGCCAATGTATTGCTTGAAATCCTTTTCAGCTTCTAAGGCCTTTTGGAGTCTTCCAATAGTAGATTGAATAGCCAAACCTTCACTATTTTGTGTGAAAATTTGCCACATAGCAAACGATTCATATTCATTGATATGCCAACTGCTAATAACAACTTTTTCTCTGTGTGATTTATAGTAATCAAGAAACTCAGGATTATTGGCAGACAATTTTTTAATTTCTTCAAAGGTCGGTTCAGAAAATGTTCCTTCATATTGATCTTCAAACTTATCCGAACGCGACATGAAGAGTTTTCTAGAAAGTAGCAAGTCCAAAAATTTTGACAAGTCCAAATACTTCCAAACTATCGTATCTGGATTTTCTGGAAGTGTGATATTTGGATTATTGAAATACATTTAAAAACGTTTCGGAAATTTCATCGAATATTGTCCAACATAAATAGCGAGAATAAGCCAAACCACTACATATTTTAGAAGATATTCTTCAACTAATTGTTCATCAATAGTGTAGGATAATGTGATAATAACTGAAACAAAAATTATAAGAAATAAACCAGTAAAATATTCTCTTTTCATAAATTAAATGGGTTAATTATTTAGATTCCAACATCCAACATCCATCCTCCATCCTCCAACTTTTTACTCAAAACTTTGCATCAATACTAACTTAGAATACATTCCGTTTTTGGCCAATAATTCTTCGTGATTGCCTTGTTCAACTATCAAACCTTTTTGCATCACCACAATTTTATCAGCTTTTTGAATTGTAGATAATCGGTGTGCAATAACAATAGAAGTTCTATTTTGCATCATGTTTTCTAGAGCTACTTGCACAAATTTCTCACTTTCGGTATCCAATGCAGATGTTGCTTCATCCAAAATCATAATTGGTGGATTTTTTAAAACCGCACGCGCAATTGAAAGTCGTTGTTTTTGTCCACCAGAAAGTTTTCCACCAGCATCACCAATATTGGTTTCAATACCGTTAGGTAAATCTTTTACAAATTCATAAGCATTTGCCACTTTTAATGCAGCAATAATTTCGTCATCGGTTGCATTAGGTTTGCCAATTAGTATATTGTTTTTTATGGTATCATTAAAAAGTATAGAATCTTGAGTAACCAAACCTATCATCTGACGTAAAGAGTTCATCGTCATGTCTTTTAGATTGATGCCATCGATGTTGATACTTCCTTCTTGTACGTCATAAAAACGAGTAAGAAGATTTGCAATTGTACTTTTTCCACTACCAGATTGACCTACAAGAGCCACAGTTTTTCCTTTTGGAACTTCTAATGAAAAATTGGTTAAAATATTATCATCTTCATATCTAAAGTTGATATTTTCTATAGTGATATTTTTATCAAATGTTTCTTTGTTAATCGCATTTGGTTTATCTGTTATGGTATTTTCAACTTCTAAAACTTCAAATACTCTTTGAGCTGCAGCTAAACCGCTTTTAACCGAATAACTTGCTTTAGAAATTGATTTTGCTGGAGTAAGAATGTTGTAAGCCAATCCCATGTATACTAAGAATTGAGCACCTTCTAAAACGGCTTTTCCATTAGCAAGTTTGTCAACCAAAACCATATTTCCGCCAAACCAAAGTAAAACAGCAATTACAATAATTCCCATGAATTCACTAAAAGGTGATGCTAAATTGTTTTTTCTTCCAATACTGTTGGATAGATTTAGTAATCTAGTAACCGAACTATTAAACTTCTGTTTGAAATTATGCTCTGCATTATAACTTTTTACAACTTTTAAGCCAGATAAACTTTCTTCAACAATGGAAATTAAATAACCACCTTCAAATTGAGCTCTTTCTGATTTTGCTTTTAATGATTTTCCAATTTTTGAAATAATAAATCCTGAAATAGGAATAAATATGAAAACAAAAAGCGTCAGTTTTACACTAATTGCAAACATTGTTACAATCGTAAAAATAATGGTCATTGGCTCTTTTACGATAAGTTCTAAAATTGAGAAGAATGAATTTTGAACCTCATTAACGTCGCCTAACATTCGCGCCATTATATCTCCTCTTCTTTTTTCAGAATAATAAGAAACAGGTAGTTCAATAATTTTATCGTACATTGTGGTTCTTAAATCTTTTAGAACTCCATTTTTTAAATGCATTAAATGGTTTGAAGCAAGATAGTTGAACAAGTTTTTAAATAAAAAAGTAATAATTACTAAACTAACAACTAGTATTAATGCAAATTGAGGACCATCATTCTTAGACAAAGTATTTATCTGAAAGTATAAATAATTTTTTCCATAAGTTCCAATATCCCAAATGGTTGTGTAGATAGGTTCTTCTAATACTTTGTTTTCATTTTTGAATAAAACATCCATCATTGGTATTAGAGCAACAAATGATAATGTGCTAAACAAAGCATATAAAATATTATAAATCACATTCCATATAACGTGAAATTTATAAGGTTTTATAAATGGAATTATCTTTTTTATGTTTTCGTCCATTTCTAGTTTAACTGCATTTCTGCGATTATATTTTTAATTTTATTATCCAATTCTAATTCAATTTCTTTCGCATTTTCTACAGCATCTAGAGGAGCATTAACACTAAAATAAAACTTAATTTTTGGTTCTGTTCCACTAGGACGAGCACAAATTTTAGAGCCATCTTCCAAATAATAGATTAGTACATTAGATTTTGGAATTGAAATCGATTCAAGCTCTTGAGTAAACATATTTTTTGAAGTCGAATTTTCATAATCTTCAATACAAACCACACGTTGACCATTAATCTCACTCATCGGATTCTCACGTAAATCAATCATCATTTGATTGATTTCTTGCATTCCAGAAATTCCTTTTTTAGTTAACGAAATCAAATGCTCTTTGTAAAAACCAAAATCAACGTATAAATTTAATAACTCTTTATATAGTGTACTTCCTGCAGCTTTGGCTTGCGCAGCAATTTCGCAAACTAGTAAACAAGCGCCAACAGCATCTTTATCACGAACAGCATCGCCAACCATGAATCCGAAGCTTTCTTCTCCACCACCAATAAACGTTAGTTCTGGGAAGTCTTTTATAAATTTCGCAATCCATTTGAAACCGGTTAATCCAACTTTGCATTCAACATTGTATCCAGATGCTAATTCTAACATCATTGGAGTTGAAACAATAGTTGAACCAATAAATTGTTTTCCGTCAATTTTTCCAGCTCGTTTCCATTGTTCTAGCAAGAAAGCTGTCATGATAACCATAGTTTGATTACCATTTAACAGTATCATTTTACCATCAGTATCACGAACAGCAACACCCAATCTATCAGAATCTGGATCGGTGCCAATTACAATATCGCCACCAATTTTATCTGCTAATTCCAATGCCATTGTTAATGCTTCTGGTTCTTCAGGATTTGGAGATTTCACAGTTGGAAAATCACCGTTGGGAACCTCTTGTTCTGCAACAATATTCACATCAGTATAACCAGCTTTTGCTAAAACTCCCGGAATTGCTTTTATTGAAGTTCCGTGAAGTGAAGTGTAAACAATTTTTAAATTTTCTTTTGCTGCTGCTGGTGTATTGAAACTTGCATTTTCAACAGTAGATTTTGCAAAAGCTTCATCAATAGCAACATCAATGTATTCAATAAGATTTTCGTTAGCTTCAAATTTAATTTCGCTATAATTTAATGCTTCGATAACCTCTATAATTTCTTTGTCTTGTGGTGGAACTAACTGCCCACCATCTTGCCAATATACTTTGTATCCATTATATTCTGGCGGATTGTGAGAAGCCGTAAGAACGATTCCTGCATGGCAATTCAAATATTTTAAAGCAAAAGACAATTCAGGAGTTGGACGCATATCAGAAAAAAGATAAACGTGAATTCCATTTGCCGAAAAGACATCAGCAACAACTTTTGCCAAAGTATCACTATTATGTCGACAATCGTAAGCGATAGCAACTTTTAGTTGTTCTCCAGGAAATGATTTTATCATGTAATTTGATAAACCTTGTGTGTTTTTCCCAAGTGTATATTTGTTGATTCTATTGGTTCCAACACCCATAATACCTCGCATTCCACCAGTTCCAAATTCAAGATTTTTAAAAAAACTTTCTTCTAAATCTCTAGGAGAAGTTGTCATCATTTCTTTGATATCTTCTTGCGTTTGATTGTCAAATGTTGGTGTTAACCACTCGTTTACTTTGTCTAAAATAGTTTGTTCTATGTGCATAATCTTATTTTGAAAGGCGAAATTTCGCTTTGTATTATTATAAATTTATTTCTGAGGCAATTTTATAACGTTCTTCATTGTTTTTTGTACGAAGAATGATTTCACCTAAAAATCCAGCTAAAAATAATTGAGTTCCAATAATCATTGAAGTTAAGGCAATATAAAATAATGGATTACTGGTAACTAAAATGGTATCAAATCCAGAGTAAAGTTTTATAAGTTTTATAGTAATGATGAAACCAGTTGCTAAAAAACCAATAATAAACATTAAAACTCCAGCAGCTCCAAACAAGTGCATTGGACGTTTTCCGTAGCGAGATAAAAACCAAATCGTAATTAAATCAAGAAAACCATTAACAAAACGACTCATTCCAAATTTAGATTCGCCATATTTTCTTGCTTGATGAATAACTACTTTTTCGCCAATTTTTCCAAAGCCAGCATTTTTAGCTAGAACTGGGATATATCGGTGCATTTCACCAGAAACTTCAATGTTTTTGATAACTACATTTTTGTATGCCTTCAATCCACAATTAAAATCGTTCAAATAAACACCAGAAGTTTTTCTTGCTGCCCAGTTGAATAATTTGGAAGGTAAATTCTTGGTTACTGCATTGTCGTAACGTTTCTTTTTCCAACCTGAAACTAAATCAAAATTTTGTTCTGTCACCATTTTGAATAATCCTGGAATTTCATCTGGACTATCTTGTAAGTCTGCATCCATTGTAATAATAACATCACCTTGAGCTTTTGCAAAACCTGCATGAAGTGCTTGAGATTTACCAAAGTTTCTTAAAAACTTGATCCCTTTTACACAAGGATTTTCTTTTGATAAATTTTCAATAGTTTGCCAAGAATCATCTGTACTTCCGTCATCTATAAATAGAATTTCATAAGTGTAGTTATTTTCTTTCATGACTTTTACAATCCATGAATGCAACTCTGGTAACGATTCTTGCTCGTTTAATAATGGGATAATTATGGATAGATTCATTAAATTAAAAACTTTGATTACGGTCTTTTTTTACTATGGCACCAATTATAAGAGAGTAAATAAGTCCGATAAAAGCATACATAAGTACTGTAACAGGAAGTAAAATTGCTGGATGTGAGAATTTTTTCATCATTGAAATACTCATCTCTATTTGCTCTGATGTCATTTCAGGATTTTTTTCTACCATCATTTTACCAACTTTATCATACATTTCGGTCATATAATCAGGCATAATTAAATTGAATACAACCATGAAAATTCCAGATATTAATCCTGCTATTATGCATATGGTAACTCCTATTTTTAGACATTCTCCAAAGCTAACAAAACCACCATTTATGTTTGTTTTGTAATTATTACAGCCAACATATATAAAAAGAAGTGGAAGAATTAAAAAATTTAAGACGTTGATTATAGTTCCATATGTAGGGTTTGTTTGAGGGTCGATATTCATAACATAACCAATTACAAATTCTAGAATCATTATAGCTCCAAATAGGAATCCATAAATTAACCCTGATTTAGCAGGTGAAGTAGTATTATCCATTTTTTTTGTCTTTAAAATTAATCCACAAATATAGTAATTCCATTATTATTGTAGAATATATAATTCAATTAAAAAAAGTGCTTTAAAGGTTTGATAATTAAAAAATAGTTGTATTTTTGCACTCTCAAATAAAAAACAATAATTAAAAGTTGTAGCCAGTTGATACCTTTTATAATGAAAGCTTCACAACAAACTACTTCATAACAAATAAAAGATTTACACAATGAAACAAGGAATTCACCCAGAAAATTACAGATTAGTTGCTTTTAAAGACATGTCAAACGAAGATGTTTTTATCACTAAATCAACAGTTGAAACTAAAGAAACTATCACTCACGAAGGAGTTGAATATCCAGTTTACAAAATGGAGATTTCTAGAACATCTCACCCATTTTACACAGGTAAATCTAAACTTATCGATACTGCAGGACGTATTGATAAATTTAATAGCAAATATGCTAAAAAAACAAAATAATTTTTTAGTAGTTCAAATTTTATTAAGACCTTCCAATTTTTTGGGAGGTTTTTTTATGAACTAAACTTTTGTAACTTTGACAAAACATTACTAATGATTTTAAATTTTGTTTTCAACCATTAAACTGAAATCTGAAATCTGAAATCTGAAATCTGAAATTAAAATGAACTATATACTTTTTGACGGAACCGTTCGAAACGCACTTTTACCTTTTACTTTTACACGACCAGTTGCTGAAATTCGCATTGGAATTTTAACTATTCGTGAAAAGTGGGAAAAATATTTAGGTTATACAACAACCACTCTAACTGAAGAATATCTTTCTGAAAAGTATCCAATGGTTGAGCTTGAAGATAACGTAATGATTAATGCTTCTTTTTTGCCCAATGATGTTTTGTCAGAAATGGTTAAAAGTTTAGAAAAAAATCAGGCAATTTTTAAAGGTGATACAGTAATAGCCTTTTATACTAAAGATACTCAAGAAGAAATTGATTTTGATACTTACGAAATTATTGAATTTAACGAAGATTGCCTAACAGTTGAAAACACATGGGATATTTTTGCTAAAAATGATGCCGCAATTCGTGAAGATTTTGATTTAATCACTGAAGGTAGAACATCGCTACCAATACCAAAAAATGTTAATGTTTTATCACCAGAAAATATTTTTATTGAAGAAGGAGCAAAGCTTGAATTCGTAACATTAAACGCTTCAACAGGACCAATTTATATAGGAAAAAACTCCGAAATAATGGAAGGTTCTGTCATTCGTGGACCATTCGCATTGTGTGAAGAAGCACAAGTAAAATTGGCAACCAAAGTTTATGGAGCAACTACTGTCGGACCACATTCAAGAATTGGAGGAGAGGTTAATAATTCAGTGCTTTTCGGATATTCAAATAAAGGTCATGATGGTTTTTTAGGAAATGCTGTTCTAGGCGAATGGTGCAATATTGGAGCTGATAGTAATAATTCAAATCTTAAAAATAACTACGAAGAAGTGCGTTTGTGGAGTTATGAAACAGAAGGTTTTGCCAAAACAGGATTACAATTCTGCGGACTAATGATGGGTGATCACAGTAAATGCGGAATCAACACCATGTTTAACACAGGAACTGTTGTAGGAGTTTCTTCTAATATTTTTGGAAGTGGTTTTCCAAGAAATTTTGTTCCAAGTTTTTCTTGGGGTGGCGCTTCTGGTTTTACAACTTACTTAACTTCAAAAGCTTTTCAAACGGCTAAAATTGTAATGTCGCGTCGTCACGTAGATTTTACAGAAGAAGATGCTAAAATATTGGAACACATTTTTGAAGAAACTAAAAAATATAGAAAAGAGTAAATTATTTAACTAGCATAAATCAAAACACATAGCATTAATGTTATGTGTTTTTTTGTTTTAAATTTTGAGATTACTCTTATTTATCTTCTTCAGAAACCCAAATAATAGCAGCGTCCAACTCATCATGATTAAAGCATTTAAATTCTCCAATCATAATTTTGCTAAAAAGTTCAGTGAAAATTTTGATACCTTGAGTGTCGGTTATTATTGCGGCTCTGTTCCATTTTGAAAACACTTTTATACCTAAAATGGCATCTTGAAGCCAAGCACCAACTGTAAAATTTGATAATTCGGTTTCAATTTGTAAAAGATAATTTAAGGTGTCATATTTAGCTACAAAAGCTTCAACTTTTGGAATGACTTCTGTTGTAAAATCATCGGCATTAATATCACCAACTGCTCTAAAACCTATAAATTTTTTTCCTTCATTTGCTATTTCTACTATCATAATATTAATTTTTTATCAGTGTAAAATTCACTTATTATAAATTAGAAATATTACATAATGATTTTAAGATATTGTATAATTAACGTGTTATTTTTATTTTAAAGAAAATCAAATATGTAGTTTACGTTTTGATTTAAAATTACTTAAATTTGCACTCTCAATTTTTTGACAACGATTTCATTAATTGAGTTTACTTATGGAAAACAGAAAAAAAGTAGCATTCTACACTTTAGGATGCAAGTTGAACTTCTCAGAAACGTCAACAATTGCGCGTAATTTTCAAGACGAAGGTTTTGATAGAGTAGATTTTGAAGAAGTTGCTGATATGTATGTCATCAATACGTGTTCGGTTACAGAAAATGCCGACAAACAATTCAAGCAAATAGTAAAAAAAGCCATGAAACTCAATGATAAAGCATTTGTTGCTGCCGTTGGTTGTTATGCGCAATTAAAACCAGAAGAACTTGCTGCCGTTGATGGTGTTGATTTAGTTCTTGGTGCTACAGAAAAATTTAAAATCACCGATTATATTAATGATTTGTCCAAAAACGATATGGGCGAAGTGCATTCTTGCGAAATTGAAGAAGCCGATTTTTACGTAGGAAGTTATTCCATTGGCGATAGAACTCGTGCTTTTCTAAAAGTTCAAGATGGTTGCGATTACAAATGTACGTATTGCACAATTCCATTAGCACGCGGAATTTCAAGAAGTGATGCTTTAGAAAATGTTCTTAAAAATGCTTATGAAATCTCACAACAAGGCATTAAAGAAATTGTTCTAACTGGTGTAAATATTGGTGATTACGGAAAAGGAGAATTCGGAAACAAAAAACACGAACATACTTTCCTAGATTTAGTAAAAGCTTTAGATGAAGTAGAAGGAATTGAACGTTTACGAATTTCATCCATTGAACCTAATTTGTTGAAAAACGAAACAATCGATTTTGTTTCAAAAAGTAGAACTTTTGTTCCTCATTTTCATATTCCATTGCAATCTGGAAGTAATGAAATTCTTGGTAAAATGAAACGTCGATACCAACGTGAAGTTTATGTTGATAGAGTTGAGAACATCAGAAAAGTGATGCCACATGCTTGTATTGGTGTTGATGTAATTGTAGGTTTTCCAGGTGAAACCGATGAACATTTCTTAGAAACTTATAATTTCTTAAATGAGTTGGATATTTCTTATTTGCACGTTTTTACTTATTCTGAAAGAGACAATACTGAAGCTGCAACTATGGAAAATGTTGTTCCTATGAATGTGAGATCTAAAAGAAGTAAAATGCTTCGAGGATTGTCAGTTAAAAAACGTCGTGCTTTTTACGAAAGTCAAATTGGAACCAACAGAACTGTTTTGTTTGAAGGTGAAAATAAGGAAGGTTACATTCATGGATTTACCGAAAATTACGTAAAAGTTAAAACACCTTGGAATCCTGAATTAGTAAATACTTTGCACGAAATCAATTTGACAAGAATAGACGAAGATGGAAGTGTTAGATTGAAATTCCAAAACGAAAAATTCCAAATCCCAACTGTTTAAGTATTAGAATTTGGAATTTTAAAAATTAGATTTTCTAATATTTATAGTTAAACCTGATTTTAGTAATCCTAAAAACAGATTCACTATATTTTTCTATAAATTCATATTTATTTCTTCCTGGTTGTTTGAAATCGATGATTCTTTCACCAGAAATTTCATAGTACATAGAGTTTCCTTCAAACATAAATCGTTTGCCATTGTTACGATATGCAGAACGAATTAAATCAAATTCAGATAAATTCCATGTAGTAAGATTGGCATCTAAATCTTCTAATTCTGAAAATAATCCTTCTGTAATTTCGGTTTTGCAACCATAATATTTTTGGATGTTTTCAAAAAATGAAATTATATTTAGGTTTAGTTCTTCGGAATTCATCCTATAAAATTATGAAAAAAATTCTAATTTAAATTATCAGTAAAGAGTTTTAGGTTTTTAATTTATTTAGCTGATTAGGCTATTTTTAAATGTTATTGGCTGTTTAACCGATTTCTTCTCATTTAGACGTTTTTATTTCATACAATGAAATTCGCTTTATATTTTTGTTCTTGATATTAAAAAATCAAACAATCAATGATGAAAAAATGTGTTTTATTTGTAATTGCAATCTTTTTTATTTCTTGTTCTAATGATGATGCTACTAAAAAAACTTCTGCTATGGCAGGCGTTTGGAAATTAACGTCTTTGACAACTGAAAGTCCTATTCTTGTAAATGGTGTTTTAACAAAAAACTTCACTCAAATTGCTTCAAATTCGCAAATCAATTTTATTGATACTACTTCAGGGACTATAAGTTATGTCTCTGGTATAGGTTTCTTCTCGCAAACCATAAATCAAAATATAGAATATAGTTCAACATCTTCTTTTGAATCATTTAATTTTGATTTTACTAAAAATAATAATTTAGTTACGTTTTACAAGGAAAATGATGAAACAGTTAATTTGGTATTAGACGGAAACACATTAACAATGGAAGTAGGCAGCGGAATTGTGCTAGGAAATTTAGATAACAATACAACCGAAAATTATGCTATTAAATATGTTTTTACAAAACAATAGTTGTTTCAAATACTCAATAAAAAATAGAATTACCCTTTAATTCTTTATCAAAAAAAACCAAAAATCGATGTAGTCATGATTTTTGGTTTTTTTTTGAATTTACTAAAAAATTTATATTTTAATTCCAGGAGGCAATAAATCTCTATAAGTTGTATTTTTTCTAAAAAACAATGCAATTTTAGGAAGAATAGGAACCACTTTTAATTTACGTTCGTAAGCAATTTCCATAATATTCTTCAATAAATCATTGATAAATTCTTCATTGTCAAATCCATCAAAAGTATTGATTCTTGTTAGGAAAATCTTTTTTTCTTGAAACGAATATTCAACAGAAACCAACTTTCCATCGACCAAAGTTTCAAACTGTCTAGCGAATGTATTGTCTTTAATTTCCATTTTTTCTAAAATTAACTCTGAGTTCATGTATAAGTGGGATAAATAAATTAATTTTATGCAAATTTCGGAATAAAATATGGATAAAGCCACCGAAATAAGTTAAAATATGAGTAAGATACACGTTTATTTTATGCCAGGTCTAGCGGCAAGTCCAACAATCTTTGAAATGATTGATTTGCCAAAAGACACTTTCGAAGTACACTTATTACACTGGTTTCTGCCAGAAAAGAATGAATTACTTGTTGATTATGCCAAACGTATGGCAAAAAAAGTAACTCATGAGAATGCTGTTTTGATTGGAGTTTCCTTTGGTGGCGTTTTAGTTCAGGAAATGAAACAGTTTCTTACTACTAAAAAAATAATTATCGTTTCAAGCGTTCGTAGTAATAATGAATTACCTCGAAGAATGAAAATTGCTAAAACTACTAAAGCCTATAAATTACTTCCTACAGGTTTGCTTCAAGATGTTGAACTATTGACAAAGTACGCTTTTGGTGATACCTTGAAAAAGAAATTGAAACTTTACGAAAAATACCTTCACATGCGCAATAAAGAATATCTTGATTGGGCAATTGAGCAAATGATTTGTTGGGATAGAACTAAAATTGACACAGAGATTATTCATATTCATGGAGATGCTGATGAGGTTTTTCCTGTCAAACACATTAAAAATTTTATTAATGTAAAAGGAGGAACTCATGCAATGATTTTGAGTAAATATCGATGGTTTAACACAAATTTACCAAAGATAATTTTAGAATGATTTTGATTTTGGTTTGATTTTTGTAGCTTTGAAAAATATACAATTGGAATATGAAAAAGATACAAATTTTAGGTGTAACTGCACTATTAGTTTTAGCTAGTGGAGCTTTTATTTATGCGACTTCAGGCGAAAAAAAGGAAAAACAATTTAAAGAAGGAACTTCTCAATATTTTCCAACAAAAATTGACTTTGCTGGTGAAAAAGCACCATTACAAATAGCCGACGTAAAAGAGCGATTTGACAGAGAATTATTAATCAATGCTAATTTACATTCTTCTACAATACTAATTTTAAAACGTGCTAATAGAGCTTTTCCAGTTATAGAGCCTATTTTAAAACAATATGGAGTTCCAGATGATTTTAAATATTTGGCTGTTATTGAAAGTTCATTAACCAATGCGGTTTCTTCAGCAGGAGCAAGAGGTGTTTGGCAATTTATGCCAGATACTGCTAAAGAAAAGGGAATGGAAGTTAATGATGGTGTTGACGAACGTTACCATCTTCAAAAATCTACCGAAGCAGCTTGTAAATATTTATTGAAAGCCAAAGAGAAATTCGGAAGCTGGACACTTGCAGCAGCATCTTATAATGGAGGAATGACAGGAGTGAACAACAAAATCACGGAGCAAAAAGTTACAGATTATTATGATTTATTATTAACAGACGAAACATCAAGATATGTTTTCAGAATTTTAGCTTTGAAAGAAATCATGAAAAACCCATCACTTTATGGTTTTGATGTTTCAAAATATGAATTGTATGATAACATTCCAACTAAAACTATTGAAGTTGATAGTTCTATAACTGATTTAGCAACATTTGCAAAATCACAAGGAATCAATTACAAAATTTTAAAAATCCACAATCCTTGGTTGCGAGATAAGAAATTAGTTAATACAACTAAGAAAAAGTATTTGATTGAAATTCCAACCGAAGGTTATTAGTAAGTTGGCAGTGTTCAGTGTTCAGTTGGCAGAAATATTTTGAAAATAAAAAAGTTCGCAATTTTTGCGAACTTTTTTATTTAAGTATCATCATAACTGAATACTAAATCTTCTTCATCTGTTCTTTCATCATTTTTATCTGATCATTCAGCATTCCTTGTTTGTCTAGCTTTTTAGCTTCGTTGATAAGGTTTGTTGCTTCTAATTTTCTTCTTCTAGACATTGCAACACCAGCTAAATTTAATTTTGCTACAGCTAAATCCATGTCCATATTTAAACCTAATTCAATTGCTTTCTTGAAGTATTTTTCTGCTTGAATTAAATTAGTTTGGGATAACATTAATCCTTGCAAGTAATTATAATATCCTTGTTGTTTTTGTACCAAAGCTGTTTCAGGATTTTTTATTTTGGCTAACCATTTTTTTGCACCTTCAAAGTTTTGTTTACGTAACTGTAAGAAAGCCATTAAAATATATTCATTTTTAAAATAAAGAAACAAAGGAATTAATGACAATAAGATAAGGAAAATTCCATTTCCGATATTACCTTCTGTGAATTGCCAAATAGCGGCGATAAAGATTAAACCTGTTAAAATAAGTTTGATATTTCTGTGAAACATAATAGTGTATTTTTAAGTTCGCAAAGATAATAAATAGAAATTAAAATATTTTTAAAAAACTACTTGCAAGTAATAAAAATCGTTGTATATTTGCACTCGGTTTAAAAAAGACCTCAAGAAAAGATTATTATACGATTTTAAAGATAAAAAGCAATGAGCAAAAGAACGTTTCAACCATCGAAAAGAAAAAGAAGAAATAAACACGGATTTATGGACAGAATGGCTTCTGCAAATGGAAGAAAAGTCCTTGCGCGTCGTAGAGCTAAAGGAAGACATAAGTTAACTGTATCTTCAGAACCAAGACACAAAAAATAATGATTAGATTCTAATCAATATCAAGCCGTTACTTTTATTAGTAGCGGCTTTTTTTTAAACCTGTTTATAAAATTTGATAAGTTTAAACCATCATTTTTTTACTTTTCAAATCAAACAGATTATCTTTGAAAAAACAACATAACAACACACTACAAACTAACTACAATGCCAAAAGACAATTCAATCAAATCGGTTTTAATTATTGGTTCAGGTCCAATCGTTATTGGGCAAGCATGCGAATTTGACTACGCAGGTTCACAATCGGCACGTTCTATTCGTGAAGAAGGAATTGAAGTAATCCTAATCAATTCCAATCCAGCAACCATTATGACCGACCCAAGTATGGCCGATCATGTTTATTTATTGCCATTAACTACCAAATCCATTATCCAAATTCTAAAAGAACATCCTCAAATTGATGCTGTTCTTCCAACAATGGGTGGACAAACAGCTTTAAATCTTTGTTTAGAAGCTGATGAAAAAGGAATTTGGGAAGATTTTAATATAAGAATGATAGGTGTTGATGTTAATGCAATCAATATTACCGAAGACCGCGAACAATTCAAACAATTATTAGAAAAAATTGGTATTCCTGCAGCGCCAGCAAAAACGGCAACTTCGTTCTTAAAAGGTAAAGAAATTGCACAAGAATTTGGTTTTCCATTAGTAATTCGTCCTTCGTTTACTCTTGGTGGAACAGGAGCAGCTTTTGTACATAGTAAAGAAGAATTTGACGAAAAACTAACTTATGGTTTAGAAATGTCACCAATTCATGAAGTATTGATTGATAAAGCATTACTAGGTTGGAAAGAATATGAATTAGAACTTTTACGTGATAAAAACGACAACGTAGTAATCATCTGTTCGATTGAAAATATGGATCCTATGGGAATTCATACAGGTGATTCAATTACGGTTGCACCAGCAATGACTTTATCAGATACAACGTTTCAAAAGATGCGTGATATGGCGATTTTGATGATGCGTTCTATCGGAAATTTTGCAGGAGGTTGTAACGTGCAATTCGCTGTTTCACCAGATGAAAAAGAAGATATTGTTGCCATCGAAATCAATCCTAGAGTTTCTCGTTCTTCTGCTTTAGCGTCTAAAGCTACAGGTTATCCGATTGCAAAAATTGCCTCTAAACTAGCTTTGGGTTATACTTTAGATGAACTTCAAAATCAAATTACAAAATCTACTTCGGCTTTATTTGAACCTACTTTAGATTATGTTATTGTAAAAATACCGCGTTGGAATTTCGATAAATTTGAAGGTGCTGATAGAACTTTGGGACTTCAAATGAAATCGGTTGGTGAAGTTATGGGAATTGGTCGTTCGTTTCAAGAAGCGCTTCACAAAGCAACGCAATCGCTTGAAATTAAACGTAATGGGTTAGGAGCTGACGGAAAAGGTTATAAAAACTACGAACAAATTATTGAAAAACTAACTTACGCAAGTTGGGACAGAGTTTTTGTAATTTACGATGCTATTGCAATGGGAATTCCGTTGAGTAGAATTCACGAAATTACTAAAATTGATATGTGGTTCTTGAAACAGTACGAAGAATTGTATTCGTTAGAAAGAGAAATCACAAACTATAAAATAGATACTTTGCCAAAAGAATTATTACTTGAAGCAAAGCAAAAAGGTTACGGCGACAGACAAATTGCGCACATGTTGGGTTGTTTGGAAAGTCAGGTTTATAAATTGCGTGACGACATGAACATCAAGCGTGTTTATAAATTAGTGGATACTTGTGCTGCCGAATTTAAAGCACAAACTCCTTATTATTATTCGACTTTTGAAGCTGAAATTCAAACTGCATATGGCGAAAGATACGTTCATAACGAAAGTATTGTAACCGATAGAAAGAAAGTCGTAGTTTTAGGTTCAGGACCAAATAGAATTGGACAAGGAATTGAATTTGACTATTCTTGTGTTCATGGAGTTTTGGCAGCCAAAGAATGTGGTTACGAAACGATTATGATTAATTGTAACCCAGAAACGGTTTCTACCGATTTTGATACAGCTGATAAATTATATTTCGAACCGGTATTTTGGGAACACATTTACGACATCATTCGTCATGAAAAACCTGAAGGTGTAATCGTGCAATTGGGTGGACAAACAGCTTTAAAACTTGCAGAAAAATTATCTAAATACGGAATAAAAATCCTTGGAACTTCTTTCGACGCTTTAGATTTAGCCGAAGATAGAGGACGTTTTTCAGAATTGTTAACTGAATTAAATATTCCGTTTCCAAAATTCGGAATTGCTGAAAGTGCTGATGAAGCTTCTAAATTAGCTGATAGTTTAGACTTTCCGTTATTAGTTCGTCCTTCTTATGTTTTGGGTGGACAAGGAATGAAAATTGTCATCAACAAACAAGAATTAGAGGAACATGTAATTGATTTATTGAAATCGATTCCGGGAAATAAATTATTACTTGACCATTATCTTGATGGCGCAATTGAAGCAGAAGCTGATGCGATTTGCGATGGAGAAAATGTGTACATCATAGGAATCATGGAACACATCGAGCCTTGCGGAATTCACTCAGGTGATTCTAATGCGACTTTGCCACCATTTAATTTAGGTGAATTTGTAATGCAACAAATAAAAGATCATACTAAGAAAATCGCTTTGGCATTACGAACTGTTGGATTAATAAATATCCAATTTGCTATAAAAGATGATACCGTTTATATCATCGAAGCTAATCCAAGAGCATCGAGAACGGTTCCGTTTATTGCAAAAGCTTATGGCGAACCTTACGTGAATTATGCTACCAAAGTAATGCTTGGTGTAAACAAAGTAACCGATTTTACTTTCAATCCGCAGTTGAAAGGTTATGCGATTAAACAACCAGTTTTTTCTTTCAGTAAGTTTAAAGATGTAAACAAAGCACTCGGACCAGAAATGAAATCTACAGGTGAAAGTATTTTATTCATAGATGATTTAAAAGATGATCAATTCTACGAATTATATAGCAGACGTAAGATGTACTTGAGTAAATAAAATAGAAAATCCCAAATGAAAGTTTGGGATTTTTTTATGGGAAAAAAAATTGCATGTTTTTTTATTCAGTTATTTCAAACATTTTATTGAATTTTCTTTTCAAGTTTCTATTTTGTCGTATTATGTTCAGTCTCGTAATGATAGAGATGAAAACTATGAATAAATTAGATATGATGTATATTTCTATTGGTGGTTTTGCATGAAAGTAAAAGATAGAATTAAAGATAATCATTGCTATAACTGGAAAGTAGTTTATATAAGCAACTCTTAATTTGCCCAAAGGTTCTATAGTATAATTTACAATCAAACTTTTTTCAATGTTTTTATATGTTCCTTTTAGAAAATAAAAACTTGGAAAAAAGTTAGAATTTTTTATGATCTCAAAGGTTGAATTGTCAAAATTTCCGTAAAAGTATTTTGAATTTTCAGTAAAAAGCGAAAAGAAACCTAATCGAATTTTAAGTCTTGGCGAGCCAATTTTAGTATTCTCTTTTAATCGATTTCTAAATTCAGTTATATCTATTTTTGACTTCATTTTTTATTTTTTCGTCTTCTGCTATACTATTACTTCAACGTTTCTCAACTGACTTTTTTATTTTTCCGATTTGTCTTTCAAAATTCTAATAATTTCACACAAACCATTTAAAGTACCATTATAATATTCACCTTTTTTAAATTCTGGTATGAAATAGTTTTCGATTATTTCTTTAGTTTCATCATTTGTTACAATTTTTTCAATTCCATTACCATTTTGAATTCTAATTCTTCTGTAGCCTTTTGAAATTCCGATTAATATTCCGTTATCTTTTTCAACTTTTCCGATATTCCAAGTTTGTGCCATGTGCAAAGTCAAATCATCAAACTTTTCTTTAGATATTTTTATTGTATCTATTGTTACTATTGAAATTTCAATTGATGTTTCTCTTTCAAATTTTGAGATAATACTATCAAGTTTTGTTTGTTCTAAATCGGAAAATAAGTCTTCATAATCATTTGTCCAACTTACAGGCTTTGGTATATTATTCCAATAAATTTCTCTAAAAAGTTCAATTGATTTAATTTTTAAGCTGTCTTTTTCTGCATTTTCTATATTCTGCGCATTAATATTAATAGCAAAAAAAAGTAAAAAGAAATATTTAAAAATTTGTTTCATTTATTATGTTTGATTTTATTGATGAACGTCAAGGTAATTTTAATAATAATGCAAAGTCAGGAGACGTTTGCATAGCTTCTATGAAGAACTTTTTGCGAAGCTGTTTTGTTTTATTCAATTAGTTTAAATTCTGTTTTTGATTTTCCTCCAAACAATGAAATATTACTTTCAGTTTCCATTATACCTTCATAATTAATCCATTTTCCTTTAAGAATAGAAAAATAACCAGTTGCAATATGAGAAATTTTCATAAATGTTTTTTTGTTAGTTTCCATTCCAAAGATTCCACCCATTGGATTGCTAAAATCTCCGTTTACATACTCACTTATATTATATTTTATTATAGCAATTTTGTCACCATCTTTTTCTATGATTTGTTCAATATAAACTGAGTTTTCTTTACTTAAGCTGTCACAAACAAAGTTTTGATCCATTTCGATTAAACTTAAGTTGAGTTTCCATTTTTCTCCAATTTCAACCTCCCTATTTGGAAGTTCAAATAATATTGAAATTAGATTTTTTTGAGAATTTTTATAATATGTACTTATAATTTCTCCACCATTAGTAATTCTTCCTCTTAAAACGACGTTGCCATTTAAACCAACTAAACCTTTGAAAAGGTTTTTAAAGTTTAAACTATCTTTTTCTATTTCATCAATCTTATCTTTGCTTTTTTTCTTTTTTCCTTTTTGTTGATTCTCAACATTTAATTGAGACATCATTTCTTTTAATTTTTCAGCAGAATTATCTTTTTCATCATTCAACATTAACATTTCAATATCTATCTGTTTTTCATCTTTCTTGTTTACGAAAAGATTAGTTTGATATTTCATAGCTGAATTAATTTCAGAGAGTGATTCTCGGATTTTCTCAAAGTCTTTTCCAGAGAAAATAGAAGTAGAGTCATTTTTATTTGAAACTTCGCTTTCTACTTTAATAGCATTCATTGTAGTTTGATATTTCAAAGTGTCATTTTTGGATATTTTCCATTCTAATGATATTTTTTCGTTAGTCTGGCTGAATGCTAAAGTTGATATAAAAAGCAAAAATTGTACTGTTTTAATTCTCATTTTGTTGTTTTTTCGGTTTTTTTTTGGTAAACTTGCTTTAACGTCCAGTAGTGGTTTGGATATCTTTTAAAGGAACGCTTTGCGAAGCTGGGTTTTTAATCTGACCAATTTTCAATATTTCCATTCTCTTCAATCCAAATTTCAAGTATAATATCTTCCCTGATTGGTATTCCTTTTCTCTTAATTATATCAAATTGTAAGGTAGATAATGCTTTTTTCATTGATTTTATACAATGATTATATTCTCTTTTAGAAAAGTACTCTTTTATTTCTTCATCACTCCAAGCCATTCTAATATCACCAACTTTTCCATCTTCATTAATTGTTATGATATATTTGTCAGAACAATCAAATTTATCAAGTTTTTTCCAACTATAATTTTTTACTCTATCAAACAAAATGTTCTTGATTGAGTCTCTTTCTAATCTTTCAATTCCATTTTCAATGTCAGTATAATTTTCCTCATTACTAATCTTAATAATCTTTCCGTTTTCAATTTTTATAACTGTCTCATATAGAAATATTCTTTCAAATACGCCATCCCATCGAAGCATTTTGTTTTTATCTTTTTTTGAAGGAAAACTTATTATGTCAGTATACCAATCAACAAAAACTTTATTGTTTTTTATTTTTTCTCCAAAAAATTCAGTTAGAAATTTTTTTGAAGTTTGCTTATTGAAATTCTTTAATGAGTTACAATTAATAATATCAATGACAAATAAGCTATCATTTTCAAATTTATATATTGCTTGATAACCTCGCCAACAGTTAAATGAAGTTCCTAAACTTCCATCTACTGAATTTCTAAAACTTAATCCAAATAATTGACCATTGTCTTTTTCCTTTTGTTGGAGAAATTGTTCTACAATTAGATTATAGGTTGGTATGGTATCATTTTTGTAAATAATGTAATCAGGAACTTGTGGACTAGCTAAAAGTCCATGAGGCAACATTAAAAATACTAATATAGATATTATATTTATTTTCAATTCGTCTTTTTTTTATAGTTGCGTGTTAATATTACCGCTAACTTATATATAGCCTTTAAAATAATTAATAAAAGTAAAAATAATCAAAAAAGACAAGATTCTCTTAGAAATGTAATTTTATTCTTGGTTGTGAATTTTATTGTGAGCGCTTGAAAAAAATCTCCCAATTTTATCGTTAAATGTCAAGGGAATTGTAAAAATGACGCAAACTCAAGAGATATTTGCGTAGCTTTTATGAGGAACTCTTTGCGAAGCTGGGCTAAATAGCTGTTGCCAGACGTTTTTATTTTATTTCATCAATCGGAATATTCAATAAGTCTCCATCATAATCAACTTCATTTTTTTCGTACTGTTCTTTCGTAAACGGTTTTAATTTTTTTTCTGGTTTTAAATATTTTCCAAAAGAATATATTGCAATTAATTCATTTTGAGTTAAATTAGACCTTACAATTTCAAAATTTGTGTTTGGAAATTTTCGTGAATATTGTAATTCATCATAATATTGTCCTTGAAGATAAAGTGTTTCATTTTCAGAAACTTTTATATAAAATCCAGAACCCAAATCATAAGTTTCAGCACGTTTAATTACTTTTTCGGTTTCAATATTTAAGACTTGAGCTTTTCCGTATTTTATTTCGTTTTCCACTTTTTTATTCCAGCCTATTTCTCCGTTTTTATTCATCCAATAAATAACAATTGTAATTGAAATCATTAGAATCGGAATTAAAATGACAAGTTGATTTTCAGATGATACTTTCTGTACAAACTTTTCAAAAAGCAAAAATGGCATCAAAAGAACTAATATTATTCCTATCCATTTCATTCCGAAATGTTCAAAATTTTGCCAAAGCGAGTATTTTCTGCTTCTCAGTAGTTGTATTTCTTCTGGATTATATGTTCTTTCGGTTTTTCTCAAAATGCCTGATAACTTTTATATAGTAGCTATTAACACAATTCATAAAAGTAAAAATAATCAAAAAACACAAGATTCTCTTAGAAATGTAATTTTATTCTTGTTTGTGAATTTTATTGTTGGCACTTGAAAAACTTCCAATTTTATCGATAAACGTCAAGGTGGCTGTGGTTTAAAGAGTTTTTTTTCCGTTAAACGATTTTTAATTAATTGTTGTTTTATTGTTATTAAGTTTGATTTGAAATTTACAATAACATAGCAATTTGCTCTATGGAAAATATTTTTGATCCAACTTATAGACAAGATTATTTGAATGGTTATTCAAATGGTTTGAATCCTTACATCGATTATGATGAGGTGAAGTATAATGATGCTTTTCACTCTGGATTTGTCTCGGGTAGACTGGATTATGAAAATAGAAACGGCTACATCATTGACGGAATTCCAAAGCGTATTGTTACTAAAAAGGTTTTGGAAGATTTTCTGTTAGCTGGTTTGCTAGGTTTGCCACCAGATACTGATGGTTACACTAATTTTCAGTTGAATGTTTTGGCTAAATGGTACCAAAGTGGCACAGAAAAATATGATCCTAACCAAAGTATGTATCTTTTTGCCATTTTAGAAAAAAATGGTATTCAAGTGGAGGAAACTTATTATATGTAAATCTTCTAAAAGTAAGTTACTTCTCGACTTTTACTTTCTTCTTACATAAATGTGTTTGATGTTGTTTTTACCGCTTTCGCGTTCGTCGATTTCAAAACGATTGATGTTTTTGATAAGCGCCAACATTTTAGGAAAACCATAGTTTCTTGGGTCAAAATCGGGTTTCTTTTTTAGCATTAAATTTCCTAATTCTCCCAAGAATGCCCAACCGTTTTCGTCTTCTAAATCGGAAATACTATCGGCTAAAAGTTTAATGATTTTTGGATCTATTTTACTTATTGGACTGTTGGTAGTTTTTGTAGTTTTAGTTGTTTTTTTGTTGCTGTTTTCTACTATTGGTTCTAAATCTGGTTTTTTAAGAATTTCTATATAGATGAATTTGTCGCAAGCTGTGATGAATGGCGTTAGGGTTTTCTTTTCTCCAATTCCAATAACTTTCATTCCAGCTTCACGAAGTCTTGTGGCTAATCGTGTAAAATCGGAATCGCTTGAAACAATGCAAAATCCATCTACTTTTCCGGTGTAGAGAATGTCCATGGCATCTATTATTAATGCGCTATCGCTTGCGTTTTTTCCTGTAGAATAGCTGTATTGTTGAATAGGAGTTATGGCGTTTTCTAACAAAACATTTTTCCAACCCGAAACGGTTGGTTTGGTCCAATCGGCATAAATTCGCTTGAATGTTGGTGTTCCGTATTTGGCGATTTCTTCAAACATTTCTTTTACGTTGGCGTAAGGAACGTTGTCTGCATCGATGAGAACAGCAAATTTAAGGTCGTTTTTAGTAGTCATGGGATTGTTTTAGATTATCAAATGTAGTGAATTAAACTAATAGTGCTATGAAAATCAGGACGTTTTTAGCCCAGATAGTAGTGGAAAGCCATTGTGTAAAAAAGTGCTATTTTTGTTGTTGTAAAAAAGCGACCTGAGAAGCTCTTTTTGCAACTTACAAAAATGTGCTTTTTTAGATAATGCTTGTAACGTATAGCTGGATTGGCTTCTAATACTTAAGATAATGGCTTTTAAAAAGAAAATAAATAGTAAGGCTCAAGATGATAAAAACTCTGGTTTTGGAGCAAACGCATCGAGTTATGGTGGTCGTTTTGTGACGAAATCTGGTAATGCAAATGTAAGAAAAACAGGAATTGGTTTTTTTGAAGGAATCAGTTGGTATCACACGATGTTGACGATTCCGAGATGGAAGTTTTTCTTTATTATTTTGTCTTTTTACTTTTTGGTGAATTGTGCTTTTGCTTCGATTTATGTGTTGATAGGAGTGGAGCATTTGAGAGGTATTAGTGCGGTTTCGGCTTTAGATAAATTTGGTCAGGCGTTTTTCTTTAGTATTCAAACGTATACGACTGTGGGTTACGGACATATAAGTCCGAGTGGGTTTTTGGCGAGTTTTGTGGCTTCGGTTGAAGCGCTTTTTGGATTGTTGAGCTTCGCCATTGCAACTGGTTTGTTTTATGGTAGATTTAGTCAGCCCAGAGCGCATATTGTTTTTTCTGAAAATGCTATCATTGCGCCATATCAAGATAAAACGGCTTTAATGTTAAGATTGGCACCATATAAAAATGCTAACTTGACTGAAGCTGAAGCTAAAGTAACGCTTGGTCTTCATGTTGAGGAAAATGGTAAAATGGTGAATAAATTTTACCAATTGAAATTAGAATTGGAAAAGGTAAATGCGTTGACATTAAGTTGGACTTTGGTGCATCCTATAACTGAGGATAGTCCGTTGTATAAACTGACAGCTGATGATATTAAGAACACGATTGGTGAAGTTATTGTTTTCATCAAATTGTTTGACGATATGTACAGTACAACTGTTGTAAAACGGACTTCTTACACGTTTGACGAAGTGGTTTACGGTGCTAAATATTTGCCTATGTTTACTAGAAGTGAAGATGAAAACAAGACTATTTTGCATATTGATAAACTCAATCTTTTTGAAAAAGTTTCTTTATAAAAAAAAACGCTCGATTATATTTCGAGCGTTTTTTTTGGTTTAGTTTTTCTTTAATAAAACTTTTTCTTGTGTGAACTGATAAGCAGCATCTAAGAACTGAATCATTTTGTTCCAATTGCTGTTTGGTTCGTAGTAGTTTTTGTAATATTTAACGGCTTTGATAGTAAGTTTGTTGCCGCTAACTGTAGCTGAACTTACAAATCCGCCAGTATCGTTTTCTACTTTTTTGTTTAGTTTGTCTAATCCGGCAACGGTGTAACCAGCAGGAATGTCTAATGTGATTTCGTTTTCGAAAGAACGTGGGTAAACCATGTAAACGTTGTTTTTACGTTCTTTTTCTTTTTTGTCAATTTCTACTTGCGAAGTGATTAGTTTTCCAATTTCAATAAGGTAGTTTTCACCAGCTTTTTTGATAAGGTTGTTTTTAATTGCAAAATCCTCTTCGTAGATTAATGGAGATTTTTTTCCGAAACGACCTGTACTTTTGATAGTGAATTTGTGGTCGTCTATTTCAAAATCATATTCTTCGGCTGTAGCTTTTTTGAACGCTTCTTTTTGTTGTTCTTTCAATTTATTTACAACAGCGTCAATTTCTTTACCATAGCGTTCTTTATCTTTTTTGTTTTTTACATATTCAATTACTGATTTCGTTCCGTATTTAGCATAGTCTTCAAACGCATAATCAAAGTAGTAAAATTTGTCGCTTTGTTCGTTTTCTTTCAAATGTCCGAAATAAGAAGATTCTTTTTTGACTTTAAGTCCAGAAAAATCGTCAGAAATACTTACAAGAGAGTTAATTTTTGAAACGTTGTCTTGCATGGTGCTCGCTGGTAAATTTACGTTTACAGCATCTACCACTTTCTTTCCTTTAGCAACTTGAAGTGCATAAGCTTTACTGTTTTCTAAATTGTAATTGAATTGGTCAGCACTAGTATATGGAGAGAAATATTCTAAATACATTGGTGTTTTAGTATTTACTCTTAATAATACATTTACGTTTTTCTGAATCAATAAATCGTCGATTGAGCCATTGTATTTTGGTGTAGCTACTATAATATCATAATCATAGTTGTTCTTTTTAAGGAATTCCATGAAGTAGTTTACAAAGGATTCTTCGGTTCTAAAAAAGATTGGATTGCTATACACACTTAACGCGTAGAACTTTGTTGCATCACTAATAATGAATGCTTCAATAAATTGTGTGAAGAACATGTGTCTAGTGTAGTAATAGACTTCTCTAATTTTTTCTTCATCACTTGCAAATGTTTTTCCTTTTAGGAAATCGTTAATTACACCTAAACTTCCGTCTGGGCGAAATTTTCCGTCGTAGTAATTAAAAATATCTTCTTTGGTAACTGTTTTTTTAATTACTTTTTCAGAATTGGATAGAAAAGCATCTGCTCTAGCTTCAAATTTTCCTGAGCGTGCAAAAAACACTTGAAATTTATAACAAGGTAATTCAGCTAAAGGTAAAAACCAACGCGGAAATTCATTCTTTTCAATGTCTTTAGCGTTTAATTCGTATTTTCTTTCACCACTATTTTTAGTTGGAATTTCTATTAATTCTGGTGCTCCATTGTAAGTGTTGAAATTTACAAAAAAGTCATTTTCTGTATCAAACGCAAGTTTCATGTCCATTGTTGGATAAACATCACCAAGCGGAGATTCTTCTGGTTCGAAACCAAATTCATAGATAGATTTGAAAGGCTCAACGCTGTAATAGTAAAAATCAATAATATCACCAATTTCAAGATTTGCGATAGCTATTTTCTTTTCTTTATCAACTTCTTTGGCATTTTTTTCAATGTCAACATCAATCTCTTTTCCAGTAGATTTTACAATTTTGATTCCTACAACATTGGTTCCTCTTCCTAAAGAACGCATTCCTTTGTTAGAATAAAATTTATCTTTATAAGAAAACTCAGAAAACTCAGTGACTGCAGCTTGATCTTGTAATTTAATTCTTTTTCTAATGGCAGAAGTGTAGGTTACACTTGCTCCAAATTTATGGTAATTGTAATATTCATATTTATAAATAATTACAGCCGATTCATTTTTCCATTTTTCAGGAATTGTTGTTGCTGTTTTGTACTTGTCTGATTTTCCCCAGAAAAATTCTTTGATTTCGGCTTTGTCTTGGGCAAAAGATGCACTACTTATTATTAGGAATAAGTAAAGAAATAGTTTTTTCATTAGTAATTTTATTGTTTTGTGAAAGTAATTTGTTGGTTATAATTGGCGATTAGATTTTTGATAAAATCATTCCATTTTGTCATTTCAGAGGCTTTTATTTCTCCGTTTTTAAAGATGAATGATTTTTTGTAAATGATTTCTTTGTCTGTTTTTTGAAAAGTAAGCGCAATATCAAAATTACCTTCTTTAACAACTAAATCTGTTGGGATTTTAGTTACAGAATAACCTGCAGGAATAGCTAATGAAACCGTTGATTCGTAATTTTTCTTGAAATCAAATTGATAATCGGTTTTTCTATCTTTCAATTCAAATCCTTTGAACTCATTCATGTATTCTAAATCGACATACATTTCGTTATCAAAACTTGAAACTTTGTTAGCGACACTCACGTTATAATCAATGGTTAGTTTGGCGTCACGATTTTTTAAATCAGATGTTTTGATGTTGGTTACTAAAGTGTTTTTTTCGCTTTTTGATAAGTAGTTGTCAAGTGTTTCGTTCTTTTTATCATTTTTGAAAGTGCTGTAAATATACAAGAATTGCGCACGGCTTTCTCCTAAGTAACTTTTAGAACAAGTTCCTTGAAGTTTTTCATTTTCTATAGAAAGATTGGCTTTAAAAATTTCTTTATTGCTTTCGTGAGAAGCTGTTGGAACTTTATCAATAATAAACTTGTCACCATCTTCAATCATTACCTCTTTGTTTTGAATGCGTTCTGCGTATTCACCAAAAGAATTGAATTTTTCGGTTCCATCAAGAAAGTACTTTTTGCCTTTATGAAATAATGTACAAATCATGTGATTGTCTACTGCTAATGATGGAGTTTTGTAGTCATAAGCAATGTGTTTGGTTCCAATCCATGTAAGTCTGGCATCAAAACCTGCTAATTTTAGCATTTGCTTGATAAGATTTGCCATTCCTTTACAATCGCCATAGCGTTTTTCGAAAACATGATTAGATTCGTCTGGCTTGAAACCTGCAATTCCATCTTCAAAAGCGATGTATCTGATGTTATCTTGAACCCAATAATAAATGTTTTTTATTTTCTCTTCATCGGTTTTTGCTGATGCAGTGAGTTCTGTTACTTTGCTTTTTAAAACGGAAGTATCATCTTTCATTAAATCTACCAACGACTTGTACCATTTGTATAAATCGGCAGTTGAGCCAAATAGTGCAACATCTTTACCTTTTATTTTGTATGATTTGGCAATAACTAAAATATGTGGATACAAGTAGCTTCGTCCTGGTGCATCTTCTTCTTTATATAATGCAGGAACATCGCTAATGGTATAAGTATAAATTGTATTGTTTTTAGAATCTTTAGTTTGAGATTTAGTGATTTTAGCCCCATCAAAATTAAATTCTTTTAATTCTGCATTTAACCATTCTGGAACTGTAACTACAATTTGTTTTTTTAAAACTGGAAATTCGTCATTGAAGTACAAAGAAGTAAAATACTTAACATCTTCATATTTTTTTTCAAGTTCATAGTTGTAAATGTATCCTTGTACAGGAAAATTTACTACCATATGTTTTACACGAGCGTCATTATAGAAAAGGTCATTGTCTTTGTAAAATTCATCTACAACATAACTTCCTACGCTTTTGTCATTTCTGTACTTTAGATTGAAAGTTTCAATTTTAGATTCGCTATCATAAAATTCATATTTCTGAATAGCGGCTCTGTGATTGATATTCATTAACTTCTCGTTGATAGCATGATTAACAATAACTTTTGATTCCGTTTTGTTCAAATCGAAGGTTACGTTTTCTGTACTTTCTAAGATAGCAACATCGTCTTTATCATAGGTAGTTCTTATTTTTTTGGCTAAAACAACATCTTCAGGAGTAGGATCGATATTTTTTTGAGCAACTACCATTGTTGGAATAATCAAAGATAGAAGTGCAAATCGAGTAGTGATTTTCATTGATTTTCAATTTTTTCGAAATATACAAAAAAAAACTTCTGTTATATTTTTATTTATAACAGAAGTTTGGAGTGTTTAGTATTGAATAATACCTATTCTTTTAAGAATTTTTGAGTGTATTCTTTTTCGTTGCTATCTTTTAAAATTAAGATGTATGAACCAGTTGAAAGAGCATCAACATTAATGCTATCATTTACTATTGAACTTGATAATATTAGTTTACCATTTAAGTCATAAACAGAAGCATTCTTCATTGTGATAGAATCATTTGATTTAATGTTTAATACATTTTTAGCAGGATTTGGATAAACACTAAATTCTGAGTTTGCAAATGTTCCAACAGCCAAAGTTGATCCTTCAACCACATTAACTCTTGTGTTGATAGCTGGATTGTTTATTGTGTCAACTGTTCCAGATGGCCATCTGATAATAATTTGTGTAATTGCAGTTGCCGCACCAATACCAAAATGAGCATTTAATGAACTCATATATTTAAATCCGTCACCACTATGAATTTCTCTAATTTGTTTTCCAAATACACCATAGATTTCAACTCTTGCTCCAATACCATAGCTATTACTAGCAATTCCTTGAAGTGATACTTTTACCCAATTGTTTGTGTTTGGTACAGCGTAACGAATTGTGCTTCCGTTCAAGAAATCTAGAAAACCATCATCGTTTAAGTCTCCAATTCCTCCAACTGCTATTCCGCTATAGTTAGAAGGAGCAAAAGTTCCGTTACCTAAATTGAACATGATTTTGTTTCCACCACCTAAAACGTCAACAAAACCGTCATTGTCAAAATCATGAGCTACGTGCTCAATGCTTGTACTTGTATTGGTATCCCAACCAGAACCAGATGTTATATCAGTAAATGTTGCATCACCATTGTTTCTCATATATTTATGATTTCCATCTGCTGTTGAACTTGCTCCAACAACAATGTCTAAATCACCATCATTATCATAATCAGCCCAAGCAGTAGACCATGTTTGAATTGGGTCATATAGGTTTGCAGCTACAGATACATCTGCAAATGTTCCGTTACCGTTATTTTTGTGTAATTCATTAAACTTTGCAGTTCCAGCACCACCACGACATTTTGCAATAAACAAATCTTGATCTCCATCATTGTCATAATCAACAAAAATAGAACCATAGTTTCCACCTTCTGGATGAATTCCCATAGTAGTTGCACCTGGAGTTATTCCAGATTGATAAAATGTTAATACACCAGAACCATTATTCATAAAATATACGTTTGGATCAACATCGTGACAAGAAAAAGCGTCTAGATTTCCATCATTATTTAAATCAACAAAGTTGGTTCTTTGACAAAAAACATATTGTGAAAATGTTTCGTTTGTATAAGCTGTACCAGTACTATTTGATTTCCAAAAAGTAACAGCACTTCCTCCACCTAAAATTAAATCGTTATATCCGTCTTTGTTGTAGTCACCTGCAGCCAAACTCCATGATGGCATGTTGCTAGTTCCTGTAATTGGGAAATCTGTGTTTGTAAATGTTCCACCTGTTCCTTGATAATGAATTCTAAGATTGTTAGCACTTACACCAGCAATGTCATCTTTTCTGTCACCATTCATATCAACTACACATAAATTGTAAGAGCTATTAATGGTTGGGATATTTTGAGTAGTGTAAGTAATTCTTTGAGGAGTAGGAACAACTAATGGGTTTTCAATTAGTTGAAAAGTAAAACCATTAGAGGTCCATCTATTGTCAAATGCAATTATATAAGTAGTTCCTGCAGTGACGTTAAATACATCAACAGAAGAGTAGTTTGCTCCAGAGTCATCATCACCTGCATAACATGTTAAATTTCCACAAGTACCTGTATAAACATGAAATCTTGTATCTCTTAAGGGATTATTTTGTGTAATATTTGTTGTTATTGTTACAGTGTAATTTTGTGTTGGTGTGTAAGAATACCATTCTCCTCTACCATTTGTTCCGGCAATAACTCCATTGTCTGCGCAAATTGGAGAAGGAATATCTGTTCCATTAACAGCTGCTACTACATGTAAACCAGCAGTTATTGGTAATGCCGAAGCACAAGTGTCTTGAGCAAATGACCAACTTGAAAAAAGGCATAGGGTTAAAATAAAAGTAATTTTTTTCATTTATTTAAAGTTTAGTTTTGTTTAAAATTAATTATGGACATGGTGAAAGAGAGTTAATCCATTGTTCTATCAATGCAACTCCTTCAGTATGAATTTCAGTTCTACCAAGAAGTGGCATTCTAAAGCTTTCGTTATCAGTGTTTAATCTATAATGTAACATTGAGCGATTAATGTTGTTTGGATTAACTATTTTGCCTAATGCAGGTGGAAAATCAGCCATGTCTTGTGTATCTACACATACTCCCATGTTAGCCAGATTTGTTGTTTCACTGAATGCAAAACGCATAGGTCTATAATCACAATGACTATTAGTTTGATGGCAGTGGGCACAATTTATATCTAAATAGGATCTTACTCTCAAGTCTAAAGATTTTGAAGTGTCATTATAATCTACAGTTGATGTAATTGTTGAAGGTAAGTTATTCTCTAAATAGCCAACCTCAATCCATTTTGCTAACTGATTTTTAGAGCCAGAAGTATAGGTGTAGTTATGGTTTAAATTTTGTGGTTTGATTCCAATAGGAATTGGAAGTTCGTTAAATTTATGACAAGTAATGCATTGCTGTTCAGATGGAATTCTGTAATTATCTACAACGCGTACAATATTATTTTCATCTTTCCATTCAACTGTTGTATTACTTCCAGCCATGTCTAGATATGCTTCGGTTTGAGCTGCATTCCAAACATATTCTGCGAATATCCATCCAGTAGTTTTACGAATCATGATTCTTGTTTCAATTATTCTTGTTGATCCAACAGGAGTTACATTTTGAACATTATCATAATAGAAATTTTTAATTATTGCCGACCCAACAGGTAGTATAAGTGTTTTACCATCTCCATCATAAGTTGCTTTTGTTCCTTTTGGCATCCAAACAAATCTTTTTTTGTGAGCATAATCTGTAAAAAGAGCAGAAGCAGGTTCGTAAATCAAAACATCTAATGCTGGTTTTTGATTTTTCATTGGACCATCAAAAAAATTGTAATCCGATAATTTAGCGTAAGGAACTTGAGTTAAGTCTACTCTAACTGGTGAAACTTCTATGTATTGTTCATCGTCAGATTTTGAACATGAGATGATTATTGTAGTTAATGCGGTAAATAATAATGCTAATGCGTAATATTTTTTCATAATTGAGGTTTGATGCAACCAAAAATATAAAAAATATTACAAATTCCTAATTTTTATTTAGTTAACTTATAAAATTGTGGATAAAAAAATGAATTATTAAATAATAATCTTAATTTAATTCAAGTTTTACATTGTAGTTTTTCAGTGTCAGCAATGCTTCTTCTGATTTATAATCAAAAATCTCTTCGTGCAAGTTTCTTTCCTTTTTAAGTGCAATTTGTTTGATACAATTATAAAAACGTCTCACTTCTTCATAATTGGAAAGTAACAATCCTGGAACTTTTGTGTTTTTACCCAGTTCATCTTTGGCAACCATTGTGAAATATGAAGAATTACAATGTTTTACTTTGCCGGTTTGAATGTTTTCTGCTTCAACACGAATTCCAATAATCATGGAGCTATTTCCAACATAATTTACACTTGCTTTTAGTGTAACCAATTCGCCAACCTCTATTGGATTCAAGAAATCTACAGTATCTACAGATGCAGTAACACAATAGTTTCCTGAGTATTTTGATGCACAAGCAAAGGCAATTTGGTCTAAAAGTGATAATAAATAACCACCATGAATTTTACCACTAAAATTGGTGTGTGAAGGCAACATCAATTGTGAAATTGTTACTCGAGAAGACTTTACAGATTTGAATTCACTCATAATGTTATTTCATTTTAAAAGGAGACTGGTCTTGCTGAACTTCAGTAATAAAGTAATTCGTATCACCCCACCACGGAAAAGTTCTGTAACGTTCTACATAAGTAACTTTTACATATTTTCCTTGAAATTCTTTAAGTTGTTCTATAACTTTCTCATCTTTGTCTAATACCGAAAATTTGAAAATTTGAGCTCCAGAAATTCCTTGACTAATTTCGCCTTCCCAAGTTTTGAATAACACTCCTTTACTACTTATTTTGATTAACTCGCCTGAACGAACACCTTCACTGTAAGTGGCATAATAAACAAATGAAAAATAAGCGATTGCAAAAATTGCGATAGATGCAACCAGGTAAATAATAATTTTACGTAACATAATTTTTTTGTTTTAATTTATTTCAGATTCTGTTAATGAATTGTCAGAACTACTTGCTCTATTTATAATATTTTCTGGAAGTGATTTTTTAGCTTTTGCTCCCATCTTTTTCAATTTTTCTACACTTGTTATCAAGTTTCCATTTCCTGTGTAAAGTTTTTTCATTGATTCTTCATAGGCTTTTTTTCCTTCATCCATTCTCTTTCCTACAAGAATTAAATCTTCAACAAATCCATTAAATTTATCATACAAAGCTCCTGCTTGACGTGCAATTTCTAAAGCGTTTTCTTGTTGCTTTTGGTTGGTCCACATGCTATCAATAGTTCGCAAAGTTGCCAATAGAGTAGAAGGAGTAACAATTACAATATTTTTCTCAAATGCTTTATTGTACAAACTAGTATCTTCATTTAATGCTAATGCAAAGGCCGATTCGATAGGTATAAATAACAATACAAAATCTGGACTTTCCATTTGATACAAATCATGGTAATTTTTATTTCCCAATTGTTCTACATGGCGATTTATAGAAATAACATGTTCTTTTAGAAATTGAGTTTTCAAATTATCGTCTTCTTCATTGATATATCGCTCATAAGCTGTTAATGTTACTTTTGAGTCGACAATCATTTTCTTTCCATCAGGAAGATTGATAATAACATCAGGGAAAACTCGATTACCCTCTTCTGTCACAAAACTTTGTTGTACAAAATATTCTCTATCTTTTTCTAAACCAGATTTTTCTAAAACACGTTCTAATACCAATTCACCCCAATTACCTTGCATTTTACTGTCACCTTTTAATGCTTTAGTTAAGTTAAGTGTTTCTTTACTCATTTGCTCGTTCATTTCGCGTAAGCCTAATATTTGCTGACGTAAAGCAGCATGGTAATCGATACTTTCTTTGTGAGTATCTTCAACTTTCTTTTCAAAAAGTTGAATCTTATCTTGCAATGGTGAAAGAATATTTTTTAGATTTTCTTTATTTTGTTCGGTGAATTTGGTTGTTTTTTCTTCTAATATTTTATTGGCTAAATTTTCAAATTCTTTGGTGAATTTTTCTTGAAGTTGATCTACTTCTTGTTTTTGCTCTTTGTTGCGTTCCCAAAGATTTTCAAAATCGGTTTCTTTTTTAGATAATAGAATGGCTAATGCTTCTTTTTCTGAACGGATGGTTTCTTTTTCTTGATTAGAAGTATTTAATTGTTTTTCAAATTGATTTCTTTCTAAAACTGATTGCTCTTTTTGTTGGTTGATTTGTGAAATTAAGCCATTAATTTTTTCTTCTAACGAAGCTTTTTCTGATTTAGAATTGGCTGAAAATAATTGTTTACCAAGGAAAAGTCCAATGGCTAGGGCAACGATAAATATTAATAAAAAAGGTAAAACTGCGTTCATGGTATTGAATATTATAAGAATGTAAATGTACTAAAAAATGTAATAGTTGTTTATCAGATTAAATAGTATTTTTGCCACAAAATAAATTCATGTCTAATCACCAACATTTCTTAATTTACAAACCTTATGGCTATTTGAGTCAGTTTATTTACGAACTAAAAAGACCAAAAAAGTTACTCGGAGAGTTGTATGATTTTCCAGAGAATACAATGGCTATTGGCAGATTAGATGAAGATTCAGAAGGACTACTTTTGTTGACAACAGATGGAATGATGAGCGAAATTGTTCGAAGTAAAAAAGTAGAAAAAGAATATCATGTTCAAGTCGACGGAATTGTAACTCAAGAAGCGATTGAAGAATTAAAGAATGGTGTTTTAATTGGTTTTAACGGAAAGAAGTATTTAACCAAAAAATGTACTGCTCATATTTTAAATGAAATCCCAAATTTTCCTGAACGCGCCAAGAAAATTCGAGATGAACGTCACGGACCAACATCATGGCTTTCAATAACCATTAATGAAGGTAAATTTAGGCAAGTTAGAAAAATGACCTCGGCTGTTGGATTTCCAACTTTAAGGTTGGTCAGAGTTCGAGTTGGAAACATCTATTTAAATGATTTAAATCCAGGAGAAGTTCTAGAAGTTGGAGATTTTTCAAACATTAGTAATTCTTAAATTCTAAAATCAAAAATCGTAAATCCTTAATCCCATGTTAAACATAGTTTTAGTAGAGCCAGAAATCCCAAATAATACAGGTAATATCGGACGTTTGAGCGTTGGAACTGAAAGTCGATTACATTTAATTCATCCATTTGGATTTGTTATTAACGACAAAAATTTGAAGCGTTCCGGATTAGATTATTGGGTACATTTGGACGTTACAGAATATCAAAACGTTGAGGAATGGATGACTCAAATAAAAGATAAATCAAGAGTTTTCTTAATGAGTTCGCATGCTTCAAAATCTATTTATGAAGTAGAATTTCAGGATGAAGATTGGTTAGTATTCGGAAAGGAAAGCGTTGGTTTGTCTCAAGAAGTTTTAGCTAAATTTGAAAATCATTTAACGATTCCTATGTCCAATTTAATTAGAAGTTATAATATTGCTAATTCGGTAGCATTTGTAGTTGGTGAGGCGAAAAGGCAAATTAATTTGAAATAAATTATGAGACCAGGAATTGACTTAAATAATTTGTGGTATTCAGAGGAAACTTTGGTTTATTATTCAAGATCTAACACGATATTTAAAGTTGTTGTTTTTTTACTATTCATTTTGGTTGGATTTTATCTTTTATTTGTAAATCTTTTTATTGTTTCAATTTTACTTTTTATTGCTTCTGGATTTTTATTTCAAAAAAACTTTCACTTTTTACTTGAATGGGATAGAATACAATTAAGAGTTAATTCAGAAGGTATTCAAGTCAAAAATAAATCTTTAATATCATGGGCTTCAATAAAAAATGAAAGAATAACTTACGTTAAAGTTAACAGAGGACGCCTTTCTTTTTTTGAATTTTATGATATTGAATTGCATAAAAGTTATAAATTTAATGCTGATGATTTTAACTTTAGTCCATTTGAGTTGATGAAATCGGTTAAAATTCATCGAGAAAGGTTTGTTAGAAATAATGAAATAGAATTAAATTAATTATGGGAGAAAATATTACTGTTAGTGAAGCGATTAGTAAAGGGAAAATAAAGCTGGTTTACCTTCCTTTATTTCTTATTTTAGTTTTTATTGGAGTAGGAGTTTATCTAAAAACTATCGAATTAATTGAAGACTGGATGATGGCAGTTTTTGCTATTGGAGGATTTTTATTAGCTTGGCTAGCTTGGAGTTATTTTGTTGTTGAATGGAAAATATGGGCTTTTGAAAATGTTAGAAATGTTCATGAGTTAAAACGAAAAGCCATTCAAAATAATTTAATTTGGAAAGATGATAGTTGGTTTAATAAAACCGAAATCATCAATTATGAGCATAAGCAAAAATTAAAACTTCTTGAAAGAAAATTTCTTGAAAAAGATGTATATCATGATGATATAACTGTTCCGAAAGAAACGCTCATTCATTATTCTAAAGCTACTATTGCGTTCGGAATTGTTTTTGGAATTCTATTTTTATCTGTTGGTATTTATGTTCTAATGGAGAATTCGAAAAATTATTGTTACTTGTTTTTTCTAGGGTTAGGACTATACTTTTTCTACAATTCAATTCCTAAATTGATTAACAATCAACCTCAAATTATTATCAACGCTAAAGGAATTCAATTCTATAAATCAAGTTTAATGGAATGGGAATTTATTGACAATGAATATGTTGATATGAGACGAAGCGGTAAGCATGTAAACTATTATTTAGTTTTCAATTATCGCAATAAACATCAGGAATATCACATAGATGAATTGGCGATTACTCCAGAAAAATTAGAGCAACTTATGCGTGTTTACCGGGTTAGATTTGAAAAGAGTAACTTCTAGTTATCTAAATATTTCTTCAAAAAACACTTTCATTGCTTCCCAAGAACGCATTGCAGCTTTTTCATTGTAAGCAGCACCTTTACTGTTGTCATTCCCTGCATCTTTGTGAGTAAAGGCATGAACTGAGTTTGCATAATAAACCATTTGCCAATCGGCTTTTGCAGTTCTCATTTCGTCTTGAAAAGCTTTGATTTCTGTTTCTGGAACATAAAAATCATCTGCGCCATGAAGTACTAAAACTTTAGTTTTGATTGGTTCAATTGTTCTTGACGCATCTCTTCCTAATCCTCCATGAAATGATACAACACCTCTAACATTCATGTTTGTTCTTGCAGCTTCAATAGCTCCAGTTCCTCCAAAGCAATAACCAATAACTGCAATTTTATCAGGATTTGCGCCTTGTTTTATTAGTTCGTTTAATGCTAATTGAATTCTTTTTTGGTATTCTTTGATATTTTTTTTGTAGAAACCTGCCAATTTTCCAGCCTCACTTGGATTTGTAGGTCTTTTATCAACTCCGTATATGTCTGCAACGAATGTTAGATATCCTAGTTTTGCTAATTCAGCAGCATTCTCTTTTGCATTGTTATCAATTCCCATCCATGCAGGTAGAAGCAAAACGGCGTTACCATTAGCAATTTTCTTTTCAGGAACAGCAACTATTCCTTCCAATTTTTGATTTTCATCATTATAAGAAACTGCTTGTTGTGCTTGTGAACTAATCATTGTAATAGCAAAAAGAAATATAGATAGATTTTTCATAGTTGATTATTTTAAGCAAAAGTAAATTTTCGAATTAGTTTATGAATTAAAACAAATCATAATTATTTGATAATAAATTTTCCTCGTTCGCTATCGAATTTTATGTTTTCATCTTTAAAAAGTGTGTCAAAAATACCTTTTGAAATTAAATTACAAGGTTGATCTTGAATAACTAAATTCTCTGTCATAACTATCATTTCATCAGATAATTGAATCGCTAAATCAATATCATGAGTTGAAAACAAAATACATTTATTCGACTCAGTAGCAAGTTTTTTTAATAATTTGAACAACGATACTTTATGAAATAAATCTAAATGTGTTGAAGGTTCGTCAAGAATAATCAAAGGTGTGTCTTGTGCTAAAGCTCTTGCTACAAGTACATTTTGAAATTGTCCATCGCTGATTTCGTAATACTTTTTAGTAGCTAAATGTTCAATTTGGGTTAAATGAATTGCCTCATTTACTTTTTCAAAGTCTTCAGAAGTTAATTTTCCTATCCAGTTAGTGTAAGGTTGTCTGCCGAGAGCGATTAGTTCAAAAACAGTCAAGTTGCTTGGAGGTAATTTTTCTGTTAAAACTAAACTCAAACTTTTGGCTAAATCAATTTGATTGAAGTTATTGAGGTTTATATCATTTAAATGAATTGAACCATCTAATGGTTTTTTAAGTCCTGAAAGCGTTCTTAAAAGAGTTGATTTTCCAATTCCGTTTTCGCCGATTAAAGAAATTAGTTTTCCTTCTTGTAGTTTCAAGTTGAGGTTTTTAGCAATAACATTTTCTGTCGATTTAGACTTGTATCCAATCGAAAGATTTGTGGTTGTAAGTATGTTATTGTTATTACTCATTTTTATGATATCATTTTAAATCAGTCGATTTTTCCTAACCAATAACCAAATCACAATTGGCGCACCAATGATTGAAGTTATAGCATTTATCGGTAATGTAAAGTCAAATCCTGGCATTTGTGAAACCATATCACAAAAAAGCATAATAATTGCACCGATTATTATTGTTCCCCAAAACAAAACTAAATGATTACTGGTTTGAAAAATAAGTTTTGACAAATGTGGCACTGCTAATCCAATAAAGGCAATTGGTCCTGCAAAAGCCGTGATACTTCCTGCTAAAATACTTGTAGCAAGAATAATCATTCTTCTTGATTTTTTGATTTTTAAGCCTAAACTCTTGGCATAATTTTCACCTAATAGCAAACCATCTAATGATTTAATAGAAAACAAACTGATTAACAATCCAATACAAATTGCAATAAATAAAATAAGTAGGTTTGGCCATGAAATATTTCCAATACTTCCCATGCTCCAAAAAGTAAATTTTTGTAGTTTTTCTGCTGAACTAAAATAGGTTAAAATAGAAACAATAGCACTTGCAAAACTACTGAACATCAATCCTGCAATCAAAATAGTCATGGTGTCGCGCAAGAATTTGGAGATGGTTAAAACCAATAATAATACCATAAAACTTCCTAAGCAAGAAGCTAAAATAATTCCGTAGGAAGACAATAAAAAATCTGCTAATGATAAGGGTAAAATTCCGGCTCCAAGAATTACAAAAGCTACTCCCAAACTCGAACCAGAACTCAATCCCAAAACATAAGGACCAGCTAATGGATTTCTGAATAATGTTTGCATCAATAAACCTGAAATGGATAATCCAATTCCCACTAAAATAGCAGTTATTGCTTTTGGAAGTCTAAAGTTTACTATGATATATTCCCAAGTTTCTTTGCTTGCATGAGAACCAAAAAGGCTCTTGATAACTTCTTTAAAAGGAATAGCAACTTGTCCGAACGAAATATTTAATAAAAATGTCAATAACAAAAGTATTGACAAAATTGAAAAAAGAAAAGTATTTCGAGTTTTGTACATTTTTTAATTTTTTGTCATACCAAGAAACGAGGAATCTCACAAAGTACTTCAGATTATGTGATTTCTCCCAAAAGGTCGAAATGACAAAGTTAATATAAAAATTAGTGAAATTTCAAGATCATATAAATTTGTGATAATTCGTGAAATTCGTGTGAAAAACTACTTCAATTTTTCAAAAAAGAACGGTTTGTAACCAGTCAATAATTCGGGATGTAGTATTTTGACAATATCTTTTAGAACAATATCTGGTCGATTTGGAGCTAATTCATAGTATAAAACACCGCCTGTTTTACCTTTTCTTCCACTAAACGAATATACATTTTTATTTTTAAATGCACTAAATTGTGCGTAATGTGGATTAGCGTCTGTCATTTCCTTCAAAGTAGAAAATTGTCCTGATGTAATCCATAAATCGGCTTCTTTTGCTTTTTCTAAAACGGTTTCAAATGATAGTGATAAACTTCCTGTACCAGTTGTCTCTGCCCACAAATAGTTGCCTTTAGCTTCTTTTAACAATTGACAACCCCAACTTGTACCTTGAGGTAAATACCATTTGTCTTCAAACATATCACCAGCTAATATAGTTGGATTAGAGGTTGCTTTTTTAGCAATTTCTAATGTTTTTAAATAGTCCTTTTCAATTTTGGTAAATATTTTATTAGCCAATTCTTGTTTGCCATATAATGCTCCAAAAAACTTAATCCATTCTGCCTTTCCTAAAGGTGTTTGCTCATTCCAATCGCCATTAAGTAACACTTTTAAACCATTTTTTTCTAAATTATCTAATGTTGGATTGCTATTATCTAATCCATATCCAATAATGACTTCAGGTTGTAAATCAATTAGAACTTCGGTATTTAAGGATTGATTGGTTCCTAATTCTTTTACTTTTTTTGTATCGATTAAGGCACGAACTTTTTGCGATGAAATGTACTTCAAATTTGGAAAACCAATTAAAGAATTTTCTTCTCCAAGCATTTCTAATGAAGGAATATGTGTGGTAGAAGTAACCACAATATTTTTTATAGGAACATTTATTGTAAGATTGTTTTTTAAAGAATCTGGAACAATTCCATTTTTTTCTTTAAGAATGTAAGTGTAGATTTTGTTTGCCTCTGGCCAAGGATTAGAAACCTTAACAATAGAAAACCCTTCATAGTTTATAATCGAAAATCCTTTGGCATATTTTACTTCGTTTACAGGAATTATTACATCGGCATTGCTAACTTCTTTTTTGCATTGAACAAAGCTGAAAACAATTAGTAACGAAAAGAAGGATTTTAAAAAACGCGACATTGATTATTTTTTTTGCAAAAGTAAAACAATGTTTTTACAAATTGACTTTTGTGTAACATTTGATGCAAAATCTAAATATAAAGTAAAGTAACTTTGACGAAAATTAAATCATGAGAGATAATTCAAATACTTTTATGTATGTCGTAGGTGGAATAATTCTACTTCACTTTGTCGTTGGATTTGTTTGGTTGATTTTTAAATTTTCTAAAAAGAAAGACGATAAATAAAACAATTAATCTACATTTGCACTCGTATTTCGGTTGTGACTTTGATTTTTTTCAGAGAAACATTAAAAGGGAAGGAAGTAATTGAAGATTGAAGATTAGCGATTTCTGATTTTAGATGTAAAATCAAAATTCAAAAATCATCATTCAAAATTCAAAAATCTTACGCTGTACCCGCAACTGTATGCTAGAAAGCTTGTTGTTATCTACAAAACCATTGTTTGAATATTTTGGAAAGAAAATTTTTGATTAAGACTTTAAAATCCTAAATCTAAAAATCCTAAATCCTAAATCTAAAATGAGAAGGTAAACATCAAGACGCAAGCCAGGAGACCTGCCATATACACTGAGTATCAAACTTTCGGGAAAAAAGGTTTGGGTATGGGTAATTCTGTGCTTTTCTCCCATTATTATTAAATTATTGTTTAACAAAAAAAATGAACAAAAATTTCATTCGTATCAGTGCAATTGTAGCATTGATGTCAACTTGTGGCTATGCCCAAGAAAAAGATTCCACTAAAGTGAATCAACTTCAAGAATTGGTAATTTCGGATACCAAATTTGCGCAAAGCAAAGAAAAATCTGGAAAAGTAATCACCAAAATTTCTGCCCAAGAACTTCAGAAAAAATCGGGACAATCTTTAGCTACTGTTTTAAGTTCGGTTGCAGGAGTAGAAATTAACGGAAATCAATCTGCCAACGGAAAGAACTTAGGTTATTACATTCGTGGTGGAAAAAATCAACAAGTTTTAGTTTTGATAGACGGAAATCCTGTAACAGATGCATCCGGAATTAGTTTCGAATATGACTTGCGTTTACTTCCGGTTGATCAAGTAGAAAGTATTGAAGTCATGAAAGGCGCCGCTAGCACACTGTATGGAACTGGAGCAGCTACTGCTGTTATCAATATTATTCTTAAAAAATCAAGCAAAAAGCCACTTCAAGCTAACGCTTATGTAAATATTGGTTCCAATAATACTTCGACTAATAGTAAATACAATGGTCAAGATTTTAATCAAGGTTTTTCTGTAAATGGAACAGTAAAAAAAGTGAATTATTTAGCTTCAATAAATAGTACAGAATCAGATGGAATGTCTCAAATTGCTGCTCCAGAAAATCAAATCTATGAAAACGACCGATTTTCAAGGGTTAATTATATGTCTAAAATTGGTTTTAAAGCATCAGAGAAATTGACTTTAGATTTCTTCGGAAATTATGACGTGCTAAAAAACGATTATGATTTTTCGTTTGATAATACAGGTTTTAATGACACCGATTTGAATAAAAGTAATACTGAACAATTTCGCTTCGGATTTTCTCCAAAATATAAATACAATCGCGGTGAGTTTGTAATTAATTCGAGTTTTACAAAGTTGCAACGTGATTATTCGGAGTTTAATTCTTGGACAAGTGTTATAGAAAATTCTCTTTATGAATCAAGAGGTATTAATTTAGATGCTTTCAATAAATATAAAGTTACATCCGATTTCTTTTTAGTAACCGGAGTAAATTATCAATTTTACGATATGTTAAGTGAAACTCCTTATGCTAATATCACTAGAGAATCAACAAAATTCAATATGATTGATCCTTATTTGACCGGAGTTTATACTTCTAAATTTGGATTAAATATTAATGCTGGTGCAAGACTAAACGTTCATAGTGAATATGGAAATCAAGTAGTTTATAACATCAATCCTTCGTTTAGTTTTGGAAAAGAAGTTCCGGTAAAATTGTTAGCTTCATATAGTACAGCTTATGTAACTCCAAGTTTATATCAATTGTATTCAGAATTTGGAAATACCAAATTAACTCCAGAAAAAAATGCAACTATCGAAGCTGGATTTGAAGTTGGATTATTGAATAAAAAGTTGATTTTTAACGCAGTAGCTTTTCATAGAGAACAAAATAATAGTTTCGGATTTTATTTTGATAATGTAACTTTTGATTCATACTATATTAATATTGAAGGAATCAATAAAGCAAAAGGTGTTGAAACTGAGTTGAGTTATGTTTTAAATAGTAAGTTTAAACTAAACGCAAATTATACCTTTACTCAAGTAGATAAAAATTTAGATCGATTGATACCAAAGCATAAAGCTAATGCTTCAGTTGATTATTTTGCTTCTGAAAGATTATTTTTCAATTTAAATTATCAATACTTAGATGGCAGAAAAGATGTTTACTTTGACGGAAATACATTTGGAACTGCTTCAGTAAAACTAGGTTCTTATCAATTGGTTAATGCTTTAGTAAAATATGAATTGATAAAAAACAGATTGTCAATTTTTGGAGCTGCTACTAATATTTTAAATGAAGAATTTACAGAAAATATTGGTTATTCAACTCGTGGTCGAAACTTCCGATTGGGATTGAATATCAGTTTATAAGATTTTTTTAAATTGTTTTATTTATAACGCTTTCAGAGGATTTTCTTTGAAAGCGTTATTTTTTTTGTAAAAAAATTAAAGTATCTTGTAACAAAATAAATAGTGACTCGTCTTCACTATATAACCAACCAAACAAATGCAACAAAACGAGTTCATAAAGATAGTTTCACCATTTAAAGATAAACTCTTTAGATTGGCAAAACGCCTACTCGTAAGCACAGAAGAAGCAGAAGATGCAACTCAAGAAGTTCTTGTGAAATTGTGGACTAAAAACGAAACACTATCAGAATTGAAAAGTGTTGAAGCTATGGCAATGACCATGACAAAGAATTATTGTCTAGATCAATTAAAGTCGAAACGAGCAAGTAATATGACGATTGTTCACAATAATTACACTGACAATCAGGCAAGTTTGCAACAAAAGTTAGAGGATGAAGATAGTTTGAGTTGGGTTGAAAAAATAATTAACGATTTGCCAGAACAGCAAAAGTTGATTATCCAAATGAGAGACATTGAGCAATACGAATTTGAAGATATTGCAAAAATACTAGACATGAGTGAGGCAACTATTAGAGTAGCACTTTCACGAGCTAGAAAAACGATTAGAGAAATAATGACCAAAACACATAATTATGGCATTGGATAGAATAGAAAATTTAATAGACAAATACTTTGAAGGAGAAACAAGTATTTCCGAAGAAAATGAATTAAAAGTTTATTTTTCTTCCACAGATGTTGCGCAGCATTTGAAACAATACCAAACCATTTTTGGTTATTTCTCTCAAGCAAAAGAACAACAGTTTACGCAAGAAATTCCACTACAAACTAAAAAACGTAATGTCGTATTGTGGTTATCTATTGCAGCATCAGTTGTTGTAATGCTTGGTGTTGGTACGATTATGTACTTTAATAATGATAAAGAAGAACAATTTGTAGCTTGTTCTCCAGAAGATAATCCGGAGTTGGCGCTTCAACAAACAGAAAAAGCTTTAGCATTAGTTTCAGAACATTTAAATACTGGCATAGAAAGTGTAAGTTATATTAATGAATATGAACAATCAAAAAACAGAATTTTTAAAAAATAATCAGTCAAAAAACGAATAGAAATCATGAGAAAATTAATTTTAATTATCGCTTTAGTATTAGTTTCTAATACCTTATTTGCACAATCAGTCTTTGATAAATTTGATAATCAAGACGATATCACTACTATTATTGTAAATAAAAAAATGTTTACTATGTTGAGTAAAGTAGATGCTAAAGACAAGCAATCACAACAATACATCAACTTAATCAAGAAGTTAGACAACTTAAAAGTGTTTGTAACTGCTAATGATAAAAAGAGTGACGATATGAAAGCTGTAGCTGATAAATATGTCAAGTCTGTTGGATTAGAAGAGTTAATGAGAATAAATGAAAAAGGTAAAACAGTAAAAATTTATGTTAAATCTGGTGCAACCGAATCTCAAGTAAAAGAACTTTTAATGTTCATAGAAGGTTCTGGAAAAGAAGAGTCTGTATTGATGTCTTTAACAGGAAACTTTGATTTAGATGAGCTTTCTGCTCTTACAGATAAAATGAATTTACCTGGTGGTGCTGAGTTGAAAAAAGCTGGTAAAAAATAATATCATGAGAGTAATCACCTTTTTAGCTATCGCTTTGAGTTTACTTTTATTCAGTTGTAATTCGAAGCCAAGTTTACAGAAATATTTTGTTGACAATCAAGAAAAATCTGGTTTTGTGGTTGTAGATGTTTCTCCAAGTATATTGAATTTAGATAAAACTAAGTTGACAGCAGATCAAAGTAAAGCATTATCATCTTTTGAAAAAATGAATATTTTGGCTTATCAAATTAACGATAAAAATAAATCGGAGTTTGATGTAGAAAGAAAGAAAATCAATGAGATTTTGAAAGATACTATCAATTATCAGCAATTAATGAAATTTGGTTCTGGTAAAGATGGAGCTTCAATAAGTTTTGTTGGTGATGAAGACCATATAGATGAATTCATCCTTTACGGAGCTAAAAGCGATAACGGATTTGCAGTAGTAAGAATTTTAGGAAAAGATATGAATCCAGCTGATGCAATGACTTTTCTATCGGTTTTGAAAGAATCTAATATCGATATGAAGCAATTAGAAGCATTAAAAGGATTAATGAAATAGTTATTTTAATAATTATAAGGTTAAGGTTAGTTGTAAAACAAAAAATCCGATTCATTACGAATCGGATTTTTTTATTTTTGTTTGAAATATTTTAACGGAACAAACAGCATTCCAAAGCATTCACCATCACCTTTACCAATATGTTTATGATGCATTTTGTGTGCTCTTCTTACACCTTTTGCGTAAATATTGTTGGCATTTCTAAACAATTTAAAACGTTGATGTATAAAAATATCATGCACAATAAAATAAGCTAATCCGTAGGCAAAAATTCCTAATCCAATTGAAATTCCAATTTCTAGTATTCCTTTTTGCCAAAGCAAGAAACATCCAATACTTACAACTGCATAAAAAATAAAGAACGCATCATTTCTTTCAAACCACGAATCGTGATCTTTTTTGTGATGGTCTGCATGAAGTGACCATAAAAAGCCGTGCATAACATACTTATGAGTAAACCAAGCCATAAATTCCATTATGACAAACGTTAGAACAAAGACTAATACATGTAACCACATAATTTATATAATATTTAATTTATAAGAGAAATAACATTTAGCAAAAAGACCATATTTTTGATAATCAGGAACTCTTATTCTAGTATTTTTGATTTCAGTTGAAGGTGTTTTCTTTAATTTTGAAAGTAATTTTTTATAATAAATATAAGCGGTGTAAACACCAAATTTAGCTTCCAATGGCAATCCAACAATTCCTTGGTAACCGGCTTCAAAATCGGCTTCTATTTCTCTAATGATTTCATTTTTTGAAGCTTCATCTAATTTTGTCAAATCAGTATTTGGAAAGTAAGTACGACTTAAATCTTCAAAATCGGCTTTCAAATCTCTTAGGAAGTTTACTTTTTGAAATGCCGAACCCAATCGCATTGCTGAATGTTTCAACTCTTCATATTTTGCTTCGTTTCCGTTTACAAAAACCTTCAAACACATCAAACCTACAACATCTGCCGAACCGTAAATGTATTCGTTGTATTCTTCTTTTGTTTTATATTCCGATTTTACCAAATCAAGTTTCATACTTTTCATAAAAGCATCAATCAAATCATTTGGAATTTCATATTTGTGAACTGTGTGCTGAAACGAATTTAATATCGGATTCAAACTGATTTTATTTTGTAAAGCGGCTTCCAAATCTTTTTCAAATAAATTGAATAACTCTTCTTTGTTGTAATCGTGAAAGGAATCTACAATTTCGTCAGCAAAGCGCACAAATCCATAAATATTATAAATATCTTGTCGGATACTTGGAGCCAACATTTTTACAGCAGAGGAGAACGAAGTGCTGTACGACTTGGTTACATTCTTGCTACATTCAAAAGATACGGTGTCAAAAAGTGATTTCATCTATTTAAATTTTAGCGGTGTTTTTTTATTAAATCTGCAACAAGTTTTCCCGAAATTAATGCTGGCGGAACTCCTGGCCCAGGAACGGTTAATTGTCCTGTAAAGTATAAACTTTTAACTTTTTTACTTTTCAATTTTGGTCTTAAAAATGCTGTTTGTAATAACGTATTTGCCATTCCGTAAGCATTTCCTTTGTAAGAATTATAATCTTTTATAAAATCATTCACACAAAACGACTCCTTAAAGATAATATTATTTTTTAAACTTTGCGCTGTTAATTTTTCTAAACGAGTAATAATTTTTTCAAAATACTGTTCACGTAACTCATTTGTATCGTTCAATCCTGGTGCTAATGGAATCAAAAATATAGCAGCTTCTTTGCCTTCTGGAGCCGAATTTGAATCGGTTTTAGAAGGAAAACTTGCATAAAACAATGGTTCTTTCGGCCATTTCGGATTGTCATAAATATCTTGAGCATGAATATCAAAATCTACGTCAAAAAACAATGAATGGTGTTCAACATTTGCAATATTTTTATCAAAACCTACATAGAATAGGAGTGAAGAAGGAGCAAAAGTTTTCTTTTCCCAATATTTTTCTGAGTAAGCACGATGTTTTTCATCCAATAAAGTTTCTGAATGATGATAATCTGCTCCTGATAAAATAATATCTGCAGCAACTTTTTCACCATTTACAACCAATGCTGTTGCTTTTCCATCAGTAACTTCAATTTTTTCAATATTGGAATTCACATTGAAATTAACTCCAAGTTCTTTAGCCAATTGTTCCATCGCAAGAACTACGGAATACATTCCGTTTTTTGGATGCCAAGTTCCCAATCCGAAATCGGCAAAGTTCATGAAGTTATAGAAAGATGGCGTATCGGAAGGTTTTGCACCTAAAAACAAAACTGGAAATTCTAATATTTGAACTAACTTTTTATTTTTAAATCGGCGTCTAATGTCTTTAGAAATATTTCCAAAAAACTGGTTTACTTTTAAGGCAGTTTCAACTGTAATCAATTCCAATGGCGAAACTCCTGGACGATAAACTAAATCTTTGATAGCAATGTCGTAGTTGCTTTGTGCTTCTTTCATAAAAGAGGCCAATTTTTCACCACTACCTTTTTCGATAGATTCGAAAGTTGTAATAATTTCTGGAAGATTGTCTGCAATGGTTACAAATTCATTCACTCCAAAATACACTTGGTATGCTGGAGAAAGTTTTATTAATTCGTAATAATCAGAAGGTTTTTTGCCGAAATCATTGAAGAATCTTTCAAAAACGTCGGGCATCCAATACCAAGTTGGTCCAATGTCAAAAGTGAAACCATCTTTTTTTAGTTGCCTAGCTCTACCACCAATGGTGCTGTTTTTTTCATAGATAGTTACTTTGTTGCCTTCTTTTGCTAAATAGCAAGCTGCAGCCAAAGCCGAAAATCCTGAACCTATTATTTTTATATTTTTTCTCATAATTGTTTAACAAAAGTAATAAAAAGTTAAACAATAAAAAAGTTTTAAGAAAAATTTATATGTTTTCAACTAGTTCGTTGATAGATTTAAAAATTCTCGTTTTATTATTTAAGTTTTTTTGTTCTACATGTTCAGTCATTCTTCCCATCAACCATAATTCTGAAGTGTCGTCAAGAATTTCTTCTTTAAGTTGTTTCATATAATTGTTGATTTCTGCCTTTTCTGGTTCAACCGTCATGTAGCAAATGTAAGTTATGTTATCGAAATATTTTTTTAAATCTTTCAAACTTTCTAGAGGTACACTTTCGCCAAGATATATGGTTTTATAACCACTGTGCAATATTTCATAATTAAGATACATCAATCCCAGTTCGTGTATTTCATTCATCGGAAGATACAACACAAATAATCTATCATTTCTTGTAGGCTGCTGCGTTTGAATTTTCTCAGTATTTGTTAGTAACTTCAATTTTATCAAATAGCTAATAAAATGTTCATGTGCTGGTGTGATTGTATCAGATTGCCATAAGAAACCAATTTCCTCCATTAAAGGAATAAATACTTCGTAGAAAATTTCTCTAAAAGATTTCTCTGAAAGAAGCGTGTTATATGTATTAAAAAACAAGGATTGATCAAAATTCATCATTGCCATTTTAAAAGAACTTATGGCATGGCTTTTAGCACTTTTAGCAGAAACAATATCGCGAACTAATTCAGGAATTTTTTCTTGAGGCATTTTCGAAATTTTCGAAATTTTGTAACCATAATCGTGCAACAATGTAATATTCAAAAGCTTCTGTAAAGCATTCAAATCATAAAAACGAATGTTGGTATCCGTACGCATAGGTTCCAAAACATTGTATCGTTTTTCCCATATTCTAATGGTGTGCGCCTTGATTCCTGAAAGGTTTTCTAAGTCTTTAATGCTGAAAGTATTTTTAACACTGTTCATTGTTTTGATATTTTTGTTAAACAAAAGTACTAAAAAAATTAAACAAATGATAAATTTTTGAATTTTTTTGGGAAATTGGGTTGGGAATGAGGGGGTTTTTGCGGGTTTGAGGTGATGCGGCTTCAAGAAGTAGGAGATTTGTATGCTAAATTTTCGTTTTTTCACTTACTATGAAAGCACATTTTCAACTTTAAATTGAGTCCAAACACGTCATTGTTGCAAACAGGAGTTTTGAGATTCCTTTTATTATTCTAATACTTTTTTCTGTTTAAAATTTTTAATTATCACAAATATAGCGAACGCAAGTAAAATAAATCCTGATGCAAATTCAAAATTATTAAATTCTTCAGGAAAAATTAAATCTGAAGAATTTTCGTTTGTCAACATTTTAACTTTCTTTTTTCCCGAAACTAAGTGACAAAATTTATTTCCAGCTCTTTCAACGTAAATTTTACCATTATATTCTAATTTACAAAACCCTCCACGTGATGAAATGTTTTCACAATCTTCAGGTGCTTCAATAATATTTGCTGTAATTTCAATTCCGTTTCGATAAATATCATAGTCAATTAAATTTCCCCAAATTACCACACTAGAAAAGAACAGCACTACAATGCCTCCAAATAAAAGTAAATTATTATTAATGAAATCTTTCAAAGTTTATAATTTTGTATATCGTTATCTTTCTTTCGATTTTTCTGAAGTCTCGCTCTAAGTTTAGTCGCTTGGCGCTTGTGAACTTCGTAACAGATTATTTTCTGTTAAAGATAAAATTTCTTGCGAATTGTAAACGAGTGTTAACTACAAAAAATCGCAATCATGTTAAGCGGTTGTTATTCGTTAGTGATTTTTACGTTTCTTTTTTATAATTTAAAAGTCTTCTAAAATATGTTCTTTCAATTACTACTTTGTTATTTATTTCCACATCATTAAATTTAAAAGTATTGCTAAAGAATAGTAAATGATAAGAGTCGAATATTATAACTCGAACTCTTTTAAAAATTTTTAATTTAACAACAACTTTTGCTTTTTTTTCTGTTTTATAATTTTTTAGAATTTCGATTTTCTTTATGAGTATATTCAAAATTGATAAAATTACAAGCGGTAAAAAAAATAAATGAAAGTCAATAACTGAACTTATATATTCCTCAGTATTTTCAGGTATATGAGTCGGTTTTCTTCTCCAACCATAATATGGAAAGAAAAATGAATATGCATATATTAATACAGTTGATCCATACAAAACTGAATACCAATCGTTGCTAAATCTAAAAAGATTAATTTTTTTAATTTTAGAAATATCTTCTTTTGTTAATTCCTTTTTACTCATTTTTGGTATTATGACGCCTAACTTGTATATATTCGCTACTATGTCATTAATTAAAATCAAATATACTAAAAACAAAACTCAATAAAAACAAAAAATTCCAAACCAAAACTTAAATAACTTTAAATTTTAGTTTAGAATTCTATTCTTATTTAATTTGATGGGATTGACTTCGTCCATCCTTTAAAACTCCGGTTTAAAAATAAAATTCCAAATCAAAAACTTGAAAGCGAGCTTTCAGCTTTTAACTTGGAATTTCATTCATCCGTGACTTCGATGGGATTCGAACCCACACGCCTTTCAGCACTACCACCTCAAAGTAGCAAGTCTACCAATTTCTCCACGAAGCCGTAAATAAAAAAAGCCAAGCAAAATGCTCGACTTTATTTTGTGACCTGGCTGGGGCTCGAACCCAGGACCCCATCATTAAAAGTGATGTGCTCTACCAACTGAGCTACCAAGTCATTGCTTGAAGAAATTTTATAAAAAAAAGTGACCTGGCTGGGGCTCGAACCCAGGACCCCATCATTAAAAGTGATGTGCTCTACCAACTGAGCTACCAAGTCATTGCATTTCCTCAATGCGGGTGCAAATATAAGGCGATATTATTTATTTTTCAAAGCAATTTTGTTTTAAATTTACCTTTTTTTAATATTATCTCTTAATGCCTTAATTTATAAGGTTTTATTTTATGAAAAAAGTTGTTTTAATAGGTTATATGGGAAGCGGTAAGTCGGTTGTGTCTAAAAAATTAGCACAACAGATTGGATTTTCCGTCGTGGAATTGGATGAAATGATCGAAGAAAAATGCGAAATGTCTATCGAAACACTTTTTTCTACCAAAGGCGAATTGTTTTTTAGAAAGCAAGAACACCAACTTTTTTTAGAATTACTTTCAGAGGAGAAGAATATAGTGATTAGCACCGGTGGAGGAACGCCTTGTTATTTCAATAATCATGAATTATTAAATGGAGAAAACGTGGTTTCAATCTATTTAAAAGCGTCGATTGATACATTATATAATCGTCTTTTAAAAGGAAAACAAAAGCGTCCTTTGATAGCTAATTTGGATGATAATGAATTTAAAGAATTCATAGCAAAACATCTTTTTGATAGAAGTTTTTACTACAATCAAGCAACTTTTAAGGTAAATGTAGACGATAAAAATATTGATGAAATCGTCGCTGAGATAGCAAGTTTATTAACTTAGTTCGGCAAAACTATTATTGTCTTCAAAAACCACAGAAACATGCTCATGTGAAGATGTTGAAAGCGAAATTCCTTTAAAATCAACTTTGATTGGGTATTTTTTATGATTTCTATCTACTAAAACCGCAGTTTTGAATTTCTTTAAAGGAACATCCAAGAAATGTTTCACGCCATACATCAACGTTGAACCAGAGTTCAATACATCATCAACTAAAACAATGCCTTTATTTTGATAAATATCACTTGAAATAGAAGTATGAATTGTAGAATTAGGGTTAGTTTTATCGATTTTTACTTCACACAAAATTACCTTGATTGGTGATATAGATTGTAAAGAAACCGCTAGTTTTTCTGCTAAAACATAACCATTGGAAGCTATTCCTGCCAAAACAATGCTTTCTTCCTCTACGAAAGTTTCATAAATTTGATAAGCAATTCTCTTAATTTTATGTTCAATTTCTTGATTAGTAAGAATGATATTTTGGCTCATGGTTTTATTTTTTTGTAAATATAAAAAAGAGTTCGTTTCCTTGTCTAGGTTTTATAGAATTATGTGCAGTTTCTAATGTTTTTAAATAGAAATCATTTTCAAATAAAGAACTATATTCTTCTTTAGAACCACCAAAAGGCGGACCAACTTCGGTTAATGGAAATTGAAATAATAATCCTGCTAATTTTCCATTTGGATTTAATAACTCTTTCATTTTTTGGACATAATCTTTTCTTAAAGAAGGTTCTAAGGCACAAAAGAAGGTTTGTTCAATAATTAAATCATAGTTGTTTTCATGTTCAAAAAAATCTGATTTTATTAGTTGATTTGGATTACAATTAGGTACTCTTTTTTGAATGTTATCCAAAGGAGATTGGGCAAAATCTAACACAAAAACATTTTGAAAACCATTATCCATTAAGTAATCAAATTCATGACTATTTCCTGCTCCTGGAATTAAAATCTTGATGGATTTGTCTTCAATTTGGTCGATGTATTCTTTTAAAGGAGTTGAGATAGTGCCAATATCCCAACCAATTTCGTTATTCTGATAACGTTCTTCCCAATAGTTGCTATTCAGTTTCATCAATATCAGTACTAAATTCTATGTCATCCAAATCGCGTCGGTCTTTTTTAGTTGGTCGACCAGTTCCAGTTTTTCGGTAATGTTCTTTTGATAATTTTAATAATTCTAAATGAGCAAAAGATTCGGCTGGAGTTTCATCTTTTCGATAAACATCAACAAGTTTTGCGCCAACACGATTGGCAGGAACATCCAAAACAGAAATTATATGGGTTATTTGATCTTTTCTAAAAGTGATTTTATCACTCGGGAAAACCTCTTTAGATGCTTTAGCCACTTGACCATTCACAGTAATATGGTTCTTTTTACAAGCTTCTGTAACCATATTTCGGGTTTTATAATATCGAACACACCATAGGTATTTATCTACTCTCATAAAAATATCTAAAATCAACGTTAAATAGTTTACAAAAATAAATCAATATTGTATCTTGCGCACTTAAAATTGATGAATAATGAAAAATATTTTTAAAATACTTATTGCTTTAGTATTTTGTAGTTTAATGACTTCTTGTGATCGTGAAGATGAACCTACTGTCACTCCAATAAGAGATTTTGCAGTACAGTATGCGGCAGATCTTGATTCTATAGATGACTATATAGATACGCATTACATGACTGTAGATGCAACAAATTTTGATGTGACTTTTACAGAAATTCCTACTGGTGGAACTCAGCAATCTATAAGAACTCAAACACAATATCCACTTAAAGATACTATTGTTAAAGAAGATGGTATTGAATATAAAGTATATTTTATTAAATTTAGAGAAGGTGATGCTGTAAATGGAAAAAGACCAACACAAGTTGATTCTATTCACGTTTCTTATAGAGGAATTAGATTAACCGATGATCAATTTGATGAAGCCGCAAACCCTATTTGGTTTGGTTTACAAGACGTGATTACTGGTTGGACACATATAATGCCAAATTTTAAAACAGGTACGTACACAACTGCTTCTGGTCCAAATCCAATTACATTTAATGATTTTGGTGCTGGAATTATGTTTTTACCATCTGGTTTAGCCTATTATAATAATTCTTCGGGTTCTATTCCTGCTTACTCTCCAATTATTTTTAGTTTCAAATTATATGAATTAAGATATCGTGATCATGATCGGGATGGAATTTTATCTAAAGATGAAAGAAAACTAGATCCATCTATCCCAGCAGATTTGCGTTGGAGAGAAAATCCTTTTTTAGGATATGACTATGATGGCAATGGTACTGTAGAGATTTATGACACAGATGGTGATGGAATTCCTAATATGTTAGATATAGATGATGATGGTGATGGATATCAAACTAAATTTGAAAGAAAATATGTGGTAGGGACTACTACTTATTATTATCCTTTTAATGGTGCAGCTGTTGATAATCTTGCGACACCTAATGTTAATGAAACACATGGAATTCCTGATTGTTCTGGTAATTTTACAAATCCAACAAGAGTAAGAAAACATTTAGATAAAAATTGTTACTAAACAAAAATCCCGTTCGAATGAACGGGATTTTTTTATTTAGTTTCCAACTTCTTTCTTTCTTCAATTAGTTGTTTTAATTTTTTTCCGTAAAGCGATTTTGAGATTTCTGGAGTAAGCGATTTTTGAATGGTATCAAGATATTTTAAATTGATGTCGTAAATTTCTGCAACGGCTACATAAGGTGCAACGGCATAATTTCCGTGGTTAACAGCAAAATTTGTTGTATAAAGATATTTTCTCTTTAAGATGTTATCTTGTTCTATTTGAATTTTGTCTAATTCTGTAGTGTTTTTATTTTTAGAAGTATCTAACCTTTTTATAACTAATTCTAAATTTTCATCTACATAACGTGATACTACTTTTTTGTATTCATCATATAACTCTTGATTTTTCGAACCTGTAATTTTAGCATCAGCAGTAAAAAATTCTAATGAAGATTCAATATTTATTTTTCCTGGTTCAACGAAGAAAGGTAAATTGTTGTCAACCGAATTAGAAACTCCTCTGTCTAAGAAAAGGTAAAGCATTTCAGGTGAATCAATATTCATTTCGCTTGTAAAATGAGAGTCACCATCAATAATAATGGTATCAATAGCTACAAGAGTAGTGTCTTTAATTCTTTGAATGTATAAAGTTCCTTTTTTTAAACCTTTAATATTACCGGTTATTTGAAGGTTTTTGTCTGATTTTTTTTCAGAACATGAAGTGATTACTACAAGTGCTAGTAAAGCAATAATTATTTTTTGCATGGTTTATTTTATTTTCGGCAAAATAATAAAAAAATCCTCAATCTATTGCATAAATTGAGGATTTAAAAAATGGATATATTCAAGTTTATCCTTTTAACCAAGCTTCTTTTAAAGTTTGTTTTGTTGGTTCCACTACTTGATAGCCTTCAGATTCTTGGTAAGACAAGATTGCTTTACCAGTTAAAGTCTGTTCTTTACCATTTCGTTTTACCTTTATTGATACATTATCACCATCTTTCCAGTTTTGAGAAGCAGTCATCATTTCTGATAGTGTATCAAGATTGTAGTTAGTATCATTTAAAGAAAGAATAACATCATCAGCTTTCAATCCGATATTGGTCATGAAAGTACTTAATTCGGTGTTGTTTCTTACTATGATTTCTTTAGTTGTTGGGTTTCCAGAAATTCCTGCCGATTTAGAACTGTTTAAAAATGGATTTACAGCTTTTTTAATTTTTCCTTTTGCAATTCCAACTTTAGCAAAATAAACTTCGTACGGAATTGGAGTAGGACCAGCCACATAAGTGTTTAAAAATTCTCCAACTTCTGGATAAGTCATTTCGGTTATTCTAGCAAAAAGTTCATTGTCATTAAATGGTTTTGTTGGACCAAATTCATTAGTAAGTTTTTGCATCATATCTAAGATTCCTCTTTGTCCATTACTTTTTTCACGAATTATGATGTCTATGCACATTCCAATTAATGCTCCTTTTTCATAAACATTTAAATATTGACTTTTGTATGGTTCAACAAGAACATTCTGACTCATTGTTGTAAAAGGCATAGTGTCATTCATACGTTTTGCACCTTTTATTTTATCATCCATTCTTTTGTAAAATGCATCTTCAGTAATTAAACCTTGGTTTACTTGAAATAAATTTGCAAAATATTCGGTTACGCCTTCATACATCCATAAATGTTGTGACATTTTTGGCGAATTAAAATCGAAATAATGAATTTCATTAGAGTGAACTCCAAGTGGTGTAACAATATGAAAGAATTCGTGAGATACTACATCAATAATCTGTTTTCCTAATGCACCAGTTGGCATCATCTCTGGAAAAACTACTGTTGTGGAACTATTGTGTTCTAAAGCACCAAAACCTTTTGCATCAGTCTTTTTCATTTCAGACAGATAAAGAAGAACAGTGTATTTTTTATTGCTATTTACAGCACCTAAAAATTTCTTTTGAGCACGCATACATTTTTCTAAATCAGCAGAAAGTGCTTTAGCAGTATGTTTGTCATTTGGTGAGTAAACGCTAAAAAGGATTTCCATTCCATCAACATTGAAAGTAATGTAATCAGGTTTAGAATACATTATTGGATTGTCTACTAAGTCATTATATCTAGAAACAACAAAAGTATCTGATAAATTACTGCTGTCAGAATCCACTAATGAGGTAGCTCCAAAAAGATTTTCAGAATGGGTAATATTTAATTTATAAGTCAAATCTTTTTTGTCTTCAAAATAACCTACAAATCCATGATTGTTTAGCATGAAATTTTTACCTTCCAAGATGTTTGTACCAGCTGGTGAGAAAATTCCACTACCAAATCCGCTTCCACTTTCTACATCAAAAGTATCATTCACTAAATAGGTGATTTTATCTAATTTTTTTGCCTCTTTGATAGTCCAAGAATTAGTGCTTAGTTTTTCAACTGGCAAAGCATTTCCTTTGTCATCAAAAGCTTTCATATCATCAATGAATTTTCCATAATCATCCTCGGAATATGTTCCTGGAATTATTTTTGGTAGGTGATATACAACTTCATCAGTTGTAATAGTTGGTGCACTAATAGAAACCAATAGTTTATCTTCTTTTACATCGTTTAAGTTGATGCTTACTACAACTTCAGATTTTTCAGAAGAAACTGCTGTCGAAGTTGGTTTACAACCAAAAAACAAAGTAACAACTGCTAAGGAAAGTATTATTTTTTTCATTTAAAAATGTTTTATTATATAAGTATTGTATCTATTGAATTTGTTACAACTCTAAATCGATTTTGTAAATTTTGAAATACATTCAATTAATTCTGGTATAACTGGTAATTTAGGATTAGAGTAGGATTTTAGATTATCTTCATCAATCTTAATTTCTTTAAAAATATGATTCATGTTTTCTATAATTACTAATTTTGATTTCGAATTAGATTCATGTAACAATTGTGCATCAGTTTCTGGAACTTGAATATCTTTTGTACCATTAATTATTAAAATTGGAATTTTTAATTTTTTAATTTCATCTCTAGGATTATATTTTATCCATGAAATCATATAGGGTTGAATACTTTCTCTAAAAAGTGATGAAAGCATTGGATTTTTATTTTCAAAAGTTTTTCCTTCTTTTAAGAGTTCTAAGTTTTTATCAGTTGCCTCTTTCAATAAAGGCGAGTTTTTTGCAACCTGTTCAGATAGTACTTCGTTTATTGGTCTTCCTGCACCAGCAATTGAAATAAAACCATCAACATTGTTTTTTGAGGCAATCATTCCAATAAGTGAACCTTCACTATGACCAGCAATAATGATTTTGGAATATTTTTTTTGTGCTTTAAAATAGGAAACTACATCATTGGTATCATTAATAAAATCTTCAAAAGAAAGAGTTTTTTCGTCTAAAGTTTTATTTACCATTTGTGATAATATACGTTTATCAAAACTAAAAACAGCAATGCCATTTTTTGATAATCCTTCAGCTAAAAATTTCAATGAATTATTTACGCCACCAGATATGCTATTTCCATTTCTATTGGTTGGACCAGAACCAGCAATTAATATTACTAATTTGGTTTTATTGTTAACTTTTTCTGGAGAAAACAATGTGCCTTTTATTAATGTATTAATTTCAATATCTTCTGTCGTTATGTTTTCTTGAGAAAACAAAAGGGTTGTAAATAATAGAATTGAAATTAGAATAATTTTTTTCATTTTTTGTGAATGTATTTAAAATAAAAAACTCTTGTAAAACAAGAGTTTCGCTATTAATCAAATTTATTTTTCATATAATATTTGCCATCTAAATCGTCAAAGTCATCATCAACCATTGGTTTTGGCTTTGGTTTACTTGCTGCAACTTTTTTCTTCCAAAGTTCAAAATTGTCTTTGGATAATCTTTTTCGCATTAATTCGGTAACCTCATTTTCGGTTATTCCAAATTCAGCTTTTAATACTTCAAAAGGTTTTCTCTCCTCTTGAGCCATACTTACAACTCGCTCTAATTGTTCGTCGTCTAGTTCTACTCTTTTACTTTTTTTCATTAGTCGAAAAGCACAATTTTAATGTTAGTTCTTTTTTATCAATCAATTTATATACCAATATTAAGAAAAAAAATAATTACTTTTTTAAATGTTTGTAAAAATTTTATTCTTTTTGAGGTGAACGTGTTTTTTGGAATGGAATTTTCAACAAACTAACTAGTTTATTATTCTCATTTGGATCCATGTGTGTGTCAACTCCATAAATGATAGTTTCTCTTTCCATATAGCTAAATGTCCCAAAAATTCTATCCCAAATAGAGAAGATATTTCCATAATTACTATCAGTATAAGGAAGTTTGTAATGATGATGAATTTTATGCATATCTGGTGAAACTAATAGGTAACTCATGACTTTGTCTAATTTTTTTGGCAAACAAATATTAGCATGTGTGAATTGAGTTGCAACAACTGATAGTGTTTGGTACATAAATACCATCCACATTGGACAACCTACAATGAGAACTCCCAAAGTTGTAAAAACAAATCGAATTACACTTTCTCCAGGATGATGACGATTTCCTGATGTAGTATCTATATAAGTATCTGAATGATGAATTAAATGAAATCTCCACAATAATTTTACTTTGTGTTCAGTAAAATGGGCCAAATAAGCTCCAATAAAATCCAATAAAAGTATTCCAACTACAGTAAAAGCTATTGGATTAATCTTTGGCAACCAGTTTAAAATTCCAAATTCATTTATTGTTGCATAATCAGCGGTTCTTAGTAAAATAAAAGCTAATGCAAAATTTACTATAATCGTAGTTATTGTAAAAAAGATATTAATTCCGGCATGCTGCCATTTATTATATTGAAATTTAAAAAAAGGAACAGCACTTTCAATCAACCAAAATATAGCAATACCACCAGCTAATATTAAAGCTCTATGTAAAGAGGGAATGCTTTCAAAATAATGTATTATGTCATTCATAGAAATTTGATTTTCATCAAAAATAATCAAAATATTATTTGATAATACGAAAGGTTAAATTAATTCTTGGTGCAATAGATTTGGCTGTTTTTGGAATTTGATGTTTCCAAAAATGTTGAGTTTCTCCTTTCATAAGTAGTAAACTTCCATTCTCTAAGGTGATTTTTAGTTTAGCATTAGTGATAGTGTTGTGTTGCAAGTGAAAACTTCGTTCGGCTCCAAAACTTACTGATGCAATTACTGGATTTCGTCCTAATTCCTTTTCATTATCGGCGTGCCAACCATTACTGTCTTTGCCATCTCTATATAAATTGAGAAGTACAGTTGTGAAATTTTCTGAGCAAACTTCTTCAATTTCATTTTTAATAAACATCAATAGTGGATTCCAATGATGAGGTTGCATCACAATATTGGAATAGGAGTAAGGCTTACCTTCGTTTCCAAAAAGACAAGTTAATCTAGGTTGTGGGTGTGTTTTGCCAAAAACAGTAATATTGTCTTGTTGCCATGGAATCTCATTTAGCAATTTTTCAAAAAGCATTTTGGATTTTTCTGCATCAAAGAAATTAGGGTAATACTCAATTTCTGCGTTTGGTAAATCAAAGGTTATTTTTTCGGAAGGAAATAGAGAATTCATTTTCCAAAAATATAAAAAAAACGACGAAAATAATTCCGTCGTTCTAATAATAATTAAGATGAATTAATTAATCGTTATCTGTTTTTTGAAGAAGATTTTTATAAATAAGTCCTCCAACAATGGCTCCTAATATTGGAGCTACCCAAAACAACCATACTTGTCCTAATGGTTCTCCTTGTGTAAACAATGCTTGAGATAGTGAACGAGCAGGATTTACAGATGTATTTGTAATTGGAATACTAATTAAGTGAATTAAGGTTAAAGCTAGTCCAATAGCAATTCCGGCAAATTTTCCGTTAGCAAATTTATCTGTTGCTCCAAGAATTACTAATAAGAAAAACATAGTCAACAAAAATTCGGCAGTAAAGCATGAAATCATTGAGTATCCATCTGGAGAAAACTTACCAAAACCATTAGATGCAAAAGCACCAGCACTAGTGTTGTCTATAACATTTCCAGTTTTACCAGACCAAATATAAAAAAGTGATCCAGCAGCTGCTATAGCTCCAACACATTGCGCAACTATATAAGGTAGTAAGTCTTTTGCAGAAAATCTTCCGCTTGCCCATAGACCAAAAGAAACTGCAGGATTAAAATGTCCGCCAGAGATATGTCCAACAGCATAAGCCATTGTAAGTACGGTTAGTCCAAAAGCTAGAGCTACACCTAAGAATCCAATTCCTAAATGGACACCAGTAGGAGTTACGTATCCTGCTGCAAATAATGCGCTTCCGCATCCGCCAAAAACAAGCCAATAAGTTCCAAAAAATTCTGCTAATAGTTTTTTCATAATAGTATAATTTAGTTAATAATAGTTTTTAAATAATTCTTGTAAAATCTGCGTTTTGACTAGCCCAATACATAAGGATGAATTGTATTGGTAATCTGAGATATAATATCCATTTTGGGAAACCTAAACTTGCTTTTTCATTAATCAACATGTAGATGTTGGCCGGAAAAATTAGCGCTAATAATATTATAATTGAGATTGCTGCTAAATTTGAAAAAATCGGAATACATAAGTAAATACCAAACATTATTTCTAACAAACCGGATATTTCGTTTATGAATTTTTTATTTGTTAGGAAAGGAGGAATTATTTTATAATATACATCAGGTTTTCTAAAATGATTGATTCCGGCGAGTATGTAAAACACTGCCATGACATAAAGGTGCCAAGGTTTGTCCATTTAGTTTGTTGTTTTGTTTTACGAATATAAATAAAAATTAACAAAAAAAATGAACTTGTAGAATTAGTTTGACAAACTTATTGGTTTTTTGATAAAAAATTAAATTTAATATTCATAATAATAATGGCGATAATGATTAAAATTATCCCAATCCATTGAATGAAAACTACTTTCTCACTTAATATAATATAGGCCATTAGCACAGAAACAGGAAGTTCCAGTGCAGAAACGATACTTCCAAGACCAATTCCTGTAATAGGAAATCCAGCATTCATAAGAATAGGAGGAATGATAGTACCAAATAAGGCTAAGAAGATTCCCCATTTTAAGAAAATATCAAAATTGAAAGGTGTATTTTGTGTAAACAATGCAAATCCAAAGACGATAACCGCTCCGCCCAATAACATATATAAACTTCTTTGCGCAGATGAAATTCCTAAAGCAATTCTATTTGCTGTAAACATCGTTGTTGTAAATGAAGCTGCTGCTAGTAATCCCCAAAAAATTCCTCTCCAGTCTATGGCTACTTTGCTATTTAAAATGTTTGTAGCTAATAGGGTTCCTACTAGAACTATTAATACAGCGATGGTTTTTTGTGTAGAAGGTTTTCTTTTTTCAAGAAACCACTCTAATAAAACGCCCATCCAAACGGTTTGCATCAATAAAACAATTGCGATTGAAACATCAATATATCGTACACATAAATAGTAGAAAACACTTGTCATTCCTAAAGAAGTTCCAGCTAACATTAACTGAAAAATGTTCTTTGGAGTTGCTTTTTCAACAGCAGTTTTAGAAGTCGATTTTTGGAAGGCACTAATCAATAGCATTCCAAGAATTCCATATATAAATTGCGATATGGTAACTTCAGCTGTTGTATAATTTTCTTGATAAGCAAGTTTTACAAAAGTGGCTAGCATTCCGTAACTTGACGCACCAAGACCTACTAAAATCACACCTTTAAGGACACTATTCTTTAACATTTTTTATTTTTTAAAAAGCCGACAAAGATAGTCCTTATGTATCTGAGTTCAAAAGTTTATATACTTAAAGTTTAGAATAATCCTTCGATTGGTTTATTTTTGATGCCAATTTTAGCATAATCAAAAGACATTTTTTGTTGTAACAATGTTGCATAAACACTTCTAAAATCAATTTGATGTTTCAAATCGCCATTGTCTAAATCAGATAAATTTGGATTACTTCCTATAATTTTCGATTTGTTATTTCCTCCAATAATAAACATTGGTGCAGCAGTTCCGTGATCGGTTCCATTGCCATTGTCTTTGACTCTTCTTCCAAATTCTGAAAAGACTACTATCGTCACATTTTGTAATAATTGCGCTTTTTTCAAATCGGTATAAAAACTAAAAATAGCATCGTTCAATTCGGTTAATTTTCTTTTGTGAATATCCAATTGATTGTCGTGTGTATCAAAACCTCCAAGCGAAGTGTAATATACTTTAGAGTTCAAATTTCCTTTGACTAATCGAGCAATCCATTCTAAATTTTTCGCCAAACCAGTTTTAGGATAACTAATTTCAGATGTTGATTTAGATAATGCTTTTTGGATATCATCAGAACCTTCTGTAACTGAGTTGGCAATTTTTCTAACAAAATCCAATTGCGGATTGTCAGATAATTTTACATTTTCTTCTTTTTCGCTTCTAATTTTAAATCGGTTTGGATCTTTTACAGTAATTGAATTGGGTTCGACACCTTTTAAAGCTAAATTGTCAATGGAGTCTAAATTAATTCCAGCTGTTGGTTGGTGTTCTTTACATTGCAAATCTAAATAACGACCAAGCCAACCTTCATTCAAATACTTATTGGAATCGGTTGCAGTTTGCCAAATTTCCTGACTTCTAAAATGCGAACGAACAGGTTCTGGATAACCCACATTTTGAATTACTGACAAATCGCCATTTTGTTGCATTTGAGCAAAATCTTTTAAAGCCGGATGAAATGCCATTCCTTTATTTTTTCCAACTACATCATTTTTATTGATTGCGATTTTAGTTCGAAGGTCGTAATATAAAGGGTTCTCGTATGGAATGAAAGTATTCAATCCATCATTTCCACCATTTAATTGAATAAAAACCAAGCATTGCTCTCCGATTACCAAATTATTTTGAGAACCAAAAGCATGTAAAAAATCTGGAACCAAAAGCATTCCGCCAGTGAACGTTCCTGTGAGCGATAAAAAGTTTCTTCTGTTCATAATTTTAGCTTTAAATCAGTTGGTATTCAGGAGTTTTTGTAATGTAATTGAATAGTCTTAAAACGGCGTAATTGGCATTGAAATCTTTAGCATCAAAATCGTATTTGAGTAAATTTTCCATATCTTTTTGTAAATTGTCATCTACTCGAAAAAGCAATCTGTTTGACAATTCTGAAATTATCTGTTTGTTATTTCCATTTTTATTAAAATCTATGCTGACGTTGATTTTTTCTATTTTAATTTCTAAATCATCACCTTCTTCAGGAATTTTGTCAAATACTTTTCGGCTTATGTTTCTTCCGTTGCAAAGTAAATCGCTGGCATTATTTCTTTGTAAATAGATTTGTGATGTTAACCATGAATTTCCGCCATCCCAACCTTTAACATTAGGTTGATTGAATAAATCCATTCCTTGTTGTTTCAAGAAAAAACTAATTAAATTACTATTTGAATTTGTAATATTTAACTCGTCTGTTAATTGAAATAGATAGGTTAATGGATCTTTTATTTTGCTTCCAGAATTTTCTTTTGCATATTCCTCGGTAAAAATTTTGGTTAAAAGTGGTTTGATTTCAAAATTCATTTTTCTGAAATAATCGCCATAATAAACCACTAAATCTTCTGAAGGATTATCATAAATAAACCATTTTAGTATTTTTCTTGTAATGAGATATGGCGTGTTTTTTTGCTCAAATATGATATCAACTAAATCATCTGCTTTAAAATTTCCTTGTTTTCCGAAATAGGTTTTTGTTGAATTATCTTCTAAAAATCTTCTGTAAACAGCGCTTTCTTCGCCAAGATTTAATCCAGCCAATGCTTTTGCTCCTTCTTTAATATCGTTTTCAGTATAATTTCCAATTCCGATGGTGAAAAGCTCTAAAAGTTCTCTGCTTAAATTTTCATTGATTTTGTCTTTTCGATTGTCTACATTATCCAAATAACGAACCATTGCATTCGATTTTACAATCAGTTTGGTGAGTTCTTTAAAGTTTCCAAAAGCATTTTCACGCAAAATCATATTGTGTTGGTAAATCCAATACGTAGATTTTACTTTTTGAGAAGTTGCTACAAAATGGTTGTGCCAAAAGCAGGTCATTTTTTCTCTCAGCGGAAATTTTTCTGTTAGAAATTTATCAATCCACCATTTTTTTAATTCGGTAGCATTTTTGATTTGCTTTTTGATAACTTTCTTTTGGTCATCTGCAGTTCCATTTTTAATCGATTGACGAAGTTCTTTCAACTCAGCAAGGGATTTTGGTTCGTCATCAAGAAATGTTGGAAGTGTTTTTTCAAAAGTAGTTGCATACGATTGATTTAGGAATTTTTCAAATCCTAATTGTTCTATAAGTTGCGCTTGCTTTCCTGAAAAACCAAGTCGAAGTGACCAAAGATTGCTTTTGTTCATAACAAATGAATTGAATTATAAATTTAGACTTTATTTAACACAAAAGGTTTAAATATAATTCAAAATATAACGTTGAATATGGTTTAAATTATCTCCTTCATGAAAAACATTTTCCTTATTCTATGTTTAGGTTTTATCTGTTGTAACAATTCAAAAGTTGAAACTCCAACAAAAGATTATAAATCGAATAATTCTGAAGCCTTAGAATATTGTAAGAAGAACGGATTCAATGAAGAGTACTATTTTCTTTTGGATTTAAGTATTCATCCTGGAAAGAATCGATTTTTTGTTTATGATTTCAAAGAAAGTAAAATTTCTGATAAAAACTTGGTAACGCATGGAAGTTGCGATCAATTTGAAGAAAATCCAGATAAATGGGAAAAGGCTAAGTTTAGTAATAAAACCGATAGTCATTGTTCCATGAAAGGAAAGTATAAAATTGGAAAGAGAGATTATAGTTCTTGGGGAATAAATGTAAAATATTGGTTGCACGGATTAGAAAAAACCAATGAAAGTGCAATGAAAAGAGTAGTGGTTTTACATTCTTGGAATGCTGTTTCTAATGAAGAAATATATCCTAAAGTTTCTCCTTTAAGTTGGGGTTGTCCTGCAGTTTCTGATGCATTTATGAGGAAATTGGATGCTAAATTGAAGCAAACAAAAAAACCAGTTCTACTTTGGATAATTGAATAAAAAAATCCCATGAAAAAAATCATGAGATTAATTCAAACATTTACCATACTAACTAACTTTTATCTTCTTCCACCAGAAGTTCTAACTCTGTTTGGATTTGATTTTTTAACTCTTACAGCTTTTACTTCCCCTCTTTTATTTTTTGTTACAACGGTTGTTTTGCGATTATTGCTTTTCACTACAGTTGTTCTTCTATTGTTATGAACAACTAAAGTTGAATGATTTCTTCTTGGTGCATATATTCTATGAGCTACAACAACTCTTCTTGCAGGAACGCGATGATAGTTAACTCTATGAGGAGCACATCTGTTGTAAAAAACATGATATTTGTATGGTCGCCAAGGTCTCCACCATTTTGGATAAAAACCCCATCTCCATGGAGAATGCCATACTACATAGGTTGGAGCGTAAAGAAATCTTACACTTGGCCAAAACCAAACATTTACAATAACTTGTTTAGTGTATAATTCGCTAACACTTGGTCCGCCTTTTCCACCAGTTGAAGATTCTACAACTTCATTTGGCTCTACAAAAGTATTTTCTGCGTATAAATCAGCATCGCCTTCAATTTGAAGCGTTGCACTTTCATTTCCAGTTTTTTCAATTCCAATTATGGCGATGTCTTGTTTTTCTTTATCGTTTACATAAGTACTTAAAACGATTGCATGTGTATCACCTTCACGAATGTCGTCCACCATAATGTAATCAATATCATTATCATCATTTAGATCAAGGTTATTTACATTATTATTTTCTTCGTTGAGTAATTTTTCAAATTCTTCTAAAGAGTTTGATTTTTTGAATAATGCCAAAGCACCTTCTAAGCTGAAGTTGTCGCCAGTATTATCTGGTCTTTCGTCTTCTTGACTAAATCCTACAGATGTTGCAAGAAGGATAAGTAAAAGTGTGGTTATTTTTTTCATAATCAAATAAGTTTATGCATAAGACTATGAAATTGATAAAAGGTTTAATTTTATTTTATTTTTTTTTGAATTCAATAGTTTTCCAATTTAACTGAACCCATGTTGCTACTTCTTCTTGTTTGGTTATTTTAGGAGGTAGTTTTTCTCTAATGCAGCGTTCAATTTTAATACAACTTTCAATTTTACTAAAATCCCACAAATCGACTAGTTTGTTAATAAGATACAACACTTCCATACCTTGATTTTTATTAAATCGGGTTTCATCTATTTTTCCAGAAATTTTAGGGTCATATGAAATATAGGTCGACCATTCATAATCTGAATAAAATAAATCGTCTTTAGTGAAAGTTATCATTTTTAGTTTTATTTCTTTGTAAGTTAAATAAAAAAAATGAGAGATATTTATTTTTTTTATGAAACAGCCTTTTTAGTTTATGAAATACTATTTTTAATTTTTGAATGGAAGATTATTTCCTAAAAATCATATTTTCTTTCAACGGCAAATCTTATTAAATCCGTTTTTCCTTGAATGTTCATTTTTTTCAGAATATTTTTTCTGTGCGTGTCAACAGTGCTTTTACCAATGAATAAAATATCAGCAATTTCTTGAGATGTTTTTCCTTCACCTATTAGTCGTAATATTTCTTTTTCTCGTGTGCTTAATACAATTTCTTCTTTACTTGTTACATCTGTAGTTGTTATGGAATCATCAAAATAAATTCCATTTTTAGCAACAATTCTTATGGCTTCTAGAACTTTTTTAAGAGAAGAATTTTTCATGATATAACCAGAAACTCCTGCATCTTTCATTTGATGAATAGCTTCTGCTTGGTCAAACATGCTAAAAGCAATTATTTTGGTGTTTGGAAATTCTTTTTTAATTGTTTTTGTAGCACAAATTCCATCGCATTTGGGCATTCTAATATCGGTTAAAACAATTTGTGGTTGCTTTTTTCTAACCAAATCGATTAACATTTCACCATCATTTGCTTCACCCAAAACGGTAATATCTTCTTCATATTCCAAAAAAGAACGGATGCCATCAATTAGAGCTTGATGATCTTCTGCAATTACTAATGTTATCATATTGGTAGGTCTATAATTATGGTTGTTCCTTTATTTATTACTGAATCTATCGTGAAAGTTCCTCCCATTTGTTCTACTTTTTTTTCTATACTTTTGAGACCAATTCCGTCTTTAGAAACAATTGTTTTGATGTCAAATCCTCTGCCATTGTCTTCAATAATGACATTGATATCGGTTTTATTATGCTGAGTAAGATAAATGTTAACTTCTGTGGCGTGAGAATGTTTGATAATATTGGTACACAACTCTTGAATCATTCTAAAAATAGTTATTTCCTTTTGATTTTCCAATCTTTCGTTTAATCCAAATGGAATTACATTTATGGTCAACTTTTTAAGAATACTCATTTTTTCTGCCATTTTTTTTACAGCAATTTCCAAACCATGACTTCCAATAACACCAAGGTTTTTTAGATGTGAAATATTTCTTACTTCCTGATAAGCTTCGTCAATAAGCGAATCAGTTTTATCAAACAATTGATTTTCTTTGTCTTCCACAACTTCTTTTTGACGTTTAAGATTTTGAAAGTTAAACTTTAAAGTTGCTAATAAACTACCTAGATTATCATGTAATTCATTTGCTATTCTTTGGCGTTCTTTTTCTTGGCTTTCAAGCATTATGTCAATTTCATGGAGTTCTTGTTCTTTAAGCGATGTTTCAAGTTTTTGCGTTTGGATTAGTTTTTCTTGTTCGGCAATGGTTTTCTTTTTCGAAACATTCTTGTATGCTAGAACTCCTATTGTTGTAATTATCAGTAATAAAGCAAGTCCAATAAATAGTATTATTTTATTTGTTTGAAGCTTGTTTTTTAGGGTTAGATTTTGAAGTTTTGTTTCTTCAGTTTTGTATTTTGTATCAATTTCCGTAATAGAAATTTTTTGTTCATTTTCATTTAATGTATTGGTTAGAACCTTTTGTTTTTCGATGTATTCAATACATTTTATATAGTCTCCTTTTTCTTTATATAAATCAGATAAGTAACCATATAAAATCTCTTTATTTTTATTTAAATAATCTTTAAGCGGAATAGAATCTGCCTTGTTAAAATAATAAAGTGCCTTTTCAAAATCCTTTTTTTTACTATATGCTAGTCCGGTGTTGGTATAAATATTGAAGAAAAATCCTGTAATTTTTTGTTGATTGCTATTCTTTTTATTTTTGTTTAAAATTTTTAAAGCTTTTTGATAGGAGTATAGAGCAGAGTCAATTTTGTTTATTCTATCATGTGAAAAAGTAGCTCCAATGTTTTGAAGAATTCTGACCTGTGTAATTTCATCATTTGTTTTTAGATTTTCTTTTTCTGCTTTTTTGAAATATTCTAATGCCATTTTTGGAATAGTGTCATAAAAAGACTTTCCAATTTGAATGTAAAACTCCGTTAAAATTTTCGGATCTTTTTTCTCTTCAGCATAGTCATTATACTCTTTTAAAAACTTTTTATAATCAACTTTATTTCTATTAATTGCTAATAAAAGCGAAACAATTTCAATGTTAATTTTAGCAACTTTATCAACACTATCAATTGATTTAAATAGTTTTTTTGACTCAATGTAGTGATTGAAAGCCAAGTCGTCTTTGTTTTCTTGAACGTTTATAATGGCTAATAAATAGTTGTATTGTGCAAGTTCAAAAGCATTGAACTTTTTTGTATTTATCTTTTCATTAATAATTTTGGCTTGTTCAAAATCTTGTTTTTTTATTTGTAATTCAAGTTTTTTTAAAGCGTTTGATTGCGAATAAGTAAAAGCAACACTCAACAAAAGTGCTGCTTTTATAAAAAATATTTTGATTTTTTTTAATGTCATTTAGCAAGAACCATCAACTGTTAGAATTCCACCATTTCCTACTTTTGGTATGTTTAACTTCATTACAGTAGGAATAGATTCTGTTTCGATAACTTTATTTGATTCTGTAGCTTTTTTAAACTTTTTACTATTTAAAAGCCAAGCTAAAGGCATAGAATCTTGAAAATCTTTTAAAACGTCCATTTCATCGACTCCAATTTCGCAGTCAAATTCATCATCATGATAGCAAAAAAATATGATTCTATCATTTTTTGTTATTTCTTCAAATGATTCTTCTGAGAATTTATTGTTTAAATTTTTCAATGAAAATTCACTATTTTCAACTAATATATTAGACATATTTTCATTTGTTCGAGACCAATCAATATTTTCATTGTTATTAACTAATATCCCGACAATGCCATAATGTTTTTCATTTGAAATATTAATAAAGCATTTGTATTTAAATCCTATATCTTCTCTCGTTGGTAAGTATGTGTAAACTTTAGCAGTTAAATTAGTTTCATCAAATTCTCCACAAGGTTTGTATGCTCTCATATTTTTTAGTTTAAAGTGTTTAACAATTCAAAATTCAGCCATTAAATTATAAAAAAAATCCCTACAAATAGGGATTTTAAGAAGATATAATTAAAATTAACGTTTTGATAATTAATCTTTTGTAATTTCATCATCAATTAGATCGCTTAAGTGCACACGTAAAGCTTTGACAGAAATACTAATTTCCCAAAAAGAGATGCCAAGTGAAATAAGTAAACTAAGCAAACTTGCACCAAAAATATAAATACCAACAAGCTTCCATTCCATAAACAAAACTAACATTCCGAATACGGAAAGAAACAAACTCAACACACCGAAAAGTTGCATGTATCGAATTAATGTTAATCTCAAGTTGAGGTTTTTGATTTCTATCAAAATGCTTTTGTTCTCTTTTTCATCGTAGGTTTTCTTCAATCCACGAACGATTTGTGCAATGGTTAAAAATCGATTAGTATAAGCTAACAGAATTAACGAAGTTGCAGAAAATAATAATGCAGGAGTTTCTATGGATAGGTTCATGATTTATTTAGAATGCTTTAACTTTTTTATAGATTAAAGATACAATAGTTTAATGTAAATTATTCAAAACTATGATGTGAAAATTTTTCTTTTGAAATTTTATTACACAACTATTGTTTAAAAATTGAATATATCCTTCGTTATTGATTTATATTCATCTCTTGACGGAATATTTTTCAAAGTATTTATTAATTCTTTTTCATATCCAAGAATAATTATTCCTTGTTCTATAAGTACAAAGATATCATTGTAAATTCTCACATCAAAACCTTTTAAATAACTTTCATAATCACTATCAAGATGAGCATAAAATTTATCTCTTGCATTTAATGTCGAATTTATTTCGGGTTTAAATAAAATAAATTTTCTTAAATGACTTCTACTTTCTTTTGTGTTTTTATTTTTTAAAAGCTTTATTAAATTATCTTCAGAAGAACGACTGTTTTTTAATATTTTGTAAAGTTCAATATGCAAATCTTTTAGAAATAGATATCGAGTAAGTTTCAAAAATTGATTATTATCTGTTAGATCTTTAATTTTTTGATTGTCCTCTTCTAAATCTATGTTATCTAAAAAACACCATGCCTCCCAACTTTTTCTAGAATTGTGATAATTTTTCAAAAGTCTACAGATACTTGAATCCATTATGTTTTTTTCCAAATTTACTAAAACTTAAATTATTATTTAATTTTACAAAAAAAAACCTGCAAGTTTTCACTCACAGGTTAATCTTAATTTTTAATACTTTCGTCTTAATACTTATTTAATCAACTCAAAACTTCTTTTCACAAAAGCTGTTAATTCTTCACCTTTTAATAATCCTTGTGAGATTTTGGCTAAATCTAATGCTTGTTTTACCAAACTTTCTTGAGCTGATTTGTCAGAGGTGTTTAAGATAGTTGTTGCTAATTCAGAATTCGTATTTACAACCAAATTATACATTTCTGGGAAGTTACCCATTCCAAACATTCCGCCACCACCAGTTTGACTCATTTCTTTCATTCTTCTCATGAATTCTGGTTGCGTAATCATGAATGGTGCAGCCGAACTATCCATTGGTTCTAATTGAACAGAATAGTTAGTTTTTGGAACAATTTCCTCTAAAACCGTTTTCAAATTAGTTGCTTCGTCTTCCGATAATTTAGAAATTTGAGTTTCTTCTTTTTGAATCAATTTGTCAATATGATCAGAATCCACACGAACAAAAGTTAGGTTTTCATTATTAGACTCTAATTTTTGAATCAAATGCGAAACAATTGGAGAATCTAATAATAATACTTCGTACCCTTTTTCTTTTGCAATGTCAATATAACCATGTTGAGCATCTTTACTAGAAGCATATAAAACTACTAATTTTCCGTTTTTGTCAGTTTGATTTGGAGTAATGGCTTCTTTCAATTCTGATAAAGTATAATATTTATCATCAACTGAAGGATATAAAACAAAATCGCCTGCTTTTTCGTAGAATTTTGGTTCCGATAACATTCCGTATTCTAAAACGATTTTGATGTCATTCCATTTTTTCTCGAAGTCTTCACGATTTTCGTTGAATAAACCTTTTAGTTTATCAGCTACTTTTCTTGTGATATAATTCGATATTTTCTTTACGTTACTATCTGCTTGTAATCCAGAACGCGAAACATTCAAAGGAATATCTGGAGAATCAATTACACCTTTCAGCATTACTAAAAATTCTGGAACAATTCCTTCAACATTATCAGTTACAAAAACTTGGTTTTGATACATTTGAATTTTGTCTTTTTGCATTTGCATGTCGTTAGACAATTTTGGGAAATACAAAATACCAGTCAAATTAAAAGGATAATCCACATTCAAATGAATATTGAATAAAGGTTCTTCAAATTGCATTGGATACAATTCGTGGTAAAAGCTTTTGTAATCTTCATCCGTTAAATCTGTTGGTAATTTTGTCCAAGCAGGAGTTGGATTATTGATGATATTGTCTACTTCAATAGTTTCTGCAACAAAATCCTCTGCAGCATCTTCTGGCTTTGGTAAAGTTTCTTTGCGAGTTCCAAATTTAATTGGAATTGGCATGAACTTATTATATTTTGTAAGTAATTCTCTGATTTTATATTCTTCTAAAAATTCTAGAGAATCTTCTGCAATATGAAGAATAATTTCTGTTCCACGAGACGTTTTGTCTGATGCTTCAAGAGTAAATTCTGGACTTCCATCGCAGGTCCAATGTGCAGCTGGTTCGTCTTTAAATGATTTTGTTATGATTTCAACTTTTTTAGCAACCATAAAAGCAGAATAAAATCCCAATCCAAAATGACCAATAATTCCAGAATCTTTGGCAGAATCTTTATATTTTTCAAGAAATTCTTCAGCGCCAGAAAAAGCCACTTGATTGATGTATTTTTCAACTTCGTCGGCAGTCATTCCTAAACCTTGGTCGATGATGTGAAGTTTTTTGGCTTCTTTATCGATTTTTACTTCGATAATCGGATTGCCATATTCTACTTTAGCCTCACCAATACTAGTTAAATGTTTTAATTTTAAAGTTGCATCTGTAGCATTTGAAACCAATTCACGAAGAAAAATTTCGTGGTCATTGTAAAGAAATTTCTTGATTAAAGGGAAAATGTTTTCTACTGAAACATTAATTTTTCCTGTTGACATATTTTGAACTTTTAAGTTAAACAATTTATGCTTTATTACTATTCAAATTCAGTACCAAAGCTTTTAATCTGACAAAATGACGTAGAAGTAATTCTATAAGTTATTTTTGAAATCATGTAAATTTTCCAATGGATTTATAATTACCTTTGTACATTAAACTAAATTTAAAAAAAATATGAAAAAAGGTATTCTTCTATTACTATTGGTTTCTTTTGTAATTGGTTGTAAACCAAAGCAAAATGTAACAAATACAAGACTTGATAAAAGTTCTCAAGTTTTAGTAAAAGGAACTTGGACAATAAGTTCTGTTACTTATCCGGGTTCAGATTATATCAAGGTTACTTCATTTGATATTGCAGATTCTAAATGTTTTGTTGGAAGTACTTGGAAATTTATTTCAAATAACAATAAAGGTGAAATGGCTCTGAATAATTCTAGTTGTACTAACTTCACTTCGCCAATAACTTGGTTTATCAATGATAATGGAAATTTTGTCATGAAAATTATAAACGAAACTAAAGCAAAAAAAGTTGCTGAAGGTTATATTTTAACTGTAGCTAATCAAACTGAAACATCATTTCAGTTAATTGATAAAGCTAATGTTGGAGGGAAGTCAATTGATGTTGTTTATCAATTTCAAAAAAATTAAATAATTTAAAATTATAAAAAATGAAAAAAATCACAATTTATATATTGATAGGAATGTTAAGTATTGGTTCACTTTTTACAAGCTGTGAGTCAGTTAAAAATACTAATAAAACTCAACGTGGTGCTGCAATTGGTGCAGTTGCAGGTGGTGTTCTTGGAGCAGTTCTAGGAAATAACATTGGAAAAGGTGGTAATGGCGCAATTGGTGCTGTACTAGGAGGTGTTATAGGTGGTGTAGCCGGTGGAGTTATTGGAAATAAAATGGATAAGCAAGCTAGAGAAATTCAAACAGCTTTGCCTGGAGCTCAAGTTGAGAGAGTAGGTGAAGGAATCAGATTGGTTTTAGGTGAAAATTCTGTACGCTTTGACACTAATAAATCTACATTGACTGCTGCAGCAAAAGCTAATTTAGACAAATTAGTTCCAGTTTTTCAAAGTTATGCTGATACAGATATCGTTATTTATGGATATACTGATATTACAGGTAAACCAGAATATAACTTGACATTATCTGAACAGAGAGCAATTTCTGTAGAAAAATATTTAGAATCTAAAGGTTTAAATATGTCAAGATTTAAAATGGTCGGAATGGGAATTGCTGATCCTATTGCAACTAACGATACTCCTGAAGGTCGTTCTCAAAATCGTAGAGTTGAGTTTGCAATTACAGCAAATGAAAAAATGGTTGAAGACGCAAAAAAACAAGCAGGAAACTAAATTTTAGAGTTAATAATATCATTAAAGGCGATCAATTACTATTGGTCGCCTTTTTATTTTCAAATATTTTGAACAACATTTAACAAAACTTTTTGTTTAGATAATTTCATTAATTGTTAAACAATAAGTAATTTTACAATCAAATTTATTTCAAATGGAAACTTCTAAGAAAACAACAAGCAAAAAGAAATTGGTAACCGATGATGCCATTATTTCTATGTACATGGATTATGTTCTAAGCAATAATGCCGAACCTAAAAATGTATTCTCGTTTTGTAAAGAGCACAAAATTGAGGAAGCAGATTTCTACAAATTCTTTGGTTCGTTGGATGTATTGAGGCAGGAAATTTGGGTTAAATTTTTTGAGAATGCTGAAGGTTCCATCAAGAAAGACGAAGCTTTTGAAAGTTATTCAGATAAAAATAAGCTTTTGACATTGTATTTTACTTTGTTCGAAATTTTAACCTTGAACAGAAGTTATGTAGTGTTTTCTTTAAAAGAGAACAAAGAAGGATTGAAGAATTTGAAAAGTTTAAAACAATTCAGAAACCATTTCAAAGATTTTATCGTAAGTATTATTGATGAGAATGAAAATATGGTAAATGATAGAATTTCTAAAATCACCAAACCAGTATTTGCAGAAGGAGCATGGATTCAGTTCTTATTTTTATTGAAATTTTGGATAGATGATACTTCTGTAGGTTTTGAAAAAACAGATGTCTTAATCGAAAAATCCGTAAATACAGTGGTTGATTTGTTAGATACAAAACCATTAGAAAGTTTATTCGATTTAGGAAAATTCCTTTGGAAAGAAAAAATGAATTAATACTGAAATAAATTCAGCACAAGTATGAAAACATTAGATAAAATTCCAACAGGAAAGATAGAGCGCGCCAGTCAATTAGTTAAAACCGGATTCAAAGTTGGAGGAAACTATGTTGCTTATTATGGTGAAAAGATTGTAAATCCATCTTTAAATCGTGATAAATTAAACGAAAGCAATGCCGAAGATATTTATGATGGTTTAAAGAATTTAAAAGGAAGTGCTTTGAAAGTTGCTCAGATGTTGAGCATGGACAAAAGTATTATGCCACAACAATATGTAGATAAATTTTCGTTGTCACAATTTTCGGTTCCACCATTGTCGGCACCATTAGTTAGAAAAACATTTAAAAAATATTTAGGTCAATATCCAGAGAACTTATACGACACGTTTACGCCAGATGCTATGAATGCTGCGAGTATTGGTCAGGTACACAAAGCAACCAAAGATGGGAAAAATCTTGCTGTGAAAATCCAATATCCAGGTGTTGCGGATAGTATAAGTTCTGATTTGGCTTTAGTAAAACCATTCGCGATTAGAATGTTCAACATAAAAGGTAAAGATTCTGATAAATATTTTAAAGAAGTTGAAGATAAATTATTAGAAGAAACCGATTATAATTTAGAGTTAAAGCAAAGTTTAGAAGTATCTGATTGGTGTAAGCATATTGAAAATTTACGTTTCCCAAAATATTATTCAGAATTGTCATCAGAGAAAATTTTGACAATGGAGTGGATTGACGGAGAACATTTGTCAGAATTTGCAGCTCACAATACGGATAGAGTTAAAGGTGATAAAATAGGTCAGGCGCTTTGGGATTTTTATATGTATCAAATGCATCATTTAAAACAAGTACATGCTGATCCGCATCCTGGAAACTTTTTGATTGATAAAGACGATAAATTAGTTGCGATTGATTTTGGTTGTATCAAACATGTTCCCTTAGAATTTTATGTTCCTTATTTTGAATTAGCAAATCCAGCAGTGATTGATAATCCCAAATTGTTCGACGAAAAATTATATGAATTAGAGATTTTAAGATTAGATGATTCCAAAGAAGAAATAAAATATTTTACAAAGTTATTTCATGATTTGTTGAGTTTGTTTACCAAACCATTTCATGGAGACTTCTTTGATTTTTCTGATGATGATTTCTTTGGTCAAATTGCAACAATGGGAGAGGAGTTCGCTAAAGATACTCAACTAAGAAAAATGAATGGGAATAGAGGTTCAAAACACTTTTTGTATATAAACAGAACGTTTTTTGGTTTGTATAACTTGTTGCATGATTTAAAAGCAAGAGTTCAAACAAAAGAATTTGAAAAATATATCAAGAAATAAAAGATTGTTTGTTTATTGGTTAGGTTGATAAGAGCGATGGCTACACGTTTTAGCATCGCTCTTATTGTTTTTTATCTTTTAGGTTTTTCAGCAGGAATGCCTTCACCGTATTTGCCATCTCCAAGTTTAATTTTACCAGCATTTGGACCTGCAGGAATTACATCGCCTATAGAAACATAATCTTCTGGATTATACTTGTAAACGATATGATCTGTTGGCCAACTGAAAATTTTTCTACCATCAGTTGGTTGGTTTTTAGCTTTTGCTGCTATTGGTTCTTTGTCAGATTTTAGATAACCTGGACCTGGAGCTTGAGGAAAACGGCCTTCTCCAAAATTTGTTTTAGGCTTTGCAACTAGTTGGTATTGCAACTTCCCTGAATGATTTCCGCCATTTAATTCTAAAATTTCAACTGAGTTTTTAGTTTGAGACATAATTGTTATTCCGTTAAAATATGGCATTCCCACAGGTGTACAAATTACTCTTAAAGGATTTTCTTCATCCACTACAATGATGTCTGCTAAAATTTCATCCACAATTATTGTTGCTTTACCATTAACCATTTCAACAGTTCCATAGTCTTGATACCAATATTCAGGAGATTCTGGACATGTTAATGTTACTCTGCCATGGTTTTCAGTTGGAATAATTTCAGAAACAGTACCTGTTCCAACAATTTTTCTTGCAGTTAATCCGTTTGTCCAACCACCAACATAGGCATAAGCAATACTTGTTCCTGCATAATTGTTTCCTGAAAAATAGCCACCAGTACTAACTGGGGCATCAGAAAATGACAAACCTTGAGCACCATATGAGTCTTGAAATTGGGAGTTTGCCAAACCTTGAACCCCTACTGAATAACCAGGATTTCCGGTGGTTGTGGCTCTATTGTTAAACCCTCTTAGTGCAATTTGAGTTCCTCCTAATGTTGTACTTGTATTATTTAATTGATTATAGCTAACAGATGGATTTACAGTTGAAGAAGCATTATCGACATAGCTGTAATTAGCCATCCAAACATTTGAATAATTAATATTTGCAGCTACTGTTGCCAAACCTGTTGATTGAGCAAAAATGCTTGTATAGCCTGCAGCAGGATTATTTGCATAAACACCAGATCCTAATAAAGTTTGTGCTGGTGTTCCAAAAGAAAAATTCACTTCTCTACCTAAAATACCACCAACATTGTTAGAATGACCATAAACAGCATCACTAGTAGTTCCACTATTAACTTCAAGTTTTGTATTTGCTGCAATTGTTGAAGTTCCTATACCAACATTTCCTGTATGAAACATATCGTCAGTGATGGCATTTGGAGGTAAAGTTGTTGCAACTTCATACCAATCATGATCGCCATTAGCAACAGAATTCAATCCAATCCAATCGGAAGTAGGATTGTTCCAATAATAAAAACCTGGTTGTCTTGAAGTTGCTAAAAAAGTTGTAGCTGTTGTTAAGTAAACAAGCATACCTTGTTGAGCAACTGTAGGATTAGTAGCAGGAAATACATTAACTTTTGGAATTAAAATCCCATCGTTATTAGCAGGAGTCGCTTGATTACTTGAACGAATATCTAATTGAGCATTTGGTAATGTTGTTCCAATTCCAATTTGAGCATTGGTTTGGTATAGATTAAATACTATAAAACAGAGGAGTAAAATTATCTTTTTCATGATTCATTAGTTTTAAGACAAATTCAAACATTTTCTTAAAATTACTAACAAAACATATTTAAAGATATTTTTTATCGATAAAAAACTATTAAAATCGATAAAATGTAGAATAAAATATAATTTTTACAATTTTTTTTATTTGCCTTACTTCAAAAAAGTCTTTACATATTTTAGTTGAAGATATTATAAAGCTCATAAAAAGAAGAGGATAGACTATAATTTATCTTTTATCTTCCAATTACAATCCAATCTGTACCATCACTTTGCACCATATATCTTTCATTTGGATTTAGTGTATTAATAAAAGTATTTGAAACATCATCATAAATAACACCTCCAGCAGTAGAGAATATTTTTGCAGAAATAGTATTGCTTCCAATAACAATGAATATTTTTCCAATATTTCCCACAGCTGAAGGTAGTCTAACCTCTGATACACTATTAAAAACTCTTACTGTGTACTCAGTTAGTGGGATTATATATACTCCTGCCAATGCTCCAGTTGTAAGATAAGGTTTAACTGTTTTCGAGTTCCAACTTAAAACTCCAGAAGCATCTGTTTGTAGAATTTCATTATTTGCACCACGAGCAATAGGAAAAACATAACCTGTTCCTGTTGGATCACCAATTTGAAAGGTACTATTAGTTCTAAGAATTCTTGTTGGAGCAAATTCGCCATAAATCAGTGAAGTGGTTGGAGTAGTATTTGAATTAGAAATATATAATTTATTACTAGTTGTTTCTGTAAATCCTGCTTGATAACCGATAGCTACATTACCTGAACCTGTTGCCAAACTAGACAAAGCACTATGGCCTATGGCTGTATTGTTTACTCCTGAAGTAGTGTTTGTTAGTGCATTATATCCAATGGCAACATTTCTAGCTGAAGCTCCACTAGCATCTAATGCATAAGCACCAAGAACTGCATTTTGTGTACCAGTAGAAAAGGCACCTGCATTGAATCCGACAAAAGTACCATCATTTGATGTAGTTGCAAAACCTGCATTACGTCCCACAGCTGTATTTCGTGAACCTGTACTGTTATCATTTAATGAGCCAGCACCAATTGCAGTATTTTCTGTTGCAGTTGAGTTTCCTTGCGAAGCATTGTAGCCTATTGCAGTATTGTTAGCCCCTGAGTTATTAAATAAAGAATGCCATCCAACAGCAGTAGAGTTACTTGCAGTAGAAGTAGCTCCAAACATTGCTTCCCAACCAATTACAGTATTTGCACTTCCGTTATTTCTTCCAAGTGATCGTTCTCCTATAGCTACATTCTGTGAGCCTGTTGTTGCATTTCCATGAGCTTGATAACCTACTGAAGTATTTGAAGCTCCAGAATTAAGTAAAGCTGATGCTTGTGTTCCAACAGCTGTATTAAAGTTAGCTCTATTATCGTTTAATGCTTGAAATCCTAATGCGGTGTTATTGGATCCTATAAGATTGTTTCTTGATGCTTGAAATCCAATTCCGGTGTTGTTGCTTCCTGTAGTATTTCCTCGCATGGCTTCAAATCCTACTCCAGTATTGTTGTTTCCGCTAGAGTTTGTAAATAATGCTTCAAATCCAAGTGCAGAGTTTGCATTTCCTGTGTTTAATGTTAATGCACTATTTCCAATACCTGTATTTTGAATACCTGTAATGTTGGTTGCTAATGTGCCGTTTCCAATAGCAACATTATTATCACCGGTATTGAGTAGTAAAGCATTAGTTCCAAAAGCAGTGCTATTCGATGTTGCTCCGGCTGTAAGAGCTCCAAGTCCAAAAGAAGTACTTGTTGCTCCAATTTTTCCAGCAGCTAAGTTATTTCTCCTAAACGCAACATCAACGTTTGTTCCTGCAGCAGTTCCTATGAAGTTAGTTCCGTCTACAATTCCTGTATTTCCTATAATGCTCCAATCATTTGATGCTCCAGTTGCCAATCTAACCCAAATTGTTCCATTCCAATAATAAAAACCAGGTGTAACATCAGCAACAGTCGCAGAATTGTATACTAATTCAGAAATTGTTGGTGATGTTAGTGGCAATGCACTTGTGGTAATTGTTAAAGCTACTCTAGGTATTAATAATCCATCATTTGATGATGTTATATCTAATGCTCCTTGAGGTGTTGGGGTATTAATTCCTACTTGAGCTTGACTCACTATGGTAAATAGAAATACTATTATGATTCGAATTGATGTGAAATTTTTCATAATTACTTCTTGAATATGCATGAAAAAATATTAAAAAATACCTCTCAAAGAAAGAGAGGTATTTTTAATATTTAGCTTTAATTTAAATTATCTTCTTATTACACGTAGTGTTTTAGTGTTAGACTCTTGAGATACAATTACATTGTAAACTCCAGATGGATATTGGTTTCCTAATTCAAAATTTTGAATATCAGAAGCGTTTATCATTTTGTCCTCAACTAGTTTTCCTATCATGTCGTAAACTCTAACTTGAATGTTAGCTTCGCTATTAGTTTTCACATCCAACTTGAAGTTTTCTGCAAATGGGTTTGGATAAGCCAAAGCCTCGAATACATTTACTACTTCTAATTGAACATCTGATGCAATAGCTCTTGCTTGCATTGGAGTTTTGATGGTACATGATTTACTATATGGACCAAAACTAGTCTCATTTGGTAACCTAACCGCTACTTGTACAGAATAAATGGCTCCGTTTGGAATTAATCCTGGGAAGTTGTTTAATGTAAATCTGTTGAATTGGTTGTCGTAGAATGTATCATAATCAACTCCGTTGTAAACTCTAAATCGGTACATGGTTGCTCCATTAACTCCGTCTGCAATAATTAACTCAGAGTTGCTTGTAACTTGATAGTTATTACATTGAACTGTTCTTACTTGTGTAGTAGGATAAGCTGGGGTATTAATATCACATGGTGTACCATAAGGTAAGAAGGTACCATCAGTATTTCTTAATGAAACTTCTACTCTATAAGTACTTGCAAACAAGATACCAGACAATTGAGTCATGTTAAACTTATTAGATGGCTGTGTAGTTTCTTGAGAAGCTCCTGTTGGAACACCTGCAATTACTCTTGTAACTCTAAATCTATAAGCTGAAACATTAGAAACAGCTCCTGCATTTATCCATTGGTTCATAGCTGTTAATGTACTTCCACATTGTGCGCCAATTGTTGAAACTGGATTTGGTGTGTTTAAGTAACAAGGTGCTCCAAAGAAGGGTTGCCATACGTTATTGTATCGAACTGCAATCTCAAACATATATCTTGAGTTATAAGTCGTTCCTGGAACGTTAGCCAATGAAATGTTATTTACTGGTCTATCAACAATAACTGCTGCAGCTATAGGAGCATTTGTATTCATATCAACTTTCGTGATTCTGAATCTGTATCCTTGAGCAAAATTAGTCCAATTTGCAGTAACAGTTGAGAACCAACCTGCAAGAGTTGTACCACATGTTCCTGCTGGTAATGAACCAACAATTGGTGTGCAATTGTTATCAATTATACCATTACAATCGTTGTCGATTCCATCATAACAAACATCAACTGCTCCTGGATTGATAGCAGCATTAGCATCGTTACAATCGCCACCTAATAATACATAGGTTGCACCAGGAGAAGTACAAGAAGTAACTACTGTAGAATCAGCTCCATATCCATCACCATCAGCATCAATATACCAATTTACAGGTAAGCATAAAGTAGTTAATGAAGCAGTACCTGGAGCAGAGAATTGATTTGTTGCAATGTTATATTGATATAAATAAAAAGTATAATTTGTATTTGGAGTAAGTCCGGTTAGAACAAATCCAAATGGACTAGCTCCACTTCCATCGCCTGCTGTTGTTCCAAAAGTATATTCTGAAGCAGTTGTAGGATTTGCAGGAGCAGTTGCTGTTGGAGCATAAAACAATCTATAAACAATATTTCCATCAACATTATTTGGACCACAAGCTAAAAATGCACTAGTTGTTGTTGGGTTTATTGCAACAAAACCAACAGGTTGTGATGGAGGTGGTGGGAAAGAGAAGTTAACAGTATAAGTTAGTTGAACCCCAGGATCTTGAGAAGTAACTACAACTGTTGCACTACCTGGTAGAGCAGTTGCTTGAGTTATGACAGCTGTTGAAGTACCTGCATTTGGTGTAGCAGAAGTAATTTGAGGAATTGTAGTAGTTCCAAATGGTACAGTATAAGTATAAGAAAATTGCGAAGAACTAAATCCATCAACAGGAGTAAAATCTACTTGTAAGTCACTTAAAGTGGCATCAGTATTAATCCCAGGATTATTCCAGAAATAAACATTATCTACATAGATGTCAATTGGTGTTGTACTACCAGGACCATTTGCTGCAAATATCATTTGAATTACATTATCCCATGTCTGACCACCAAAAGCACTTTTAGGAATATCTACACTTGTCCATTGTCCAGGAGTATGATTAATAGTCACTTGAACTTCATTAGGACCAGTACCTGAATTAATAGGACTCACTTTGATTATAGCAGAAGATGTTGAAGCTTGTGTCCAAAGATCAACATGTAAGAATTCCATTGATGATAAATTGGTTGGAGTTAAATTAGTTCCTTGATAATTAAAATTAGCATAATGTAAAATAGTATTACCCGAACCTGGAACAGCCTCAAACGCTTGATTTAAAACGCCAAAACCTGATTGTCCCCAATTAGGATTATAATTAGTTGCAATATTTGAGTAAGTATTACTAAAAACTGAAACTACATTCGCAGCATTACGCGTAGGTACTGGTGCATTAGTTGTTGGTGGTACCAAAACAACTGGAGGTGCTGATGTAGTACCAAAAGAAGTAGCAGGTAGAGAATAAATTGCAGTTGCAGTATTATATTGATATAGCCAGAAAGTATAAGGTGTTGATGAACTTAAACCTGTTAATCTAAATCCAAATGCACTAGTACCGCCTCCATCGCCACCAATACTTCCAAAAGTATATTGTGTAGCTGTTAATGGATTAGCAGGTGCTGTAGCCGTTGGTGAATAAAATAATCTATATACAATATTTCCACCAACATTATTTGGACCAACCGCTAAAAACATAGATGTTGATTGTGGAGTATTTGAAACAAATCCCACAGGTTGAGGAACGTTAGTTGATGATGTTGTAGTTGCAGTTGCTGAGGTAGGCGAAGAATACAAACCACTAACAGTATCATATTGATATAACCAAAAAGTATAAGGTGTTGATTCATTAAGTCCAGTTAAAGTAAATCCAAATGCACTTATTCCGTTTCCATCACCTCCAATGCTTCCAAACGTATATTGAGTTGCTGTTGTAGGATTTGCAGGAGCTGTAGCAGTTGGTGAATAGAATAAACGGTAAACGATATTACCACTTCCAGCATTGTTAGGTCCACATGCCATAAAAACACTTGAAGAAGTTGGACTATTTACAACATATCCAACAGGTGCTGCTGGAGCTACTGGTCCACCACCTCCGTTTAGAACAAGTACAACATCATCAATATATACAGCTGCTGTTGTGTTAACTCCCATATTAGCCATATGAAAATTAAGTTGAGCATTGCCATTAGTTGATGTAGCGTTAAAAGTATAGCTATAAGTTGTCATTGTAGTTGTCAAAGCAACAGCATTGTTTCTAAACTGATCGTTCCAAATATTTGTATTTTGGATATTAACAGACATCGTTCTGTTTGCTGCAGCACGGGCTCTAAAAGTTAACGTGTAAGAAGACCCTCCAGTAAATGACAAGTTTGTCTGTTTCAGTTCTGTTCCCCAAGGATCTCCTCCAGCATTAGCTGTGCTGTAGAAAGCTTCTCCGGAAGCAACTACTCCAGGAGAACCAAACGTCCAACCTGTTGTACCATTTTCAAAATCACCATTGGTGAGTAAGTTTTGCGATATCCCAAAATTCGATAGGAATATCAATAGTAGTAAATAAAATTTTTTCATAATTGTTTGATTTTGTTCAATTTCAAACTTACAAGTTTAATTTTCTCAATTAATAAAGTTTTAGTGTATAAAAACTATACGAAATTTGAAATGTTTAAAAAAACTATAAAAAATTAGATTATTATTCAGTTTCAACAATGATTGTTTAGATACTTACTTCTTGATAATTAAACATTAATTGATATAATGTTGTACTAATGTATAGGTAAAATATCTTTAATCTTATGTTAATACAACGTTTGAGTTGTGCATTGTCTAAAAAAATAACAATAAAAATATCAATATTGTAATTATTGTTATTGGGTTTTATTAATTATATAAAAATTTAAATGAAAATGTTTTTAAAACGCATCAATGTTTAGCATGCATAAAAGTAATATGTCACCAAAATTATTTTTAAAAGTTTTTGTTATGCAGTTTTCGTTTCCCAAAATATTATCCAAAGTTATCTTCTGAATAAATTTTGACAAATAATGTATTGATGATGAAAATTTATAATTAGAAGTAAGTTTTTGCCAATCCAAATCCAGGAAGCTTATTGATTAAGCTGCAAGATCGATATTTTTTTAGAAATGGCACACTCGTTTTTTTGACTTATTTTAACTGCTTAATCTCAAAATAACTTTTCCCTGTATAAGCATCAATTGTTGAAGGTGCATTTCCATTAAAAATATATATTTCTAAATAATCACCAGGAATTAAGTTAATGGTACAGTTGATAATTCTCGAAATCAATTTGTCTCCATAATGATGTGAAGAAGTTTCTTGATATTCTACACCATTTTTATAAACGGCAATACCATAATATTCAGCATCTGATTTATTGAAAGTGTGAAAACCGGCATTTACTTCATAATAGCCAGCTTTTGTTGCAGTAAATCTATTAGTAGTTGTGTTAAATTCGGAGTTGGTATCAAAAGCAATAGTATTAAAAGTGATTTTTTGCCAACCAGTTGATGCAACATTTTGATTTGCTGATAAATTAGTTCTTACTAATGATAAGCTATTTACTGAATTAGCCCAACTTGTTCCTCCAGTACCATCAGTTTGAAGAACTTGACCCACAGTTCCTCTTGATGTAGGAAAAGAATACCCAGATGTGGCTGGATTGCCTACCTGAATTGTACCGTTAGTTCTAACAATTCTATTGTTGAATTCACCATAAATTAAAGCATTATCTATACTTGAGTCAGTTCCGTTTGCTGCAGTAGACATCTCAATATATAATTTATTACTTCCGGTTTCGTTATAACCAGCTTGATGTCCAATGGCAACATTATTAGTTCCAGTTGAATTTTGACGAAGTGATGCAAAACCAAGCGCGGTATTATTATTAGCATTAGCGCTTGTTAAAGCATTTCTTCCAAGAGCTACATTTTCATTTCCTGATGAATTAGAATATAAAGCGCCAACACCTATCACGGTATTAGTATTTCCAGTCAAGTTTGAAAACATGGATTGGTCACCGATAGAAACGTTTAATTGTCCTGTAGTATTACTAGGCATAACATTGGTTCCAATAGCTGTATTTCGTATGCCTGTTCCAACTGCATTTAAAGAATTTGCACCAAAAGAAGTATTCTTATTACCAGAAGCTATTGTAGGGTTTCCAATAAATCCGCTACGAATGTTATTTCTTCTTATCACTAAATCTACATCATCTGTAGTTCCAATAAAATTTGTTGCTGAACTTGTTCCGCTATTTCCAGAAATCGTCCAATTTGTATTATTTACGGTTGCTAATTGAACCCAAAGCGTACCATTCCAGTAATAATAACCGTTCGGTGCAAACCCTGAATTATAAACTAATAATGAAGTTGTTGGAGATGCTATAGTTGTTACATCGGAAGAACTTGTTAAGGACACTCTGGGAATAAGTAAACCTTTATTATTAGAAGTAATATCCAACATAGAAGAAGCATTGGGACTAACTCTTCCAATACCGACTTGAGCTTTAGAAATAAAGCTGATTAAGAAAATACAATAAAATAATATTTTTTTAATTTCCATTGTTATTCAAATTATTTTGAAAAATATCGATTCAAAAATTGCAAAGGTTATTAAAAGAATTGGGGCTACAAATTTCACTAAATTATCTCATTAAATAAAATATTTTTTTTTCATTTAGCTAATTATCAAAACTTTATCGTAAATGGCGTAAATCACTGATAAAATGTATCAAATAAGTTGTTATTTTTGTAAAATGCTTAGAGTTCAAGACATAATTTTTTCTTATTCGAAAGAAGTTACCATTAAAAAAAGTGCTTTTTCAATCCATAAAGGTCATAACGTTTCTATAATTGGCGAGAGTGGTTGTGGAAAAAGTACGCTTCTAAAATTAATTTATGGTTTGCATGACTTGAACGACGGAAATATTTTTTGGAATGATATAGAAGTTTTAGGACCAAAATACAATTTGATTCCAGGCATGGATTTCATGAAATATCTCGCACAAGATTTCGATTTGATGCCTTATATTACAGTAGCAGAAAACGTTGGAAAGTATTTGTCAAATATTGATGCTGAAAAAAAATGGAATAGGGTAAAGGAGCTTTTAGAAATTGTAGAAATGGAAGACTTTTTCGATATAAAAGCCAAAAATCTTAGTGGTGGTCAGATGCAAAGAGTTGCAATTGCAAGAGTTTTAGCCTTAGAACCAGAGGTTTTATTACTTGACGAACCTTTCAGTCATATCGATAACTTTAGAAAAAACAGTTTGCGAAGAAAATTATTCGCTTATCTAAAGGAAAAACAAATTACTTGTATAACAGCAACTCACGACAGCACTGATGTTCTTTCATTTGCTAATGAAGTTTTAATAATGAAAAATGGAGAAATCATTGAAAGTGGAACTCCAAAAGCAATTTTTGAAAATCCAAAATCTAAATATATTGCCTCACTTTTTGGTGATGTGAATGAAATTAATATTGATGGTAAATTACAATACATTTACCCACATCAAATTAAAGTTGTTGAAAATTCTGATATAAAAGTTGAGGTTTTAAACTCTTATTTCAGAGGAAGTCATTACTTGATTGAAGCAAAATTGGGAAACGAAATTTTATTTTTCGAACACAATTCAGAAATTCCCAAAACAACACAAACTTATCTAAAAATAAAATAGACCTTCAAATTTCTTCAAAGGTCTATTTACTATTCACTTATTACTAATCACTCTTCACTAATTCTTCAAATACTTCTCTAAAAACTGATCTTGTTCCCAAAGTAAGTGGAAAATATTTTCTTTAGCTGCATATCCGTGTGATTCTTTAGGTAGAATTACCATTCTAGTTGGTGCTCCCAAGTTTTTCAATGCTTGAAAATAGCGTTCCGTTTGAAGTGTAAATGTTCCAGGATTGTTATCAGCTTCACCATGAACTAAAAGTAATGGTGTTTTCATTTTATCTGCATTCATAAAAGGAGACATTCCGTTGTAAATTGTAGGAACATCCCAGTAATTACGTTGCTCACTTTGAAATCCAAAAGGCGTTAAAGTTCTGTTATAAGCTCCGCTTCTTGCAATTCCACATGCAAATAAATTAGAATGTGTTAATAAATTAGCTGTCATAAATGCACCATATGAATGTCCGCCAACCGCAACTTTTTTACGATTGATATATCCTAAGTTATCTACAGCGTTAATTGCAGCTTCAGCATCATCAACTAGTTGTGTAATGAAAGTATCATTTGGCTCAGTTGTTCCTTCACCGATAATTGGAAATGATGCATCATCTAAAACAGCATAACCTTTAGTTACCCAATAAACAAACGAACCATAGTTTGGAAATGTAAATTCGTTTGGATTTTTATCATTTTGTCCAGCTGAGTTTTTATCTTTAAATTCTGCTGGATAAGCCCAAATTAATAAAGGTAATTTTTCTTTTTTAGTTCTGTCGTAACCTGCTGGTAAATATAATGTTCCAGACAAATCTACGCCATCTTTTCTTTTGTATTTAATTACTTCTTTATACACATTTTTAATGCTTTCAAATGGATTTTTAAAAGCTGTAATTGGTGTTAATTTACCAGATTTAATGTTTCTAAAATAGTAATTAGGATAATCATTTTTAGATTGAATCATCACTAAAACATCTCCTTTTTTATAATCTTCAATAGACATTAAATCTTCTTTTTTGTCCTTCATTTTTGAAGTGTAAAGACGTTTTGTTTTTAATGTTTTCAAATTTAATTCATCGATAAAAGGAAATTGACCTTCTTTGGTATGTCCGTCACCAATTAAATAAGCATTGCCATTTTCTGTTGCAATTACATATCTTCCAAATTCATTCTTTTTGGTTTCAAAATTTCCTGGATCTGAATAAATATCTTGAGAATTTCTATCCGAAATTACTTTTGGAGTTTCATTTGGATTAGATGGATTTAACAAATAAGTTTTGGCATTTCTAGTATCATACCAACTATCGTATGCTATTGTAAATGTGTCATTTCCCCAACTGATTCCGCCAAAGCGTTGTTGTGTCTTCATCATAGAAGTTGGTGCCGAATTGAAAGGCGCATTCCATTGAAAAACTTCATCTCTATAATCTACTTTTTTAGCTTGGTCACCTTCATCAAGTGCTTCTACATAAACTAAAGTTGCAGGTTTGTCTGCTCTCCAACTCATACTTCTTTTTCCTTTTCTTACTGAAGAAAAACCTTTTGGCATAATTTCCGTTAAAGGAACTTCATTTACTTGTTTGATTTCTTTTCCATTCAAATCATAAACTACAGATTTTTGTGGAAAACGACTCAATGGAACAATATAAGAATAAGGTTTTTGAATTGTAGTAAGCATCAAATAATTTCCGTCAGGTGAAAAACTTTCTCCAGCATAAATGTCTGCTGGTTTGAATAAAGTTGAAGCTCCAGAAATCGTCACTTTATACAATTCCGAAGTTACTAAAGCATCAAAATTAGCTTCGTCATTTTTGTTTTTTAACAAATCTTGATATGTTCTATTTTGAGATTTTGAACCATCACTTACAGAAACGGTTGGTCCTTTTGGTAAATCTTTTTTCTCATTGATTAAAGCCGGACGATTTTTTGGCAAAACTTTCACCAATAAGGTTTGATTGTCATTCATCCAACTATAAGGACTTCCTAAATTGGCATTCAAATTGTCTGAGGTTATTTTTTTTGCCGAAGCTGTTGCCACATAAATTATCCAAAGTTCAACTCCAGAATTCGTAGTATTCGTAAATGCAATTTTCTTTTCGTCTGGCGACCAAGAAATATTAGTTAGTCTTGCATTTTGAGGAAGACCTGATACTTGAGTTTCATCTTTAGCAGCAATTTTTCTGATTTTTAAATTGCTGATATACGTAACAGTACTCGAAATATTAGTTACTGGATTAATACGTAAACCACCCAATCGCATTTCTTCTTGATTTAAATCGTCAAGCGTTTTGTAAGTATTTCTGTAACTTAAAAGCATGTACTCTTTTTTAGAATCCATACTTACAGATGGTGCTCTTTCATAATCGGCAAGAGCTAAAATCTCTGCTGAAGGCTTTTGGTAGCTCAGATTTTCTTGTGCAGAAGTGAAGCTAATAACCCCCAAAAACAATAATGCAATAAATCGTAATTTCATAAAGTTTAGTTTTAGTGAAAATTTATTGGACTAAAGTAAAACAAACTTGTTACATAATTGTTTTGGTTTGTGTTAAAAATATCCTTAAAAAAAGTTATCAATTTTAAGCTACAGCCAATTAATTTTATAATTTTATGCAAAATATTGATTGATGAAAAAATTCTACTTTTTATCGCTGATTTCTTCTTTTGCTTCGGCGCAATTAACATGGTCACCACTTCCAAATACTGCTGTGAACACCAACGGACAACGATTTGATGATGTTTTCTTTTTGAATGAAAATTTAGGTTGGGCCGCTAATGGATTTTATGCTGCAGTTTACAAAACAACCGATGGTGGTTTAAATTGGAATCTACAAACCAATAATGCGATACTTGGTAGCAGTCATTATTTTAGAAATATAGAATTTCTTGACGCCAATATTGGTTTTTTAGGAAGTTTGAATGGTAAATTTTACAAAACTCTTGATGGTGGAGCCACATGGAATTTGGTTACCATAACGCCAAATCTAGCTGCTATTTGTGGATTGGATTGTGTTGGAACTTCAACGGTTTATGGCTGTGGTGCTTATTTTTCTCCGGCTTACATTATAAAATCTACCGATAGTGGTGCTACTTGGCAATATATTGATATGAGTGCACACGCAAATACACTAGTAGAAGTATTATTTTTAGATGAAAATACAGGTTATGCTGCCGGAAATAACGCTACTGGAGCAGTAATCTTAAAAACTACCGATGGAGGAACAACGTGGTCAATTCTTTACAACGGAACTATTCCTGGTGAATATGTTTGGAAATTACAAACCTTACACAATAATACCAATGTAATTTTTGGAGCTGTTTCTTCTGTAGCTCCAAATAATGGTAAACTTATAAAATCTATAAATAATGGTGCTACTTGGACAACAAAAGTTGCTCCAGAAGTAGATGTTCAAGCAGTTGGTTTTTTAGATGAAAATCATGGTTGGATGGGCGGTCATGCCACAGGTTTTTATGAAACTACAAATGGTGGCGATACTTGGACAAACACAACAGTAGGAAGTAACTTGAATCGAATTTTTATTTTAAATAATGATTTGGCTTATGCTTGTGGAACTACAATTTACAAAATGACTAATAATTTAGCAGTTAATCAATTTCAAGAGCAAGCTAGAATACCATTAGCTGTTAGGGTTGCACCAAACCCAATAAAAGACAAGCTGAATTTAGAAATTGATTTTAAAGGTGTAGATCATTTAATGTTAGGATTATATTCTAGCACAGGACAACTTATAAAACAACTAAAGCTTGACGAAATTGAAGGCGCTATGACCAAAAAGTACACTTTTGATTTTCCTTATCCTGCAGGAATCTATTTCATCAATTTGCATACTAATACTGGAAGACAGTCGGTTAAAGTAGTGAAGTAGAAAAAATTGGATAGCTACTATTTGTTTTTAAATATAGCGATTCCGCATAGTCAGGAGACATTTGCGGAGCTTTTCAGAGGAACTTTTTGCGGAGCTGTGGGCACGGTTCCTACAGAGGATCTAATATGAATTTTTTCTCTTTTTCAGAATAAATATATTTTGCAAATACTCTTATAAAGGGCAAAGGTTGCTTTATTGTTCCGATTATAAAATATTCAGAAGATTCAACTTTGTCATTGGTGAATTTAGATAAAATAACTTCTTTAACATTTATACCTTCAAAAAGAGGAACCCTTTCAAAATATTGAGTAAATTCTTTTGAAAGGTTGATTTTGCTTTTTTTTGCTATTGTCCATCTTTCACCACTTCTTTCAACCAAAATCACTTCAAAATAATTCTTGCTTTTTTTATGAATAATGTAATTTTGAATTACTACTGTCTCTCCATTCAAAATAGTTTCAATTATAAAATATTCTTTCCAGCTTTTTTTTATAATTTTCACTGAATCAATAAACTTTATAAAATCCATTCTTTCACCATTAGTATAGCAACAAGTTTTATTAGCTCCTATCGCATAAAATCTCTCGTGATTTTTTACTAATTCTACAGAATGTTGGAATGATTTTTCAGTCAAACTATCCCATTTATCATAATTTATTTGCCCATATATAGATAAAGATGTTAAAATAAACATTAAGCTTAACAAATTTTTCATATTTATCTATTGTTTAATAGTTTTTCCCAAGCTCTGCAAAGAGTTCTTTCTAGCAATTCGCTGCGCAAATGTCACCTGACTTTGCGTCTTACTAATTTCATTTTTCATATCTGTAGTACTTTCCAAATGAATTTGAATTTAATCAGTATTAGACTCTTTAATCACAAATATTCATATTTTATACTTTATCAAAAATATTAAAAAAATTGCAAAGTCAGGAGATATTTGTGACTCTTTAATATATGAATTTTTGATAAATCATTTATTTCAGTTGGACTTTTTACGGAGTTTGTTTTTTAATATCAAAAAGAATCTATTTCATCAATTTGTACACTAATACTGGAAGACAGTAGGTTAAAGTAGTGAAGTAATAAAAATAGTATGGATACTATTTATTTTTAAATATAGCGATTCCTCAAAGTTAAGAAAATTTAAGGATCATTCAATTTAAACATTTTGTTTAGTTATGTTTAAATATAATAATCCTATTTTTACCTTATTTGAAATAGAGTTTATTTTTTTGCAGTGAATAAAATTAAAAACATGCAAGCAAAAGACATTAAAAAGTAAATGACAAAATATATTTTTGAATAGTATTTATTATTTTTAATAATTATTTTTTCGTATTTATTTTTATAAAAAAAGCAATAATAATTAATTAACATAATTGGTATTATTAAGTACGCAAGCATGTTAAGAAGAAAATTGTAACCATTAAAATAGGTAAATCGTATAATTAGAAGTTCTAATTTATCATTTAATAAGAAATTATCTAAAAGTAAGTAGATATACAAAATGTAAATTGACGAGGAGAAAGCAAAATAAAAATTTGAAGCAAATTTCCATATAGAACTCATAGTTCCATTATTTTGAGCTGTATATATCGAACTCAACATTATTCTGTAATATAATTTTAACATAAATTAAAATATTTTAAGGATTATTTGCATCTTAAATTGCTGTTCCAACAAAGTAGAATAACCGAAGCTAAACAAAGAGTTCTTTCTAACGCTGCGCTACATAAATTTCGCTGGGAGTTGCCATAATTAATACAAAAATTCTTTAGGATAATTGTTTATCAAATCTTTTAGTAATAAATTATAAAATTCTGACGAATAAACTTTATTACTTTTTTGCATACTATCAATTTGTTTTAATACTGTATTTTTGTCACTATTATATAACTTCATTACAAAGTACTCCCCATACAATAATGAATCTTTAGGGTTTTTTAAAATCATCTCCTTTATCAATTTTAAATTTTTATCAATATATGATTTTGATAAAAGTTTATCTTTTTTATTCACTTTTAATGATTTAATCAGATTTAATGAAATTTCTTTTTTATTAATATCTATAGATTTATAATTAATCATTAATTTTTCTAACTCATCATATTTTCTTAAATACATTAATAATGGAATTACTATTTCTCGATTTTTATCAGTAATCCCTTTTTCGTTGAAGCCAACATTCCTATTTAATTCATCATACCCTTTTTTTAGAAATTTTTTATCACGGGTTAATAGATATTCATTTAAATATTTGTGGGTTGTTTTTAATGAACCTGAATTTTTATCATTACCACATGACAATAATAAAAACATTGATAACCATATTACTTTTTTCATTTTTTTAATGATTAAAATTAAGATAACTCTCTACTAAGCTAGGTTAATCTGCAAAGTCAAGAGACGTTTGCGGAGCTTTTCATGGGAACTATTTGCAGAGCTGGAGATAGTGTTCATCTATTCTGTAATTATGTAACCCAAACAAGATTTTAAACATGGATACTTAATATAATTATCTGAATCCTCACAAGTCAATCCTTTATAAATACACAATAAATCAACATCTTTAATGAAATATTTCTTAATAATTGATTTACTCTTTAAATCTTTATTTTCTTCTTTATAATTATAATCTTTTAAATTGGTAATTAAACTTAATAAATCATTTCCAATAAATCCAGACACACGATAAGACATTCCAGTTTCTGAATCAAAAACTAAAATCATCCTACCACCACATTGACTTGTATATAAAAAACCATGAATACCAACATTATATGCTGTTAAGTTTTTATCAGTATATATGATACTTTTTTCATTCAATTCTAAACATTTGACAATAAATTTTTTAGGCAAGTTAGAACTAACATCAGATAATTTTAATTGTACATTCGCCATAAAAATTCTATAAATAGAATCATTTTTAACCGTAATTGTTTCTAAACTATTACTTTTTTTTTCAAATTCTGAAGGTTTTTCAAGATAAATCCAGTTTTTAAAAATGTGTTCATAATCAAAGTTTAAATTTTCCTGACTAAATCCTTTAAAAGAAATAAAGGTTAGTATCATTGTAATTTTAAAAAGTTTTTTCATTGGTATAAAAATTAATTTTAGGAACTGGATAATTTTTCTTTAAGCAATCATACCTTTCTTGCCAATCTATTCAAGCTCCGCAAAGAGTTCTTTCTAGCTCTGCGCTGCTCTTATGTCCGGTTTGTTAGATGTTTGAAAATAAGTCATAACTAACCTTTAAACATTACCCTAACTTTAAATAACCCGATAGCGCGGATTTGCAATCCGTGCCCACAATAATCATCAAAATAAATCTAACAATACAACCTCTAAATCATGGTCTAATCCTGAATAATTTCTTGCGGAACTAAAATAATAATCCTCAGGATAGGCAACAATTTTATCTTTAACTGGATTATTGTGAATATAATCAACCTTTTGCTTGATAAATGAATTACTATAAATAAGTTCTGCATGATAACCATCTTGCCAAACTTTGTATTGTTGATTCCTTTTTAAATGTTCGCAAGCTTTTTCAAAATAATCTAGCATCCATTCTCTTCTACTTTCAGGTTCTTCAATAATTGTTTGTATTATTTTTTTTGAAGTAAATTTTTTAAAATCTCTAATTACATCAGATAGTATAAAACCTTCTGTTGCTTTGCAAAGTATATGAAGATGACTACTCATTAACACATAAGCATAAATTTCTAAACCTTTATGCTCTTGGCAATGTTTTAAGGCATTTATTATAACGTATTTTTGATTTAATCGAGTAAAAACATCTATCCAACCAACAGTTGTGATTGTGATAAAATAGCATTCCTCTGTTGTTGTGGCTTTGTATTTTGTTGACATTGGCGTAAAGTTGAATAACAAATATATAAAAAAACTACAACTTTTATTGTTGTAGTTCTTAGTTTCTTTGTGGGCACTTTTTTAGTTTCTTTGTGGGCACGGAATGCAATTCCGCGCTATCGACCTTGGAACATATCCGCGCGGTCGGGATTCTTTCTAACACTGCGCTGCGCAAATGTCTCCTGACTTTGCGTCTTACTAATTTCATTTTTCATATCTGTAGTACTTTCCAAATGAATTTCAATGTAATCATTGTTAGACTCTTTAATCACAAATATTAATATTATATGCTTCCTCAAATATATTAAAAAAAAGTTAGCTAAGTCAGGAGATATTTATGACTCTTTAAAATAGAACTTTTTCTAAATCATTTATTTCAGTTGGACTTTTTTACGGAGTTTGTTTTTTAATATCAAAAAGAATCTATTTCATAAATTTGCACACTGATACTGGAAGACAGTCGGTTAAAGTAATGAAGTAGTAAAAATAGGACAGATATTATTTGTTTATTTTAAAAAAAACTTTTAATTTTATTAAAATTTTAAATTAAAAAACTAAAACATAAATCATGGGAAAATTTGTAATCACAACAAGAAAAAATGGTGAGTTTCAATTCAATTTAAAAGCAGGAAATGGGCAAACTATTCTTGCTAGTGAAGGTTATACAACTAAAGCAGCTTGCTTAAATGGTATAGAATCAGTTAGAAAAAATTCGCAAGACGATGGTCGTTTTGATAGATTGGAAGCTAAAAGCGGACAACCTTATTTCAACTTGAAAGCTGGTAATGGTCAAATCATTGGAAACAGTGAAATGTATGAAAGTGTAGCTTCAAGAGATAACGGAATTGAATCAGTTAAGAAAAATGCACCAGATGCAACTGTTGATGATCAATCGGCATAATCAATTTTGAATACTAAAGAAACCAGTTTTGCGACTGGTTTTTTTGTTTTATAATGGTTTATTAAACTATTAAATTCAAAATTTATAGCGATAAATGATGTGCTTTTTTAAAAGATGACTAAATTTGTGTCACTAAAATTGATAAAACGATAATACATGTATAATTCCAAAATAATAGGATTAGGATATTATGTTCCTGATAATGTGGTTACTAATGATGATTTGTCTAAAATTATGGACACCACAGACGAGTGGATTCAAGAACGCACTGGTATAAAAGAACGTAGACATATAGTAAGAGGTGAAGATACGACAACTTCTATGGGAGTTAAAGCTGCAAAGATTGCTATTGAACGTTCTGGTGTTGCCAATGATGATATTGATTTCATAGTTTTTGCAACAATTTCACCAGATTATTATTTTCCTGGACCTGGTGTTGCTTTACAACAAGAACTTGGTTTAAAAACGGTTGGAGCTTTAGATATTAGAAATCAATGTTCTGGATTTATCTATGCACTTTCTGTTGCCGATCAGTTTATTAAAACTGGAATGTATAAAAATATCCTTGTGGTAGCTTCAGAAGTGCAATCACTTGGTTTAGATATGACCGATAGAGGTCGTGGTGTATCAGTTATATTTGGAGATGGAGCAGGAGCAGCAATGGTATCAAGAGAGGTAGATACTACCAAAGGAATTCTTTCTACACATTTACATTCAGAAGGTCAACATGCAAAGGAATTGGCAGTGTTAGCACCAGGAATGGGTGGTAGATGGATTACGGATATCATTGCCGATAACAATCCAGATGACGAAAGCTATTTTCCTCATATGAATGGTCAATTTGTGTTTAAAAATGCTGTAGTTCGTTTTAGCGAAGTTATCAATGAAGGTTTGCAAGCCAATAATCTTCAAGTTTCTGATATAGATATGTTGATTCCGCATCAGGCTAATTTGAGAATATCTCAATTCATTCAGCAAAAGTTTAAATTGACTGATGATCAAGTTTTCAATAACATTCAGAAATACGGAAATACAACCGCAGCGTCTATTCCAATAGCGCTTACAGAAGCATGGGAATTAGGTAAAATTAAAGATGGCGATACTGTTGTTTTAGCAGCTTTTGGTAGCGGATTTACTTGGGCAAGTGCTATAATTAAATGGTAAAAAATGATTTTTTTACTGATATTATTCTGTCCAATATTTCTAGGTTATTACATTGATAAATTATTTTTTTCAGAGAAAAACTAAGAATCAAATATTTCCTCTTGGATTTTATTAGTTATAAATTTTTCGGCAATTTGCTATGCAATTTATGAGTTGGGTTACTCAGTTGAAGGTGCTATTGCCAGAGGTGTCGTAGGATTATTAAGTTTTATAATTTTTCTTGTTGGAGTTCCTAAAATTTTCAAATTAAAAAATAGTTCTACAGAAACTAAATTAAAAATTGCCATAACATTGATAGTCTTATTAATTATTGGTTTTGGATTGTGCACATCAGAAGGATTATTCTAAATGATATTTAATTAAAAATAAAAACCCCGAATTGCACTTCGGGGTTTTTTAGTTCAAATGCATTATAATTTGAATCATAAAAGCTGTTTTCTGTTGGGGCAAAAAAGGCGCTTAATTTTTTAATGTATTTAGTTAGGTTTTTGTTTCAATAAAAGTAACATCATTAGATGAATTTTATTTAGCCCGATAAATATTATACAAAAAACGATAAAAAGCAAATAAAATCGTTTAAATACATGTATTTTATTTATTTGTATTTATTTTCTTATATTTTATGTAAATTTAATTCTACAATAAAACAATTCAAAAAATAGTTACCCTACTTAAATTTTATAAAAACTTTTTCCAATTATATTCTATCTTTGCAACCTCAAAAAATAATAAAAATGACTTTACAACAAATCTTAACTCCAGCCATTATTGAAGCCGTTCAAAAACAGTTTGATATCACTATCGACAAAATTGAATTTCAGGCTACGAGGAAAGATTTTGAAGGTGATATTACTATGGTAATTTTTCCGCTATTGAAAGTTATTAAAGGAAACCCTGTAGAAATCGGAACCAAAATTGGAACTCATTTAGTTGAAAATTTAGCCGAAGTTGAAAAGTTCAACGTAGTTGCCGGATTTTTAAATATTGTAATTTCTGATGCATTCTATCTTACTTTTTTCAACGGAATAAAAGATAATAGTTCTTATGGATTTGTTGAGGCATCATCAAATTCCAAAGCGGTTATGGTGGAATATTCTTCGCCAAATACCAACAAGCCTTTGCACCTTGGTCACGTTCGTAATAATTTATTAGGATATTCTGTTGCCGAAATTATTAAAGCTTCAGGAAAGAAAGTTTACAAAACTCAAATCATCAACGATAGAGGAATTCACATTTGTAAATCGATGTTGGCTTGGCAGAAATATGGTAACGGACAAACTCCAGAAACGTCAGGTTTAAAAGGAGATAAGTTGGTTGGAAATTTTTATGTTGCTTTTGATAAAGAATATAAAGTTCAAATCAATGAGCTAATGGCTCAAGGAAAAACGGAAGAAGAAGCTAAAAAGCAAGCTCCAATTATCTTAGAAGCACAACAAATGCTTTTAGATTGGGAAGCTGGAAAGCCTGAAGTTATTGAACTTTGGAAAACTATGAACCAATGGGTTTATGATGGTTTTGCTCAAACGTATAAAAGTTTAGGTGTTGATTTTGATAGTTATTATTATGAATCAAATACCTATTTATTAGGAAAAGAAGTAGTTCAATTTGGTTTGGAAAAAGGAATTTTCGAAAAAGATCCTGATGGCTCGGTTTGGATTGATTTAACACCAGATGGATTGGATAGAAAAATCGTGCTTCGTTCAGACGGAACTGCAGTGTATATGACACAAGACATTGGAACTGCAATTCAGCGTGTAAAAGATTTTCCAGATGTTGGCGGAATGGTTTACACCGTTGGAAATGAGCAAGATTATCATTTTAAAGTCTTGTTCTTAATCCTTAAGAAACTTGGTTTTGATTGGGCTGATAGTTTGTATCATTTATCTTATGGAATGGTAGAATTGCCTTCTGGAAAAATGAAATCTAGAGAAGGAACTGTAGTTGATGCCGATGATTTAATGGAAGAAATGACTACAACAGCCAAATCAATTTCGGAAGAATTAGGAAAATTAGCTGGTTATTCTGAGGAAGAGAAAGCTAAATTGTATAGAACAATTGGTCTTGGAGCCTTAAAATATTACATGCTAAAAGTAGATCCGAAAAAGCAAATGATGTTCAATCCAGAGGAATCTGTAGATTTTGCTGGAAATACAGGTCCATTTATTCAATATACTTATGCTCGTATTCAATCGATTTTGCGTAAAGCAGAATTTGATACAACTTTGTCTGTTTCAATTGAATTGCATCCAAAAGAAAAAGAACTACTTAAACAAATAGAACTTTTCCCAGAAACTATTCAAGATGCAGCTCGTAATCATAGTCCGGCTTTAATAGCCAACTATACTTATGAATTGGTGAAAGAATTTAATTCGTTTTATCAAAATGTATCTATACTTGGAGAAGAAAATCAAGATAAAAAAGTTTTCAGAGTTCAACTATCTAAGAAAGTTGCTGATATTATAAAACTTGCTTTTCAATTATTAGGAATTGAAGTTCCTGAGAGAATGTAAACTTAAGATTTGCTTAACAAAGTAATTTAATTGATTTTTTTGAGTTATTTTACTAAACAAATAAAATTAATATTATGAAAACACTAAAATTAATACCAATTTTGCTTTGCGTTTTTATGCTAAACGTTGCTTCTATGTGCAGTAACGATGATAATAATTCAAATCCACCTGCCGATCCAACTCCTGTAATAAATACGGTCAATCAAGGAACATGGAGGATAACTCTTTATAACGATTCTGGAACAATTAAGACTTCAAATTTTACTGGTTATAACTTCACTTTTGGAACAGGAAGTGCTTTAACAGCTTCAAATGGTTCTAATACATACAACGGAACTTGGTCAGTAACATCAGGTGATAGTAATGATGATAATCCTAGTAATGATTTAGATTTCAATATTGGATTCACTACTCCAACCAATTTTGCAGACCTTACTGATGATTGGGATATTTTAACCTACACTGCTTCAAAAATCGAATTAAGAGATGTTAGCGGTGGAAATGGAGGAACAGATTTATTAACTTTTGAAAAAAATTAAATCAATTCCACATAAATAAAGACTAGTTTAAAAACCATTCGTCATTCGAGTGGTTTTTTTCTTTCTAATACTTTCATACTTCAATTTCAAATGCTTAAATTTGCACTTCATTTTTTAGAAAACACCACAAATTATGTTCAATAATTTAAGCGATAAATTAGATAAAGCATTCCATATCCTAAAAGGACACGGAAAAATTACAGAAGTAAACGTTGCAGAAACTCTTAAAGAAGTTCGTCGTGCTTTACTTGATGCCGATGTTAACTTTAAAATTGCTAAAGATTTTACTACATCAGTAAAAGAAAAAGCAATAGGACAAAATGTATTAACTACATTAGAACCTGGACAATTAATGGTGAAATTGGTTAAAGATGAATTAACCGAATTAATGGGTGGTGATGCTGCAGGAATTAATCTTTCAGGAAATCCTACTGTTATTTTAATGTCTGGTTTGCAAGGTTCTGGTAAAACAACTTTCTCTGGAAAATTAGCAAATTATCTTAAAACTAAAAAGAACAAAAAACCACTTTTGGTTGCTTGTGATATTTATCGTCCTGCGGCTATCAATCAGTTGCATGTTGTTGGAGATCAAATTGGTGTTGAGGTTTATTCTGAACCAGAAAACAAAAATCCAGTTGATATTTCGTTAAAAGCTATTGCTTACGCTAAAGCCAATGGTTTTAATGTAGTAATTGTCGATACTGCTGGTCGTTTAGCTGTTGACGAAGAAATGATGACTGAGATTGCAAATGTTCACAAAGCTATTCAGCCACAAGAAACCTTATTTGTTGTTGACGCAATGACTGGACAAGATGCTGTGAATACTGCAAAAGCTTTCAACGATAGATTAAATTTTGATGGAGTTATCCTTACAAAGTTAGATGGTGATACTCGTGGTGGAGCAGCGATTACAATTAAATCTGTTGTAAATAAACCAATTAAATTTATTGGTACTGGTGAAAAAATGGATGCAATTGATGTGTTCTATCCTTCACGTATGGCTGATAGAATTCTTGGAATGGGAGACGTTGTTTCGCTTGTAGAAAGAGCTCAAGAGCAATATGATGAGGAAGAAGCAAGAAAAATTCAGAAGAAGATTGCTAAAAATGAATTTGGTTTTGATGATTTCTTAGCTCAAATTCAACAAATTAAAAAAATGGGTAGCATGAAAGACTTGGTTGGAATGATACCAGGTGCTGGAAAAGCACTTAAAGATGTTGAAATTGAAGATGATGCATTCAAACATATTGAAGCAATTATCCATTCGATGACACCAACTGAAAGATCAAAACCTTCAATAATCGATATGAAAAGAAAAACTAGAATCGCAAAAGGTTCTGGTAGAAAGATAGAAGAAGTAAATCAATTGATGAAGCAGTTTGACCAAATGAGCAAAATGATGAAAATGATGCAAGGACCAGGAGGAAAAAACATGATGCGCATGATGGGCGGAATGAAAGGTATGAAATAATGGAAAGACGCGATTTATCGCGTCTTTTTTGTAACTATAACAACAACACAACACACGCAACTACAATGACCATTTTAGACGGAAAAAAAGTATCTGAAGATATTAAAAACGAAATCGCAGCTGAAGTTCAAAAGATGAAAGACAAAGGCGAAAAAGTTCCTCATTTAGCAGCAATAATTGTTGGAAATGATGGAGCAAGTTTGACTTATGTTGGAAGCAAAGTAAAAGCATGCGAAAGAGTTGGATTTGAATCTACATTGATAAAATTACCAAGTACAACATCTGAAACAGAACTGCTTAAGAAGATTAATGAATTAAATCAAAATGATGATATTGATGGTTTTATAGTGCAACTACCACTTCCAAAACAAATCGATACACAACAAATTATCAATGCAATTGATCCAAGTAAAGATGTTGACGGTTTTCACCCAGAAAATTTCGGAAAAATGGCTTTAGATATGAGTACATTTATTCCGGCAACTCCTTTTGGGATTTTGGAATTGTTAGAACGATATAATGTTCCAACAGATGGAAAACATACCGTAATTATTGGAAGAAGTCATATCGTTGGGCGTCCAATGAGTATTTTGATGGGAAGAAATCACTTTCCAGGAAATTCTACAGTTACTTTGACACATAGTCACACTAAAAATATAAACCAAATTACAACACAAGCTGATATTATTATCACAGCATTAGGAGTTCCAAATTATTTAAAAGCCGAAATGGTTAAAGATGATGTGGTTGTTATTGATGTTGGCATCACTCGTGTTGTTGACGAAACTTCTGAAAAAGGATATAAAATTGTAGGTGATGTTGACTTTGAAAATGTTTCTAAAAAAGCATCATTTATTACTCCAGTTCCAGGTGGAGTTGGACCAATGACTATTGCTATGTTATTGAAAAATACACTTTTAGCAAGAGAACAAAAACGCCTAAAAAAATAGTATGAACATTGTTGTTGCCACTAAAGAACAATTAGTAATAGTTAAAAACTTGGCATATAAAATTTGGCCTAATGCTTACGAAACTATTCTTTCTAAAGCGCAATTAGACTATATGTTAAAGATGATTTATTCTGTCGATTCTTTAGAAAAACAATTTGATGATGGGCATATTTTTCTATTGATAGAGGATAATCAAAATTTTATAGGTTTTGCATCTTATGAATTAAATTGTAACAATTCAAATAAAACAAAACTTCAAAAATTATATGTTTTACCAGAAATTCAAGGAAAAGGAATAGGAAAGCAAGTAATAGACTATATTAAAGAAAAAGTTGTTCTATCGAATAATTTAGCTTTGTTTTTGAATGTGAATAAATTCAATAAAGCTAAAGACTTTTACCAAAAATATGGTTTCCAAATTATAAAAGAAGAAGTAATCGACATAGGAAATAACTACATTATGGACGATTATGTTATGGAAATTGAATGCTAAAAAAACTCCAACTTTTCTGTTGGAGTTTTTTTATTGTCTTTTTCTAAAATCTCTTCGAGTTTGAGATGAAATTTTTGGAGTTACTTTCGGTAAACTTGCTTCTTCTGTTTTGCTTGAAGGCTCTATCAATTGATTTAATTGTGTAATTTCGGCTTCAGTAAGTTCACGATATCTTCCTAATGGAACATCCAATGAAATATTAATGATTCGAGTTCTTTTTAAAGCTGTTACTTCATAATCAAGATATTCGCACATTCTACGAATTTGTCTATTTAGTCCTTGCGTAAGTACAATTCTAAATACGTATTTGCTAACTTGTTCAACTTTGCATTTTCTAGTAACCGTTTCAAGAATTGGAATTCCATTAGCCATTCTATCTATAAACCTATCAGTTATAGGTCTATTTACAGTTACTATATATTCTTTTTCGTGATTGTTTCTGGCGCGAAGAATTTTGTTTACAATGTCGCCATCATTAGTCATAAAAATCAAACCTTCACTGGCTTTATCTAATCTACCAATTGGAAAAATACGTTCGTGATAATTGATGTAATCAACAATATTATCTCTTACTTCAAGATTGGTTGTACATTCAATTCCGGGCGGCTTATTGAAAGCAAGATAAACTCGTTTTTTATTATTCTCTCTAACTAATTTTCCATCAACACGCACTTCATCTGTTGGTGCAATTTTAGTACCCATTTCTGGCACAGTTCCATTAATCGTAACTCTTCCTTGCTCAATTAACTTATCTGCTTCACGACGTGAGCAAAATCCAGTTTCTGATAGAAATTTGTTGATACGAGTTAGGTTTTCTTCCATTATGCAAAGATAGATTTATTTTTCAGAAAACCGATTTATCATTCCGTAGGAATCTTTTTTTACATTTTACTTAATAAAAAAATTATTTCTCAACAAAATCTACTATAGTTTGATATAAATAAGCATCATGCATACTATGTCCAAGTCCTTTTGTATCAATAAATTGTGCTTTTTCCCAAGCTTTTGAAATCTTTTTTCCTTCTTCAAATAAAACCACAGCGTCTTGAACATCATGAGCTACAATTCCTTCAATGGAACTGTTTTTTAAGAATTTAGAAGCCGAAAAATCGTTTATAGTTAGATTGAATCTTTTCTTAGTGTAATCGATTAAAGATTGATGAATACGTTTGTTAAGACTTAACATTTTAATGTAATTATCTAAAATCACTTTAAAATCTGAAGGCGCACCAAGTAAAACTATCTTTTCAAAATTATGATTGTAGTGCGCCTGAAAATAAGCAATTGCATTTCCACCAATAGAATGTCCAATAGCAATTTTTGGATTGTATTTTTGAACAACAACATCAATGAATTCGGCATAAGTAGGAACATTAAATTCTTTTCCGCTACTTTTTCCATGAGCTGGACCGTCAATTGCAATAATTGTTTTTCCAGTTTTCTTTAAATGTGAAAGTAATTTTTTCCAACGAGATGCATTGCTTTCCCAACCGTGAATCAGTAAAATGATGTCATCATTACCTTTCCAAATATAAGTTTGAAATTCATGTTCATTATGCTTGTGGCTAACATGTTCTGCTTTAAGTAATGTTTTCGGAATTTTGTTTTCGGTAATTCTACCTTTTCTGGGTTGACTAAAGAGTTTATACGCTAATGCGAATGCTTTTTTTGGAGCAATATAACTAAGTGTATTGATGTACAATCCAACACTTTTTACAATAAAAAATTGAATAGTTTTTTCCATAAAAAAATCCCGACGTTAATCGGGATTCAAGATATTACATTTTTGCGAATATTTTTTCCATTTTTTCTCTTTCTTCATCTGCTAACGATGCATCAACTAAAATTCTTCCAGAATGCTCATCAGTGATGATTTTTTTTCTTGAAGCAATTTCAACTTGCGTTTGTGGTGGAATAGTAAAGAATGAACCTGCAGAAGCTCCACGTTCAATAGAAACTACAGCCAAACCATTTCTCACGCTAGAACGAATTCTTTTGTAAGCAGCTAATAAACGCTCTTCAATTTGTTGCTCATATTCAGCTGATTTTTCTATCAAGAAAGATTCCTCTTTTTGAGTTTCAGCCATAATGTCGTTCAATTCAGCTTTTTTGTGCTTTAAGTGAGTTGTTTTTTGTTCTAATTTTTCTTTAGAATTTGAAACCACTTCTTTTTTATGTTCAATTGAAGCTTTCAATTCTTTAATTTGCTTTTCAGCTAATTGAATCTCAAGTTCTTGAAATTCTACTTCTTTAGTTAAAGAGTTGAATTCTCTGTTGTTACGAACATCTTTTTGTTGTTCAGTATATTTTTTGATTGCTGCTTGATGATTTTCAATAGCATTCTTTTTAGCTTTAATACTATCTTCAATAGTTACTAAATCGCTTTGTAGTTTTTCTAAACGAGTAGTCAAACCTGCTACTTCATCTTCAAGATCTTCCACTTCTAAAGGCAATTCACCTCTTACATTTCTGATTTCGTCAATTCTAGTATCGATTATTTGTAAATCGTAAAGCGCTCTTAATTTTTCTTCAACGCTCAATTCTTTTGTAGTAGCCATATTTTATAAGTACTTAACTGGATTTGTATTTTCTTCTGATAAAACGATTGCAAAATTAGTAATTTTTTCTTTAAGAAAATCAACAATATAATTTTTTGTATATCTTTCGCTTTCAAAGTGACCAATATCGGCTAAAACTATCTGATTTTCAGCTTCATAAAAGTTGTGATATTTCAAATCAGATGTTAAAAAAACGTCAACATTGGATTGAATTGCGTTTATTATAGCAAAACTTCCCGAACCACCAAGAACGGCAATCTTTTTAACTTGTTTTCCAAGTAATTGCGAATGACGAATTCCTCCACATTGCATTTTGTCTTTTACAAATTCCAAAAAGTCAATTTCAGACATTGGATTTTCTAGTTCACCAATCATTCCCAAGCCAATATTTTGATGAGAATTTTGTAAATCGTAAATTTCATAAGCTACTTCTTCATAAACATGATTAGAAAAAAGAGCTTTCAAAATTTTGCTTTGCAAATGTTTTTCAAAAGTAACTTCGATTTTAATTTCTTGCGCTTCAACAAATTCAAATCGTTCTCCAATTTCGGGATTGCTATTTTCATTTCCCATGTAAGTTCCAATTCCTTGAGAGTTGAAACTGCAATCTTCATAGTTACCAATTTTTCCAGCACCAGCATCAAATAAAGCATTGCGTACTTTTTCAACATTCTCAGGAATGGTATAAGTTACCAACTTTTGAATGAAATTTTGCTTAGGAACTAATACTTTAGTATTCTTCAAACCCAAAGCATTACAGAAAATTTTGTTGACACCATTCTTATGATTATCCAAAGCAGTGTGAACGGCATAAATGGCAATATCATTTTTTATAGCTTTTAGAACAGCACGTTCTACATAATTTTTTCCAGTAATTTTCTTCAAGCCACTGAAAAGAATAGGATGGAAGCAAACTACCAAATTGCATTTTTTGGCTATGGCTTCGTCAATAATGCTTTCAAGAGCGTCATGACAAACTAAAACTCCAATAGCTTCATCATTTTGATTTCCAACCAATAATCCGACGTTATCAAAATCTTCAGCATAAGCCAAAGGAGCCATTTCTTCAAGAATTGTGAGTATTTCTTTTATTTTCATAATTTATTTTGTGTTCTGCAATCTAAATCAAGTTGCCCATTCGTTCAAAACTTCTTTAATATTCCAAACTCCATTGGTATTTTCAAATAAGAAAAAGCTTCCTGAATTATGCTCAATACTTCTGTAAAAAGCCACTTTTACTAAACAATATTTTTGAGCAAAATACATGGGTTTACCTACAATCATTAACCTTTGATTATTGTCGTGAAACCTATCAGAAACTTTCTGAAACTCTTCCAAACTCAAACAATTATTGACTTTACTTTTCAAATACTGATTTTGATTTGTAAAAAGTAAATCAAATTCCTTTGACCAATTTTCGTTTAGTTTGATATTAATTTGATTTTTTATTTCTTGAGCATTTTTCTTTAGTAAATCGCTTTTAGCAATTACTTCTAAAGTTTCTTCATTATTAGGAGCTTTATTGCAATAGAAACTCAGCAATTGTAATCTGTTTTTTACAATTACTTTTTCGTTGGCGTAATATTTTGATAAAAGCACTTTTAAAATTGCAACATCGTTGTTTTCTTGGCTAAATCCAATTTGAAAACAAAAGATAAAAGCAAATAATAATTTAATTCTAAAGTTCATTTTGTAAAATTAATTTCAATTCAAAGATAAAAAATTATACTTTCGTACTATGATTATTTTAAGGTATTTACTTTTTCCTTTTTCAATTCTTTATGGTTGGATAACTTCCATCAGAAACTTTCTTTTTGATAAAGGAATTTTAAAATCCTATTCGTTTGATATTCCTATAATTGCTGTCGGAAACCTTAGTGTCGGCGGAACTGGGAAAACGCCTCAAATTGAATATTTAATTCGTTTGCTTTCGTCAAATTATAAAATTGCAACACTAAGTCGTGGTTATAAAAGAAAGTCGGAAGGTTTTGTCTTGGCAGATTCAAATTCAAATGCTGAAATTTTGGGTGATGAACCATTTCAAATTCATCAAAAATTTCCAAATATTCATGTAGCAGTCGATGCTCAAAGAAAAAATGGAATAGAGCAATTATTAAAATTAGATACTAAACCAGAAGTTATTTTATTAGATGACGCTTTTCAACATAGAAAAGTGAAAGCTGGATTTTACATTTTACTTTCTTCATTTGATGATTTGTATTTTAATGATTTCATGCTGCCAACAGGCAATTTAAGAGAGAGTAGAAGCGGAGCGAAAAGAGCAAACGTGATAATTATCACTAAATGTCCCAAAGATTTATCGGAACTTGCACAAGAAAATATCATTAAAAAGATAGGATTAAATGTTCCAATCTTTTTTAGTTTTATAGATTATGATTCAGAAGTTTATAACGAATTTGAATCTAAAAAAGTTGAGGAAATAATTGATGTTGATAAATTACTTTTAGCTGGAATAGCAAAACCCGAACCCTTTTTTGCATATTTGCAGGCTGAAAAAAATGTAAAACTAGTTTATCCAGATCATCATCATTTTTCAGAAAAAGATATTGAAGAAATTAAAAATAAAGCAAACAATAAGTTAATTATCACAACAGAAAAGGATTACGTTAGATTGAAAAATCAGAATTTGAAATCACTTTTTTATTTACCTATTAAAAGTAGTTTCATTTCTAAAGGTGATGATTTTAACCAAACAATTTTAAATTATGTGGGAACAAGTACAAGAAACCGTTAATTACATCAAAGAAAAAACAGGTTTCACACCAGAATATGGAGTAATCTTAGGTTCAGGATTGGGAAGCTTTACAGATGATATTGCAATTGAATTTACGATGCCTTATTCTGAAATTCCTAATTTTCCTGTATCAACGGTTCAAGGTCATAAAGGAGCTTTAGTTTTTGGAACAATTGGTGATAAAAAAGTTGTTGCAATGCAAGGAAGATTTCATTTCTATGAAGGTTATGATATGAAGCAAGTGACTTTTCCCGTGAGAGTTATGAAATATTTGGGTGTTACTAAATTGATAGTATCTAATGCATCTGGTGGCGTTAATCCTAATTATAAAGTTGGTTCAATAGTTTTGATAAAAGATCATATCAACATGATGCCAGAACATCCATTGCGTGGAAAAAATGATGAACGTTTCGGACCAAGATTTGTAAACATGAGCGAACCTTATAGTTTGAAAATGATTGCAAAGGCAAAAGCAATTGCAAGTGAAGCTAATATAGAAGTTCATGATGGAATTTATATGGGTTTACAAGGACCAACTTTTGAAACTTTAGCAGAATACAAGATGGTAAAAAACATTGGTGCTGATTGCGTTGGAATGTCAACTGTACCAGAAGTTATTGTTGCACGCCACATGGAATTAGAAACTTTTGGTCTTTCAGTTATTACAGATATGGGAGACGAAGAAAACATTGAAGAAGTAAACCACGAAGAGGTTCTAAAAGCTGCTCAAAAAGCCGAACCAAGTGTTAGATTACTGATAAAAGAGCTAATCAAACAATATTAAAAAAGAAAGACGCTTATCAAAAGCGTCTTTTTTTTATAATAAATTTTCTGCAATGATTTTATAAAATTGCTCTGGATCAAATGGTTTGGTGATTACATCATTCATTCCATAAGAAAGGAGCATTTCTCTGTTTTCATTTAGTGAAATTGCTGTAAGTGCAATAATTGGAATTTCGGTATTGAATTCTCTAATTTGTTGCGTTGCTATTGTGCCATTTATTCCTGGTAAGTGAACGTCCATTAAAACTAAATCATAATCATTTTTTTGTTTCAAATAAGTTACACTATCCTCACCATTATCTAATATTTTGCAGAACATACCTTTGTTTTCAATCATCTTCTTGGTAATCATTTGATTGATTTTATTGTCTTCTACCAATAGAATTTTCTTGTTCTCAATTGCGGCATTATCTATGGCTTGCTCTTTTATTTCTACGATTTCATTTTTACCAACTTCGAATGGAAGCGAAAATGAAAAAGTAGTTCCCAATCCAACTTTACTATTAATTTGAATTTTTCCTCCCAATAATTCTATTAATCGTTTTACAATGGCTAGTCCAAGTCCTGTACCACCATATTTTCTATTTATTTCTATTGAACCTTGAGAAAAGCTTTCAAAAATTTCATTTTGTTTATCTTCAGGTATTCCAATTCCATTATCAGAAACTTTAAATTGGATTTGTATTTTTTTGTCTTCAACTTTTTCAAGTTTAGCAATTAGTTTTACATAACCATTTTTAGTAAATTTTAATGAATTACTAACTAGATTAATAAAAATTTGAGACAGCTTTGTAGGATCACAAATTAAATTATCGGGAATAGTATCTTCAATTTCTAAGATAAATGTATTATTGTTTTCTTGAGCAATTTCTTTGAAAGATTTTTGAATATTAGATAATTGAAGTTTTAAGTTGCAATTAATTTGTTCAATTGGTATTCTTTCTGATTCAATTCTATTAATCTCTAATATGTCATTTATAAATGTTATTAAATAATTTCCAGAAAATTTCAATGAATTAAGGTAATTCAATTGGCTATCTTTTGGATTTTCTTCTAATAATAAATGTGTAATCCCATTAATTGCATTTAAAGGAGTTCGTAATTCGTGACTTACAGTAGAAAGAAATTCTGAACGAGCTTTGGTTGCTCTTTCGGCATTCTCTTTTGCTATTTCCAGCTCTTTGTTTTTTTCTTTTAGTAAAGCATTAGATTCTGTTCTTAGTACATTGTTTTTATACAAAGACAAACTTAAGAGTGACAAAATTGAGATTAGTGCAATAGCCAATATGCTTATAAGCTTAGCAAAAGTATTCGCTTTTTCTTGATTCTTGTTGTCTTTATCAATTTGTTCAATCAGTTTTAATTTTTCGGAATCTTTGAAAGAAGCAAAATCTTCATTCCCTATTTTTTTATCATTTAAATAGGTTAAACTATCTTTCAATCTTAGATATTGTTTCAATAAATAATGCGACTTTTCAATATTCAATGATTTTTCAAAACACTCACTAAGCGCCAAAATTATATTAGCTTTTTGTTCTAAATTGTTTTTGTTTATTTCAAGAGCTCTATTGAAATAATTAATAGCTAAGTTATATCTCTTTTTCCCAAATTCAATTGTTCCTACTTGGTATAATGCTTCAGCTTTAGTTTTATAAGTATCGCTAGTGTCTTTTTTTATTATAATATTTTCAAATAAAGGCATTGCTAAGTGAATTTTGCCTTTTTCTTTATAAACAATTCCTTTTTGAAGATTTAGCATTTCAATTGCACTAGGAATTTTGATTTTTTCATAAATAACTCCAGCGGTATTGAAATTCTTTTCAGCCATAGCTAAATTATTCTTTTCAAGATAGCAAACGCCTATGCTGTAATGAGCCAATGCTTGTTGAGAGGAGAATGGTAATGTGGCATAAATTGCAATGCTTTTTACAAAAACATCTATAGCATCATCAATTTTTTTTAATTCTAAGTATATAACTCCTAAGTTAGAATAACTATCAGCAATTGATTTTTGATTGTTGGTTTTATTCGCAAAATCTAATGCTTTTTGAGAATAAATAAGGCAATTTCTATAATTGTTTTTTTTCTGGTTAAACTTCACTAAATCAATATAATAATTAGTGCTATCAATTTTCTCAGAATTTTTTATTTGAGAAAATGAAATTATCGGAAGTAAAAAAAATAAAACAAAAATATACCTCATAATAGGAAAATTCCTTTTTTTCGAGGTCTAAAATAAAGAAATTATTTTTGAATAAGTAGTATTAAATCAATTATTCTCGATGAATAACCAATTTCGTTGTCGTACCAACCCACAACTTTTACCATTTTATCGATTACAGAAGTCAATTGTGAATCAAAAAGACAAGAATTTCTATTGCCTAGAATGTCTACTGAAACGATAGGATCTTCAGTATAATCTAGAATTCCTTTTAAATTTGTTTGAGAGGCTTTTAAGAATGCTTCATTAATTTCTTCAATAGAAACAGCTCGTTTTACATTAAAAGTTATGTCGGTCAACGAACCATCAGGAACAGGAACTCTAATGCCACAACCTCCAATTTTTCCTTCCATTTCTGGAAATATTTTTGTTAAAGCTTTTGCTGCACCAGTTGTTGTTGGTACAATGGATTGGCTTGCTCCACGAGCACGACGTAAATCTTTATGTGGTTGATCGTGAAGACTTTGGTCAGTTGTATAAGAGTGAACAGTTGTAATGTAGGCTTGTTCAATACCACATAAATCATTAATGACTTTCATCATTGGAGCTGCATTATTAGTAGTACAACTTGCATTGGAAATAATTTTTTCTGTTCCGTCAAGGATGCTTTCATTAACTCCAAGAACCACAGTTTTTATTTCGGAAACTTCTGAAGGTGCAGAAAGAATTACTTTTTTGGCACCAGAAATGATGTGAGCATTAATTTCGTCAAAAGTTTTATATTTTCCTGTAGATTCAATTACAATATCGATTCCATTCCAATTTAGATTTGAAATTTCTTTTTGGTGATAAAAGGCATATGATTTTCCATCAACGATTATTGATGTTTCATCAAATGAAACTTGATAAGGTAAAACACCATGAATGCTGTCATATTTTATTAAATGTGCCATAGTTCTATTATCAGCAATATCATTTATGGCAACAACTTCAATATTTGGGTGATTGATAAGTAATCTGAAAAGATTTCTTCCAATTCTTCCAAAACCATTTATGGCAATTTTTGTTTTAGTCATTGGGTTCTATGTGTATTAAAACGTGACCTAATTGTGGAATTTCTTCACGCAAAGTATCTTTTAAACGATGTGAAATATCATGACCTTCTTTTACAGAAATGGTAGCATCAACAATGGCGTGTAAATCAACGTGATATTTCATTCCAGCTTTTCTTATGAAACATTTTTCAGTGTCAATTACACCTTTCACTTTATGCGAAACGGTTCTTATTTCTTCAACTAAATCATCATATAAATGCTCATCCATTATTTCGCCCAAAGCAGGTCTGAAAATTAAATAGCTGTTATATAAAATAAAACCTGAAGCAAAAAGCGCTGCCCAATCATCTGCAGATTCGTATCCTTTTCCAAGAAATAGAGCAATAGAAATACCTATAAATGCTGCAACAGATGTTATTGCATCACTTCTATGATGCCAAGCATCTGCTTTTAGTGAAGAGCTATTGGTTTCGATGCTTTTTTTCATAACTAATTGAAAAGAGATTTCTTTCCAAACAATTATTAATCCTAACACAATTAAGGTCCAAGATTTCGGCAATTCATGTGGTGTTCCGATATTTAAAATGCTTTCATAAGCAATAATTGTTGCTGATGTTATTAGAAAACCAACAACAATAAATGTTATCAAAGGTTCGGCACGTCCATGTCCATAAGGATGATTTTCATCTGCTGGTCTGCTGGAATATTTGATTCCAAATAATACTAAAAATGAAGAAAAAATATCGGTTGTTGATTCAATTGCATCAGCAATTAGAGCATAAGAATTGCCAAAAAAACCTGCCAATCCTTTAATTACAGCTAAAGATGCATTGCCTATTAAACTAAAATAGGTTGCTTTGATGGCTGCTTGTTGGTTGGCTAAATCTCTTGACATTTATTTATAAAATATGTTTTTCAGCATGATAAGAAGAACGCACTAAAGCACCACTTTCTACATGACGGAATCCCATTTCTTTACCTAATTTTTCGTATTTTTCAAATTGTTCTGGAGTGATGAACTCTTTTACAGGTAAGTGTTTTTTACTTGGTTGCAAATATTGTCCAATAGTAATGATATCTACATTTTGGTTGCGAATGTCTTGCATAGTTTCAATAACCTCTGCTTCAGTTTCACCTAAACCTAACATGATTCCCGATTTAGTTCTTTTAATTCCTTTTTCTTTCAGATATCTTAAAACTTCTAAACTCTTATCATATTTCGCTTGAATTCTAACTTCACGAGTTAAACGACGAACTGTTTCCATATTGTGAGAAACTACTTCTGGATTGGCTTCAATAATTCTATCGATATTTCTAGTATTTCCTTGAAAATCTGGAATTAAAGTTTCTAAAGTTGTGTTAGGATTCATTCTGCGAATGGCTTGAACGGTTTCTAACCAAATAATGGAACCCATGTCTTTCAAATCATCTCTGTCTACACTTGTGATAACTGCATGTTTGATGTTCATTATTTTTATAGAACGCGCTACCTTTTCTGGTTCGTCCCAATCAACATTTTCTGGACGACCTGTTTTTACGCCACAAAATCCGCAAGAACGCGTACAAATATTACCAAGAATCATAAAAGTAGCTGTTCCTTCACCCCAACATTCGCCCATATTTGGGCAACTTCCTGAGGTACAGATAGTATTTAGTTTGTATTTATCAACTAATCCACGAAGTTCGGTATATTTTTGACCAATAGGTAACTTAACTTTTAGCCATTTTGGTTTTCCAATTGGAAGGTTATTTTCAGTAGCCGTTTCCATATTCACTTTTTTTGAAATGCAAAGATACGAATGTAGATTTTAGATTTTGATTATTCTATTTCAGATTTTTGATCATTAAGAAATATTTATACTTTGTTTCAAAAAAAAACTGCTTTGTTTATGGCAAAGCAGTTCACACATTTATTAACTTGAATTACAAGTCAGGAATCAATAATTATAGCATTACAGTAATTGGTAGCGTAAATTGAGTTCTTACTGGTTCTCCATTTTTAATTCCAGGTGCCCATTTAGTTTTTAAAGATTTTAAAACTCTGATAGCTTCTTTATCAATTTCTGGAGTTGTTTTTCTTGTTACTTCAATATCTGTCATTGATCCATTTTTCTCAATTACAAAAGATACCAAAACTCTTATTGCTTGACCTTCTTCTTCATCAATATTTTGTTTTTCAAAATTTGTTCCTACATACTCATAGAATTTTTTAATTCCACCAGGAAAAAAAGGTTGTTTGTCTAATTCAGCTGAAGGAACTGGTCCTTTTGGAGTAATTACCTCAGGTTTTGGATCTGTTCCGCCACCATCAATTACACCTGGTGTTCCTGGAGTTCCTGTTCCTGGTGTGCCAATTGGAGTGTTGATTTTTGGCAATTCAGAAGTTATTGGAACTGGTTCTTTTGCATCAACTGTAGCAGCAACAACAATTTTTTTGTTAACAGGAACTTTTTCAACAGGAGTGCTATTATTAGTAATTGGTTCAGCAGATTTTGGTTTTTCAACTAATGGTTCTTCGTACTTTACTACTATTATAGAATCATCTAATGGTTCCTCTGGTAAGATTACAGGTTTTGCTCCAAAAGAACTTAAAAGCATACCCATTCCTGATACAAAACCAAGGAATAGAATTCCTGAGAAGAATGCAATAATGGTTGTTTTGGTGCTGTCTTGACGTAATTTGTATGCACCATACTCCTGGTTCTTGCCTTCAAATACAAGGTCTAACCACTTTTTTTCAAAGATACTTAAGTTTGACATAATTTATAGTTTTAATTGTTAAGTATCGATGTTACATAAGCTAGTTTTTAGAAAATAGAGTAAAGAAAATAGAGAATAGATTTATTTGTTATCTTACTTTAATAACGCAAAGATTATTTCAATATTGTGTGATTTTTGTAAGAAAATTGTAATAAGTATAAATTATTGTTTAAGAAATAAAGTTTACGATGTGTTTTTGTTAATCTGTAGCTTGCTTCAATACGCTTATAAACTAACCCTGATTGCAATGGAAATCCTTTGTTGATAAACAAAGATTGTAATGGAAAGCAGGAAAATGGAAACCAAAAGGAACCAAGCCATTCGTTTCCAGAAATAATTATCGTTTTGTTTGAATGATTTCTGCCAATAGTTTTTTGGCGCGAAGGAGTTTGATTTTGACGTTGCTCAAAGGTTCTTCAAGTTGTTCGGCAATTTCTTGGTAACTCATTTCTTGAAAGTAACGAAGTTGTATTACTTCTTGATAATGAGGTTTTAATTCTTTTATAAATTGTAAGAGTTGTGATAAATTTTGCTCTGTAATCAATTCATCTTCAGCCGTTGGAGATGTGTCAGCTATATTGTAAGCTTGTTGATCTTCTTCGTCGGTAATTTCAACAAAAAGTGTTGATTTTTTTTTGCGAAGTAAATCGATATGAACATTTTTTGCAATAGCAATTAACCAAGTATTGAATTGAAATTCTGGGTTATAAGTGGTTAATTTATCGAATGCTTTGGAGAATGTTTCTATAGTAATATCTTCGGCATCGGTTTCATTTTCGGTACGTTTTAGCATAAATCCATAGACCTCATTCCAATAATGGTCGAGTAGGTAAGTGAAGGCTACTTGATCGCCTTTTTTAGCTTTTTCTATGTACGGATTTATTTCCACTGAACGGGTTTTGAAAAGGTATTGGTGATGAAAACGTTAAGTTGCGTGAATATTAAAACGATTTCAATAATTGGAAACCAATACATTACGTCTTTTTCTTTTAGTTTTCCGGCTGCAAATCCAAGTGATAACCATGCAAATAGATAACGGAAACCTATCAAACTTAGTACAATAATCCACTGAAATTGAAATGCTAAAAGGATTATTGGTAAAATTAGAAATAATAATTGGGTAGCATAAAAAATTGCCAATTGCGTTCTGTCAGATGCTTTATAATGTTGTGCAGTGGCAACATGTCTTCTTTTTTGTGTAAACCAATCTTTAAAAGTAGTTTTTGGTTTAGAAAAAGTAAAACTTTCTGGTGTGTAACAAACGGTTGTATTCTTCGCATTTGCCGCTTGATTAATGAACAAATCATCATCTCCTGAACGAATTTTCATGTGATCCATAAAACCGCGAACTTTGAAAAATTCTTCACGTTTGTAGGCCATATTTCGACCAACACCCATGTAAGGTTTTCCTAATTTTGCCCATGAAAAATATTGCGTAGCCGTCAATAAAGTTTCAAAACGGATGATTTTATTTAGAAACGAATTTTTGATTTTCTCGTAAGCGCCATAACCTAACACAATCGTTTTTTGTTGAGTAAATTGGGCTGACATTTCTTTAATCCAATCGTTAGATTTTGGGTAACAATCAGCGTCTGTAAAAAGTAGGTATTCGTTTTTAGCAGCTTTGATTCCAAGTGTTAAAGCAAATTTTTTATTTCCCCAAAACGCTTCGTTATTTTCTACTTTTACTAATTTAACATTAGGATATTGTTTTTCAAAAGCTTCAAAAACTTCTAAGGTTTCATCGCTCGAAGCATCGTCAATAAGCACTATTTCGTAATCTGGATAATTTTGTTCAGCCAATAAGGGAACGAAACTTTTTACATTTTCTTCTTCGTTTTTAGCACAAACAATTACTGAAATCGGAACTCTTTTTGGTGTAGAAGTTTGTGGTTTAGTAAAAGAAAATTTACCAAAAAACACTACATAATATAGGAATTGAACAACTACAACAGCAATGAATAAACAAAGTAAAATTAGTAACATAATGGCTTTATGGTCTTATTTAAAAACGATTGCAAAAGTATGAAATTCAATTTTGAATTACGAATTATGTTTTGTGAAATTTTCAATCTCGGAAAATTCAGACCAATGTAGATTTTTGGGCAACTCTTTATTTGAAAATTCTATATGAATGACACGTCTATTTTTTTCATTTGTATTTTTATTTGAAGCATGAAAAAGTAAAGGTTTCATTAACATTATTCCGCCTGAATCTACATTACAAAAAACTTCTGTTTCTTTTTTAAATTCTATTGAATCGATTCTACAAATTGATTTTAAGTGGGATTTTTTTAAAACTTTTAGGGCTCCATTATCTTCATTGGTATCATCTAAATGAATTCTAACTGTAACTATATTCTCTAATATTTCTTTTGGTGGTTGAACAGCAAATTGATTGTGCTTATTGGTCCAATTTGAAAAATTTTCATCTTCAATTTTTTTGTCAACAGAAATAGTTAAATCTTGATGATAAGAAACAAACCAATTAGATTTTTCAGGTTTATCAAAATATATGGATTTTACAATAAAATAGTCTTCTCCTCCAATGTTTTTTATTATCTCTTTAAGTCTTTCATTGAAAAGTAATTTCTTGATTTCTGGAAATTCTTTAATGAATTGTCTAATTGCAAATAAATCATTCGTTTTTCTAAAAATTGGATTTGTTGTATCTAAATTATTGATAAAATTTGAAATTGTACTGATTTCATCTTTATTGTAAACATTATTTACAACATGAAAGCCCTGTTCATGAAATTCTTTTGATAAATTCATAATTATATTACATTAACTTCTGCCTCAATTGCAATTCCGTATTTATCAAAAACAGTTTTTTGAACGTATTTAGATAGATTTAGAATATCTTGTCCACTTGCGTTTCCGTAATTTACTAGAACTAGTGCTTGGTTTTTATGAACTCCTGCGTCGACTTTTCGATAACCTTTTAATCCTGAATGTTCTATAAGCCAACCTGCAGGAACTTTAACTTCGGTTGGTGAAACTTCAAAGAATTTTACCTCTGGAAATTTTTGTTGTACTTTTTCGAATAATTCTTTTGAAATAATTGGGTTTTTAAAGAAACTTCCGCTATTTCCAAGCTCTTTTGGATCAGGTAATTTACTTTGACGGATGGCAATAACAGCATTGGAAACGTCTTTTAATGTTGGAGTTGTAACATTTTGTTTTTCCAATTCTTTTGTAATATCACCATACGAAGTATTGATTTTGTGATTGCGTTTTGTGAGTTTGAAAACCACAGAAGTGATCACATATTTATCTTTTGCTTCTTGTTTGAAAACACTTTCTCTATAGCCAAAATTGCAATCTTCTTTTGTGAAGGATTTCATTTCTTGAGATAGAATATTCATGGCTTCGCACGAAACAAAAGTGTCTTTAATTTCGGTTCCGTAAGCACCAATATTTTGAACTGGAGTTGTACCAACATTACCAGGAATCAACGACATATTTTCCAATCCACCAAAGTTTTGATTGATGGTCCAAAGTACAAATTCGTGCCAATTTTCACCTGCTTGACTTTCAACCCAAACAAAATCGTCATCTTCTTTAATGATTTTTTTTCCTTTCAAATCAACATGGATTACCAAAGCATCAATATCCTTTGTTAACAGCATATTGCTTCCGCCACCAAGAATGAATTTCTTATCTGAAGCGTGATTTTTTAGAATAGATTTCAATTCATCAAGATTCTGAACCGCGACAAATTGTTTGGCTTTGGCTTCAATACCAAAAGTATTGTATTTTTTTAAGGAGAAATTTGTTTGAATTTGCATGAAAAATTACGAATTTGAAATTACGAATTACGATTCTAAATACGGAAATTAAAAATTCGTAATTCGTAATTTTTAATTTTTAATTTTTAATTGATTTTATTCTTCTGTTTCTAAAGCTCTTCTCAAAAAGTCATTCATAGGTTTTAGTGCGACTAGTTTTTGAGCTATGATTTTACTAAAATCTTTATCAGTAAATAGTTTCTCGTCGATTTTATGTGAAGCGGTAAAGCTTTTCAATTTTAAAAATTCAATCGCTGGATGATTTGGATCAAAATCTTTTGGTGCTTTTTTCAAAGTATTGCTTTCATCTCTAGTCAGTTCTTTAAACTCATTTTTAAAAGTTTTATCAGTAACAATGGCCTCTAAATCATCGTGAAAAAATTCTATTTCCTTACGAATCAATTTTAACTCATTAGGTTCTGGACACCAAACGCCACCTGCGATAAAGCAATTTCCTTTTTCAAAATGAATGTAATAGCCAGGAGCATTTTTGCTGTTTTTATTTTGAGACATCCAAACACCCATATTGGTTTTATAAGGCGATTTATCTTTAGAAAAACGAATATCACGATTGATACGAAATGTACAATTTTTAACTTCTAAAGGCTCAAGCGATTTGTCTAATGGCTTCATTTCATTGAGAATAGACGCAATGAAGTTATGATAGTCTTTCTTATAACTTTCATATCTTTTTTTGTTCTCATGCATCCATTCGGTATTATTGTTTGCAATTAAATCGGCTAGAAATTGAAGCGCTTCTTTTGTTATCATTTTTTAAGTTTAAAAGTTTATGAGTTTAAAAGTTTAAAAGTTAAGAGAATTTCTTCCAACTTCCAACTTCTAACTATTTTACAACTGTTTTCTCAAATCTTCTTCAGATAAAAAACCTAAATGTCTCCAAGTTTCTTTACCATTTTCATAAATCAAAATTACTGGTAATTCATCAAGTTTCATAGTTTCTAACAAAGTCTTGTTTTCATCTGCATCTAATCTAATTAAGGCGATTTTACCTTTTAATTCGTCTTGCATTTTAGTCAAATATGGAGCCATTTTTTTGCAAGGTGCACACCATTTTGCTGAAAAATTAATGATTACTTTTTTGTCGGAATTGATTAATTTTTCAAATTCTGAAACCGATAATCCTTTTGGTGTTACAACTGAATTTGAAGTTTTCTTTCCTTGCCATTTCATGATTCCGCCATCTAAATTGTAGATTTCTTTGAATCCAAGTTCTGATAACTTATTGGCTGCTTGACTGCTTCTTCCTCCAACTTTACAATACACAAATACAGGTTTTGATTTGTCTAATTTTTCAACTTTTGCAGTAAAATCACTTCCGTTCCAATTAACGTTTGAGGCATTTTCAAGATGTTCACCAGAATATTCTTCAGGAGTTCTTACGTCTAATAATTGAGGATTTTTTGTTCCTAATAATTTTGTTTCATAATCAATTCCTGCAAGAGTTTTGATAGGTTGATTTGATTCTGCAGTTTCAACAGATTTACTTGTTTGTCCTTGACAACTAATAAATAGGATGGATAACGATAGTATTGATAGAATTTTTCTCATAATATTTTTTTGATGCAAAATTAATGAAGTAAAAATAGAATAATATAACAAATGTTACAAACTAAATATTTTATAACTCTGATGGGTGGTTTTTACAATACTTTCTGTGCGTTCTGGATGTGTGTCAGAAATAAATAATTGTCCGAATTCCTCTTGGTTGACCATTGCTACAATTTTACTAACACGCGTTTCATCCAATTTATCAAAAATATCATCAAATAATAAAATGGGTTTTTCGCCACTTTGTTTTTTTACAAATTCAAATTGAGCAAGTTTAAGAGCAATTAAAAACGATTTTTGCTGACCTTGAGAACCAAATTTTTTTATAGGAAAACCATCAATTTGAAAGGCTAAATCATCTTTGTGAATTCCGACAGATGTATATTGCAAAGCTCTGTCTTTCGCCAAATTTTGATCCAATAATTGCAATGTTGTTCCTTCAAATAAATGACTTTCATAAACCAATTGCACTTTTTCTTCTGAACCAGAAATAGCTTGATGATGTTTGTTAAAAATCGGTAAAAAATCATTGATAAATTGTTGTCTTTTTTCAAAAATATTCTGACCTAAATCATTCAACTGTTCGTTGTAAATTGATAAAGTATCGGTTTCAAATACATGATTTAGTGCGAAATATTTCAGCAAAGCATTCCGTTGACTGATAATTTTTTGATATTGAATCAATTCTTGCAGATAGGAGGAATCCAATTGCGAAATAACACTATCAATAAATTTTCTTCTGGTTTCACTTCCTTCAATAATCAAGTCATTGTCTGCCGGTGAAATAATCACAAGCGGAATAAATCCAATATGGTCTGAAAATTTCTCGTAAGGTTTTCCGTTCCTTTTCAAAATTTTCTTCTGACCTTTTTTGAAACTACTTACAATTTGTTCACTTCTTTCCGATTTTTCAAATTCGCCATCAATTACAAAAAACTCTTCATTATGCTTAATATTTTGAACCGCTAATGGATTAAAATAACTTTTTCCATACGCTAAATGATAAATAGCATCCAGTATATTGGTCTTTCCAATGCCATTTTTTCCAACAAAACAATTGATTTTGGAATCAAATTCGAAGGAAGCTTCGGAAAAATTTTTATAATTGAATAAAGAAATTTTTTTTAAAAACATTTGTAATAGCTTGAAAACACTATAATCAGCGACTTTGAGAGTGTTTTTTTTTAAGTTGGTGCAAATTATTGAAAATTATCGACAAAATGACTTTCAAATTAGAATAAAAATTTTATTTTTGCGCACACTAAATTAAATTTAAATGGCAACTTATAATAAGAGAGGTTACAAAGCACCAAAAGAAAAAGAAGAAAAAGTAGACGCTAATTTTATTGAAGATACTCCAAATGTTGATGCTAAAGATAGTACAACTGCAAAAGCATTTGACGCATTAGATGAAACAGCATCGAAAACAGAAGATTTTGTTGCTAAAAACCAAAAATATATTTTAGGATTTTTAGGAGCTGTTGCTCTTGTAACTATTGGTTATTTACTTTATCAAAAGTTTATTGCTGAGCCAAAACAAGTTGATGCTACTGAAGATTTATTTGTTGCTCAACAAAATTTTCAATTAGCTACTGATGCTACTGATGCTAAAAAACAAGATTCATTATATACTTTAGTTCTTAAAGGTTCTGAAGGAAAACAAGGAGCTCCTGGAATCGCTGACCAATATTCTGGTACTGATTCTGGAAATATAGCTAACTATTATGCTGGTATTGCTTCTTTGAATCTTAAAAAGTATGATGATGCTATCAAATATCTTGAGAAATTTTCATCTAAAGATGCTTTCTTAGGTGCTATTGCAACTGGAGCTATTGGTGATGCTTATGCTCAAAAGAATGACACACAAAAAGCTTTAGATTTTTACGTGAAAGCTTCAGAACAAAATGTAAATGAGTTTACAACTCCAAGATATTTATATAAAGCAGGACAAACGGCTTTAGCTTTAGGTAAAAAATCAGATGCTTTGAAATATTTTACTCAAATCAAAGAAAAATATGAGACTGCACCAGAAGCACAACAAATTGATGCTTTAATTGGAATGGCTCAATAATTAGTATTCAGTATTCAGTGTTCAGTTAGCAGTTTGTTGCTGAACACTGTAAACTGAGCACTGAACACTAATAAAATGGCTACAGCTAATAAAAATTTATCCAATTACGATAAAAACACAATCCCAAACGCGAAGAACTTTCGGTTTGGGATTGTTGTTTCAGAATGGAATGACCACATCACAGAAGGACTTTATAAAGGTGCACTTGAGGCACTTTTAGATTGTGGTGCTACTAAAGAAAATATAATTCGTTGGAATGTTCCAGGAAGTTTTGAACTAGTTTATGGTGCACAACGTATGATTGTAACACAAGAAGTTGATGTTGTAATTACGATTGGTTGTGTTATAAAAGGTGAAACAATGCATTTCGAGTTTGTTTGCGAAGGTGTGACTCAAGGAGTAAAAGATTTGAATGTTCAAACTGATGTTCCAGTGATATTTTGTTTGCTAACTGATAATAACGAGCAACAATCTATCGATAGAAGTGGAGGAGTTCATGGTAATAAAGGAACAGAAGCAGCAATTGCGGCAATTAAAATGGCTGATTTAAGAAGAAATTCTGAAAATAAGTAATTCTAACTCAAGTTATAAAACATAAAATTTAAACCTGCTTTTTCAAAGAGTAGGTTTTTTCTTTTTTAGTAAGTTGTTAACTATAATAAACAATAGATTTTCCTTAAATTTGCTAACTTTGGTTTTTAACCATGAAAGAAAACTCCAAACCATGTACAAATAAATGTCTAGCATAATTCAATTACTTCCCGATCATGTTGCCAACCAAATTGCCGCTGGTGAAGTGGTGCAACGTCCTGCTTCTGTAGTAAAAGAATTATTAGAAAATGCTGTTGATGCTGGAGCAACAGATATAAAGTTAATTATAAAAGATGCCGGAAAATCGTTAGTTCAAGTTATTGATAACGGAAAAGGAATGAGCGTGACCGATTCAAGATTGTGCTTTGAACGTCATGCCACTTCCAAAATTCGTCAAGCGGAAGATTTATTTTCGCTTCATACCAAAGGTTTTCGTGGTGAAGCTTTAGCATCTATTGCTGCTATTGCTCATGTGGAAATGAAAACCAAACAAGAACAAGACGAACTTGGAACTCATATAATTATTGAAGGAAGCAAATTTGTTTCGCAAGAACCATCAGTTTTGCCAAAAGGAACTTCGTTTGCTGTGAAGAATTTGTTTTTTAATATTCCTGCTCGACGAAATTTCTTGAAATCGGAAACAGTTGAATTTCGTCATATTGTTGATGAATTTCAACGTGTAGCGTTAGCGCATCCAAACATTTATTTCACAATGTATCACAATGGAAGTGAAATGTTTAATCTTCCAAATTCTAATTACCGTCAGCGAATTGTAAATGTTTTTTCGGGTAAAACCAATGAAAAGTTGGTTCCAATTCAAGAAGAAACTGAAATTGTTACCATTGAAGGATTTGTAGGAAAACCTGAATTCGCTAAGAAAAATCGTGGCGAGCAATTCTTTTTTGTAAACGATAGATTCATAAAAAGTGGTTATTTGCATCATGCGGTGATGGCTGCTTATGAAGGTTTGTTGCCTAATGGTTCGCAACCAACGTATTTTATTTACTTAAATGTTCCGCCAAATACTATTGATATTAATATACATCCAACTAAGACAGAAATTAAGTTTGATGATGAACATGCTTTGTATGCGATTTTGCGTTCCACAATCAAGCACAGTTTAGGACAATTTAATGTAGCTCCTGTTTTAGATTTTGACAGAGATCCAAATTTAGATACGCCTTATCAATATCAAAATAAAACTGCGGAATATCCAACAGTTCAAGTGGATAGCACTTTTAATCCATTTGCAGACGAAAAGCCAAGCAAACAATTTTCAGGAGGTTCTAATTCTTATAAAAAGCAAGAAGTTGCTAGTTCTAATTGGGAAAGTTTGTATGTAGGATTGAAAAATGATACTTCAGAAGTAGAAACCTTTTCATTTGAAAGTGAAGAAGTGACCGCATCATTATTTGACGAAAAAGAAGAACAAACGATAAATAGAACGTATCAAATTCATAAAAAATACATTGTAAGTCCAATAAAGTCTGGAATGGTTATTATGGATCAAGGTCGTGCGCATCAACGTGTTTTGTATGAACAATTTCTTACGAATATGACGGTTCATCAAGCTTCAAGTCAACAGTTGTTGTTTCCTTTGCAGATGTATTTTTCAAATAATGAACTGAAATTGATAGCCGAATTGAAACCTTCTTTAGAAAACACCGGATTTGTTTTTGAAGCTTTTGATACGGATTCTATTCATATTTCTGGAATTCCTGTAAATACTACAGAAAGTGAAATTTCAATGGTTTTAGAGCAATTACTTTCCGATTTGCAAGACGGAATTCCGGATAGTAGTTTTAGTCAAAATGATACTATTGCTAAGTCTATGGCCAAAAGTTTAGCTGTAAAAACAGGAACTTATTTAACAGAAAAAGAACAAGAGAATTTGGTTAATAATCTTTTTGCGTGCAAAGAACCAAATGTTTCACCTTTTCAAAAACCTACTTTCATTACTATGCGCGTGGAAGACATTGATAAACGATTTGCCCTATGATGAATATCACACCTGTTGTAAAACAACTTTTGATAATAAATATTATCTTTTTTATTGGAAGTCAGTTGGTTCCAGTTGCAGAAAGTTATTTTGCATTGTTCTATTTTGAAAACCCAATGTTTAAGTTTTGGCAACCATTATCGCATATGTTTATGCATGGTGGATTGATGCATATTTTCTTTAATATGTTTGCTCTATATTCCTTTGGAAGTGCCTTAGAGCATTTTTGGGGTGGAAATAAGTTCTTGTTTTTTTATATTTCATGTGGACTTGGAGCAGCTTTGTTGCATAGTTTTATTAATTATTTAGAGTTTAGAAATGAACTATCGTATTTACTAGATTCTGGTTTTAAAAAAGAGGATGTGCTTAGTTTACTAAATCAAAATATGTTTGATCAAAGATGGTTAAATGTAATTGGACAAGATGGGGTTGATGCATTAAGTATTTCCTATCACGTTCCAGCAGTAGGAGCTTCAGGAGCTGTTTATGGTCTTTTAGTAGCTTTTGCTTTTATGTTTCCAAATGTTGAATTAGCTTTGATGTTTATTCCAATTCCAATAAAAGCAAAATATTTTGTTCCTGGGTTGTTAGCAATTGATTTATTTTTAGGATTTAAAGGAAGTTCAATTTTTGGCGCAGGAAGTACAGGAATTGCCCATTTTGCTCACATTGGTGGTGCATTAACAGGTTTTATAATGATGTGGTATTGGAAGAAAAATCAATTTAATCATAAACGTTGGAACTAAATGAGTAGGATTTTTGACGATATAAAATTGCAATACAAAATTGGCGACATCACTAATAAAGTAATTTATTGGAATGTTGGAATGTTTCTATTGTCGTTAGTGCTTTTTTTTAAGTTTAAGGAATATCAATTTGATTATCCTTCATGGTTAGCTTTATCTTCGAATCCAAATAATTTTTTGATATTTCCTTGGACATTTTTGACTTATGCTTTTCTTCATTCTGGATTTTGGCATTTGTTTTTTAATATGGTAATGCTCAATTTCTCAGGTCGATTGTTTCTTACTTTTTTTACTCAAAAACAATTTATTGGACTATATGTTCTTAGTTCAATTTTTGCAGGTTTGACATTTGCTATTTCCTATTTCTTAATGGGAATAAATGCTCCAATTGTTGGTGCTTCAGCTGCAGTTTTAACTATTTTGTTCGCTTCAACAACATATCAGCCTTTGATGGAAGTAAGGTTATTACTAATTGGAAATGTAAAACTTTGGCACATAACCGCTGTTATATTGATTTTAGATATAATGCAAATTTTAGTAGAGAATACCGGTGGACACATTGCACACATTGCAGGTGCTTTTTTTGGAGTTATTTATATCAAGTTACTTCAAAGCGGTACCGATTTAAGTAGAATTGTAACCATAGTAATTGATTTTTTTGTTAATTTGTTTCAACCGAAGAAATCAACACCATTCAAAAAAGTTCATGTTAATACAAAAAAAGCAAATACTACAACTAAAAGTAAGATAGTATTAAAAGATAAAACACAACAACAGATTGATGAAATTTTAGATAAAATAAGTCAATCGGGTTATGATAGTTTGACAGTAGAGGAAAAGGAGTTTTTGTTTAAAGCTGGTAAATAGTATTCAGTAATCAGTGTTCAGTTTTGTAGATTAAAAAAAATAACTTTGTGTCTTAGTGCCTTTGCGGCAATGTAATATGAAGAAACTCTCATGGTTTAATAAAGTAATGTATTTTTTCAATATAGTGTTGACTGTATTGACTTTTCTTGCTTATGTTTTGCCATTTCTTGCGCCTAAGTTTTTCCCTTTTTTATCTGTTTTAACTCTTGTATTACCTTTGTTTTTAATACTGAACGGATTGTTTTTTATTTATTGGTTGTTCCAAATAAAGAGACAAATGATACTTTCTGGCATTGTATTAATGCTGGGTATTACTTTCGTAAATAAGTTTTACAAGTTTTCTTCTAATGAAAAGACTTTTGAAGAAAAGGATTTTGTGGTTATGAGCTATAATGTTCGACTATTCAATCTTTTTCAATGGTTGCCAAAGGAAAATGTAGGCGATGAAATTAAGCAATTTATTAATGATCAAAATCCAGATATTCTCTGTATTCAAGAATATTCAGAAACTGCTAATGTAGATTTACGTGTGTACAAGCATAAGTTTGTTTTTATGCAAGGAAATAAAATTAGAACTGGTCAAGCGATTTTTTCAAAATATCCTATTATTGACAAAGGTAATATTGAGTTTCCAGAATCTAATAATCTAATCGTTTATGCCGATATTAGAAAAGGAAAAGACACAATAAGAGTTTATAATATGCATTTGCAATCCATTAAAATATCGCCAGATGTTAACGAAATGCAAGACAATGTTGATTCTATAAACCAACACAAATCGGAATTAGTTGTAAAAAGAATTAGTAAAGCATTTACAAAACAACAATTGCAAGCTGAGATTTTAGTAAAAAACAAAAAAGAGTGTTCGTATCCAATGATTATTTGTGGCGATATGAATAATAGTGCCTTTTCGTATGTTTATAGAAGTATTAAAGGTAACCTAAACGATTGTTTTGAAGAAGTAGGAAATGGTTTTGGTCAAACCTATAACTTCAAATATTATCCTGCACGAATTGATTATATTTTTGCTGACAAATCAATTCAAGTTAAGAGCTTTCAAAGCTTTCCAAACTTCAAAAATTCGGATCATTATCCAATAATTGCAAGGTTGATGATTGAGTGATTATAGTGATTGATTTTTTAAATAATCTAAAGCATAACGACCTTCATTAAAAAGCAAATCGAGAATACTCAAATTGTTTATAAAACCATGTTTATCATCAAATACTTGAGTGTAAGGAGTAATGATGGTGGTATCTTTTTTTCCGTTAGCCAAATCTCTAAAGTCATTAAAGTTGGGAACTTCTTGAAAATATTCGGCAGTTTCACTATATGTTAATGGCATTCGCAAACATTTTGAAACCAAAGTCATGGTATCAAAATTTAAATCTTTTAAGAATTCATATTTTTTTTCAAAAATAGGTACTATTTCATCTTCAAAATATTCAAAGAAAGGTGAGCTTCTGTAGCCCGCTTCTAGCGACTTAAAATGTTGTTTTTGCCAATCAAAGTCGTTTTCAATTCTAATATCTTTACTTTTTTGATGACGTTCTTTACTATGTTTGATAGGAATATTTAACATTTGTAAGCCATTCGGACTGTAAATATACATTCTATTGCGATTGGTTTGTTTTTGGAAATTGTCTTCCATTTCAAACGTAATCGAATCTGCTTGCGCCATTGCAATAAACTGACTTATTGATGGGAAATAAGTAGGATATAAAATTATATGATTCATTGTTTATGGTTTGTTGTTTATGGCTCACAAACTATGAACCATAAACTATAAACTATTCTGATTTTTTTGCTTTTCTCTTAGTCCAGAAATATTCTCCTACAAAGTATATTGCTAATAAAGCTAAGAAATATTTAAAATAAGATTGAGGCTGTCCTTCACCACTTACTGTTGTAAACAATCTTTCCCAACGAATTTTATTCATAATTCCTTGACCATTTGAATCCCAACTCATCCAAATAAAGATTGGTTTTCCTACTATATGATCTTCTGGAGTATAACCAAAATAACGAGCATCTAAAGAATTATGGCGATTATCTCCCATCATCCAATAGTAGTTTTGTTTGAAAGTATAAGTAGTAGCTATTTTGTCATTAATATAAATATCATTGCCAACAACTTTCAATTTATTTCCTTCATATTCTTTGATAATAATCTTGTAGAATGGAAGAGATTCTAAAGTTAATGCCACCGTTTTACCAGCTTGTGGAATGTAAATAGGACCATAATTATCGCCACTCCAAGCAATTTTATTTTCATCTGCACCATCGTGATGTTTGCATGGGAAAATTCCATTTTCACGACCTTTTCGTATATTTCTTTTTATAGAAGTAATTCCAGAAACTGTTTTTAGTTTTTCTGCATTTTCAAATGTAAGCGCACGAATAGTTAATGAATCTCTGTCTGCAGTTTCAAATCCATATCCATCAGTAATATTTAATTCTTTGAAAACAGCGTCAAAATCTGTTGTAGATTTTGGATCTAAAGTTACTTTATAAGAATATTGAGGTTTAGCTCTATCTGGTAAAATCAATTCTTTTCCATTGATAAAAACAATTCCGTCTTTGATTTGTAGGCTGTCACCAGGAATTCCAACGCAACGTTTTACATAATTTGTCTTTTTATCGATGGGCTTGTCATATCTTTTATCGGCTGGAAGATACATATGGAATAAGGTATCTCTTGGCCAGTTGAAAACTACAATATCATTATTTTTTATTTTTTCAAAACCAGGAAATCTAAAATAAGGTAATTGCGGAAAAGTAGAATATGATTTTGTCTTAATAAATGGTAAGGTGTCATGAACCATTGGCGCTGCAATAGTTGTCATTGGAGTTCTTGCACCATAATTTTGCTTACTTACAAATAAGAAATCACCAATTAGTAAAGATTTTTCTAAAGAGGATGATGGGATTACAAAAGGCTGAATAAAATAAGTATGAACAAAAGTTGCAACAATGATTGCAAAAAGCAAAGAACCTATAGTATCACCAGTTTTGGTTGCTGGAGTTAAACTTCTATCTTTTATATATTCAACATTCTGAGTATAATTCATGTAGTAAATGTAAAACCCACAAGTAATCACTCCAAGAAAAGTATCAGTTGAAGAATTTTTTCCAAAACTTCTCAAGGTTTCTACCCAAACAATAGGAAACATCATTAGATTGATTACCGGAAGAAATAATAAAAATGTCCACCAAGTTGGACGATTTATGATTTTCATCAAAACTATCGAATTGTAAACTGGAATAAATGCTTCCCAAGATTTTCTTCCTGCTTTTTCATATAATTTCCATGTTCCCAATCCGTGAATTAGTTGAACAATTAGGAAAAACACAAACCATTGATATGCTGTCATTTTATATTTGTTTAAAAGGTTAAGAGATTAAAAGTTTAAGAGCCAAATATCTTAAATTCATTTAATCTTCTATATTCTATTTTCTATACTTTATTCTAATTCTAAAACGTCTTTCATTGAAAAAACACCTTTTTTTCCTACTAACCATTCGGCAGCAATTATTGAACCTAAAGCAAACCCATCGCGATTATGTGCAGTATGTTTGATTTCTATAGTATCTACTTCAGATGTGTAAAAAATACTATGTGTTCCTGGAACATTTTCTATTCTTTTGGCATCAATTTGAATTTCGTTTTCCTTTGGATTTTCTAAAGTCCAATTGCAATAATTTGAATTTTCAATAACTCCTTTTGCTAATGAAATAGCAGTTCCACTTGGAGCATCCAATTTTTGTGTATGATGAATTTCTTCCATTGTAACTTTATATTGATTGAACTTTGACATCATTTTTGCCAAATAATTATTCAATTCAAAAAACAAATTTACTCCTAAACTAAAATTAGAACCATATATAAAAGCACCATTTTTTTCTTCACAAAGTGCTACCATTTTATTGTAATCCTCCAACCAACCTGTAGTTCCTGAAATTACTGGAATTCCGTTATTCAAACACTCAGAAATATTGGTGACAGCAGAACTTGGCACACTAAAATCTATGGCAACATCAGCATTATCTAGTCCATCAAAAGTAGAAGCACTTGATTTTCTTAATACGATTTCATGACCTCTTTCTAAAGCAATTCGTTCAATTACTTTACCCATTTTTCCGTATCCAAGAAGTGCTATTTTCATGATGAGTTAGTTAGCTTGTAATGTTGTTTGTTACAGTTTTAAGAAAACTTTATAATTTTAAAATTACAGAAATGCCAAGATTTTGTCTTGAAGTGAAGTCATTTCTATAAATATCTGGTTTCACAGTAAGTTTTTCATTTACGTTGAAATGCATTAAGTGTGCATCAACATTAGCCTCAACAATATTTAAAATGTAAAACAATCCTGTGATAAGCATCGATAAATCTCGATTTCTTTGATAGAATTTTTGTGCAGCAATAAGTCGCGAATCATCCAAGTATGAGAATTCATCGCCTGTATAACCTTCTAATCGACTTTTGTAAGCATCTCGATATTGATGGTATTTTTTATTATTACTAATATAAAAATAAATACTAGTTCCCATAGCTCCATAAACAATGGGGATTTTCCAATATTTCTTATTGTAAGCTTGACCTAACCCAGGAAGAACAGCTGAATAAAAAGCTGCTTTTGCAGGAGCAAGCGGATTGATTTGTGATTTGCTAATAGTATCTAAAGCTACTAAATCTTTACCCAATTCAGTTTGGCTAAATGACAAATTACTTCCCAAAAGAAGTAAGAATAATGATATGTAAATCGACTTAATCACTAACTGTTGATTAATTTTACAATTCTATTAAAATCCTCTTCTGAATGGAATGGAATTGCAATTTTACCTTTTCCTTTTCCGTCAACTTTTACATCAACTTTTGCTCCAAAGAAATTAGTAAAGGCTTTCTTTTGGTCGTCTGCAATAGAAAATGAACTTGCTTTTTTTGCTTTCGCAGCAGTAGGTTTTAATCCGTCTTGATGTTTTTTCACCAAAGCTTCTGTATCACGAACAGAAAGGTTTTGGCTTACAATTTTTTGATAAATATCAGTTTGAACATCTTGGTCATCTATATTAATCATTGCACGACCATGTCCCATACTAATAAACCCATCACGAATTCCTGTTTGAATAATCGGGTCTAATTTTAAAAGACGTAAATAATTAGTTATTGTAGAACGTTTTTTTCCAACTCGTTCACTCATTTGTTCTTGAGTTAGTTGAATTTCTTCAATCAAACGTTGGTACGATAAAGCAATCTCGATTGGATCTAAATCGTGACGTTGAATGTTTTCAACCAATGCCATTACTAATGATTCGTTATCATTAGCAATTCTGATATACGCAGGAATTGTTGTCATTCCAACTAATTTGGAAGCGCGTAAACGGCGTTCACCAGAAATTAATTGGTATTTATTGAAATCTAATTTTCTTACAGTAATAGGTTGAATAACACCAAGTTCCTTGATTGATGAAGCTAATTCTTTTAATGCTTCTTCATTAAAATTAGATCTAGGTTGAAACGGATTTATTTCAATAGAATCAATTTCAATTTCAAGAATATTACCAACAACTTTGTCAGCATTTTTATCATCAATTGATTTAATATCGTTATCAGGATCTTTTAACAAAGCAGACAATCCTCTTCCTAAAGCTTGTTTTTTTAGTGCCTTCGCCATAAATTAGTTACTGTTTTTTTTAATAATTTCTTCTGCCAAACTCAAGTAATTCGTCGCTCCTTTGCTAGTTGCATCAAAAGCAATGATACTTTCTCCAAAACTTGGTGCCTCGCTTAATTTTACATTTCTTTGAATTATAGTTTTGAAAACCATATCGTTAAAATGTTTTTGAACTTCTTCCACAACTTGATTTGAAAGGCGTAAACGCGAATCATACATTGTTAAAAGCAATCCCTCAATATCTAAGTTTGGATTATGAATTTTTTGAACACTTTTTATAGTATTCAATAATTTTCCTAAACCTTCTAAAGCAAAATATTCACATTGAATAGGAATTACTACAGAATCGGCTGCTGTTAAAGCATTTAATGTTAGTAATCCTAGTGATGGTGCACAATCAATTAAAATATAATCGTATTTTTCTTTAATGCTTTCTAAAGCTTGTTTAAGCATATACTCGCGATTTTCTTTGTCTACTAATTCAATTTCAATGGCAACAAGGTCAATGTGCGCAGGAATTATATCAACATTTGGAGAAGTAGATTTTACAATTGCTTCTTCCGGAATATTACTTTGTTCAATAATTTGATACGTTCCAATTTCTACACTTTCTACATCAATGCCTAAACCCGAACTCGCATTGGCTTGTGGATCGGCGTCGATTAATAAAACTTTCTTTTCTAAAACTCCTAGTGATGCAGCTAAATTAACCGAAGTAGTCGTTTTTCCTACACCACCTTTTTGGTTGGCGATTGCAATGATTTTACCCATTTATTTGATTCAAATTTTGAGTTGTAAAAATACAATTTTTTATGGTTTATAAAAGTGTTATTTGTTAACAATCTTGTAAAATTTAGTTTTCAGTGTTCAGTACTAAATTGTTAGACAATAATTCTCTTTCAAATAAAAAAGTCAGATAGAAAATTCTAACTGACTTTTTTGAAAAGCATTTTACTGACCACTGAATACTGATCACAGAATACTATTACTTACTTCCTTTATTTTTAATCATTGCTTCAAGCATATCCCACATTTCTTGTGGAATTTTTTCTAAAATATTGAATTGTCCAGCGCCTTGCAACCATTCGCCACCATCAATAGTAACAACTTCGCCATTGATATAGGCAGAAAAATCGGAAACTAAATAAGCAGCTAGGTTTGCTAATTCTTGATGATCACCAACTCTTCGTAATGGCACTTTTTTTGCCATGTCAAATTTTTCTGCTAAGTCACCTGGCAATAGTCTGTCCCAAGCACCTTTAGTTGGAAATGGTCCAGGAGCTATCGCATTCATGCGAATACCATATTTTGCCCATTCTACGGCTAAACTTCTGGTCATAGCTAAAACTCCAGCTTTTGCTGTAGCACTCGGAACCACATAACCAGAACCTGTCCAGGCATAAGTTGTAACAATATTTAAAACATTACAATTGGTTTGTTTTGTTTCAATCCAATGTTTTCCAAAAGCTAAAGTGCAGTTTTTCGAACCTTTCAAAACAATATCAATAATTGTATCAAAAGCATTTGCAGATAATCTTTCAGTAGGAGAGATGAAGTTTCCAGCAGCATTGTTTAGAAGAACATCTACCTTTCCAAAAGTTTTTAATACTTCTGCAAGCATTGCTTCTACTTGGTCATAATGTCTTACATCACATTGAACAGGTAAGCATTTACCACCAGTTTCTTTTTCTAATTCTGATGCTGTAGTTTTTAATTTTTCCAAATCTCTTGAAGAAATTGCAACATTAGCACCTAATTCTAGAAAATATTTTGTCATTGCTTTTCCCAAGCCACTTCCGCCACCTGTTACTACAATTGTTATACCTTTTAGAGCATCGTCACGAAGCATTTTTGCTGAAAAATCCATAGTTTAGTTTGTTTTAGAAGTGTAAATATAGAAAATAATTTATTATGCACGCATAATATTATAATTTTAACAATCGATTAGTTGCTTCTATCAAAGTGTTGTCTTCTTTGGCAAAACAAAAACGAATGCATTGTGTTTGCTTTCCATCAGCATAAAATGGAGAAAGTGGAATCGTAGCCACTCCAAATTCTGTAACCAAGCGCTTAGTAAAATCCAAATCTGTTTCATCAGAAATAGCAGCATAAGAAGCTATCTGAAAATAAGAACCCTCACATGGAAGTAGTTCAAATTTAGAATTTTGCATTAAGTTTCTAAATAAATCTCGCTTTTGTTGGTAAAAATTTCCAAGTTCAGAAACTTGCACCAAATCCATATAATCATTGATGGCATATTGAGCAATACTATTGACACTGAACACTAAAAACTGATGTACTTTTTTTATTTCTATCATTAAATGTTCAGGAGCAATTAAGTAGCCAATTTTCCAGCCTGTGATGTGAAATGATTTGCCAAATGAGGAAACGCTAATACTTCTATCTCTAAGTTTTTCACTATGATGTATAGAAATATGTTTGTTTTCAAAAGTGATGTATTCATAAACTTCATCGGAAAGAACTAAAACTTTTGGATACAATTCTAATAATTTTTCGAGTTGTACAAAGTCGTTTTCACTCCAAGTTTTTCCAGTAGGATTATGAGGATTATTAATGATAATCATTTTGGTTTTACTATTCATAGTAGCTCCAATAAGTTCCCAATTTGGAGAGAAATCGGTATTCAGATTGATGCGTTTTGGAATAGCATTACATAATAAAATAGGTGTTTCATAGCAATCATAACTAGGATCCAAAATGATAACTTCTTCTTTTGGTTCAACTAATGCTTGTATGGTTGCAAATATACCTTCTGTAGCGCCTGCAGTAATCAAAATATCAGTTCTCGGATTCACTTTTCTACCATAAGAATTTTGGGTAAGTGTCGCGATTTTCTCAAGTAGTGGAGGAAAACCAGCCATCGGCAAATATTGATGAATTTCTTTTTTTGACCATTGAGCAACTAAGTTTTTTAAACGTTCATCGACAGGAAAATTCGGAAAGCCTTGCGATAAATTTATGGCTTTATAATCTGCTGCCAGTTGAGACATTATGCTGAAAATACTAGTGGTAATATGAGGTAGTTTGGACATGCTGAACAATTATTTTATGCATAAAAGTAAATAAATATATTTTCTATCCCAACCTTTTTATAAAATAACTACTCTATAACATTGTAACAAGTTTTGAAAGAGAACAAATAAATATCCATATGAAAAATCTAATTCTAATCTCGCTTTTGTTTTTTGGAAGTTGGGTTCAAGCTCAAAATCCTCAGTTGAATGTTAAAGGTAAAGATTCGTCGTTGGTGCGATTGAGTCAGTTAAAAGTAAATGTAAAAGTCGTTGGAAATATTGCCTATACTACTACAGAGATGCACTTTTTTAATGGAACCAATCGTCAGATGGAAGCAGAGCTGTTGTTTCCTTTGCCAGAAGGCGTATCAGTTTCGCGATATGCAATTGATATTAACGGTAAAATGCGTGAAGCTGTTCCAGTGAATAAGAATAAAGGAAAACAAGTTTTTGAAGCCATAGAACACCGTCGTGTAGATCCAGGATTGTTGGAAAAAGTAGAAGGAAATAATTTTCGTACACGCATTTATCCTTTACCACCAAATGGGAAACGTATTGTGATTATTGGCTACGAACAAGAATTAAGTAGTTTGGATCCAACCCATTTAGGATATCAAATGTTGAGTAGTTATCCTTATGCATTAGATGTTTTTGAATTGTCAGTTGCCGTTCTTGGAGCTTCTGCAACTCCAACTGTTACTAATGATGAAGGTGTTTTAGCTTTAGAAAATTTGAATCAAAGTTATCAAACTTCGTTGACCAAAAGTAACTACAAACCTAAAGACAAACTCTTGATTTCTATTCCAATTCGTCAAGACATTCCAAGTGTTGTCGTGCAATCTGTTGATGGGCAATATTATTTTTATGCAAACACAGTTTTAGATGGTGCCAACGTAAAAAAGAAAAATCCAAACTCAATCGGATTAATTTGGGACGTTTCTTTAAGTTGTAGAAAACGCGATTTGATAAAAGAATTAGCTTTATTGGATGCTTATTTTAAAGAATTAAATACAGTAGAAGTTGTACTTTATTTTTCAGGATATACTTTTGATAAAAAAGCGACTTACCAAATTAAAAATGGTGATTGGAGTGAATTGAATGCAGCATTAAAACAAGCAAAATACGATGGAGGAACACGTTTTTCTAAAATCAAATTACCGGTTCATGATGAGTATTTGTACTTCACTGATGGATTATCTTCATTGAGTTCTAATGTTTTGCCATCAACTAAAAAACCAGTATATACCATTACTTCATTGCCTTCTTCTGATTATGCTTTTTTGAATTATAATGCTATAAAAACTGGTGGTAATTTTATCAATTTGAATCAATTAAAAGTTGAAGATGCTTTAGATAAATTGGTTTATCAAAGTTTGAAATTTTTGGGTGTAAAAGAAAATTACATGGTAACCGATTTATATCCTATGGTCGGAACACCAGTTTCAGGAAGTTTTAGCGTAGCCGGAATTTCATTGAAAGAACAAAATCAAGTTGTTTTATTGTTTGGTTATGAAGATACTCCAACTTTAGAAAAAACTATAGTTATCAATGCTTCAACACAAGCTTCAACAGATGTTAGTATAGAAAAATTTTGGGCTCAGAAGAAAATTGCCAACTTAGAAATCCAATACAAACAGAATGCAGAAGAAATTGAAACTTTAGGAAAGAAATATGGAATTGTAACGAATAACACATCCCTAATTGTTTTAGAAAATTTATCCGATTATATCCAATACGATATTGTTCCACCTGCTGAATTGCGTCCTGAGTTTGATAGAATGATGAAACAGCAAATTGCTAATGCAGAGGCAAAAAAATACAACAATTGGCAAAATGTTGCTCAATATTACGAAGCATTAAAATTGTGGTGGGATAATAATACCAAGTATTCTAAACCAAAACCAGTAAAAATTCCTAAGCCAAAACCAGTTGTGGTAACTCCTCCAAGAAATGTTAGTTTTAGTGGAGTTAATCCAAGTTTTGTTAGAGGTTTAGTTTACGATAATCAAGGTCCATTACCTGGTGCAATTGTTATGGTGAGAGGTACAACAAGAGGTGTAAGTACTGATTTTGATGGAAAATATTCTATTGATGCTAAAGTTGGCGATCAACTAGTTGTTCAATTTGTTGGAATGGAAAGCACGACAATTACAGTTGGAAATAATAAAAGAATTGATGTTACTTTGAGAGAATCTAGTAGAGTTCTAGATGAAGTTGTTGTGCAAGGATATAGGGTAATGAGAGATTCAAGTCAAGATGATGAAGATGATGAAAAAGAAAATGTAAGAGAAAAAAGAAGTATAACTAGTGCTTACAGTGTAGTCAAATCTGAAGAAATATCAGTGGCTTCTAATCCAAATGCTGTAAGAACATTATCAGGTCAAGTATCTGGAATAAATGTTCAAACAAATACAGCTTGGTCAAACGATTCAAATGCTAATGTTACATATCAAAATGGTTTTGTAAACAATGATAGGACTAAAATAAGTAAATGGAATCCAGATAGAATTTATCTTAAAGCTTTGGCTAATGCTCCGGCAGATAAAAAATATGGTTTGTATTTGGAATTAAGAGAAGGTCAAGAAACCAATCCGAGTTTTTATTTTGATGTAGCTAATCATTTTTATGATTCTGGAGATAAAACAACAGCATTATTAATTGTTAGTTCCATTGCCGATTTAGGATTAGAAAATCATCAATTGTATAAATCCTTGACTTATGTTTTGCGTCAATGGGAAGCTTATGACGATGCATTGCATACGGCTAAACAAGTTGCAGTATGGAGAGAACAAGAACCACAAGCACATCGTGATTTGGCTTTGACTTTAGAAGATAATGGACAGTTTCAAGCGGCTTTTGATGAATTGATAAAAGGATTGGAAGTGAATTATTATGGTGAAATGAGCGGACAATATGCAGGTGTTGAAGATATTATTTTAATGGATTTAAACCGCATGATGCAAGAACACAAAAGCATTAAAACAGATAAATTAGAAAAAAAATATCTAGATAAAATGCCAGTAGAAATTAGAATAATTTTAAACTGGAATCAAATGGATACTGATATCGATTTGCATATTATTGAACCAACAGGTGAAGAATGTTATTACGGACATAGGGATACACAAGCAGGAGCAAGATTTTCTAAAGATTTTACCCAAGGTTATGGACCTGAGCAATATTTATTACGCAATGCTGTAAAAGGAAAATACATCATTAAAACCAATTATTTTGGTGAAAGTGCATTAACAGAAAATGGTCCAGCGACTGTAATGGTTGAGGTTTATACTAGAAAAGGAAATGGTAGTATAGAAAGAAAACTGCAAACAATCCAATTAGGAAAAGTAAAAGAAAACCAAAATTTAGCAGAAATTACAATAGATTAGTTAATTAGTTGAGGTTAATTGTGAAAGCAGCTGTGAAGTAAGTTCAAGGCTGTTTTTTTTAACCTTTATGTTAAAATAAAAAGACTTTTTAAAAACATAATACGTAGTATTATATATTCAGTTTTTACTTCTTCAAATGTTAAATTTTCAAATTTCATTTGGTCAATTGAAAAATAGTTCAGAAGTTTGCGTCATCAAAAAGAAGAAAAAATGAATTTAACTATTTGCAATATGTGTTGTATGATGTGGAAGTTTCCGCAGAGGACATTTATTGCATAATTTTAAGTTTTTAAAATATATACAATCAAACCTCTGCAAATCGCAGAGGTTTTTTTATTTCAACTAATTTCAAAAAATAATAATTCTAAAATGAACGTAATAGCAAAAAATATGATGTCTTGTATGATGATGCACATGATGATGTGTTGTATCGGCATTTGCTATTACCAAAAACGGAAAACGTAAAAGAAATATATATTTCTAGTGTAAAAGTCCTTTTGGTATGCCATCCAAAGGGACTTTTTTTATTTCAAAAATTCAAAAATTTAATATCTAACATCTAAAATTAAAAATCATGAGTACACAAAAATTTGCAACCAGCGCTTTACACGCAGGACACGACGTAACAAAAAATGCAGGAACTAGAGCTGTTCCAATTTATCAAACCACTTCTTACGTTTTTAATGATTCGCAACATGCTGCCAATTTATTTGGTTTAGCAGAAGCAGGATTCATTTACACAAGATTAAACAACCCAACCAACGATATTTTGGAGCAACGTTTGGCAAAACTAGAAGGTGGAATAGGAGCAGTGGTTACCGCTTCAGGAACATCAGCAATTGCAACCACTTTTCTAACATTACTAAAAGCTGGCGACCACATTGTAGCATCCAATAGCTTGTATGGTGGAACCTATAATTTGCTGAATGTCACCTTGCCAAGACTCGGAATCACAACTACATTTGTTAATCCATCAAATCCTGAAAACTTTACCAAAGCAGCACAAGAAAACACCAGAGTATTTTTTGCAGAAAGTCTAGGAAATCCAAAACTTGATGTCTTGGATTTGGAAGCTATTGCTAACGAGGCAAAATCTTTCAAAGTGCCTTTTATTGTTGACAATACTGTCGCAACTCCTTATTTACTTAACCCAATTCAATACGGAGCCGATATTGTAATTCACTCACTTACAAAATACATCACAGGAAATGGAACTTCTCTTGGAGGCGTAATTATTGATGCAGGAAATTTTGATTGGAGCAACGGAAAATTTCCTGAATTTACCGAGCCTTCAGCAGGTTATCACGGATTAAAATATTATGAAGCTCTTGGAGCTGCCTCATTTATTGCTAAAGTTAGAATTGAAGGATTGCGTGATTTTGGCGCGGCTTTAAGTCCGTTCAATGCTTTTCAAACGATTCAAGGTTTGGAAACTTTAGAAATTCGTATTAAAAAACATAGTGAAAATGCTTTGGCTTTGGCGCAATGGTTGGAGGAACAAGACGAAGTTGCTTGGGTAAATTATCCAGGTTTAGCGACTTCAAAATATAAAACTTTAGCTGATAAATATTTGCCAGAAGGTAAAAGTGGTATCGTAACCTTCGGATTAAAAGGTGGATTTGAAGCTGCAAAAAAAGTAGCCGATGAAACCAAGTTGTTTTCATTACTAGCTAATATTGGTGACACCAAATCATTGATTATTCATCCAGCAAGTACAACACACCAGCAACTTTCAGAAGAGCAACAACTTACCACTGGCGTAACTAAAGATTTGATTCGCTTGTCGGTAGGTTTAGAAGATATTGAAGATTTGAAATCCGATTTAAAGTCGGTTTTTGTAAAGCTTCCAGTAGAAAAATTGATTTAGGTTTTTGTTTGTTTTGAACTGCCTCCGATTTCGCGGTTGGAGGCAGTTTTTCACCAAGATTTGCCAAATCTTAATTTTCTTAATTCCTTAATGGTTTAAAAAATAAAAAATGTTAGAAAAAATAGATGTATTTAATTTCACTTTAGAAAACGGAACTACAAAGCCCTATCTTCCGCTGAGTTATCAATTATTTGGGCAACCTTTGGGTGAAGCACCAATTGTGGTGGTAAATCATGCTTTGACAGGAAACTCCAATGTCTCTGGTGAAAACGGTTGGTGGAACGACTTGATAGGAGAAGGAAAAACGATAGATACCAATTTTTTTACAATCATTGCTTTCAATATTCCCGGAAATGGTTTTGATAACAATTTCAGAAATTTAATTTCAGATTACAAACAATTCACCATTCGTGATATTGCCAATATTTTTTGGGAAGGTTTGTTTTCTCTAGATATTTCAGAGGTTTATGCAGTCATTGGCGGAAGTCTTGGAGGTGCGATTGCATGGGAAATGGCGGTGTTGCAACCTAATAAAATTCAAAATCTCATTCCAATTGCGACCGATTGGAAAGCCACCGATTGGGTAATTGCCAATGTGTTGATTCAAGATCAAATTTTGAACAATTCCGATGATCCTATTGCAGATGCTCGTTTGCATGCTATGCTTTTGTATCGAACGCCACAATCTATTAATCAACGATTTAAAAGAGCTCAAAACGATAGGTTAGCGGTTTTTCAAATTGAAAATTGGTTGTTAAATCACGGAATCAAACTGAAGAATCGTTTTCGATTATCAGCTTACAAACTCATGAATCATCTTTTAAAAACAAATGATATTACTAGAAATAGAGGCGATTTTTTAGCTGTGGCAAATGAAATACAAGCGAGTATTCACATAGTTGCAGTCGATACCGATTATTTTTTTATTGCTCACGAGAATCGGAAAGATTTTGAAGCACTAAAATCTGTAAAAGATAATATTTACTATCATGAAATTGAATCCATTCACGGTCATGATGCTTTTTTAATAGAATATGCTCAATTAGAACAATTTTTGAAACCTATTTTTAATAAACAAAAACAACAAAATTATGTCAACGCTTAGAATAAATATAGTCCTTTTCGGAATCGGAAACGTAGGAAGTACGTTAGTGAATCAAGTTTTAGAAAGTCAGAAATTCTTTTTAGAAAAGAAAAATATCGAATTGCGATTTCCAATAATTACCAATTCAACTTTAGCTTTTTTTGAAAAAGATGGAGTTAAAAATCAGTGGGAAGCCAATTTTGCACAATCGGCAATTCCTTTCAAAGTAGAAGATATTATTGATTATGTGAAAGAACTAGAATTAGAAAACTTAATTGCAGTTGATGCAACAGCAAGTTCGGATATTTTAAAAAATTACATTCCTTTACTTCAAAACGGATTTAATATTGTGGCTGCCAATAAAAAAGCGAATACACAACATTTAGATTTTTATAACGATTTGAGAAGAATAGCAAAGAAGTTTGATAAATCATTTTTGTATGAAACCAATGTTGGAGCAGGTTTGCCAGTGATTCAAACCATTAGTGATTTGTATTATTCTGGTGAGAAAATTACTAAGATTAGAGGCGTATTTTCTGGTTCGTTGAGTTATATTTTTAACAGGTTTTCATCAGAAAATGAGCCTTTTTCAAGGATTTTAGTAGATGCCGAAAAACTCGGATTAACCGAACCGGACTCAAGGGAAGATTTATCTGGAAACGATGTGGCTAGAAAATTATTGATTTTAGCTCGTGAATTAGAGCAAAAAGTAGAATTTTCAGATATAAAAGTAGCTTCATTATTGTTGCCAGAATTGAATGAAAAACATTCGAAAGCCCAATATGCAATCAACAAATCACTATTTGATAAATCCTTTAATATAGCCAAAATCACACAATCCGATAATCACGTGTTGCGCTTCGTTGGTGAATTGGATTTAGAGAAAAACCAATTGGAAGTAAAACTAGTTTCGGTTCCCAAAACTACTGCATTAGGTCAATTGAAAGGAGCAGATAACCTTATTGAAATTTATACTAAATCTTATGGTGAAATTCCAATAGTAATTCAAGGTGCTGGTGCTGGAAAAGCTGTAACTGCAAGAGGAGTTTTAACCGATATCCTAAAATTAGCAGAGAAAATTAAAGTTAAAAATGAGGTTTGGGTTTAGAGAAATTTATTAAAAGCTACATTGATTTGTGGCTTTTTTTGACTTTGATTTAATTTAAGTTTTGAATACAATTATTTGATTAATTCAAACTTTATTAATTCCTCTTTGGGACACATTAAAACTGTGGGATTTATTTTTGGATGATTGACAAAAAAATGCAATTCATCTGTTGTAGATTTTTTTGTGAATTTTAAATAATATTGATTTTCAGTATAATTGAAGTGGTAAATATTATTGTATTTTGTGTCTTTGAAATACGATTTGTTTGGTGAATTCAAGTCGTAGTTGTAATCATTGATTTTCAAAGTGTATCCATCACCAAGTTTAATATTGTCAATAAATCGATTGAAAAACTTTCCAGAACTAGCACCAACCAAATCACTTAACGAGAAAAATTCAGGAAAAAAGATTGATTCAAATCCGTAGAAATCTACAAATTTTTGATGAACACTTTTTTTAAACTCAATAGCATATTCAGTCGTTTTTTCTATTTCATTAGTTTCAATTTTAAACGATTTGCTTCCGTCAAAGTTGTAGCAGCTTAAAGATTTATCATTGTTCAAAATCAGGATTCCTACATTTTGTTCAAAATTGTCAACCGGACATTGGGTAATTTTAAAATTTTTATATATAAATTTCCCATTGATAGCAAGACTTAGAGTTTTATCATTTTTAAGAAATAATTGTTTTTCATCATTGGTGTTAGCAAAAATCATATCATAACTCTTTTTAGATTTAAAATCATAAAAAGTTCTGTTGTACATGAATTTGTATTTCAATTTTAAAGGAATTTTTTCCTTAGTGTAAGGATTTATTAAAGTGTTGCCTTTTGAATTAAAAACAAAAAGTTCATTACTAATCACTACAAATGAATTTTCTTTAGAATAAGGAATGTTTACATATTTTCCATTGAACAAATCATAGCAATGAATTTTATCAAATATAACAAAGGAAAACTCATTGATAATTTCTGCTTCTTTGTATTTTGGTTCAACAATTTGCTCTTGTTTGTCATTAACTAAGCCATATAAATTGTTTGAAAAATAGGGCAAAAATTTAGAATAATCTTGAGCTTTAACTGATAATGAAATCAAAAAAATAAATATAAATAGGAACTTTCTTTTCATTAAATACGATAATATTTTATACACAAATTTTATTATTCTACTCTTCCAAAAGTACCTCCAAAATACTAATTGCAGCTTCACTAATTTTAGTTCCAGGACCAAAAACAGCAACCGCACCTGCATCAAAAAGGAATTGGTAATCTTGCGCAGGAATTACGCCACCAACAATGACCATAATATCTTCGCGTCCGTATTTTTTTAGTTCTTCAATAACTTGTGGCACAAGTGTTTTGTGTCCAGCAGCCAATGAGGAAACTCCAAGAATGTGAACATCGTTTTCTACTGCTTGTTTCGCAGCTTCTTGTGGCGTTTGAAATAAGGGTCCAATATCCACGTCAAAACCTACGTCGGCATAACCTGTGGCAACTACTTTCGCACCACGATCGTGTCCGTCTTGTCCCATTTTAGCAATCATAATTCTAGGACGACGACCTTCTTTTTTTGCGAAGGCATCGGCTAGTTGTTTTGCTTTTTCAAAACTTTCGTCGTTTTTTATTTCTTTACTATACACGCCGCTAAAACTTCTAATTTGTGCTTTATATCTTCCAAAAACAGCTTCCAAAGCATCACTAATTTCTCCTAATGTTGCTCTGTTTCTTGCAGCTTCTACTGCCAAATCTAATAAATTTCCATTAGAGTTTTGAGCACAATCAGTTAATTTTGCTAAACATTCGGCAACTTTGGTGTTGTCGCGAGTGCTTTTTATTTGTGTCAAACGTTCAATTTGTTGCTTGCGCACCATATCGTTATCGACATCCAAAATCTGTAATGGATCTTCTTTTTCTAATCTAAATTTGTTAACGCCAACAATAATATCTTGACTGCTGTCGATTCTTGCTTGTTTTCGAGCGGCAGCTTCTTCAATACGCAATTTCGGAATTCCAGCTTCGATGGCTTTTGTCATTCCACCTAATTCTTCTACTTCTTCAATAAGTTTCCAAGCGTTTTGTGCAATTTCGTTGGTCAAACTTTCCACATAATAACTTCCAGCCCAAGGATCGACCGTTTTGCAAATTTTAGTTTCTTCTTGTAAAAATATTTGGGTGTTTCTAGCAATTCTAGCAGAGAAATCGGTTGGTAACGCAATAGCTTCGTCTAAAGCATTAGTGTGCAACGACTGTGTTCCTCCAAAAGCCGCAGCAGCTGCTTCAATAGCAGTTCTAGCCACATTATTAAAAGGATCTTGCTCGGTTAAACTCCAACCTGATGTTTGACAATGCGTTCTCAAAGCCAATGACTTTTCATCTTGTGGATGGAATTGTTTTAGCAATTTTGCCCACAACATTCGTCCGGCACGCATTTTGGCAATTTCCATAAAATGGTTCATTCCAATAGCCCAGAAAAAAGATAGGCGAGGAGCGAATTCATCGATTTTCATTCCGGTTGCTAATCCTGTTCTAATATATTCTAAACCATCTGCTAAAGTGTAGGCCAATTCAATATCGGCAGTAGCTCCAGCTTCTTGCATATGATAACCCGAAATTGAAATCGAGTTGAATTTTGGCATTTTCTTGCTCGTATATTCAAAAATATCAGCAATGATTTTCATCGAAGGTGTTGGCGGATAGATGTAGGTGTTTCTAACCATAAATTCCTTCAAGATATCGTTTTGAATCGTTCCTGAAAGTAATTCAGGAGCAACACCTTGTTCTTCGGCAGCAACAATGTAAAAAGCCATAATTGGTAAAACAGCACCATTCATAGTCATAGAAACCGACATTTCACCCAATGGAATTTGGTCGAAAAGAATTTTCATGTCTTCCACAGAATCGATAGCAACTCCAGCTTTTCCAACGTCTCCAAAAACACGTTCATGGTCAGAATCGTAACCTCTGTGAGTAGCTAAATCAAATGCTACCGAAAGTCCTTTTTGTCCAGCAGCAAGATTTCTTCTGTAGAAAGCATTACTTTCTTCAGCAGTTGAAAATCCTGCATATTGACGAATGGTCCATGGACGACGAACGTACATGGTAGCATAAGGTCCGCGAAGATTTGGGGCAAATCCTGCTCCAAAACCAATATGTTTCAAATTTTCAATGTCTTCTTTAGTGTAGGTTGGTTTAACTTCAATATTTTCAGCAGTGTGAAAAGTTGTAGTATTGTTATTTGGAGTTTCCTTTTTGGAATTTTCCAAAGTGATGTGTTGTATATTTTTTCTCATAGTTTCTAAAACTATTTAGGATATTTTTTTATGTTTTTTGATGTATGAAAACAAGAAAGAATTTTAATTAGTTCACTATTTTCATCATAAACGTAGAACAATAAAAAAGGAAAAACTTTTAATGGAATTGCTCTATAATTTTTATGTCTTATTTGATAATCAGGATTTAGTTCTAGTTTTTTGTAGGTTTCAGATAACTCATTGTAAAATCGTAAAGCAAGTTTTGAATTAATTTCAGAATAGTATTCTATCGCATTTTCAATTTCTTTTTGTGCTTTTTTAGAAACAATAACTCTAAAACCCATATTTCTTTTTTAGTAGATTTAAAGATTCTGAAGATGTAATATATTCTGATTCAGGTTCGTTCAATCTGTTATCTAAAAGTTTTATTTGTTCTTCTGAAAGGTGATAACTAATATCATTTTTTGCCAAAATGATTACTTCAACTTCATCTGCGATAAAATCGTCAGGTAAAGTAATGTTTACTTTTTGATCTTTCACTTTTACAAATTGTCTTATCGCTTCCATAGTTTCTTTTTTGTTAAAGTTATCAATTATTCAGATGCTAATCGCTCTTGCTCTAATTTCTCTGCCAATCTTTTTTCTATGATAGGAGTGATTAGGGTTTTACGCGGATTTTGTTTTACAAAAGGATACAATTCCAAATCGTTTTTCATGCTATCGTTTTTGTTTGGATACTTGTTGGTTCCTAATAAAATTTCTTTACCATTGTCGAACAACTCTTGCTCTTTATTGGCACTTTCGCTGATTTTTCGTTGAATAGTTCCTTCGATTAATTGGGTGATTAAACCACCATTTTTCTCAATGTCTTTGAATAATTCTAATGCTTTTTCTGCTAATTGTTGCGTTAAATTTTCAATATAATAAGCACCATCGGCAGGATTATTGACTTTATCAAAATAACTTTCGTGTTTTAAAACTAAAAGTTGGTTTCTAGCAATTCTATCACCAAATTCGTTGTCTTTATGATATAATGCGTCGTAAGGCAAATTGGCTACAACATTCGCTCCACCAAGAATTGCCGACATACATTCGGTTGTAGTTCGAAGCATGTTTACGTTGTAATCGTAGATGGTTTTGTTTCTGCGAGTTGGTGTTACTATGATGTTACAATCAAAATTGTGATGGTATTCTTTTGCTAAAGTGTTGAACAAAAGTCGTAAAGCTCTAAGTTTTGCAATTTCGAAAAAGTAGTTGGTTCCAACAGCAACTTCAATAGTTATGGGATGTTTTAATGCCGGAATTCTATTGAAATATTCATTGGCATGAGCCAAAGTGTAAGCTAATTGTTGCACCATATTTGCTCCTGCATTTTGGTAAATTCCTGAGCTTATATTTAGGTAATTGATTGCTGATGAACTTGCAATAGTATTTAATTTTTCAAAATCGCTTTCTAGGTTTTCAAACCAATTTCCGTCTTTAGTAAGTTGACCAATTGGATCAATTTGGATTACGAATTTTGCATGATTTTTGGCAGCATATTCACTTACTTGAGTTGCGAAATCTACCGATAGAAATGGCAAATTAAAATAGTAAGTTGTTTTTTCTAAAGGAAGATTTTGCATCAAATCTGCAATAGAAATGGTGTCGTTTTCTATCGTAAAACGAATGCTTTCTGCACCGCGATTTAATGTATCTATAGCACGTTCGTTAGATTTTTTGACGTCGTGAACGAAGATGTTTTGAAGGATTTCAAAAGCTTTTTCAGGAGAATTTATTGAAATTTTAGAATCTGTTTCTTCCACTTCATCATTGTGATAAAATGGTTTTACTTTGATGCCTTCTGGGCTTTCCCAAACTAGTGTTTCGTTATAATCGGCGCCTTTGAGTTCGTATTGAATTTGCTGTTTCCATTGTTTGGAACTTACGCTTTCAAAATCTGTAAAAAGTGGTTTATTTGTGCTCACAAGTATTTTGCTTTTTGATACTTCAAATTTAGTCAAAAATTATCTTTTTTTGAAGATTTAAATTTGATTTTTTGCAAAATAGGTATATACTTTTTCGATGGTTAAATTCTAAAAATGATAAATTTGTTTTTTAGAATGAGTTTCTTTAAAATCGTGATATCTAGTTTAAAGTTCACAATCTAGCCCTGATTGGAGCAGTTACCATGTAACGCGGAAAGCAGGAATTGCCATTTTCGAAACACCTACTGTTTCGCTCCTTCTAAACTGTCTTTAATTCTATCTTCTTCGATGTCAATGATGTATATGTCTTCGCTGTCTTTTTTCATGTAGTATTTCTCGCGAGCATATTTTTCGGTTTGGCCAGGATTGTTTAAGTTTTTAATGCTTTGTTTGTCCTTTGCGATTTCTTCTTGGTAGTATTTTTTATTGTCTTCTAATTCGTTGATTTCTTTATCTAAAACACGACTATCCATATAAGAATAGTTGTCAAGAAAAAGCATCCAAACGATGAAAAATAAGGAAACCAAAGTGTATTTGCTTCCTAAAAATTTAAGAAACGGAAAATCACTAATAAGGTTTTGAAACCAATTTTTCATTTATTTCAGATATAAAATTAGACTAAGCGTTGGTTGATTACGGCACGAACTACATCGATGGCAACGGTATTGTATTTGTCGTTTGGAATGATGATGTCTGCAAATGCTTTTGTTGGTTCGATGAACTGTTGGTGCATTGGTTTTAGTGTCGTTTGGTAACGGTTTAAAACTTCTTCCATGTCACGACCACGCTCTGCAATATCACGTTTTAGACGTCGAATTAAGCGTTCGTCTGAATCGGCATGAACGAAAACTTTTACGTCAAACATCTCGCGAAGTTCTGGATTAGTTAGGATAAGAATTCCTTCTACAATCATTACTTTTCTTGGATGTGTTGAAATGGTATCGTCGGTTCTGTTGTGCGTTACGAAGGAATAAACAGGTTGATTGATGGTTTTTCCGGCTTTCAACTCTTTTAAATGTTGTACTAAAAGTTCAAAGTCAATGGCACGTGGATGGTCAAAATTGATGTTGCTTCTTTCTTCATAACTCATGCCTACATTTTGTTTGTAGTAAGAGTCTTGAGAAATAATTCCGACTTCAGTTTCTGGAAGTTCGTTCATAATTTGGTGAACAACAGTTGTTTTTCCTGAACCTGTTCCTCCTGCAATTCCGATGATAAGCATAGTTGTGTTGTTGTGTTATTATTTGGACAAAAATAGCATAAAAAATCAATATCAATTGCAATTTTTAGTTCAAATTATATTTGATTAAAACTTAAAATTTTAATGAACTTGAGGTTACTTTTTCTTATTTGTATTGCAGTTGTAAGTTTTTATTTAACATAAGATTATAGGTTACTTGTGTTTTTATTTTGAATGTTTCCAATACTTTTATGAAGTATAACAGAACCTTATGAAGATAAACTACTTTTTTATTTTACTTTTTTTTATTCAAAATGTTTGTGCTCAAACCGAGAAAGTGATTTCAGGAAAAGTTGTGAACGACAATTTTCCTATGGCTAAAGTTGACGTTATTAATTTTACACAAAATACGCTTGTTGTAACTAATAACAATGGCGAGTTTAAAATTAAAGTTGCTGTTGGGGATAAATTAGTGTTGTTTGTAAACGAATTTAATAACTATAAATTAATTATCACTCAGAAAGATATTGATGCTAATTGGCTACAGATTAATTTATCTAAAATGCCAATTGAACTTGATGAAGTTAAAGTTGCTAATAAATTTAAGTATAAAAATATAGTAAGTCAGGAAGATATTGATAAGATTACCGTTGCTAAAGAAGCTTCAGCACCAAAAGTAGTGGGTGTTTATGACGGTAGGACTCCCAATGGATTAGATTTTGTTAGAATGGGTAAAGGAGTATCAAAGTTTGTGAAAAGTCTTTTTGGAGATGATGATGAAGATAAAAAGAATGAAAAAGTTCGTTTTATCGATTATTTGGAGTCTAATTTTGACAAAGATTTTTATGTTAAAACTTTAAAATTAAAAGAAGAAGATATAACTATATTCAAAGAATACTGTGATGTGGATGTGCAATCTTCTGTTTTAATGAAAGAAATGGAATACCTTAGAATTTATGAATTTCTTATCGCCAAAAGTGATGCTTTTAAAAAAATGCGTAACTATTAATTTAAAACTTCTCGAAAACTCCCAAACCAAATAATGCAAAATCGTATTTTACAGGATCATTTGCATCTAATTTTCGAAGGTTATTATCTAATTCTGAAAGTGCTTTTGCATCGTTTTGTTTTCTAGAAAGTAATTCTAATTTTCGAGCTACATTTCCTGAATGAACATCCAATGGACAAGATAATGCGGACGTAGGAATGGTTTTCCAAATTCCAAAATCAACTCCTTTTTTATCGTTTCGAACCATCCAACGAAGAAACATGTTTATACGGTTAATTAGGGTGGTTAATTAAAATTTACCAAATCTTCGTCTTTTAATACGATGACAGAATGTTCTGAAGAATTTGACTCACTTCCTATATAATTCTTGCTCCAAGGGTTTTGTCGGTCGATTTCTTCATCAGTCATACCATTTTGTCGTAACTCATCCTTATACTTTTCATCCACCACAATTTTGTGGTATTCTAACAAGGCGATGGCATGTTCCCTGTCTTCTTCGATTTGCTCTTGCGTATATGCCTCTTTTCTATATTTTGAAATCCAAACCCATTTCATGGCAAACCAATTGGTAATAAAAGTTGAAACTTCATCAAAACCTCGATATTTAATATTGATAATAAAAGTGCCCATTTTGCCATCTTCTTTTACCTGACCTATTTTAATCCACTCAATTAGCGAGTGAATCAGTCTTTTAAAGTCTTCAAATTCTCTCAGGTTTATATTCTCTGCAATAACTCTTTTTACGTTTTCTTTTGGACTGAAATTCTTTACCAATGCAACTTTATTTTCTAAATCATCTACAATATTTTTTTGTCCTTCAAGCATTCTTTTTGAAGTCAGATAAGATTTTTTGATGTTAATGTCTTCAGCAAAATCAGGATTTGTTAACAAAGAAAACTGGTGCTTATAATCTCTTTCAAAAGATGATAGTTTCTTTTTCTGCTCATTTAATTCGAATTGTAATGCTGTATAATCATTTTCTTTTTCAGGTAATTCTAATAGGTGTTTTTCTAACTCTTTTGATTCAAAAAGATGCTTGATGAGAAATGTTTCTAATTTGTATATATTGATGGCTCTTGATTCAACGCACAGATTATTGGGGTAGATTTTACCTTTGCATTTATATGAATTATCACCAGATGCTACCCTTTTTTTTCCAACCATTTGTCTTCCGCAGTGTGAACAAAAAATTATTCCATTAAGTAAGTACTTGTAGTGAACTTTTTTTCCAACTTTTTTCTTATTCTCTTGCAAATTTGCAATTACTTTCTCCCAATACTTCTCTTCAATTATTGCTGGTACATCGTAATATTCCTCCCCAAGTTTTTTCTTTCCTTTATTTATTGGATTTATTAATATATCGTGTACTACATTTCCTCTCCATTTCACATTACTCTTACTATGGTAATAAACTTCTTTTGTATATGGGTCAATTCGCTTTATGTTACCATCGTATTTGTTGAATTTTGTGGGCACTTGTTTTTCATTAAGCATGTTTGCTATGGTATAAGAACCTATACCACTCAAAGACCACTCATACATCAATCTTACCCACTTAGCTTCCGCTTCATTAATTTTGATGCGATTCTTATCGTCATAGATAAAACCATAAGGTAATTGTCCTCTAAATCGACCTTCTTCAGCTCGATTTCTTATTGACAGTTTAACTAGTTGAGATGTTAAACTTGAATATAGAGCATTATTTGCACTTTGAATTGTTGCAATAAACCTATTGTGAGGGTTGTCAAGGTCAAATAAAACTCCATTTGGATAATATTTACAATTATTGGTAAGCATAACACCAACAAATATTTGCCATATTAACGAATTTCTTTCGATACGGCTCTGATTTAATGTGTATACACCATGATACTTTTTTGAATTGAGTTCCTTTATCATACTTGCAAAAGCTGGTCTATCAGTGATTTCTTCTTTGGTGCCACTGATTCCTTCATCAACAAAGAAAACTGGTTTTAAACCCAAACTTATTGCTAGTTTAGTTCCTTCTTCTTTCTGGGTTGCAATTGATGTATCCTTGTCTTCACCTTTTTTACCGCTAATTCGGCAATATATAGCTAACATATTTTATTTTTTTACAAATATATTTATTTAACCTCTTAATCGGTTAATTAGAGTGGATAGCGATTTGTTGTATTTTGTCATTTAATGATTAAATTATATCAAGGATGCAAAAGTGTTTTGATATTTAGTAAAAATATGTAAAAGTTGAATATTTCCCTAGACCTTTATTCATAAGCCTTTACAAAGATATTTTTTAAAAAAAGGATGCTATAAGCCCGTGGGGTATTTTGCGAGTATACTTATAGTGTCCTTTTTTAATTTTAAATCGTTGTGAGCCCCAATAAAATATATACTTGACAAAGATTTCAACTTTAACATGTTTTGGGAATTGAAAATAAATTTCTAAATTTTGTTGACTTTTTTCATATTTATTAGTATAATTATAAATATCGTTAAATCGGTATCAGGTTCCAACTGGGTAGCTCCCAGTTGGTCACTACCCTGAAAAGGAAGTGAAAAGGCCAAAACACAATAACATAAAAGTAGTGATAATATGAAAAATGAACAAAAAACTACAATTCAACCGTTACGTTCCAATTGCATTAAAAAAAGCACTGGATAAACTTGATTATTCTCGAAAGGATAATCTTTACACAATAATCGACCTAATCTATCGCAAAGAGATTTACTTCAAAAACGAATTGCAAAAGGTCTATGGATATACTGAAATATCCAAACAGCAATTCAAAGAATTATTGCCAACAAGCGATAATCTCAACGATGACATTAACTTTCTAGTTGATAGCGGGTTCATTCGCAGAAATGATTATTATACAATGGGTGTTAAGCCCAAGGGATATAAAATTTCCAGTGAATTTATGGGTAAATCGTTGCCTGTTAAAATAACCAACGACAACATAAACAAACGCATAGCCAAGCAGATTATAAGAAACAAACGGCTTAAAGTCAAACGGCTCGAGTTTGTGAAGTCGGAATACTTTAAAAATTTCAAGATTGATGTGGAGGGTGCTAACAAGGCAATACTTGACATGGCACATTCAGAAATCAATGAGCTTTGCAACAGACTGAAATTTCCGCTGTCAAGTGACCAGATTCACGCTATAATTAATTGTGATGAAAGTAGTGTTGCAAATAGATTTGAGTTACTAATAAGAGCTGGCAAAGAAATAAAAAACATCCTTCACCGCTACATGGTATCAAGCATGAGAATAACCGCTATTGGTGATGGTTTTTTGTTTTTTAAACGAAACAAAACCAATGGCAGATTGGATTCCAACCTTACATCGCTTCCAAGCTATTTAAGACCCTATATTCAATCGGATGAACCTTTGTTTAATCCTGATATAAAAAACTCGCAACCCTTCTTCTTGTATACGCTATTGAAGTTTCAGAAGTCTATAAACCAAGAAGAATTGGAATTGTACAAGAAAATGGTGCTATCAGGACAACTGTATGATGCACTAGTGTTGGATTTTAATAAAAAATATCAAAAGATTTGGATTCGTGACCAGATGAAAAATATGGTATTTAAAATATTTTATTCCAAGACTTCATCGTATCTAAAGTATAAAAACTTCTTTGCATCATGGTTCCCAACTATTATGGAATTCATCAACAACACAAACGCAAACAGTAACAAAATATTGGCTGTTAAGATGCAAACACTCGAATCACATGCTGTTTTGGATGTGATAATGCCAGAATTGGAAAAATTAGGCATCATACCGTATACAATTCATGATAGCTTCATGTGCAAACAATCCCAAGTGGACACAATTGTGTCAGTGATAACCCAGAAGATGGAAGAGTTATTTGGAGTATGTCCAACACTTAAAGTTGAAGAGGTAAACACTCAAGTTCAAGAAGACGAGGAAGTTTGGGAAATGACTGATGACTACTTTGACTATGAGGATGAAGATGAGGACCTACAAATAGAACCAATTCAAATCAAAATACCTCAAATGTCTATGGCTGAAAAACAAAAAATTCTAGATGCATTATTAAGACCTAATCTAGATGATGAGTATGGATTTTAGTTGATTTAAGCACGCAAAAATTGTTCTGATTCTCCAGTATTCGCTATGTAACGTTGCACAATGAATACGGTTACAGAATATTGAATGAGGCCTATGCCTTAAAGGGATTCACTCTTTTTGATGCAGAACGAACCGAAATTAATAATATACTTTCGATTTATGATAAAAAACAGCCTTTGTCATTTCTGACAAACCCTCTTAAGCCTCAGTAATAACAATACCAAACTTAGTCTTCACATAATTGTTTAGCATATCGATTTGAGCTTTGTTTTTTAATATAGTGACACCTTGAATCTTTCCATCTTCTAATAATTTTTGAGCTTCTTCAATGGAGTCCAAAATTTTATAGTTATTGGCTTTGTTTTTTGGTTTAGTTATTTTTTTCTCAGGTATATCTTTTACTTTGTCGTACGCAGAAGTAATGCTAATGTCGCCTTTACGCAATTTTTGTTTAACCGAATCAGAAGCTTTCTCAATAATTGCAGAATACATAAATACACTAGTTCTTCCAACGCCAGCAATCTTAGCTATTTCAGCATAAGTATCTATTGACTTATCGATTTCTTTGTTTTTTCCAGCTTTATACAAGTTGTCTTTGGCCATTTTTTCGATGGTTTCCTTTGATAAAAGAGCTAGTTCTATCTTTTCTACACTGGACAAGTTTCTTCTTTGAAATTGGTGGCGAACCATCCAAAGCTTTATATCGTCAATGCTTTCAAAGTTTTCTTTTACCTCTTTGGTTGGAATATTTTTAAGTTTAAGCTCAATACAAGCTCTTAAGCGTGTATGCCCCTCAATCACAAGCTTTTCTCCATTAGGTGTTGCAACAAATAGAATAGGGTCGTTTAACCCGTTTATTTTAATGTCGGTTTTTAATTGTTCATACAAATCATCCTCCATAAATGGCAAATATGATTTAAGCTCCCAGATTGATTTCAAATCGGAATAATCATCCATTATGTAGTATTCGTTGCCAAATAATTCGAGTGTTGGTGTATCTGGACTATTAGGATTACTTGGATTTGATAAATAGATTTTACCATTTATCATACAACCTCCTTTAGCATAGTAACGGTGGCGTTTATCCATTGTAGGGTCGTTTAGATTAGGATTGAATTTTTTCATACCCCATTGTTTAAAAAAGAATGGGACTCCTTGTTGGTCGCAATTCTTTTTTACCTTTAGTATCCAATCCAATTCAACTGGTCTTGAGGAATTATCACCACTCTCACCACCAACGATAACAAGGTCGATTCCTTTTAGATTCAAATCTGGTAATTCTTCAAGAAGAGGTTCAACAGATAAGAACTTGTGTTTAGCACCACAATTTACAAGATGTTCAATTCTTCTAACTCCAGCTTCGCTTCCAACAGAAACTCCCATCCAAATATTATCTGCCCAATTTAAGTCTTTGGAGTACTTTGTGATTTCATGATGTCTTTTGGTAAGCACTTGATATGTATGCTGAGGCGTATCATTCATCACTTTGAATATCTTTTGAAGAAACTCAATTTTCATATCCTTATGGAACAAATCGGACATGCTGTTTACAAAAACAGTTGTTGGCTTCTTCCATTTGTAAGGTTCTCCAAGAGCATCTTCATGCATTGCAAACACACCAAAACCAGCCTTGTATCTTGGTTGATTTGGCATGTGCATCATCCGATTGGTCATAACTTCTGCATAGCAATTATCACATTCTTTTGAAATTTTGGTGCAACCAGTTGTGGGGTTCCATGTCTTTTCAGTCCATTCGATATTTGAATCAGCCATAATACCAATTTTATAATTTTATGGCAAAACTATTTATTATTTGACAAATTCATTTTTGAATATAGATGAATTTTATGAACAATTCAATCAACAATTCAATTAAAAGCCTGGTTTTCAGTTGTTTTTCTTGTCCTGGTTATTTGCATTTCAGAACTTTGCATCAAGTTTTAAATTTAGATTATAGCTCTTTAAAAAAACTAAATTGAAACAACCGATTTCAACAAATCCGTTTCAATACTTTCAAATTAATTAAGCACCTAAATTTAAAACCAAATCCAAACCATGTTCGTTTTGTTCAAAATTAGATTTTAGTCATACGCTGCACAAAATACATAAATCGGATTTCAATAAAATGCAATGTTAAACCTGTGCAAAAGGGTAAATCCTAAAATTGCACAATTTTAAGTAAAGGTCACCATGAAAAAAGCTCGTTACATTCGCCAATCAACAAAAAATCAAACCAACCTTCGTCAACTTGCAAAAGCCCACCCCGATGAAGAATTATTCATTGACATTATATCTGGTTCAATTCCATTTGCTGAACGACCTGAAGGCAAACGACTCATCCAAGCTGTTGAAGCTTGCCTGATAACCTATGTCACATTCCACGATTTGTCCAGAGCTGGAAGAAGCACGGTGGATGTATTGACGACCCTTAATTTTTTCCAATCCAAGGGTGTTATTGTGAAGATTGACAACTTGGGATTGGAATCTATCATTGATGGCAAGGTCAATCCAATATTTAACCTAATCACAACGGTGCTATCTGAGATTTATTCTTTAGAAAGAACAACCCTGCTTGAGAGACAAGCTGAAGGGGTTCAACAAGCCAAGCTTCGAGGTGATGTTTATAAAGGCCGTCAATTAGGTACAGTTGATACACCAGTGCAGACACTTCAGAAGCATAAGAAAACGGTTCGGGCTATCAAAACATATCCAACACTATCACTAAGACAAATTGCCAAGTTGGCCAGCGATACAGATTATAAGGTGTCAGCCAATACGGTTAAGAAGATAAAAGAATTGATGTTGAATGCAAATTTTCAAGTTGCCTAATGAGAAAAGTTGACATTACAGGTATCCACAGAATACTGACTCGATACTATGGTAGCCGACACATGACAATGGAAACAAATGTGGAGGATAAAAATTTTATAAATCCCTACAGTATGAAGTTGATATTTGATTATGACCCAACAATTGAAATTGACTATATAATTCTGCTGAGAAAGTTAAGACGATACATTTTTGGGGTTCATTTCAACTTAAACATTATCCAAGAAGAAAATAAGATTCAAGTCTATGTGATAATGTATGATAAGCCAATGTATAAGGATTATGATTTTGAATTTAGCTCCAATTAATATGAAAAAGACAAGAACTTCAATTACGCATCAACTGTAGAAAACCCAGCATCATATTATGGTTATTGACCCAGATAAGCTGACCAACTCAGAAGTTGATAGGATTAAAAAGGCAACGGGAGTTGAAATGGTGTTTGTAAATGTGAGGTTGTATAAATGAAAATGTCAACAATAATTAAAAAGTAAAACAAGCACATTTTTTCTTACTCCAATAATCACCTAATCTATAGTTAAGTAAGAAGGTATGTACACCACCATTATATCTGCCAAAATCATTAACTGAAATATCATAAGAGTATCCAGCCAAAAAGTTTTCAAAAAATCTAAACCCTGCAAATCCGCCAACTGAAACATCCATTTCAAAATTTAGACTTGTAACAAATTTATCTTCCCAATTTAAGTTTAACGCTACCAATGTTGAAATTGGAGCACCATCTGTTACTCTCGTTATAAAATTAGGTTGAAGAAATATCTCTTCATCCAGTTCAAATTTATAGGCACCAGTAAAAAAGTAATATGGCTTCTTATTCGCAATTTGATTATTAACATCATTAAGATATTTGGTTTCAAGCATATTTGGAACAGAAAATCCTAAAGCCCATTTTTCATTATACAAATAGGCTCCAGTTCCAATTAATAAATTATTACTTGATACATTTCTGTCTGCCAAATCATTTTCGTTGGGGTCCTGAATTGAAAATTGATTATAATCAATATTAAATAAATTTACACCAGCTTTCAATCCAAGCGATAAACGTATAGTTTCACTTAAGTTGACATGATATGCAAAGTTTCCGTTAATTGCATTTTCGTTTACTGCCCCTATTTTATCTGAAATAACATCTAAACCAACACCCACATTAGAATTATACAGTATCGAATGACCAGATAATAAAAGTGTTTTTGGTGCTCCATCAAATCCAACCCATTGAGTACTATATATGGAATTTATTGTTAAACCATCAAAAGAACCAGCATACGCAGGGTTATACATAATTGGGTTAAAAGAAAAAATAGATAGTTTAGGGTCGTTTTGCGAATAAATTTTAGGATTGAAAACGAAAAACAAAATAATAACTTTAAACCATTTCATATTATTGGTTATTATTAATTTGTAAAAAGCCCTTTACCTCCTTGTTTTCGTTACGATACCTATCAAAATAAGTCAAAACATAAAAATAAGTTCCTGTAGGCAAATATTCATCTTGCTTGTATACACCTTGAACATTTGCTTTTCCAGTAAAAGTATTTTGAATATTGTTGTAATTATATCCTCTCCAAACTAATTTACCATATCTATTAAAAATTTGAAATTCACTTTTTGGAAAATTATCAATGTTTTTAATAAATATGAAATCGTTTAGATTGTTATCATTTAATGTTAATATGTTATTAATTTCTAATTCGCACTGAAGTAATGTAATATCTACTTTTGTTCTCGCTGAACTATAACAACCAGTTAAATTATCAAGATTACCTGCATAGTAACTTTGATTGTCCTCAAGTAAAGTAGTTAAGGGCAAAATATTCCCTCCAGTATTAGTATCATACCATACGAGTGAATTTTCAGCATTCATCAATACATTTGATAAAGTAGGATTGTCTTCAGCACAAAATACCTGATTTGTTTCTCCAACAGGAGGATTTGAATCATTAATTTTTACAAGAACTACTAATCTTGTTGGGCTTTTACATCCAGTAGTTAAATTAGTAGACTCAGCATAATAGGTTGCACCATCTAACAACAAAGTATTTTGATTTAATGGATTACCACCTACAGGAACAGTATACCATTTAATGTTAGATGAATTTGGGGTTAAGTTAGATACTCGGGGAGTATCAATCTTGCAGAATTCTTGAATTGCACCACCATCTGGGGTAGAGACAACATCAATTGTAACTATAACAGGTGTTCGAACTAAGTTCTCACAACCATTAATGGTTTGCGAGGCAAAGTAAGTTGTCCCGTTTGTTAGTGTTGTCGTGCTTGTCAATGGAGTACCACCAGTTGCTGAAGTATACCATCGAATATTTTGTCCATTCATTAAGAGATTAGCAACTGTCGCCGAATTACAAAATAATTGGTTTGAATTACCTGTAGGACCTGCAGGAATGTTTATAATAACATTTACAGGAAGTCTAATAATACTCTCACATCCGTTTAAGGTTTGACTAGCATAATAAGTTGTGCCATTAACTAATACAGTACTATTTAATAATGGACTACCACCAGTAGCACTTGAATACCACTTAATATTATTACCAGTAGCAATCAAATCAGCAACCGTAGCTGAATTACAAAAAGTTTGAGGTGATGGAGCAGTTGGAGCAGGTGTAGAACTATTTACTGTTATTGATATGTTTTTTCTACAAGTCACACCATTTGAAGTAACATCTACCCAATAATTGGTTGTTGTACTTGGAGTTACTGTTATGGTAGCTGTTGTCTCTCCTGTAGACCATAAATAAGTTGTAATTGATTGGCTGTATAATTGTTGTATTTCTTGTTGAGTAAGAGCTCTGTTCCAAACTCCAATATCATCTAATTTACCATTGAGGTTGTCATAAGCTGGGTGGTTCATTCTGCCAAAAGCAGCACTTCCTGCCAGTATAGGATTTCCATTTGAAGCTAAAGTCGATATTAATACACCATCTTTATAAAATTTACCCGTTGTTCCATCATTAGTGTAAACAATATTGTACCAGATATTATTTCCTCCCACAGGAATTCCAGCATAGCAACCAAATCCAGATGAAGTTGTACTTCCAATACCAATTGTATTAAAACCATTTCCCCAGCCCCATTGTGCCATTCCAGGGCCATTAGGATTAGCTGCAGGCCAAAATTCTAATATTCTAGGACTAATACAACCATCACCAACTCTTAAAACCCATATTGATATTGTTAGACCAGTTTGTATTGAGCTTGTATTTACTTGAGCATCTATTCTAGTAGCGCAGCCAGCACTTGAGAAGTAATAGGAGTTATTAGCATTTCCAAACCTATCGGTTGTTAAAGCAGCTCCGTTGACTGTTCCATTATTTCCATTACCGCTTTCATCATTAGCATTGCCACAAAATGGCCAATAGCCAACAAGTCCATTTTGCAGATTCGATGGCATAGAACAACTGTTTGATGTTGGATTATTCGTGTTAGATGCTGTTAATGTTGAGGACTCGCCAAGACAAATTGTATTAGAAGTTGCTGATATTTGTGGGTTATTTATGTTAACAGTTACGGCTAATCTTGTAGTACTTTCACAACTATTTATAGTTTGTGAAGCATAGTAAGTTGTGCCATTTATTAATGATGAATTCGAATTTAAAGAAGTGCCTCCTGTTATAGAAGAATACCATTGAATATTATTTCCAGTAACGACTATTTCAGACAATGTAGCTGAACTACAAAAACTTTGTGTACTATTTCCTGATGGTGATGCTGTTTGAGGTAAAATAGTAACATTTACAAGTGTTCTGATTTGAGATTCGCAACCAGTTATGGTTTGAGTTGCATAGTATGACCCCCCATTTACCAAAGTTGTGGTTGGTGCCAGAGGTGCTCCAACTGTACTTGAAGCATACCATTGAATATTTGTTCCAATGGCAGATAAATCTGCTATTGTAGCAGAACCACAAAAGGTTTGGGTTGGGTTGGCAGTAGGAGATATAGATGGTCCTACATTAATAGTGATGTTTTTTCTACAAGTTAAAGTGCCTGTTGTTATATCAACCCAATAGTTCGTTGTTGCAGTTGGTGATACAGTTATTGAACTTGTAGTTTCTCCTGTAGACCAGAGATAGGTTGTTGAGGGGGTTATAGGGGTATTGTAAATAGAAGGGTCAATTTCCATAATTGGAACCATATTAGAATAACATGAACCATTTGAAGAATTATTATCCAAATTATTCCATGTATTCAATCCAAAGCCACACCCTCTAATAATTTGAACATAGGGTTCGCCACATGGGCCACTGTTTGGTTCACCTGGCCTCCAATTTGTGAAAGTAATATTCAAGCAATCCAACCATCTAAAATTACAGGTGACTGGGTCTCTAAACATTCCTATCCAAATGTTATTGTTTGTAGAATTACTCACAAAAGCATTTTCGTTGATATCATTTATACATACCAAATAACCACCATTTTGTCTACAAATTAGTTCTCCTTGTGTCCATGATGTTGGGGTATTATAAACATAATAATAATGTCCATTGAAAATGCCAGCATAAGTAAACCCTGGGATTGGATTACCCAAAGGAATAGTACTTGGGGTAATATTCATATTACATATGGTAGGCGGGGTATAGTTGATAGACAAATTTGCCGATAAACCAGCACATAAATTTGTAGTGGAAGCTGTTATTTCAGGGAAATCAGTACATGTTTGAGAATGAACTATTGAACAAAAAAACAAGAATCCTAATAAAATTTTTTTGATACCCATTTTAAAATTTGTGAAGCTTTAAATACTAATTATTTTAATTTTAGAGCTGAAGGTCTGGACTCACACAATTCTGAAGCAATAAGAACATTTGAAATAACTGAAATCCTTCTATCTATAGTATCTCCATCATTCTTTTTGTAAATTTCTTTCGCTACAATATATTCTATTGTGTTGGAAGACAAAGCTTCATCATCCATTCTGTTACCTTGTGCTTTTCCATTAGGTAAAGTAAAATCTTCCGCTTTTGATAGTGAGTTTAAAACAAGATTGAAAATTTCGATAGGAAAAACTGTATCAGCAGGCATTACCCTCCGCTCAACATTAATTCCACAAATTTTGAAATTTTTATAAATAGGATGAATTTCAAAACTATCAAAAACCTTTCTTTTCTTCTGAAGTGGAATTGTTATAGTGTTTAGGCCATTATTGCTTTTTTCTTCGAGAAAATTTATCAGATGTTGGGAATTTTTGTTAATTCTATTTCTCATTATTTTTAAATTTAATCTTCTTTCCAACTGCGTAAAGAATTTTATCTATATGATAAGCATAATCTGTTTCTTTTTTCAATTCATCTGAAATAGCTTCAGATATTAACCAATTTTTATAGTCAATAATTAGTGCTTTTTCATTTTTTCCAATAGTAGTTAAATTTCTGGATTTTTTAATATCACAGATATTATTTAAGTCTGTTCGATATACTTTAAAAGCTCTTAAAACATGTTGGTCAATTATAGGTTGACCTTCCTTTTTGGTTAAATATTTACCAAACTGATAAAAAACTAAACCATCATTTTTTTCAGAACTAGATTCTCCAACATTTTTGATTCCTTGAATAATATGTCTGATTTTTTTTAAGTCACCGTTTTTCCAAGCCATTGCGTATAATAACTTCACTATTGTATTTTCCGTTTCACCAATTTTATTATGATTAAAAATATTTTTACATATAAAAGATTCTTCTTCTAATTTTTGTATTTCCTCAATAGTAATGTTAAATTCAATTTTTGGATAATCATCTATTTTAATTCTATATTTATTTTCGACTCTTCTTTTATCCAATATTTTTTCTAAACCAGAAATAGATTTAGATGCACAGATTTCTTTAAAAACATTATTAACTAACTCTTTTATTTTTAAATTATCATTATCAATCATATTAATTCTTTAAATCATTCAATACAATACCCATATTTTTATTCATAGTTAAAAATTATTTAATTGATTTTTGAAATATTTCAATAAAATTTGAGCAATTATTTCATTTTACAAAATATATAAGTTTCTAAACAAGACTATTTTTTCAGTATGTTATTTTGAATTTAAAATTAAATTTATTTTGAAGTTATTTAAAAATCATTGCACTAATATTGCCTTCATTAAAGCCGCCGCCAAAAGCAGCATTATATCCTTGAACAAAATATGATGACTTTAAATAATATACTCCATCATTTGGCGCTATAAAGTATCCATAAAAAACTTTTTCTCCACCATTGTCATTGTTACAATCTCCAGTTGAAAAGTTAAAAGTATCAATACTATTTATCGTTATAATATTTGATTGTGAGTCTTCAATCCAACCATAAACTCCATTTGCGCATGTAGCTCTTCTTTTATTAGCAGAAATTTTAGAATATATGTAATATGAATTTCCAGCTATTGCATTAAAACTTAATACAACTTCAGGTAAAGTAGAGCCGTCGTAATTTAAACCAGGCCATAAATATTGTTTTTGACCTTGAACAAATAATTGTCCAGCTGAAGAACTAGATAAATTAGTTGCGTTACAAACATATTTAGTTAAGTTATTATTTACTTCTGAAGTGTCCAATAGTCCATTACCATCCAAATCTAGCCCAACTTCAATTTTTGCACCACCATTAGCACAATTTGCTCCTGCAGGTTCAGTAGTTGTATTTACAAGAGTATTTTTACCATCTTGACCGTCATCTCCATTTGTGCCTTGAGCTCCTTGAATCCCTTGTGGTCCAGTTAATGAAGTAATAAAATCAGCTTCTGTTCCAACATTCCCAAGATTCAACCAAACTTGATAAGCAGATAAACCATTGGTGCCGTTAGTTCCATCTGTACCATTAATACCGCTTGCGCCAGCTGGGCCTTGTGGTCCTATAGCGCCATTAATTCCAGCAGGCCCTTGAGTACCTGTGGCTCCTTGTAAAGATGTTAAGAATTGAGCTTCAGTTCCTGTATTTCCAGCATTTAGCCATATTTGATATGCTGATAGACCATCTTGACCGTTAATTCCGTTTTGACCAGCAGGCCCTTGAGCACCATCAACACCATTAGTCCCATTGGTTCCAGCAATACCTTGCAGTCCTTGTATCCCTTGCGGTCCAACTGCACCAGCTATTCCTTGAGGCCCTTGTGGTCCTACAATAGCAGTTGTAAGCCATTGTGATTCTGTACCAGTATATCCATTTTGAACCGCTATTTCATAAGCACTTAAACCATTTTGACCAGCAGGCCCTTGAGGTCCTTGAGCTCCAGACAAACCTTGTGGTCCAGTAGGTCCCTGAGGTCCTTGAGCTCCATCGATGCCATTAGTACCTGATACACCTTGTGGCCCTATAGGTCCTTGTTCTCCTTGGATACCTTGTGGACCTTGAACTCCATCAATACCATTTAAACCGTTTGTTCCTGCAATACCTTGTGGTCCCTGAGGACCAGCAGGACCTTGAGGGCCTTGTGCTCCAACAATAGCAGTTGATAACCATTGTGATTCAGTTCCCGTATAACCGTTTTGAACCGCTATTTCGTATGCACTTAATCCATTAGTGCCGTTTGTTCCAGCTATTCCTTGTGGACCAGCAGGTCCTTGTTCGCCTTGAATTCCTTGTGGTCCTTGAGGTCCAGTTGCACCATCAACTCCATTGGTTCCAGTTATTCCTTGTGGTCCAGCAGGTCCTGTTAGCCCTATAGGACCTTGTTCGCCTTGAATACCTTGTGGCCCTTGCGCACCATCTAAACCGTTGGTTCCGTTGGTTCCAGCTATTCCTTGCGGACCAGCAGGTCCTGTTAAACCAATTGGTCCTTGTTCACCTTGTATACCTTGAGGTCCTTGTAAACCATCAATACCGTTGGCACCTGCTTCACCTTGTGGACCAGTTAATCCAATTGGCCCTTGAGGTCCAGTTGCTCCAACAGCTCCATCAACACCGTTGGCACCAGCAGGCCCTTGAGCTCCATTGCAGATGTACTTGGTTTGAGCAGCGTTTATTTCACTAGCTTCTAATATTCCGTTGTTGTTGGCATCCAATCCAACTTCAATCTTCGTTCCACCATTAGGACAATTAACACCAGCAATTTCAATAGTTGTATTTACCAACGCATTTTTTCCATCAGTTCCATCAGTTCCGTTAGCTCCGTTTGAACCGTTGGTTCCAGCAGGTCCTTGAGGACCAGTTAATCCAATTGGCCCTTGCGGTCCCACAGGTCCTTCAACCCCTTGAATGCCTTGTTGTCCATCAGTTCCGTTTGTTCCATTTGTACCGTTAGTACCAGCTGGACCTTGTGGCCCTGTTAATCCAATTGGTCCTTGAGGTCCAGTTGCTCCGTTGGCTCCAGCAATACCTTGAGGTCCTTGTGCTCCTGTTAATCCAATCGGTCCTTGTGCACCTTGAGGACCCGTTGCTCCAGTTGTTCCTTGAACTCCTTGCGGTCCTTGTGGACCAGCAGGTCCCTGAGGCCCTTGAGGTCCCGTTGAACCTGAATTAACAGCATACATGGCATAAGGAACAGCTGTAAGCGGTTGGTCACTGATTTCAGTATAGTTGGAACATAATGCTTTCAAATCAACTTCAACCTTTAAATTCTTTGGTGCTCCAGACCATACAATTCCTGAGAAAGTTGATGCACTGCCACCAACAGGAATTCCGTTACCAATAACAAGATTGACCATACCAAATTCATCGGTGGTGGTCAAATGCGTTTCTTGATATTCAAGAGCAGTTCCTGCTAGGATGTTGAAACGGATACAAATTTCTTTGTTGGCAAGTGGCGCTCTTTGGTTGTTGTACCCTGGGATGTTTTGACCGTAAGGATTCAATATCACCGCTTGATACGTGATGCCTTGCGTTTGTGCAAATGTTGTTGTAGTTAAAACAAGTAATAAGAATAAGTATATTTTTTTCATAACTGTATTGTGTATTATCTAAGCATAAAGTGAACGCCAAATTGAATTTGACTATTGTTAAACGATAGTTTTTCATCCGTGCTATTGGAAACATTGAAGCTTTTTGAATAAGCATACCCAATGCTCAAGTATATATCGTTATCAACATTGTAACTTGCTGTAAGTCCTAGTTTAGGCGCTATCCAAAGCCCTGAAAACTCTTTTTGAGACGCCAAGTCCAAATACTGACCATTAAGATTTTGTTTGCCATAGATGAGAGTTGATATTCCAACACCACCGTTGGCTGAAGCTTGCAATCCATTCCAATTCACAAAGGCAATTGAAAACGTATTTTCAACTCCCATGTATTGGGTATTCCAAGAATAAGAACTGTTTATATCACCACCCAAAGCGTTGTATTCGTTAAGGCTTAATCCAACAGCATACTTCAACTTTTCGTTGTTAAGGGTCATTACATAACCAATTTCGTAGAAGTTGCCACTACCTGATTGAAGACTAGGGGAAGAACTGGAATTTGATTTGTAATCGTATTTGGTATAATTTTTACCTGTTTTAAGATAAATTTCTTGTGAATGTATATTCTGGAAAGAAAATACAAGCACAACTAATAATAGAAGCTTTCTCATTCTTGTTTTAGGATTTGTGTGTAATAGGTATAGTTTGGTGCTGTTAGCTTAACCAAATAGTTACTTGAAGCTAGGTTAGGCATCGCAACAGTAAGAAGATTATCTGTTGGCATTTGTTCTGTTTGAAAAATAAGCCTTCCTCTCACATCAAATAGTTCCATTTTGATTCGTTCTTTGATGGGTTGTGAGAATTGAAAGTTTATTGTAGATATAAACGGATTTGGATAAGTAACCGTTGTTATTGGATTGTTTACAGTACTTAAGATATACTTGCTCCAAACGCTTTGTTGGTATCCTTGACCGTATGTTTTTCCATCTTTGGTATAGTTGCCAATAACACTTTGCTGTCCGATGGTTTGACTGACATATACACCGTTAGGAAGCTCTTTGCTGGTTCCTTGAGAAGATAGTGCTTGGTGATGGAGTTCTTGACTGTAAAGCGTTGAAAACGATAAAATAAAACAAAATAATAATATCCTCATATTTAGATTTAAAAAGCCAAATTTAATAAAACATTTGTAAGAATCCTAATTTCTAAAAAAACTTAATTATACATCAATTATAACCATATTTACCAATCCCCTTCCATCCCCCGTTACCCACTTGAGCAGACCTCCCTGCATACTCCTTTTGTGGGGTACATAAAGCTGTTTTTAAATCTTAAATATTTTTGAAAATTCAACCCAAAAAAAATACATCCCCCTTTTTCAAAAAAATTTTTTTACCAGAATTTTTAGCCAAAAATTTAATACCCTTTCCATATCATCCAGATATTTATTATAAAACACCTAGCATGGAAAAACCAAAAACCACCCCAGACAAACTAACCATATCCATCCCATTAAAAGAAACATGTGGGGAGTCAATGGAAGCGGCAATTGAAATATCTGGAGTATATTTTAATCATGTTATTCCAATAGAAACCAGCATTATTCATTATTTAATGGACGATATGCATTGGACAAAAACTGAACAATCGCTGATTTTTGCCAACGATAAAAAGTATGATAAGATTGGTGTGATTGGTTTGATGGATGATGGCTCCACCAGTAATTATGAGTTTTGGTTCGATATTACCAAGTGTTTTGGTATTTAGAACCCCTCAAAAATACCCAATCCAAATAAAGCAAAATCGTATTTCACAGGGTCGATTGGGTCTAGTCTTCTTAGCGATTTATCCAGTTCTTCAAGTGCTTTTAAATCATTGTTTTTCCGATTAAGTAACCCTAATTTTCTAGCTACATTTCCAGAATGTACATCAAGTGGACAAGAAAGTTTAGATGGACTTATATCCCATATACCGAAATCAACACCTTTATTGTCTTTTCGACATAACCACCTAAGATTCATATTAATTCTCTTTGCGACACTGCCTTTGAGCGGGTCGGCAACATGTTTTCTTGTACGTTGCGGATGTTCAATCTCAAAAAAGATTTCATGTAGTGCATGAATGGCAGGTTGCAACGAATCATCAGTTTGGTGCTTAATGAAAATTGATTCTAATCCATTATGATTAGTATAAATATGTTTTAATGCTTTTATAAAGTATTTAAAATCTTCACCATTAAAAGTACGATGCACAAATGATTCAAGTCGTTCAAGTTGATGTTCTTGATGTGACATTACAAAATCATAGGGTGAATCTCCCAATAAATCCATCATGCGATGACCATTTTTAGTAATCATTTTGCGATTACCCCAAGCGATGGAAGATGCCAGAAAGCAAGCTATTTCTATATCTTCTTTTAAAGAGTAACGATGTGGAACACTGATTGGGTCAGGTTCAATAAAGGCAACTGTATTGAATTCTTTTACCTTTTCATCTAAAAACTCTTTAATTTCTTCCTCACTTAAACCCATATAGTATCGTTAATTATATATGCTACAAATATAGTATTTGTTAAACTTAATATTTTTACAACACTAATTACCCGTATAAACATATTGATTCTTTTGGCAGCCGAATTATTTAATGGATCAGAAATATGTTTTTGTGTGCGATTTTGATGATTGATTTCGAAGAATACTTTCTTAAATTCGGAAATACTTTTTTGCATGGAATCTTTCTCAATATTTTTTGAGAAAACAGCTTCCAAACCATTATGATTGGTGTAAATATTTTGTAAACCTTTGATAAACGTAATCATATCGCCACCATTGAAGGTTCTATGAACAAAATTTTCTAATTTTTCAAGTTGATAATCTTGATGGTTTAGTACAAAATCATAAGGAGAATTTCCCATGAAATCCATCATTTTTTTTGCATTATTGATAATCATTTTACGGTTTCCCCATGCAATTGTTGCCGATAAAAATCCTGCAATTTCAATGTCTTCTTTCAAAGAAAAAGCATGCGGAATTTGTATTGGATCACTTTCAATAAACTTCGGATTGTTGTATAATTCTACTTTTTCGTCCAGAAATGTTTTTAATTCGGAGTTAGTCATTTTCATTGATTTTTTTTGCATAAAATCCGTCTTTTAAATCTTTGGTTCTCTGCTGTGGAATGATATAAAAGTATTTCTTGAAATAAGCGATTTGGTCTTTATTTACACAAGGAAGTGCACCATTTCCGCTTGCCCAAAAGAAATCGTTTTGGATAGGTGAGTTGTAGTTCAAATTGCCTAATCGAATGACTTCAAATGCGGTGGTGTTTTTAGTGTTTTCATGAGGAAAAACTACGTTTTCTGTTGAGAAATTACTGAGTTCCATCATGAATTTGTAATTTGAAAAACGGTTTAAATTGATAGGAAGAAATAGAATTAGTAGCGTCGGAACTAACGAAAGCAATAAAACAGCATTGATTATTCTTTTATTTTGAAAAAAGCAAATGAAGCAAAACAGCGAAAAGAATAAAATAAAATTCATGAAAAATCTATATTGAGGCGATGTTGCGAAAAGGATGATTAATTGCAAAACCATCAAAATATAAAGTATCCAAACGGCTTTCTTGTTTTGAAATTTATAGATAAAAAAGGGTGTAATTAGAAGAAGTAAAATACTGATTTTATTGAATAAACCATTGAGTTTTGGAAGTGATAACCATCTTAAAAACAAATCGAAAGCCGACATAGAATTGTATTGTTGCAAATCGACAAAGTATCCGTAATATTTTAATTGGTCGTAATAAAAATTTTCAATACTATCAGAAATCGCGTAATCCATAGTAAAGGATGCAAATAATTTGGATGGAAAAACTGGCGAACCACAAATAATCATGTTTTTGGTTATAAAAAGCACTAAAACGATGCTTGCCAATAGAAACGACTTTGATAAGTTTTTAGAAAGAATTTTGAAGTTTTGAACCAATAATACAATTGGAATTAGTACAAAAGTTAAAGTGGTATTTTTTATGTAAAGTGTAAAAAGTATCAGAATTACAATCAAATTAAATACTTCAACAGTACATTTTTTGAAATTTTCTAAAAAGTAAAAAAAGATGATAAACGATAAAACATAAACCGGAATATCAGGCGATGGCGCGCTAATAAATTGAAAAAGGAAAATACTCGTTATCGGAAATAATCCTATTAAAAGATAATTAGAGTTTTTATTTTGGTAAAATTCTTGAAGTTTTTGAATCGAAAAAACAGTTCCTAAAAGCATTACAAATCCACTTAAATCATTGAAATTGGAATACAGAAACGAAAAATTAAAAATACTTTGTGTGATGTGCCAACCACTCGTTTGACCAAGAAAAAAATGCAAATTCACTATTCCTTTTACAAATCCGTATTCGTTAATCCATTTGATAGTTTGAATGTAATAAGATTCATTATCGATTACATACGGAATGGAGCTACATTGAGCAACAATCATTAAAGTGATTGTGAATAAAAAGAGTTTTAGCGTTTTTGATAGTGATTGTAGTTCAATCCAAAAGCTTTTATAAATTTCAATAATCTCCTTTCGGAATTTGAAAAAGAGTAAAAGATTTAGAATTAAGAGAAATCCATGAAATTCAATATTGATTCTACCAAAAATTGCCCAAACGCTCGCAAGAACAGTAACAGAAAACATTCCTAAAATGGATGTAATCGCGAAATTTTTATTTTTCAATCCAATACATCTATCAAAACCAAAACCAAGATTGATTGTAGTGAAGAGAATATAAATCCATGATAGAAGTATTAGAACCATAAATTTTATTTTGAAATCAATCCATCAACCATCACCAATTTTCGGTCTGCCATGTTGGCTAATTCTTCGTTGTGGGTTACAATTACGAAGGTTTGTCCAAATTCATCACGGAGTTTGAAAAACAATTGATGTAAATTTTCTGCGGAAGCGGTATCTAAATTTCCTGAAGGTTCATCGGCGAAAATAACGGCTGGTTTGTTGATTAAAGCTCTTGCAACTGCAACTCTTTGTTGTTCGCCACCTGAAAGTTCGTTTGGTTTGTGATCAATTCTGTGCGATAATCCCAAATAATCTAGTAGTCTTTTTGCTTCGGTTTCGGTTTCTTTTTTTTCTTTTCCACCAATAAATGCAGGAATACATACATTTTCTAAAGCTGTAAATTCAGGTAATAATTGATGAAATTGAAAAATAAATCCCAAATGTTGGTTTCTAAATTTAGATAACAATTTATCGTTCATTTTTAAAATGTCTTCATCATTTATGGTTAATGAAGTTCCATTTTCTAAAGAAGGTTTGTCTAACGTTCCAAGGATTTGCAATAGCGTTGTTTTTCCAGCACCAGATGCACCTACAATGGATACGATTTCACCTTTTTTTATATGTAAATCAACACCTTTTAAGACTTGTAAACTATCATAAAACTTGTGAATATTTTTGGCTGTAATCATGCTTCAATTTTTCACAAAGTAACAAAGTATTTTATAAAAAATGAGTGATATCGATTTTTTTTATCGTTGAATAAATAATAAATAAAAGTTAAAGAAAACTTTTTGTTTAAAATTATCGTAAATTTGTTAAACAAAATAAACCCAAAATAAAATAGCCATGAACACATTAATTGAAAAAGAAATTTACGAATTGATTGGCGATAATCATCAGATGACATCGGCAGAAACACCTTTACGTCCTGATGCATTTGACAAATCTGATGCTGACAAAATGCAAACCATAGAAAAGCATTTCCATATAATCATGGAAGAAATGGGATTAGACATGACTGATGATAGTCTTCAAGGAACACCTCACAGAGTAGCTAAAATGTTTATTCAAGAAATATTTTCAGGATTAAATCCTGCTAACAAACCCAAAATATCGGTTTTTGACAACAGTTATAATTATGACAAAATGTTGGTTGAAGCTAACATCAGTTTCAACTCAACTTGCGAACATCATTTTCTACCAATAGTTGGGAAAGCACACATTGGATATGTTTCAAGTGGAAAAGTAATTGGTTTATCTAAATTGAATAGAATAGTTGATTATTATTCTCGTCGTCCACAAGTGCAAGAGCGTTTGATTATGCAAATTTACAATGAATTGAAAACTGTTTTAGAAACTGATAATGTAATTGTAGTAATGGAAGCAACACATTTGTGTGTGTCAAGTCGCGGAATTAAAGACGAATCGAGTTATACTTCAACCATTCAATATGGTGGAATTTTTAATGAAAAAGAAAACAGAAACGACTTTTTCAATATGATTAATCAGCCTAAATAGTTTGGCATTAGATTTGTAATATCATTTCCAAATTATAAATTAAATTAGAAATGATATTACAATCGGATGCATTGACCAACTTAAGTAACAAACAAAGAAATTTATTTTTAGGTATTTTTCTTGATTTGGTTGGTATGTTAACCTATTTAGTTCCAGTTTTTGGAGAACTTGCAGATACCATTTGGGCACCATTAGCCGCTTTTATGTTATCTTATATGTATAAAGGTTCCATTGGTAAAGTGGGTGGTATAATCGAGTTTTTAGAAGAGATATTACCTTTTAGTGATTTTATACCAACATTTACGCTGACATGGATTTACACTTATGTAATTAAAAATCAAGAGGATAATAATTTAAAGGAACTTCAATAGTTCCTTTTTTTATTTCTCAAAAAAATCGGCAATAAATCCAAGTTTCATGCTGCGAAGCATTTTCTTTTCAAAAGCCCAAAAGAATTTGAATTGTCCAAATAGGAATCCGAAACTTACTAGAAGAACTTGATAAACAGGAAAAATCATAACAATGTATAAAGGATAATAAAGCCATAAGGAAACACTTTCTTTTGTAATTCCGAAAAGAGCTAAAATGGGTTTTGCAATAAGTGCAGAAGTAGAACCTGTAACTGCAAATACAACAAGTATGACAACTACTTGCCAATCTGATGTTATGTTCCAACGTTCTTTAAAGCTTCCCATTTTCTATAATAAAGTGCAAATTTACTCAATTTATGGACGTGGTACAAATCCGGCGAGTTGTTGTTTGTATGTTATTTGAAAATAAATGAAATAATTATAAATCAAGTAGTTTACTTCGTAACCATAGTGAATATTAAAATCGTAATTTATTTGCATTTCATATAAATTAGGATTGTATTGTAGTGGTTGTCTTGCGCGATTATTCCATTCATTTACATAGATTCTATTTCGGTTTTCCAAATAACTTTCTGAATAAAATCCTCTTGGTCTTGCATGAGAATATAACCATGAATTAAATCCACCATCAATAATTATGACTTCATATTCTAAAGAGTCATTAGCAATTCTAATAGTGTCTGATGTTTTTGTAGAATTCTCATTAGTTGTTGAAATAGATTGATTTGTTGAAGAGCATCCAATTATAAAAAGAAGTATTACAAAAATGTAAATTAGATTTTTCACAAAATATTTTTTATAAAGTTACTAAAATTCAATCTATTGTGATTTGATTTAAAAATGTTTTAACAAAAAAAACACCTTAACCAAGTTAAAGTGTTTTTTAAAATTATAACGTTGGGAATTATTTTCCTCCAAAAAGTTTTCCTAATAAACCTCCAAGTCCACCAGATTTTTTAGTCACTGCAGAAATTGCGTCACTCATTCCAACTTGTCCGTCACCATCTTGGTCTAAACCAAATTGACCACCATATTTAGTTACAGCATCCATCAATCCACCACCATTTCCACCTGAAATTGAGCTAATCAAATCTGTAATATTAAATCCAGGTTGGTTTGGATCTTTAGCTTTATTTATCAATCCACCTAATATTTGAGGAATTAAACCACCAGCTACACTTCCAGCAGCTTCTGAAGATAAACCGAATTTTTCTCCAAGGTTTCCTGTTACTTTTCCTGTTAATTCTTGAACTACTGGATTGTTCATGTCAATTGGAGTTTTACCCGAAAGTAATCCTGCTAAATCACCAATATTTCCACTAGCAACCATATCTTTTAAACCAGAAAGGATTGAACCTCCGGCTTCTTCCATTACGGCTTCATTTTGTTCGTTTGGCACTGCAGGATTGTTTACTACTGCATCACCACCAAATTGTTTTACTAATTCTGTAAGTTGTTCAAACATAGTTTTTTGTTTTTAGTTTTAACAAAGGTATAAAAGTTTAAAATCAAATATATAAAACGTCAAATTTATTCTACAAAAAAATCCAAATCTAAATTTTACTTCAGATTTGGATTCTATTTTTTTGAAATTGATTACTTCTTTAATAGACCAATAATTTGTTCGGCTAATTCGGTTCCGATTCTGTCTTGAGCTTCTAAAGTTGCAGCTCCAATATGTGGAGTTAACGAAATTCTTGGATGCATCAAAATTTGAATTTCTGGCGTTGGCTCTTTTTCAAAAACGTCTAATCCTGCAAAAAGGACTTTATCACTTTCTAAAGCTTCAATTAAAGCAACTTCATTAATCACGCCACCACGAGCACAGTTTACGATTCCTACATTGTCTTTCATTTGTGCAATTTCATCGGCATCAATTACATAACCTTCTTGCGCAGGAACGTGAAGTGTAATAAAATCAGAATGTTTGAATAAATCTTCAAGCGGTTCTGTAATAATATCAACATTTATGAATTGACCAGTGTAAAAATCAACTCTAATTTCGGCATTACTTAAAAACTTATCTGCAGCAATTACTTTCATTCCAAGTCCAAGTGCCATTTTTGCAACCGCTTGACCAATTCTTCCAAAACCGATAATTCCTAATGTTTTGCCACGAAGTTCAATACCATTTGCGTAAGCTTTTTTCAAACCTTCAAAATTAGTATCACCTTCAAGAGGCATATTTCTGTTAGAATCGTGTAAAAAACGAACACCAGTAAATAAGTGTGCAAAAACCAATTCTGCCACACTTTCTGATGAAGATGCTGGCGTATTGATAACGTGAATTCCTTTGGAACGAGCATATTCTACATCAATATTATCCATTCCAACGCCACCGCGACCAATGATTTTTAGATTTGGACAAGCGTCAATAATATCTTTACGAACTTTGGTTGCACTTCTAACTAAAATTACATCAACATTATTCGAATTGATAAAATTGGCAACTTGTTCTTGAGCTACTTTGGTAGTAATTACTTCAAATCCACCTTTTTCTAAAGCTTTGATTCCGCTTTTTGAAATTCCGTCGTTAGCTAATACTTTCATTTTTAAGTTTATAAGTTTAAAAGTTTATGAGTTTAAAAGTTAAAACTCAATTGATATATTAAATTTTAAAATTTAGAGGTTCTTTTCAAGTGATTGCATTACATCGACCAAAACTTGAACGCTTTCTAGAGGCAAAGCATTGTACATTGAAGCACGATAACCTCCAACAGAGCGATGTCCAGGCAATCCTGAAATTCCTGCTTCTTTCCACATTTTGTCAAAAATAGGAGCGTGGTTTTCATCATTTAATAAAAACGTTGCGTTCATGATACTTCTATCTTCAACAGCTGCAGTTCCTTTAAATAATGGATTTCTGTCGATTTCTGTATATAATAAGTTGGCTTTAGCTTCGTTGATTTTTTCAATAGCAGCAATTCCGCCAAGGTTTTTCAACCATTGTAATGTTAGAAGCGATGCATATATAGGAAAGACAGGTGGCGTATTGTACATGCTTTCTGCTTTAATATGTTTTTCATAATCCAACATACTTGGAATATAACTTCCAGATTTTCCTAAAATTTCTTCTTTAACGACTACTAAAGTTGCTCCAGCTGGACCCATATTTTTTTGAGCTCCAGCATAAATCAAATCAAATTTTGAAAAATCTAAAGTTCTTGAAAAAATATCGGAACTCATATCACAAACTACAGGAACATTTGTTGTTGGAAACGATTTCATTTGCGTTCCAAAAATGGTATTGTTACTTGTACAATGGAAATAGGAAGCATCCTCAGGAATTGAATACCCTTTTGGAATGTGATTATAATTTTGCTCTTTAGATGAACCTACTATTAAAGTTTCTCCAAAATGTTTGGCTTCTTTTATAGCATTACTTGCCCAAGTTCCGGTGTCTAAATAGGCAGCTTTACCATCCGTTTTCATTAAATTATAAGGAACCATCAAGAATTCTAAACTGGCCCCACCAGCTAAAAATAAGGCTTGATATCCTTTTCCTTCCAATCCTAAAAGTTCTAAAACTAAAGCTCTTGCTTCGTCCATTACGGCAACAAAATCTTTACTTCTGTGGGAAATTTCTAAAATAGATAAATCAGAATTATTAAAATTTAAAATGGCTTGTGCAGATTTTTCAAATACTTCTTGAGGAAGAATACATGGTCCGGCGCTGTAGTTGTGTTTTTTCATTGTTAAGTTAATGCAAATTTTAAAGCGCAAATTTCGTAAATAGCCTACGAAAAAGCGGTTAGAATTTGACAATAATCAGCCCTTGTTATTAACGAAATCGTTATAGTTTATAACAATTTTTGAGAAAAATGCAATCAAATTTCCTTTAGAAATGCTAAAGTGTCAACGTTATCGGCATAATCCCAAAGTTTTGGTTTTTGTGTTTGTCCAAATAGTATTGAATTTTCTATTGCATCTTTTGAAACAATGCATTGAATTTGGTCAGCATCGTTTTCTAAACGTGATTTTATTTCATTCAAGTCCTCATAATATTCATAAAAAACAGATGAAATCGGTGAGGAGTAACTTGTGTCTTCTTTGATTGTAAGAAATTCATTATCCAACAATTTGAAATTACTCATCAAAAAAACGGCTTTATTATAATCGTAGTTGTTAGAATATTTTTCGTAAAAAATTACGTCTTTATATTCGTAAATTGCTTTGAAGAAGTTTTCAAAATTGTAGTCTTTTGGAACAAAAAGTTTTGAAACATTGCGGCAACCTAAACCAAAATATCTAAAAATATCTTCGCCTAAATTTACTAAATCCTCATGCGATTCATTTCCTGTTAAAATGGCAACTGAATTTCTGTTTTTGCGAATAATACTTGGCTTGTCTTTGAAATAAAATTCGAAATATCTTGCTGTATTATTGCTTCCAGTTGCTATTACAGCATCAAAATTTTCTAATTTTCCTTCTGTAAATTTGATGTAATTTTCTAATTCAGAATTTACAGAGATTAAGTAGTTAGCAAGGAAAGGCAATAATTTTTGATCGTTGGAAGAGGTCTTTACCAAAACTTTATGACCAGAAACCACTACCGATAAAAAATCATGAAAACCAACTAATGGAATGTTTCCGGCAAGGATTAATCCAACTGTTTTTGGTTGTACATTAGAGAAATCGTAATTTGATAACCATTTGTCTAAATTTTCTTCTGTCAAAGCTTCTGCCCAAGAATTTATAGCAAAATAAACTTGTTCTGGTGTAAACCAACCATTATGTGATTGTGATAATTCAATCAAATTTATAAAATCATCATAGAACAAATTATTATTTAGAACAGCTTCATTTTGGGTGTTATTATCCAATGAAAATTGGCTTAAAAACTTTCCTAATTCTACAAAAGCGTTAATTTTTTCTTTTTGTAACATTTGTAACTTGTTTATGAATGGTTTTGATTGTAATTTTGCACAAAATTAGTAATAAGTAAATAGTAATAAGTAAATAGTTCAAAAAGTTATATGTTTTTTTTATACTCATAAACTTTTAAACTTTTAAACTCATAAACTTTAAAGATGGCAATTATAATAACAGACGAATGTATCAATTGTGGTGCATGTGAGCCAGAATGTCCGAATACTGCAATCTATGAAGGTGCAGATGATTGGAGATGGAAAGATGGAACAAAGTTGAGAGGAAAGGTAATTCTTCCAGATGGAACTGAGGTGGATGCTGATGCGGCTCAAACGCCGGTATCTGATGATGTTTACTACATCGTACCTGGAAAATGTACAGAATGTAAAGGCTTTCATGAAGAACCTCAGTGTGCAGCAGTTTGCCCAGTGGATTGTTGTATTCCTGATGACAATCATGTAGAAAGTGAAGAAACACTTTTAAACAGACAATCGTTTTTGCATAACGAGTAACTTAATTTTTTGTGAAATATAGAGTAAACCATCAACTGTTGATATAGTTGGTGGTTTTTTTGTTTTTTATTTTAAAAGGTTATTATTTTTGAAAACATATTTAATCTATTATTTATCAATGTTTTAAAAGAATTTATATATTTGTTAATAAACTAATTCAAGTATGAAGTGTTTTATTGCATTTGTTTTTTTATTTTTTTCAAGTCATCTTTATTCACAAGAGGTAGAAAAATCTATAATTCTTAAAGATGCAGATACTAATTTATCTATTGAAGATGCTACTGTTTTAGTCTTAAAAACAAAGCAACTTAATTTAAGTAATGCTGAAGGAAAAGTCAGTTTTCTTCTAAAAGGAATATCAAATATACAAATAACGCATACTTCCTATGTTTCTCAGACAATTAGGTCTACAATATTAAAAGAAAAAGAAACAGTAATTTATCTTAAAAGTAGTTTTAATAAATTAGATGAAATAATTTTAACAAAGCAACATCCACAAAAAATACTCGCTTCTTTAATAGAAAATTCTTCCAAAAAACTAACGGTTCCAGCAAGATTGAAAGTATATTCTAGAGAGTTTTTTAAACTTAACGGAGTTTATTCTAATTATAATGACGGACTTTTAAATTTTCAACTTTCTGGAAAGCCAAATGATTTTAGTACAACAATTTTGGTAGAGCAAAATAGGTCTTTCGGATTGGTTGAAGATTATATAATGGATGAACTTGTAGGATACAATTTGAATAATATTATGCAAAACTATTACAATTTCAAATATTTGAATCCGCTTTTGGAGCCGAGAGCTAAGAAAGAGTACGATTTTTTAGTAAAAGCACATCCAATCAATGAAGATTACTATGTTATGACTGCTATACCAGCAGATAATAGTTCAGCAATGTTAGACGATTATACTATAACTTATGATAGAAAGAAAAAGATAATTATTGAAGTGAGTTCCGAGATTTCTCCAACTTCATTTGCAAAAGCAAAAGATAAAACAGGAAAAAATGGAAAAAATATTTATAAATCTTTTTTCAAAACCATGTATCGATTTGACTCCAATAATTATTATTTAATTGGTTCAAAAGAGGAAATAGGATATGAAAAAGTTGTTAAGAATAAAACGACAGATATTGAAGTGAGGAATTACTTTATAACTACTAATTTCAGCAACCAAAATTATAGCTTTAAGGAAAGTGAGGTTTTTAAAGATAAAACCTTATTCAATAAGAAAAATACAATCCTAAGTAATTATTGGGAAATCTCTGGAATGGTTGCTACAGAAGAAGAGGAAAAGATAATTTTGAGTATTGATGATTAAAATAGAGCGAATCAAAAACTAATTCTTAAATAGTTTTTGATTCGCTTTTTTTTCTATTGTTTCACAATAACATAAGTTTTATAAGTAACAGTATCGGTTTTGGAATTATAGGTTTCTAAAACCAAATTTCCATCAGTATCAAAATAACCAATAGATGTTTCTTTACCATTGTAATAAATAAAACTATTGGTAGTTGTTTTTCTTAATAAAGCACTTTTTTTGATGTCATCACCAGTTATTCTATAGCCACTTGCGTCAAGTTTAACATCGTATTTTTTGTTGTTATACATATAATATGATGAACGATCAACATCTACTGTACGAGTACTTCCATCAGGATTAGTAATTTTTGTAGTAGTTGTAACTACAACAGGAGAATCTTTGGTTTCGATGTTCAAAGTGTTTGGTTTTTCTTCTTTCAATTCAATTTTTTGAACTTCTCTTGTGTTTTCTTTCTTTACATAAGTTTTTTTACCATTAGAATCAGTAATAGTAGTTGTCGTCGTTTTTGTTTCGTCTTTTATGTTTTTGTTTTGAGCCTGAAAAGTTGTTGTCGCAAACAATGATAGTATTCCAATAAATAGAGTTTTCATAATAAATAATTTAGAAATTTATAGAAGCAAACTTAAATTAAACTTCAACTAAGTTTATTATATAATTTTTATTAAATATTATATAATTCGCATAAAAAAATCCTGAAAGACAACTTTCAGGATTTAGTTATTATAGGAAATTGTTTTTTAGAAATTGAAACCTAGCCTAGTATAATAATATGCTCCTCCAAATCCCATTTGAACGGCATCCCAATATCCACCAGCTTCAACCCAGTCATCTTGTTGATCAGGATAAACATTTAGTAAGTTATTTGCACCTAAAGTTATTTTGAATGCTTTAGATATTTTATAACCCAAAGTTAAGTCGGTTACAATTTTAACACCATAAGTATCAGTTGCAGCTTTGATTTGATTAGCAAAAGAACCACCATAATCATTTACATCTTCATAAACTTGGTAGTCTAATAATTTTACTTCACTAAAACGTGTAAAAGCTAAACCACTATCAAATTTTTTGTACCCATAATTTAAGTTTAAACCAAATTTACTTTGAGGCGCAGAAGCTAATAAAAATGCTTTATCTCTTTCTCCGAAGAAGGTTTGCTCGTCTAAACCATTATTTTTTACTTTAGTAATCTCCATATCATTTATATTTCCAACAATTGTAGCTCCAAATTTAGAATCTCCAAAAGTTTTTTTCCATGATAAGACTACGTCTAAACCTTTAGTTTTTGTATCTACTCCATTAGTAAAAAATTGAGCTGCATCAACATTTAATCCTAATGATGAAGCATCAAAATACCCTGTTAGTACAATTCTATCTTTTACATTGATCATATATCCATCAATTGTAGCTGTAAAACTTCCGTAATTTGCTGTAAATCCTAATGAGGCATTTACAGCTTTCTCTTCGTTTAATTTTCCAATACCAAATGCTTTTGTAACAGGACTTTCGTTTCCAGAAAGTAAAACTTCTGTTGCTCCTGAGCTACTGAAATTTGTAAAACTTGTATTGTAATAAATTTGTGCTAATGATGGTGCTCTAAATCCTGTACTAATAGAGCCTCTTAAATTAATATTGTCTGTTAATTTTAATCTTGAAGCTAATTTTCCGTTTAATGTACTACCAAAATCGCTATAATTTTCAAAACGTACTGCCGTACTAATCATGAATGCTTTTGTTATATCTAATTCACCATCAGCATATAGAGAAAAATTTGAACGCGTTTCATTTACTTCGTTTGCTGGACTATATCCAGGAAAACCTTGAGAACCACCTGGTCTTGGATCTCCAGAAATTGGGTCAATTGGAATTGTTTGAATTGTTGGATCTGTAACTACATTTCCATTAATATCGTAAGTTGCATAAGAACCAACTTCTCCAGCAAAAATATTGAATTTTTCAACTCTAAACTCAGTTCCTAAAGCCAAATTGAACCCTTCTAAAACGGTGTCATAATTTTTTGAAAAATCTAAATTTGTGGTATTTTGCAATAATTTATGTCCACCAGCATCAAAACTAGTTGGGGAATTTGCACCTAATGACGCATTTAATGTGCCTTCAATATTATACTGAAATGAATTGTTACCTAAAGAATTACTCAAATCCATTTTCCAACCATTATCAAATTTTGTTTTAATTCCAACTGCTACTGAATGATCTAAAATATCAGATGTAATTCTTGGTGTAAATCCGCCAGGATAAATAGATTCAACAACTCTAGCACCACCATTTCTTGTAAACGCATAAGCATCAGTATTTCTGATATTGCTTCCTACGAAAGCATAAAAATCTGTTTTACTTGAAATAGGAATTGATAAATTAGCCATAAAGTTTAATCCTTGAACAGCAGCTTCTCCAAATCCTTTTCTAAAATCAAAACCAGGACGAAGTGTTTTTTCTTTATTTAAAAACTCTCCTGTAAAATTAACATATCCACCTTTTTTTCCTAAAGAAACTCCATAGTTCAAGCCAACTTTAGTTGAAAAACCATCAAGATTTTTATCACTTCCAAATGTATTTCCATTTCCATTTTGGTCTAATCTAAATCCAGGAGTATTAGCTGTTCCTAATGGAAAATCTCCTTGTGCGTTTGTGTTGTATGCTCCAGTTGTAATCGAACCTGTTAACTCTTTTACATTATCATTTAAAATAATATTGATTACACCTGCAATTGCATCAGAACCATATTGAGCTGCTGCACCATCTCTTAAAATTTCAATTCTTTTTATTGCAGTAGCAGGAATTGCATTCAAATCGGTTCCAGTATTTCCTCTTCCTCGAGTTCCAAATAAATTTATTAATGAAGATTGATGTCTTCTTTTTCCATTAATTAATACCAAAGTTTGGTCTGGTCCCATTCCTCTTAAAGATGCTGGATCAACGTGATCTGCACCGTCTGAACCTGATTGCTTGTTAGCATTAAACGATGGAGCAGCATACTGTAATAATTCATTGATTTCAATTTTTCCACTTTGAGTTGTTACATTTTTAATGTCAATAACGTCAATTGGGACTGCCGAATTTACAATGGTTCTTTTTGAGTTTCGTGAACCAACAATTTGTACTTCATTGAGAACTTGTGCACCAGATAAAACAACATCAATTGTAGACGTATTGTCTGTGCTTTTTTCTACAGCATTATATCCAATGTAAGAAAATACAAGTATTGCACCTTCTTTAACTTTAATTTTAAAACTTCCGTCAGCATCTGTAGAAACACCATTGGAAGTGCCTTTTTCTATGACATTAACACCAAATAAAGGTTCGTTTTTGTCGTCTTTAACATTACCTGAAATTTGTTTTTGTGCAAAAACATTATTTAAAGCAATGAAAAAAAATAATAATGTAATTTTTTTCATAAAAAGTAGTTGGTTAGTTAATAATTTGTCGCAATATAATGTTTTTTAGAGATTGAATTAACTAAAATTATAAATTACTTTCAATTATTTTTTAAACAATTTAAAATCTTATATTTGCACACTTTTAAAAAATAAAACGGACCAATGAAAGCAGGAATTGTAGGATTACCAAACGTAGGAAAATCAACTTTATTTAATTGTTTATCTAATGCTAAAGCGCAAAGTGCTAACTTTCCGTTTTGTACTATCGAGCCAAATATTGGTGTGGTAAACGTTCCAGATCCAAGAATCAATCGTTTGGAAGAATTGGTAAAACCAGAACGTGTTCAAATGGCAACTGTTGATATTGTTGATATTGCAGGATTAGTAAAAGGAGCAAGTAAAGGTGAAGGTTTAGGAAATCAATTCCTTGCAAACATTAGAGAATGTAACGCTATTATTCACGTTTTACGTTGTTTTGATAACGATAATATCGTTCACGTTGATGGAAATGTAAATCCAATTCGCGATAAAGAAACGATTGATATCGAATTGCAATTAAAAGACTTAGAAACCGTTGAAAAACGTTTAGAAAAAGTAAATCGTGCAGCTAAAACTGGAAACAAAGAAGCTCAAACAGAAAAAGCACTTTTAGATAGAATTCGTGAAACCTTGTTGCAAGCAAAATCTGCAAGAACAGTTGTTCCTCAAAATCAAGATGAAGAAGAATTGATGCAAGATTTTCAGTTAATTACAAACAAACCAGTACTTTATGTTTGTAATGTTGACGAAACTTCAGCGGTAAACGGAAACAAATATGTAGATCAAGTTCGCGAATTAGTAAAAGACGAAGATGCTGAAGTTATCATACTTTCAGTAGGAGCAGAAGCTGATATTACTGAATTAGAAAGCTATGAAGAGCGTCAAGTTTTCCTAGAAGATATGGGATTGACAGAACCAGGTTCGGCAGTTTTAATTCGTGCAGCTTACAAATTATTAAAATTACAAACGTATTTCACAGCTGGAGTTAAAGAAGTTCGCGCTTGGACAATTAACGTTGGCGATACAGCACCAAAAGCAGCTGGAGTAATCCACACCGATTTCGAAAAAGGTTTCATCCGTGCTGAGGTTATTGCATTCGAAGATTATTCTACATTGGGTTCAGAAGCTAAATGCAAAGAAGCCGGAAAACTAAGAGTGGAAGGAAAAGAATATATCGTTAAGGATGGAGATGTGATGCATTTCCGTTTTAACGTGTAGTTTTTAAGAAAATAGAGAATAGAATATAGAAAATAGACTAGCCGCAAAAGAGATTTTGCGGTTTTTTTGTGGAAAGTTGAGTAGCTGTTTGCAGTAGTGTTTTTATTCAATATCAATCGATATTCTCGTTTTCCACCAAAATCCTTCTTGATTATTTTCAAGGATATTTTTTATTGTTTTTTTTGATTTATAAACAGTTTTTAAGTCATTATTTTCAATTTCTAAACTAGTTATGGAATTACATAATTGTTCTATTTCTTTGTCATCCCAAACTCCAATTCCAAAATATAAATTTGAAGTGTCATTCGGCTTTAGATTAAATACAATTGAATCTCCAGTTATTGATTCGCTTAAACTATAGTTTTTAAATTTAGGGTTTAATTTGAATTTAACCTTAGCTACTGAATTTGTATTGTTTGTAAATATAATGTCATGTGCTGGGTCACAGCTTACTAGAAATACAAACAAAAAAGCTAATGGCAATATTTTAATTATTGTTTTCATTTCTAATGTAATTTTTTATATCATTTCAAATCTTTATGAATTTTTTCAAAAAGAAACTAATTCTATTTTTTCTGGTTAGTTGTCTATAACTAGTATATTTACTTAACTTGAAAACATAATCTTTAAAATATATAAAATAAATCCCCAAAATTCATCCTCTTTTTTCTATATTCTATTCTCTATTTTCTTATTTCAAATTGTCAAAAACATTCTTAATAACTTTGACAAATATCATTTCAAAAATGACTCGAAATGCACTATATTAGCACAAAATCGATACATTTTAAAATGGCTCAAGAAACACAATATAACGAAGACAATATACGCTCACTCGATTGGAAAGAACACATCCGAATGCGTCCCGGAATGTACATTGGGAAACTCGGTGACGGTTCGTCTCCAGATGACGGAATTTATATTTTACTAAAAGAAGTAATCGACAACTGCATCGACGAATTCGTTATGGGTGCAGGAAAAGTTATCGAAGTAACGATTAAAGATAAATTGGTAACCGTTCGCGATTACGGTCGTGGAATTCCATTAGGAAAAGTCGTTGACGTAGTTTCCAAAATGAATACGGGTGGAAAATACGATTCTAAAGCCTTTAAAAAATCGGTTGGTTTGAATGGAGTTGGTACCAAAGCCGTGAATGCTTTGTCTAATTATTTCCGCGTGGAATCGGTTCGTGACAACCAACAAAAAGCAGCCGAATTCTCTGAAGGAAATCTAACTTTAGAAGAAGAAGTTCAAGATTCCACAAAACGTAAAGGAACAAAAGTTGCCTTTATTGCTGACGAAGCTATTTTCAAAAATTATAAATACCGAAATGAGTATATTATCAAAATGCTCAAAAATTATTGTTATCTAAATCGCGGATTAACAATATATTACAACGGTGAAAAATACCTTTCTGAATTTGGTTTAAAGGATTTGTTAGAAGAAACAATTACTGAGGAAGACATGCAATATCCAATCATTCACTTAGAAGGTGATGATATCGAAATTGCTTTAACACACAGTAAATCACAATATTCAGAAGAATACCATTCCTTTGTAAACGGACAAAATACAACACAAGGTGGAACGCACTTAAACGCGTTTCGTGAAGCCATTGTAAAAACCATTCGTGAATATTACAACAAAGGTTTTGAAGCTTCTGATATTCGTAAATCGATAGTTTCTGCGGTTTCCATTAAAGTGGAAGAGCCAGTTTTCGAATCGCAAACCAAAACCAAATTGGGTTCTAATGATGTAGGTCCGAATGGTCCGACGGTTCGAACCTTCATTCACGATTTTATTACAACCAAATTAGATAATTTTTTACATAAAAATCCAGAAGTTGCCGATTCGCTTTTACGTAAGATTTTGCAAGCCGAGCGCGAACGTAAAGAACTTTCAGGAATTAGAAAATTAGCCAAAGACAGAGCTAAAAAAGCAAGTTTGCACAATAAAAAATTACGCGATTGTCGTGTGCATTTAACCGATGCTAAAAATCCACGAAGTTTAGAAAGTACGCTTTTTATTACCGAAGGTGATTCGGCTTCGGGTTCGATTACGAAAAGCCGTGATGTGAATACACAAGCTGTTTTTAGTTTACGTGGTAAGCCTTTGAATTCTTATGGAATGTCGAAGAAAATTGTATACGAAAACGAAGAGTTCAATTTGCTTCAAGCAGCATTAGATATTGAAGAGAGTATCGAAGATTTACGTTACAACAACATCGTAATTGCAACCGATGCCGATGTCGATGGTATGCACATTCGTTTATTGTTAATCACGTTTTTCCTTCAATTTTTCCCAGAAATGATTAAAGAAGGACATTTGTATATTTTGCAAACACCATTATTCCGTGTTCGAAATAAAAAAGAAACCATCTATTGTTATTCCGACCAAGAACGAATTGATGCCATAGAAAAATTGAAACCAAAACCAGAAATTACCCGATTCAAAGGATTAGGAGAAATTTCGCCTGATGAGTTCAAGCATTTTATTGGCGAAAGCATCCGATTAGATCCTGTGATGTTAGACAAAGCCACATCAATCGAAACCTTATTAGAGTTTTATATGGGTAAAAATACACCTGATAGACAAAACTTTATCATCAATAATTTGAAAGTCGAATTGGATAAGGAATTAGTGGAGAAATAAATTTAGAATTTTGTCAAAAGAACTTCAAAATAAAGCGTTATTCCAACAAGTCGTTGTGTTATTGCAAAATGCACAACAACAAGTTTTGCGTACGGTAAATTCAACAATGACCTACACGTATTTCGAAATTGGAAGAATGATTGTTGAAGAAGAACAAAATGGAAAAGAACGCGCCGAATACGGAAAACAAATCCTAAAAGGACTTTCTCAACAATTGACGAAGGAGTTTGGGAAGGGATTTTCGTTAAGTAGTTTAGAGCAAATTAGAAAATTTTATTTGATTTATTCAAATTCGACTATGCTCTTACGGATATTAAATATTCAAATTCCACAGACACTGTCTACGGAATTGGATTCGCAAAAAACGCAGTCACTGTCTACGGAATTTAAAAATATTGATTTTCAAACACTTATATCTTTTTTTAAACTTACTTGGTCACATTACACCTTTCTAATGCGAATTGATGATGAAAAAGAACGAAGTTTCTACGAAATTGAATCAGAAAAACACAATTGGAGTGTACGTGAATTAAAACGTCAATATGATTCTGCATTATATACAAGATTGGCTTTAAGCAGAGATAAAGAAGGTGTTTTAAAATTATCAGAAGAAGGTCAGATTATTGAAAAACCAAAAGACATTATAAAAGATCCTTACATTTTAGAATTTTTAGGATTACCAGAATTGCATAACTATTCTGAATCAGAATTAGAGCAAGAAATAATCAATAAATTAGAACATTTTTTACTAGAATTAGGTGAAGGTTTTGCTTTTGTAGCACGTCAAAAACGAATTACATTTGATGATAAACATTTTTATATTGATTTAGTTTTTTACAATCGAGTTTTAAAAAGTTTTGTTTTAATCGATTTGAAAATTGGCGAATTGAAACATCAAGATTTAGGTCAAATGCAAATGTATGTCAACTATTATGATAGAGAAATGTGCCTCGAAGGAGAAAACAAAACAATAGGAATTGTACTATGTCAAAACAAAAGCGATTTAGTTGTAGAATACACATTGCCTGATAATAACGAACAAATTTTTGCAAGTAAATACAAAACAATTTTACCAAGTAAAGAAGATTTAATAAAATTAATTAATAGCAAATAGAAGTTAATTTAAACAGATACTGAAATATTCAGCATAAATGAAAGACGAAGAAGAAGATAACATTAACGAAGAAGAAACTAACGACGAGTTAGACGAATCTACCAACGACGAAATTGCTGATGAAGGCTTTGAGGACATAGTTTCTCGAGGCGGAAATCACTTTTACGAAAACGACGAGAATCCAGAAGATACCATTACCAAAGTTACAGGAATGTACAAAGATTGGTTTTTGGATTACGCTTCCTATGTAATTCTTGAGCGTGCTGTGCCTGCGATTGAAGATGGTTTCAAACCAGTGCAACGTCGTATTATGCATTCGCTGAAAGAGTTGGATGATGGTCGTTACAACAAAGTGGCGAATGTTGTTGGACACACCATGCAATATCATCCTCACGGTGATGCGAGTATTGGTGATGCGATGGTGCAAATTGGTCAAAAAGAATTGTTGATTGATTGTCAAGGAAACTGGGGAAATATTCTAACTGGAGATAGCGCTGCGGCTTCGAGATATATTGAAGCACGTTTGTCAAAATTTGCTTTAGAAGTTTTGTATTCTCCAAAAATTACCGATTGGGGTGTTTCTTATGATGGTCGTCGTGCCGAGCCGAACAATCTTCCAGTAAAGTTTCCTTTGCTTTTGGCTCAAGGTGCTGAAGGTATTGCGGTTGGACTATCAACTAAAGTGTTACCTCACAATTTCAACGAATTAATTGATGCTTCGATTAAAATTCTAAAAGGTAAACCATTTACATTATATCCAGATTTTCAAACTGCAGGAATCGCCGATGTTTCCAATTATAACGATGGTTTGCGTGGCGGACGTGTTCGTGTTCGTGCCAAAATTTCGCAATTAGACAAACAGACTTTGGTGATTACTCAAATTCCGTTTTCAACCAATACATCGACTTTGATTGATAGTATTTTGAAAGCCAACGAAAAAGGTAAAATCAAAATCAAGAAAATTGAAGACAATACAGCTGCCGAAGTTGAAATTCTAATTCATTTATTTCCAGGAGTTTCTCCAGATAAAACGATTGATGCTTTGTATGCTTTCACGGCTTGCGAAACCTCTGTTGCTCCTTTGGGTTGTGTGATTGAAGATAACAAACCGTTGTTCATTGGGGTTTCCGATATGTTGAAAATTTCAACTGAAAGAACGGTTGATTTATTGAAGAAAGAACTCGAAATTCAATTAGAAGAACTTAAAAATAAATGGCATTTCTCGACTTTAGAAAAGATTTTCATTCGTGAGGAAATGTACATCGATTTCAAATTGTATTCTGATAGAGAAGCGCTTTATAAATATATGTACGATCGTTTCGAGCCTTTCAAAAAGTCATTTGTGCGTGAAATTGAAGACGAAGATTTGCAAAAATTAACCCAAATTCCGATGATTCGTATTACTCGTTTCGATTCGGATAAAGCGGATGATTTTATTGCCAAATTGGAAGACGAAATGAAAGAAGTGCAACATCATTTAGATAATCTAATTGATTTTGCCATAGATTATTTTGCCAAATTAAAAGAGAAATACGGAAAAGGTCGCGAACGTCTAACCGAATTGAGAAGTTTTGAAAATATTGAAGCTACCAAAGTGGTTTTAAGAAATACAAAATTATATGTAAACAAAGAAGAAGGTTTCTTTGGAACAGGTTTGAAAAAAGACGAATACGTTGCCGATTGTTCTGATATTGATGATGTTATCGTTTTCTTACGCGATGGAAAAATGATGATTTCTAAAGTAGATGACAAAAAATTCGTAGGAAAAGATATCATACACATTGACGTATTTGATAAAAATGACAAGCGAACTATTTATAACATGATTTATCGTGATGGTAAAAATGGTTCAACATTTATAAAACGTTTCAATGTTTCTGGTGTTACTCGTGATAAATTTTACGATTTAACACAAGAAAAACCAGGTTCACAAACTTTATATTTCTCAGCAAATCCAAATGGTGAAGCTGAGGTTGTAACCATATTATTGCGTCAAGTTGGAAGTGTGAAAAAACTAAAATGGGATGTTGATTTTACCGATATTGCCATAAAAGGTCGTGCTTCACGTGGAAATACGGTTACCAAATATCCAATCAAGAAAATCGAATTGAAGGAGAAAGGAATTTCTACTTTGCGTCCGAGAAAAGTTTGGTTTGATGACACTGTGCAACGTTTAAATGTTGATGGAAGAGGTGAGTTGTTGGGAGAATTCCGTCCAAACGATAGACTTTTGATTATCAATCAAAGTGGAAAATTGAAAACCATTATTCCAGAATTGACTACGCATTTTGACGAAGATATGATTGTTCTTGAAAAATGGAATCCAAAGAAACCAATTTCTACGATTTATTACGATGGTGAAAAGGAACGTTATTTTGTAAAACGATTCTTGGTTGAAAATGAAAATAAAGAAGAAACCTTCATTACCGAACATGAGAAATCGCAATTAGAAATTGTTTCTACCGATTGGCGTCCAGTTGCTGAGGTAATTTTTGCTAAAGTGAAAGGTGTTCAAAAGGATAATCAAACAATAGATTTAGAACAATTTATTGCTGTAAAAGGAATCAAGGCATTAGGAAACCAATTAACGGCCGATAAATTGAAACAAGTCAATCTTCTAGAGCCATTGCCTTATGAAGAACCTGTGGAGGAAGCTCCAGAAGAAATGGAAGTCTCAGGCGAAGATAACGTTACTGATGATATTCAAACAGAATTAGATGACGATGGACAAATTACTTTGTCTTTAGAATAATAAAAAAGCCTTTCATTTGAAAGGCTTTTTTATTATTCAATATTTTTTAAGAAAGCTAAAATTTCCATTTCTTTTTTCAATTTTTTGTTTAGAAAGAATGCAAAAATTATCAGAAATCCGTAGCCGCTTACTAGAAGATAGATAAAAAAAGGTGTTGAAAATTGTTCTTGAAACGTTGGTATTAATAACGAAAACCCAATAGTATATACTATGTAAATAATTGGCGTTGCAATGAAGTGAATACATTTTCTCCAGGTGTAAAATGATGCTGCGTTTTTGCTATACTCTAGTAAAGAAGTTTCAATATTTATAGTATTAAATTTTTTAATACTTATCAATTCTAAAATAATTCGTAAAATCATTGAACTAATCATCAAAACTAAACCTATTGTAAAAATAGAAACCGAGTAAATTCCTAACCAAATAAAATAACACAGTAATATTAAAGTTGTAATGCCAATAATAATGAGTGTTGCAATATGATTTAATTTTATTTTTTTTCTATGTTCTTCTGATTTTTTTATTAGTTCAGAAGCTGTTTTATTTGTATTGAAGTCATTTTGTTGGTTCCAAATATCTTGTAAATTTTCAAATGTTTTCATTGTTGTATGCATTGAGTTAAACTTTTTTTAATTCTGTGAATTCTCACTCTAAGCGTTTCTTCGCTTATTCCTACTACTTCTGATATTTTATCGTAGTCAATTCCTTCCAAGACCATGAGGATAATCATTTTTCCAGTTTCATCTAATTTTTGGATGCATTCGTACATTTTTTTAAGTTTCATTTCTTTTTCTTCGGAATAATCATCTATTTGTAGTATCGGGAAAGAATCAGTTGAAACTTCTTTTTTAGTTTTTTCCTTCCTTAAATAAAGCAAACATGTATTTACGGTTATTCTATATATCCAAGTACTGATGCTTGATTCATTTCTAAATTGCTCAAGCTTCTCCCAAACTTTTATGAATACTTCTTGTGTAGCATCATCTGCAAAATACTCATCACCATTAAAATAACCCTTACAAAGTCGAAATACTTTTGGGTAATGCTCTTGAAAAATTTGATTGAATTGTTCTTCCTTTTTCACTTTAATTTAGTGCTAGTTTGACATTTTCGATAAACCAATCAGGTTGATCATACATTACAAAGTGTGCAGCATTTTCTGCATAAAGAATTTTAACAGTAGGTAAATTTTGATATTGCGTTGCATATGTGTTTTTCACTACATCTATACCTAAACTAGTTGCTGCTAAAATTACGACAGGAATTTTAATTTTTGCAATTTCTTTTCTCAAATCTAAGTTAAGCATATCAATATAACCATGAACATATGTTTTTCTATCAGCCATACTCATCCAATTACTAATAACTTTATGTTTTTCTTTATTTAGACACATATAAGCTACAGATTGTAGATTCATAGCATCAAAGCTATTTTTATCCATTTGAAGCATCATTTTACTTTGTGGATTGTCATATTCAATGATTTCACCATTGTAGTTTGGAATCATCAAAGCGGCTGTTGCAGGTAGTGCGTCAACTAAAATGGCTTTTTTAAATAATTCAGTTTCTAATGATGCTAACCAAAGACTTAAAGTTCCACCTAAACTATGTCCCAAAAGTGTTAGTTTTTTTAATTTTTTTTCTTTTACATAGCTTATAATTTCGTCTTTTATAGATGATAACCATGGTGTTTCAATAGGAGGTACATCTCCAAAACCTGCAAATGTAAAAATGTGACATTCATTTGTTTTTGACAATTCAGCAACAGTTTCATCCCATAATTCGCCTGTGCATCCAAAACCAGGAAATAGTAAAATTGGTTCTCCTTTTCCTTTTACAGAAACAGAAAAGGATTTTTGAGCTGTTGAAATTTGTGTAATTAATACAGAAACGAATACGAGTAATAATGATTTTGTTTTCATGATATTTTTTTTAAAGTTTTACTTTTGATACAGTAGTGTTTAAATTGTTACATAAAAAAATATTTTTTTTTAATTAATGCTTGAAATGTTCATAAATACTACTCTTTGATTTATATATTTGTATACTTATTTTGAAATAAAACAGATTAAATTCAAAACAAAACTCCTATAAATGTCAACATTTCCATCCGATATTGAGATTGCTCAAAATGCAACCTTACAACACATTAGAAAAATTGCTGAAAAAATAAATATTCAAGAAGACGATTTAGAATACTACGGAAAGTACAAAGCTAAATTACCATTAGAATTACAAGCTGAAAATCCTAAGGGAAAACTTATTTTGGTTTCTGCTATGTCTCCAACTAAATATGGTGAAGGAAAAACCACAATGTCAATTGGCTTAACAGACGGTTTGAATTACATCGGAAAAAAAGCTATTGGAGTTTTGCGTGAACCATCACTCGGACCAGTTTTTGGTTTGAAAGGTGGCGCTGCTGGTGGCGGATATGCTCAAGTTGTTCCGATGGAAGATATTAATTTGCATTTTACAGGTGATTTTTCGGCTATTGAAAAAGCTAATAATTTACTTTCTGCGGTGATTGATAACAATCTTCAAAATCCGAAGTTTTCTTTGAATTTAGATCCAAAATCTATTGCTTGGAAACGTGTGATGGACATGAATGATCGTTCGTTGCGCCAAATCATTATTGGTGTTGGAGCCAAAGCCAATGGAACAATGAGAGAAGATGGTTTCAATATTACTCCAGCTTCTGAAGTGATGGCGATTTTATGTCTTTCCAAAGATTTAGAAGATTTAAAATTCAGATTAGGCAATATTTTTGTTGGAAAAACTTTTGATGGAAAAGCAATTTTTGCTCGTGATTTGAAAGTAGTAGGAGCAATGGCTGTTTTACTTAAAGATGCTTTGAAACCTAATTTAGTGCAAACTTTAGAAGGAAATCCAGCCATTCTTCATGGCGGACCATTTGCGAGTATTGCGCAAGGAACGAATACAGTAATTGCAACAAAAATGGGACTTTCACTTGGAGATTATGTAGTTACTGAAGCAGGATTTGGTGCCGATTTAGGTGCCGAAAAATTCTTTCATATAAAATGCGGACAAAGTGGTTTGAAACCTGATGCAGTGGTTTTAGTTGCAACGATTCGAGCAATTAAACATCATGCTGGTTTAGGTGTAGAAGATTTTAAAACTGAAAATGTAGCTGCAATTGAAAAAGGATTTTGCAACTTAGAAAAACACATTGAAAACATTCAGAAATTTGGTATTAATCCTGTGGTTTCTATAAATGCTTTTCCGGATGATACTCAAGCTGAATATGATAAATTGAAAGCATTGTGTTTAGCAAAAGGTGTTAAAGCAATTGTAAGCACAGCTTTTGTTGATGGTGGGAAAGGTTCGGCTGAATTAGCTGAAAAAGTAATAGCTGAAATCAATAAAGGTGAAGCAAATTATAAACCTTTATATCAAAAAGAAGATTCGATTGAACATAAAATAAATACGATTTCGAAAGAAATTTATGGAGCCAATTCAGTTGAGTTTTCTCCAAAATCGAAATCACAATTGAAGATGATTAATGAGTTGGGTTTTAATGAATTTCAGATTTGTATGGCAAAAACACCGGCAAGTTTTTCTGATAATGAAAAGATAATAGGTCGTCCGACGGATTTTACTATAACGGTTCGTGAGTTTGAAATTGCAAGCGGTGCAGGATTTATTGTTCCGTTACTTGGTGATGTGATGAGAATGCCTGGTTTGCCAGCAGTTCCAAATGCTGAACGAATTGATATTGACAATAACGGAAAAATATCTGGATTATCTTAGTAAAGGTTATAGTTGAAGTTAAGTTCAATTTAAAAAAAATTAAAAAAAATTATAATGCTTGATTTTCAAACATCCCTAATAATAAAAATTATTTCTGCAATATTTTTTTTTATTTCAGGGATTGTTTGGAAGAAAGTATTGACTTTGAATGTTAAAAACTATCATTTTATTTTTTATCGAGTAGTATCATCATTATTTTTTTTATTATTAATCAAGTTTTATTTTTTATATTTTGAAGTTGATCTAACTATAAATGATGAATTTTCACCATCTATATATGATTGGATTGTCTGTATTCTGATATGCTTATTTAGTTTTTGGGGACTTTATTTTTATACAAAAGCTTTGCAGAATGGTAGGTTAAGTTTTATAGTACCTGTAAGCGGTATTACATCTTTTTTTTCATTTATTACTTCAATACTAATTTTTAATGAAATAATAAGTTGGTCTAAATATTTATCATTTCTAATAATTGTAATTGGCTTACTAATTCATCAAAAAAATAATATTATGAAAATAAAGTTTTCAAAAGAATTTCTTTTTACGCTATTATCAAATTTTGTTTGGGGGATATCTTTTGTTTTATACTTAATCCCAATTAAAAAGTTTGGTGTTTTAAATTTTAGTATTATCCTTGAAATTTGTGTTTTTGCGTCATGCTTATTATTAATTGTTTATTATGACAAAAAGATATTGCCACCTAAAATTAGTAATAGAGATTTACTGTATTGTCTTCTTATGGGGTTTTTAATTGCGGGTGGAAGTTTTTTAAGTAATTTTACATTAATATTGTTTCCCGTAAGTCTAAATATATTGATTGGGTTGATATTTGAAGTATTAATTTTAGGTACTGGATTCTATTTTTTTAATGAAAAATTATTTAAAGAAGATTGGATATTAATTTCTTTTATTACAATAAGTACTGTTTTGTTATTGATCTAATTTTTATTCCTTAAACACTAAATTTAGAATCCAATTTATTTTATTTAATTTACAATACTCTTGTAGATTTTGTTTAATTAATTTTTGGTTTTTCCCTTTTGCAAAAACATAAGTAGTTGCGGATTCAATAGCGATTTTTTCTTTAGAGTTTCCTTGTAAGTATTCATTTGATAAATAAAACGGATGATAGGTGCCATTATTTAAATTATAATTACAATATAAGTAATAAAGCTGAATAATATAAAGTGCTGCTGAGTTATTTGATTTTCTTTTTTTCATTAATGAAGTGAGAATTATTTCATTAATTTTTTTATGATTAATCAGTTCTTTTTTGAATCCAAAATGTAGAAGTGCTTTAATACTTCTTGCCAATAACCACTCGTTTTTTTGCTTAATGAAAGCAAAATGAGAAATTAAGTTTAAATAATTCTCTACATTTTTATGTAATATTTTATTTGTTCCATCTATAAGAATATTACATTCAAAATATCTTGAAATTAAATGGTAATGAAGGTTTTCTATATCAATATCTTTTATTAAATTTTGATAGCTATTAAGTATTGGATAATCAATTGTTCCGAAATATATTTTTTGTGCTAATATATAACAAGTAACAAAAAGTGTATTTTCAAAATCTGGAACTTGTGGTAAATAGTAATTATATATCGCTTTTGTAAAATAATTATTTTCATTATTTTCATCTACAAAACAACCATAAAATAATCTTCTTCCAGCAGCTGATTTAGCTAAAATGATTAGAAGTTCATTATCATAGTTATTTATTTTTACGTATTTACCAATTAAGTTGGCTACATCAAAATGAATACTATTGATAGTAATAAATTTTTCGTATTTATCCAATTCCAATTTAACAGCTTCATAGTTTTTTACTAGTAATGCTATTTCAAGATTAATTTTTGAAAAACCATTGACATCTTCATTTAAAAATGTATTTGTATGGGAATGATATTTAGATTGATAATTTATATAGTTTTCCCAATCCTTATAATCAAGAAACTTAGCTAGATTATCTAATGTAGCTTTATAAGGTTTAGTTTTGGAGTTAGTTATACCAAAAATTCTAGCAAAAGTTGAAGCAGAAATGAGTATTTTTTTGTCTTTAAACAAGTCAGATAACCAAATAGTATCTTGATAACTATTTATTTTCCGATTTACCGAAACTTCAATTTGAGTACAAATTTGTTTAATATGTTTTTTAGTTTCATTCATAAAGTAAAAATAATAAAATCTAGTTATCTGATATAATCATTTAAAACTTGAAGTAACTTGGAGGGATTCTTAAACGCAATATTTGTTAAGTTTGTTTTTGTAAATATTATTATTATGATTGACAGTTTTTTAAAGTCACAACAAGTTTTTATTGAAAATTGGGCAAATTCACCAGATAAAGAATTTGAGAAAAGTATTTTTTCTACATTAAAAAGTGTAAATAATAAGATTACACCTTTTTTAGATTATTTACCCGAACCTTATTTAGGAAACCCATACAAAGCAGATGGTGTTTTTCTTAATTATAATCCTGGTCCAATCTTAGAGTTAGAGCAACACAAAGTCAATGGAATATTTATAAATGATTATAACGCAATTAATGATTACCAGCATTTTGCAATTAACACTCCTTACTTTAATGGAAAAAAGGGTTTTTGGTTTGATAGACAATTTTTTCTTTCACGTCTTTTGAATAAACCTTTTGAAAATACTTCTTTATTTGCTCTCGAGATTTGCCCATTTCATTCAAGTAGTTTTAAATTATCGGCTCTAGATATTTTTACTGCATCAAGTTATATTGAAAGCAATGTTTTGAAAATCGCTGAAGAAGTAGCCAAACAATCAGCTTTAAAAACAATTATTTCAGTAGGAAAAGATTATTATCATTTATTCAACTTACTAAATTACAAATTAATCAAAGAAATTGATCAAACTACCACGATTGATAATTGGCCTAAAAATAAATTGGGTACCAAAATAAATAGAAGTATTAGTTTGTGGCAATCTCCATCGGGTGGAATATATCTTAATACTTGGGCACCAGGTTCAAATAAAATTTCATCAAAGGAATTTGATATTATAATAAATAATAAAATTATAAATAAAATGTAAGATTAACTTAATAACGTATTAAAATATAAAATATGGGTTATTTATTAAAATATACTGCTACAAAAGATACATGGGGCCTAGCAGTTAAAGCTGGAGAAACTTTCATAGTTGATCAAGGAACAAATGCTGCTAGCGGTGCTAGCTTACAAGCACAATTAAGAAAAATGGGAAGAACTATTACAACATATTCTTCAATTGGTGGTGGGGTACTGAAAGTTGGTGAAACTACATCTTCAAATGAATGGATAATCGAAAGAATTAAATAGTTTTATTTTGAATTTTATGTTTATTGAAGAAATCAAATTAAGAATTAACATACTCGCCCAAAAACATAAATCTAATGACGAATATGGTATTGATGAGTTTAAGGATTCTGAATTATTAGAATTAGAGGCTGAAAATCTAATTATTGCCTATTGTGAAGAAAAAAAATATTTAATTGAAGGCTTTCCAACTGAAAAAAAGAAAATAAAAGACGAATTAGATGAAGATTATTTTTGCAGTGAAAGGTATCATTATTATTTAGATTGTTTGACTGTTGAGAAAGAGGATGTTGCTGATTTAATGTGGTGTTATGTTTCTAGTTTTTGGCCAGATTCATTTGATTCAAAACAAGAATATATATTAACAATAAAAGAACAACTAAATTCAGGTGTTTTTTATCAAATCAATAATTTAAATTAGAAAATATGAAAAAAGGTATTTTATACATTACTTTATTAATTTATTGTAACATTTATCCCCAAACTAGTAAAGAAATAATTAAAGAAATTAAGTTAAATGCAGTTTTACATGATTTTAACCAAAATATAAATAATTATTTTAAGATAAAAGATGTTTCTAACGTTGATAATTTTGATGAAGAAATTGAGCTATTAAACAAATACAATTTATCAGATTTTTGGCCAATTAATTTTTACTTCATTGGAAAAATTAATGATGTTTTTTCAGAAATATTGGTTTTTTTTCCTAATGGTTTTAAATCTAAACATGAGATTATCTACTTTAATGATTTATCAAAAAAAATAAATAATATATTTAGTTTTAGAAAGGATGAAAATGAATATTATTTAATTGAATATAAAGATTTTATAACATATCAGAGTAAACTTTATAATAGAGATTATAAAGATAAATATCTAGTAATTGAAAAAAAAGAATTAATAAATTTGATTGATAAGTTAAAGCAATTAGAAAATCAAATAAATTCATTTAAAGTTAATTTAGAAAAATCTAAATTTAAATTGTTAATACTTCAACAAAAGGAAATAGTTAATTCAAATGATTATGATAATTATGTTGGAAAAAGTAGAAAGTTTATGACTGTTTTTTTAAGTAAAAACAATTATGATTTAAATATTCCTTTTAATTTTTCAAAATCTATTCAAATAAATGGTTTAAATTTTAATATTGACTATAAAGAAATTATTGATTTAGATGGTAAAGATTTAAGTATTGATAATATAAATGCTTTTAAAGACAATAGTGGAAATATAAAAGCTAATATTTCAGTTGGTTTAAATAATTTAAAAATATCAAAAATTAATTATTCAAAATTACATAAAAATTATTTTGCTGATTGGAACGGTAATTTTCCAAAAACTGATTCAGATTCTTTTTACTTCTATTTAGAATCTAAAAGTACAAACGATTTAAATGGAATGAATAAGGATGATTATTGGGAGAACATATTTAAAGAAGAAGAAAAATTTAAAAGTGTTTTAGATGTTTCAGATTTGAAAATCGATGCTTTATCGATTAATTTAAATTCTGACTTGAATAACATATTTGCTTTTCCAAAATTAAACTTTGAGAAAGACGAGATTTACCAGCCTAGAGAATATATAGATGAAAAGACAAATATTGGAATAGCTGTTCTAGAATTTAAAACTTACTATTCAGGCGGTTTTTTCCCAACTGAAATGTTACGTTCTCTTACATCTAAGTTAAAAAGAGAAACTAAAGAATTATACAATGAAAAAACAAAAGAAATAAATAGAGTACAAGGAAATAAAAAGGTTATTGCAGATATGACCAAAAAATATGGAAAAAAATATGTTGATGATGCTTTAAATGGAAATATTACAATTGGTATGCCTGAAGAATTATTACCAATTCCTTTGCAAGCTTGGGTTATAAAATCCAGAGATGAGTATCCTAATGGATATAAATTGTATTGTAGTTTTGGGTTAAATACTGATAGAAAATTATTAATTACTGTTATTAATAAAAAGGTTTTTAAAATTTCAAATTGGTAATAAATTTTAAATATCTAAAAACTTAATATTGATAAAATCTAACCCTTATTGGAATGAAAAGCAAAAATAGTCACTGAGGCTCTCGAAGTGACCATTTTTGCTTTTAAAGATATACGATTAATTAGTAATATCGCTATCTTCTAATTTTTTATCAATTATTTTACTGTTATGTAAAACAACAGGTTTTCTGCTACTTTTCTTCATTTTTAAGTTTAAGAATTCTACAAATAAAGAGAAGAAAATGGCAAAATATAAGTATCCTTTTGGTATACTATGAACTTCTACATCATTACCAAATCTAAAGTGTGCCAAGTGCGAACCTTCTGCAAGAAGCATTACTCCAATTAGGATTAAGAAAGAAAGTCCAAGAATTTGTATGGTTGGATGTTCGTTTACGAATTTAGAAACTGGTCCTGCAAAGGCAAGCATTACTACGATTGAAATTACAATAGCAAGAATCATAATTTCTATTGCTCCAGCTGGTCCAAAACCTTTTGGTGGTTCGGCAGAACTTACTAAACCAATCGCTGTTAAGATACTATCAAAAGAGAAAACAATGTTTAATAAAGCGATTTGAATAATTGCTGATGACAAACTGTTACTAGCTTTTCCACTAGTTGCTTCGTCTTCACCTTCTAATTTGTGGTGAATTTCGGATACAGATTTGTATAACAAAAACAATCCTCCACCAAAAATGATTAAACTTTGTCCAGAAATTCCTCCTGAGAAAAAGCCTAAGTCAAAATCGAAGAAAGATTCTTTCAAACTCATTACCCAAGTGATTCCGAAAAGTAAAATGATACGAAAAACCATAGCTAACAATAGTCCAATTCTTCTAGCTTTTGGTTGGTCTTCGGCTCTTAATTTTCCTGATACAATTGATAAAAAGACGATGTTATCGATACCAAGAATAATTTCTAAAAAGGTTAATGTTAAAAGTGCAATTAGTGCATCTGTGGTAAATAATACTTCCATTGGTTAGTTTAAAAAAGTTATTGTTAAAGTGGTTTTACGGAATTAATCGATTTTTGTTACAGTTCCCATTTGTTTTTTTGATTCTCCTACAAAAGAATATTCAAAGGTATAGGTTTTTCCTTTAGTAGAAATGAATCGCATAGAAATTGCCTTTTTTTCAGCCATATTTCTAGGATACAATTTTTGAAGAACAAATTCATAGTCATTTACCCAACGAACCGAAGCCGTATCAGTTCTTCCGTTGTAGGTTTCAATTTGTAATTTATCTGTTCGTTCAAATGTTGTAATTTCTTTTTTGCCATTAACTTCTTGAACGAATTCAAATTTACCAGTTTTAAACTCTTTTGGATTACACTCTAATTTGTTTTGGCAACTAAGAAGTGTTATTGTAAAAAAGAAAAGCATTATTTTTTTCATAAAATTTACTATTGTTTATCATTAAAAAGTGCATCAGTCATAGTTTTTATTCCTTTGAAAGCTAAAAAAACCGATGTTATACAAACAGCACAACCAATTACTAAAATTAAATAATGCCAATTGGTATGCTTGTTCATGAAAGCATTATACATTAAACTTGGTCCAATAAACATCATCGGCAATGCGCCAAATAAATACTTTACACCTTTAGCCAAAAGTTCTTTGTTAGTTGCCATATTAAAAACGAATTTGGATGCCGTAACCTCTTTGGTTTCCGATTAAATTCACTTCAAAATTTGAATTTGTTTCTCCCAGATTTTTCAAACCGCTATTATACAAATCAATTCCTTCTTTAATTTTTTTATTCTTTCCAGATAAAACAGGAATTGCAACAATTAAGGCTCCAGCTCCAATATAGGTTGCTGCAGTTGGATATTTTACATCTGAAACCAAACCTACTACCAAATCGGTAATAACCAAAGCACCACCAAATCCAATTAGGAAACCACCAGCAGATTCTTTACCAAGTCCAGATTTGAATTTACTCAAAGCTTCAGCATTAGAAGCTAATAATTGTTTGGTTTCTCTTGTAGAAATCTGACTTCCGTTTACATAATATTTACCTCTTTCTAAAGAGATTTCTTGAGAGAAGGAAAGAACAGAAAGTAATAATGCGAATGTTAAAAGTATTTTTTTCATATTTTTATTTTTAAAGTTTTTATTTCCAATTTTCGACGGCTTTTCTAACGCTACCAAATTCTTTCAACAACTGACTGGCTTTTTCATAATCCACAGGAATTTCACCCATAATCATTTTTACGCCTCTATCAACTAATTTGTCATTACTCAATTGCATATCTACCATTTTGTTGCCTTTCACTTTTCCCAATTGAATCATGGTTGCAGTTGAAATCATGTTTAATACTAATTTCTGAGCTGTTCCTGCTTTCATTCTTGAACTTCCAGTTACAAATTCAGGTCCAACGACAACGACTATTGGAAAGTTTGCTGTTAGAGCCAAAGGACTTCCCTCATTACAAGTGATACTACCAGTAATAATATTATTTTCATTGCATTTTTTCAAACCTTCAATTACATATGGAGTTGTTCCTGACGCAGCAATTCCTATTACAACATCGTTTTCTGAAATGTTTTGTTCTTGTAAGTCTATCCAAGCCTGTGTTGTGTTATCTTCTGCATTTTCAACTGCCTTTCTAATAGCTTTATCTCCACCTGCAATAATTCCGTTTACCAAATCAAATGGAACTCCGAATGTAGGAGGACATTCTGAAGCATCAACGATTCCTAATCTTCCAGAAGTTCCTGCTCCAATATAAAAAAGTCGTCCACCAAGTTTCATTTTTTCAACCACTTTTGAAACTAACGACTCAATTTGAGGCAAAGCTTTTTCAACTGCCAACGGAACGGTTTTATCTTCATTATTGATGTTTGTCAACAATTCGGAAACAGACATTTTTTCTAAATGCTCGTATTTGGAAGATTGTTCGGTGGTTTTAGTGAAGTTCATTTTTTTATTTCTTCAATTTTATAATCTTTGACTTTATTTAGTGTGTCGAATTGAATTTTTAAATTTTTTGTATAAACAGGATCGATATTCCATCCATAATCAGTTACGATATTGTAATAAATTTCATTTTCATCAACATTAGCATAATTTTCTGGTTTACCTAGTAAATTTATAATTTCATCATAAGTTAAATTTGATAAATTATGTTTAGAAAATAAATCATTAATCATTTTATCTCTATGAATGTAAAACCCATCAGAATTTACCTGCCATTTATTCTTATCAAATTTTATATCATTATTACAAGAAGCAAGTAATTGTATAAATAATGTAAAATATAGAAATCTTTTCATGTTGTAAATCTACATAAAATAAGCCAAAACAATTCCTAAAATTATCATAGAGATTTTTGCAATATTGAATTTATGTCCTTCGCTACTTTCAAAAATAATAGTGGAAGAGATGTGGAATAAAATTCCAATTACTATTGCAGTAATCTCATTATAGTATTGATTTAAAGCTGGAAAAATATCAGAAATGAAAGTCCCAAGCGGTGTCATTATGGCAAAGGTTAACATAAAAAGGAACAAAGCAGTTTTATTTAACTCAGCATTCAAGAAAAAAGTAGTTAAGATGATGGCAATTGGAAGGTGATGAATAGCAATTCCCAGCGCCAATTCGTGATGATGACCAACAGGAAAGCCCTCTAACAAAGCATGAATGCATAAACTAATAAATAATAGCCAAGGCATTTGAGCCATTTTATCATGTCCATGAACGTGACCATGTTCTGCTCCTTTTGAAAAAAATTCTAATATTATTTGAAACAAAATACCAATCATTATAAAAATCCCAACATTGTGATTATGGTATTCGTATACTTCTGGAAGCAAGTGAATTACTGTAAGTGAAAGCAAAAAAGAACCACTAAAAGCTAATAGTAATTTTAAATTCTTTTTGGCTCTAGGTTTTAATGCTATCGCTATAAAAAAACCAATTAAAACCGATAATAAAGGTAATAAATAATTCATTATTTAAATATCATAATTAATCGTTCGCTAGTATTTTTATGGAATTTCTTCAACTTGTAGTCACCAAAAGTATCCAATAAATAAATTCCGGCATCGTTCATCATATTTTGAAAATCCTCTAACGTCAACGCTTTCACTTTTTCTGTAAAATGATATTTTTCATTGTTATCTTCAAAATCAATTTCTTTGATGATATGATTATCGGCAACATATCTTTTAATATGAAAATCAATTCCATCAACAGTTTTAACTTCCTCAGGAACTAAATTCGGAATTACTTGATGCACATTCATGAAATCAATTACAGCGAATCCGTAATCGGTCAGACTTTCTTTTATTGCAACTAATGTTTTTAAATCATCATTATCATTTTCAAAATAACCAAAACTGGTAAATAAATTAAAGATAGCATCAAATTTATCTTCAAATTTTTCTCGCATGTCATGCACTTCAAAATGTAAAGTTGCATTCGCATTTTTAGTAGCTTCAGCAATACTGTTTTCAGATAAATCGGCACCAATTACATCAAATCCTAATTGATTCAAGTAAATAGAATGACGTCCTTTTCCGCAAGCTAAGTCTAATACTTTTGCCTTTTCAGGTAAGTTTAAATAATGCGTTAAATTGTCCATGAAAATCTGTGCTTCACGGTAATTTCTATCTTTATAAAGAATGTGGTAATAAGGTGTATCAAACCAAGAGGCGAACCAGTTATTGGTTGCGAGTTTCGAGTTTCGAGTTCCGGGTTTATCTGTTTCTGACATTAATTCTTGTTCATAAAATTCCTAGCGTGCAAATTTAGTGTATTTTTGCAGAAGTTATTCCAAGTTTGAAGTTTGATATTTTATCTTTTGAAATTTATTTGGAATTTGTTATTTGTATATTGGATTTTATAAAGATGGAAAATTTTAAAATGATTGCCAAAACCTTCTTTGGTTTTGAAGAAATATTAGCTCAAGAATTACGTGTTTTAGGTGCGCAAGATGTTGAAATAGGGACAAGAATGGTAAGTTTCAAAGGCGATAAAGGTTTTATGTATAAAGCCAATTTGTCTTTGAGAACCGCTTTAAAAATCTTAAAACCAATTTATTATTTCAGAGCAAAAACCGATGTGTTACTTTACAAAGGAATACAAGGAATTGATTGGAGTAAGTATTTGAATGCCAATCAAACTTTTGTAATTGATACTACCATTCACTCTGATTTTTTTAAACATTCACAATTTGTATCGCAAAAAGCTAAAGATGCTATTGTAGATCAATTTCGTGAGAAAACTGGAGTTCGTCCAAGTATTGATAAAGATTATCCAGATTTAAGAATCAATATTCACATCGATAAAGACCAAGTTTCGGTGGCTTTGGATACTTCTGGAAATTCTTTGCATCAAAGAGGTTATAGAACAGCAACGAACATTGCTCCAATAAACGAAGTTCTAGCAGCAGGAATGTTATTGCTAGCTGGTTGGGAAGGAAAAACTGATTTTCTAGACCCAATGTGTGGTTCTGGAACAATTCTTATTGAAGCCGGAATGATTGCTTGTAATATTCCAGCCAACATCAATAGAAAAGAATTTGCTTTCGAAAAATGGAACGATTGGGATAACGATTTGTTTGATCAAATCATTGATGCATTAATGAAACGCACACGTGAATTTCATTACACTATAAAAGGATACGATAAAGCGCCAAGTGCTGTCAATAAAGCTATTGATAATATAAAAAATGCCAACCTTGATGACTATATTAAAGTAGAACAACAAAATTTCTTTGATACTAAAAAAGAAACTTCTGGTCCGTTGCAAATGGTTTTCAATCCACCTTATGGCGAACGTTTAGATATTGATTTAGAGCGTTTTTACAGAGAAATGGGCGATACCATGAAACAAAATTATCCAGGAACTCATGCTTGGTTTATTACAGCAAACTTAGAAGCATTGAAACATGTTGGACTAAAACCTTCGAGAAAAATTAAACTTTTTAACGGAAGTTTAGAAGCGCGATTGGTAAAATACGAAATGTATGAAGGAAGTAAACGAACAAAGTTTCAGATAGCAGAAGGCGAATAGCAGTTTTATAAAAGTACAATATATAATTTCACTACAGACAAATGAGTAAATCAACAAAATCATTTATTTACAATATGTTAAGTTTTGCGGCTTTCTTTTTGCCGTTGCAAGTAGCTATCCAAGCGTTTACAGATTTGAAAGGAATTTGGATTTTGATTGTAGCTTTTGTTATAGCAACAATACTTGCTCCAAAATTTCAAGCCGTTAAAACTAAAGACGGTGAAAAATTGTTTATGAAAGTTATCTTTGTAAAAGGAGTGAAGGAGATAAATTAATGTTTGTTAGATATAGTTTTTCTACTTTATCAATAATATAAAAGTTACTGTGATATAGATTATTTCTAGAATGTAATCTACTCTAGTAACATTTCTAGTTCCATAGACATCTTTATTATTTCTACCGATACTTACTAATTCTTGATTTTGAGTTTTTATACTAACAAACTGTAAGACTTTAAATATAATTAGTAGAATGATTGTATTTCTAAGACTAATAATTGTATTATTTTTCAAACCAATAAGCGATGCATTTTCTTTTAATATGAAAAATAGGTAAAGGTGTAAAACACCAATAATAAAAATAAATAAATATACTTTAATATCTCTCAATGCTTTATATAAAAAAGCATAAATAAATAGTTGAGAAAAAACAGCATAAAAGTAAAGGTAGTGACTCTGAGTTTCACTTTTTGCAAATCTTAAGAAGTAGCATAACTCATAAGACAATAATATATAAAAAATCATTACACCAATTACCCAAATTTTTACTTTTTTTAAATTGAATAGATTTTTTATCATTTTATGATGTTTCGCTTTACTATTTCTTTTTTCCTTCTTTAGGTTTAACCTCGGATTTAAAAATAGGAACAAAATAGGAAACGGTGTAGTTTATTCCTACGCCAAATTTTCCGTCGTAAGTTCTATTGAAACCTGGAATGTACAGATTGTCAAATCCATCTGGTTTTTTGTTGGAAACTAAATAGTTTAATCGTACACTCATTCCAACATAGAAATTTTTAAACATTTCTGCTTTTGCACCAGCCAAAACTTCAACCCATTGTGCTGTGAGTCCATTGAATTTTTCACCTGATGGTATTTCTGGAGCTTGCCCAAAATAAGGATTGGGATTATAAATGGTGTAAGAATTCAAAGTTTGGCTAAACGAACTAAATCCGTAGCGCATACCCACGTATAGCATGTTGTTCATGCCCAACCAATTTTCATATCCATTAAAATCAAAACCTGCTTTTAAGTAAGTTCCTTTGGTAGTAAAATTCAATCGGTCATCATCTACAGTTTTGTTTTCTGTTCCAATTTCTGCTGCTATGTAGTGTTTTCTGGTCAATTTGAAATCACCAACTAATTCAATTCCACGATAGTCTTTTTCATAAAACGAACGAGTTAATTTGAACAAATCAACACCAACTCGCAAACCATAACGTTCTGTTTTTGGTTTGATACTGTCTTTGACTTTCACTTCTTGAGCATTTCCCAAAAACGAAACCACTAGCAATAGTAGACTAAAAGAATATTTTAACGTGTACTTCATTTTCGTTTTCAAGGTTAGCTTTTACAATTACTATATTTTTTATCCAAGAGCTAGCGCTACTAAATGGTTCTGTTGGAACTATTGGACTTGTAGCATTTAAAGTAAATAAAGTTTTAAAACCACAAGCGCGTGAAACATAAACTTCATTTCTTGAGTAATTAAACTGTAAAATATCTTCGTTATCATTAGTTGCATCAGTATCGCTTCCGTTCTTAATGAAACGTAATGTAGTGGAATCTTCTGTAGTTTTTAATGGAACTTGAATCTTGTTAACTCCAGTAAAACCTATTCCTTCTGTAAAGCTTGGTGCAATAACTCCCAATGCAGTTACGTTTTTCAAAGTCTCAGTAGATGCGTTAAAATCATAAAATTCAATCACTAATCTAGGAGTAGTAGGCGTAGTTGCATCACAAATATCATCCTTCTCACATCCTAAAAGCGAAAACACAAATAATAATAAAAATATCTTTTTCATAGTTTTTTAGTAATTAGTGATTAGTAAAAAGTGATTAGCAAGGACTATTTACTCATCACTTTTCACTATTTACTTATCTAAGTTCCAAAAGTACGACATTTTCCACATGATGCGTTTGCGGAAACATATCTACAGGTCGCACACGAGTAACTTTATACATTTCGTCCATCAAAGCCAAATCTCTTGCTTGCGTTGCTGAGTTACAACTTACATAAACAATTTTCGGAGCACCAGTTTTTAATAACATTTCAACAACGTCTTTATGCATTCCGTCTCTTGGTGGATCGGTGATGATAACGTCTGGTTTACCATGTTTTGCAATAAAATCGTCATTGAAAACATTTTTCATATCGCCAACATAAAACTCACAATTTGTAATTTCATTGCGTTTGGCGTTTTCTTTGGCATCAGCAATTGCTTCTGGAACAGCTTCTACACCAATTACTTTTTTCGCTTTTTTAGAAACAAATTGTGCAATAGTTCCAGTTCCTGTGTACAAATCATAAACGACTTCGTTTCCTGTTAAACCAGCAAATTCTCTTGTGATTTTGTATAATTCATACGCTTGGTCGGAATTGGTTTGGTAAAATGATTTAGCGTTGATACTAAACTTCAAACCTTCCATTTCTTCCAAAATGTAATCTCTTCCTTTATATAATTTGATGTCTTGGTCGTAAAGTGTGTCGTTAGCTTTGCTATTGATTACATATTGCAACGAAGTAATTTGTGGGAATTTCTCATGAATGAAATCCATCATCAACTCACGATTGGCTTTGTCGTCTTCAAAAAACTGAATCAACACCATAATCTCGCCAGTCGAAGCGGTTCTAATCATTAAAGTTCGCAACAAACCTTCATGATTCCTTGCATTGAAGAACGTCATTCCGTTTTTATCGGCAAATTCTTTTATCGAATTTCTAATATCGTTCGATGGATCTTCTTGCAACCAACATTTTTCAATATCTAATATTTTGTCCCACATTTTCGGAACGTGAAACCCTAAAGCATTTTTCTTGCTCAAATTTTCCTCACTCGATTGAATCTGACTTTCGGTTAGCCAACGCGTATCTGAAAACCCAAATTCCATTTTGTTTCTGTAGAACAATTGTTTTTCTGAACCTAAAATCGGTTCAAAGTCAGGTAAATCGATTTTACCAATGCGTTTTAGGTTATTGAAGACTTCATTATTTTTGTAAAACAATTGTTGTTCATACTTCATGTTTTGCCATTTACAACCGCCACAAGCACCAAAATGCTCGCAAACCGGTTCAATACGATTTTCTGAAAAAGAGTGAAATTTTATCGCTTTTCCTTCAAAATACGATTTACGTTTCTTAAAAGTTTGTACATCCACCACATCGCCAGGCACAACGTTTGGTATAAATATTACTTGTCCTTCAGGAGCTTTGGCTACTGAAACACCTTTGGCACCAGCATCAAGTACGGTAACGTTTTCAAATATAATTCTGTCTGTCTTCTTTTTTCCCATGAGGCAAAAATAATGTATTGGTTTGTTTTTTGGATTGGGTTTGGCAAAATTTTATTTATTTTATGTTTTTATGAAATCACCATAATCAAGTCGTTTGCTTGCAAACACCAATGAAAATAGTGATACATATGCACAATAACAAATAATATTTACATATGAAAATTAGTTTCATTATCAATATCCTAAAATTTAGAATAACAATGAATAAAAGTATTTTTATAATTTAGCAATTCACTAAATCCCGTTAGGGATTAAATTCTGGTAGATAAAAATAATTCAATAGTATGCGAAGTCCCATAGGGACGATATTTAAAAATGGCAAATACCTACACACAAATACATGTTCAATTTGTTTTTGCAGTAAAATTCCGTAACGGACTAATCCATGCATCATTCAAAGAGGAATTATATCAATATATTTCAGGTATTATTAAAGCAAACAATCATAAATTACTTGCTATTAATGGAATGCCTGATCATTTGCATATTTTTATTGGAATGCGACCAACACAATCAATTTCTAATTTATTGCAAGATATTAAAGGCAGTTCTTCTAAATGGATAAATGAAAAGAAGTTTTTAAAAGTAAAATTTGAATGGCAAGAAGGATATGGCGCATTTTCATATTCCAAATCACACGTCAATAATGTCATTAATTACATTCAAAATCAAGAGAATCATCACAAAAAAGAAACTTTTAGAGACGAATATCTGAAATTTTTGAAAGTATTTGAAATAGAGTATGATGAGCATTATATTTTTAAAGAACCAATCTAAATATCATCCCTACGGGATTTTTTCTTAAGGAAGTTATTTTCTTTACCCAAATTTTATCCCTACGGGATTAATAAAATGTAATTGATAAGAACTTGTAGTTTGCTTTCTGTAATTTTGCAATTATTCCATATGGGTTAATAATATTGATAATTTTGTAACTATGACTAAATACCTAGCATTACTTCGCGGCATCAACGTCTCAGGACACAACATGATAAAAATGGAAGCGTTAAAAACTACCTTAGAAGCCATTGGGTTTACTAATGTGGTTACTTATATTCAAAGTGGTAATGTTTTTGTTGAAACTGAGGAAGAAAGCGGTTTTGGTGTGGGTTTCAAAATCAAACAAGAAATTTTCAAAACCTTTGGTCACGAAGTTCCCGTGATTGTAATTGGTAAAAATGATTTGGAGTTGTGTTTTAAAAACAATCCTTTTTTGAAACAAAAAGACGTTGATACTAAGAAATTGTATGTTGCTTTTATTTCTAAAGAATTGTCAAGTTCTGCTATAAACGAATTAAAAATAAGCCAATTCAAACCCGACGAAGCCGTTATTGATGGCAACAGAATCTTCATAAAATACGACATCGGCGCAGGAAAAACTAGACTTGACCAAAAATACATCGAGAAAAAACTAAACGTAACAGCAACCATCAGAAATTGGAATACGGTTACAAAGTTGTTGGAAATATATGAGTAGAAAGTACGAAGTACGAAATACTAAGTAAAAAGTTATAAGAAATTACAAATGTAACTTTCAGAAGGAAAAAGCTATTCTTTTATTAGAAATAACAATAATTATGTAACATTCTTGTAACAAACATTATTTAGTTTTGGTAAAATTTAAAATTAAAAAGTTATGAAAAGAAATGCAACAGCCCAATGGCAAGGTTCGGTAAAAGAAGGAAAAGGTTCGCTTACTACTCAAAGCACCACATTAAACAATACACAATATTCATTCAACTCACGTTTTGAAGATGGCGTTGGAACTAATCCAGAAGAGTTGGTTGCAGCAGCTCATGCAGGTTGTTTTACTATGCAACTTTCGGCTTTTTTAACAGAAGATGGCTTTACAGTAGAAAACATTCAAACCAAATGCGAAATCAATTTGGTAACTGGTTCAATTGTGAGTTCACATTTAACAGTTGAAGCAAAAATTCCAGGAATTTCTAAAGAAGATTTTCAAGCATTAGTTACTAAAGCAGAGAAAAATTGTCCAATTTCTAAGTTATTAAATACAGAAATCACTTCAACAGCTACTTTAGTTTAATCGATTTAAATAGTTAATAGAAACCTTATTTCTTAATTGAAGTGAGGTTTTTTGTTTTTAAAATATCGTAAATTAGCAAGAATTTAAAATTTGAAATTATTAGCTTGAAGTTTGTACAAGCAAATCAATAAATTATTTATGAAAGATAAAGCAACATTTACTAGCGCTATTTCAGGAATAGAATTCCCACAGAAAGAAAAAGTTTTGGGAAATTCTATACGCATTCCTATTTTAAACATAATCAAAGAAGAACATCCCGATTTCGATTCCAATCAATTTATCGCAGATAGCGAATTGAATATTTATCGTGAGAAGTATATTTCTAAATTCCTTCAATCGGAAGTTGGTGAACTTACTGATTTACAAAAGAGAGTTGTCAAATCTATTAAAGGCAATAAATCTTTTGTAAACAAGGTTGAAGATAAAGTAGATAATCGAACGTATGGTCAAGTCATTGCTGATAAAGTAGCTGCTTTTGGTGGAAGTTGGACATTTATTATATCGTTTTTTATCTTTATTATGATTTGGATAGCGTCAAATGTATACTTATTGATGAACAAAGGATTTGATCCGTATCCATTTATATTACTGAATTTGATTTTGTCTTGTTTGGCTGCACTTCAAGCTCCAGTTATCATGATGAGTCAAAACCGTCAAGAAGAAAAAGACCGAGAAAGAGCCAAAAAAGATTATATGATTAATCTAAAATCGGAACTCGAAATTAGAATGCTCGACGAAAAATTAGATCATCTAATCATGCACCAACAACAGGAATTAATAGAAATCCAAAAAGTGCAAATCGAAATGATGAATGATATTTTGGAAAAGATTAAGAAATAAATTCCAATTTTAAAATTCCAAAATCCAAACATGAAGTTTCAATCTTTAAATTAGATATATTTAGTATTGTAATTGGAATTTGGAATTTCTTTTTTTGTAATTTTGGCAACTATGGATGATTTCTCTCCACAAGAAGGAATTGATATTTTAGAATAGCCCATAACGAGTTTGGGTAAAAAAAGAAAAATTATGTCAGTTTTAGAAAAAATGAGCTCAGCTGATGCTATTGCATTAGAAGATAAATACGGAGCTCACAATTATCATCCACTACCAGTAGTTTTGAGTAGAGGAGAAGGTGTTTATGTTTGGGATGTTGAAGGAAAAAAGTATTACGATTTTCTTTCGGCTTATTCTGCAGTAAATCAAGGACATTGTCATCCAAAAATTATTGGAGCAATGGTTAATCAAGCGCAGACTTTAACTTTAACTTCAAGAGCTTTTTACAACGATAAGTTGGGAGTTTATGAAGAATTTGTAACAAAATACTTCGGATTTGATAAAGTACTTCCAATGAATACTGGTGCTGAAGCGGTAGAAACGGCTTTAAAACTTTGTAGAAAATGGGCGTATGAGAAAAAAGGAATTAATGAAAACGAAGCACAAATTATCGTTTGTGACGGAAATTTCCACGGAAGAACTACGACTATCATTTCGTTTTCTAATGATGAAAATGCTAGAAAGAATTTCGGACCTTATACAGCAGGATTTATCAAAATTCCTTACGATGACATCGAAGCATTAGAAAACGCGCTTAAATCGTCTAAAAATATTGCAGGTTTCCTTGTAGAACCTATTCAAGGTGAAGCAGGAGTTTATACGCCAGCAGAAGATTATTTGGCGAAAGCTAAAGCTCTTTGTGCAGCTAACAACGTTTTGTTTATCGCAGATGAGGTTCAAACCGGAATTGCAAGAACAGGTTCGATATTGGCAGTTTGCGGAAATTGTACTTGCGAAAATGCTTGCGAAAAACAAGCAACTTATGTAGCTCCAGATATTTTAATTCTTGGAAAAGCTTTGTCAGGTGGTGCTTATCCAGTTTCGGCTGTTTTGGCTAATGATCACATTATGAATGTTATCAAACCAGGTCAGCATGGTTCTACTTTTGGAGGAAATCCTGTTGCAGGTGCTGTTGCTATTGCTGCTTTGGAAGTTGTTAATGATGAAAATTTATCTCAAAATGCACGTCGTTTAGGAAAAATTTTCAGAGAAAAAATAGGAGAATTTGTTGAATCATCCAATATCGCAACTTTAGTACGTGGAAAAGGATTGTTGAATGCGATTGTAATCAACGATACAGAAGAAAGCGACACAGCTTGGAATATTTGTATGGCATTACGCGATAACGGTTTGTTAGCTAAACCAACTCACGGAAATATTATTCGTTTCGCTCCGCCATTAGTTATGAACGAAGAACAATTATTAGATTGTATTTCGATTATTATAACTACTTTGAAGCAATTTGAAAAGTAGATTATTTAGATAAAAAAAAACCGTCTTGTGTAAAACGAGACGGTTTTTTTTATGTGAATTAGTTTCCTTGTAATTCTTTAATTCTTTCTTGTAATACTGCAGGATCACTTAATGCATCCATTCCAATCATTGAAATAATCCAAATGAAATAAGCAAGTACAAGAATGTTCAGAACGATTCCAATTATTGAAAGAATTCTACCGATGTTCAAGTTTTGATAGTTGTCAAAATCTTGAGGAGCAGCATTGTACATTGCGAAATCTTTTCTTGAAATAGCTAGTCCTATTATACTTAGAATCAATCCTATGATACCATAGCACCAACATAAAAGAATTGATAATATTCCTAAGACTAAAACTGCGGTTGCGTTGGGTAATTTTCGATTTTCCATTTTTATATAGTTTTTGGTTTTAAAGTTTAATAAAGAAATTTCATTTTGTAAACATAAGAAATAATCATAATACTAGCATTTACAATTGCTAAAAATATTACCACTTTATGGTATTCTCTTCTTTTGTCTAAAAGGTGCAATCCAATAAATACAAAGAATAGGATTGTGGTATAAATAGCCGGAAAAATCTCGAGTGCTTTTATAAACTCTCCATGAAACAGAAAATTAATGGAGCGTTGAATTCCACAACCAATACAATCTAGTCCGGTGTAGGATTTAAAAAAACAAGGCAACATATATTCTTCCATTGTTCTGATTAATTACTTTACAATTTTACAAATAAAAAATTAAAATACATCATTCTAATATTAAGTTTTCTATTTTTGATTTTTTAAAATAATGATGATGAAAAAAATATTAATTCCCATTTTGCTGATTGCTTTTTTTGTTGCTTTTTGGAACCAAAATAGTGAGAAGTCAAACCTGTATATTACGATAATTGCCGTCCTAATTTTTATGTTTGGCATGATGAAATTATCGGCAAAAGTTCCACCAAAAGATGATGAAAATGACAGCGAAAAAATTTGAAGTAGGAGATAGTGTTTCGGTTTTGGATGAGGCAATAAATGGTGTTGTTGTTGCTGTTGAAAATAATGATATCACTATCGAAACTACAGACGGATTTTTGATGACATATTTTGTCAATGAATTAATTAAAGAAAACAATATCAATTATTTAGGTTCAATCAATACAACTGATACTTTACATAAAAAAAATATTGATTCAACACCTAAAAAAAAGAATAATGTTCCAGTTTTTAAGTCGGATAAGATTGAAAAAGGCATCCCTGAATTTGATTTGCACATCGAAAAATTAGTTAAAAATTTTCGTGGAATGAACAATTTCGACATCCTAAATATCCAAACAGAAACGGCAAAAAGACACATTGAATTTGCTATCAGAAATCGCATTCCGAAAATCGTTTTTATACATGGTGTTGGTGAAGGAGTTTTGAAAGCTGAATTGGATTTTATGTTAAAACGATATGATAATATTTCGTTCCAAGATGCCAATTATCAAAAATATGGATTGGGTGCAACGGAAGTTTATTTTAAGCAAAATGTAAAATAATAATCAGTATTTTTGCATTTATAATATCCAAATAGAAATGTAAATTCAACACAAAAAGATGTTGAAACTAGTTTAGAATTCATGAAAAAAATATACCTCGATAACGCTGCAACAACACAAGTTCGACATGAAGTAATCAATGAAATGATTCAAGTACTTCAAAATGATTTTGGAAATCCATCGTCTACACATAGTTTTGGTAGAAGTGCAAAAACGATTTTAGAAACATCAAGAAAGTCTGTTGCCAAACTTATGGGTTGTAATGCGCAAGAAATTATTTTTACAGCTAATGCTACCGAAGGTACCAATTGGATTCTTAAAAGCGCTGTAAATGACTTGAAAGTAGAAAGAATCATAACTAGTAAAGTAGAGCATCACGCTACTTTATACACGGTTAAAAATTTGCAGAAGCAATTCGGAATTGAAGTTGATTACGTAAATATTTTGCCTTCAGGAACTATTGATATTACTCATTTGGTAACGTTATTGGCTAAAAGTGGAAAGACTTTAGTAACATTAATGCACGTGAATAATGAAATTGGTGCTGTTTTAGATATTGAAAAAGTAGGTAGAATTTGTCATCAGCATGATGCTTTATTTCATTGTGATACGGTGCAATCTGTTGGAAAAAAGGAGTTTAATTTACACGAACTTCCTATTGATTTCGCAGTTGCAAGTGCGCATAAATTCCATGGACCAAAAGGAGCAGGATTTGCTTACGTAAAGAAAGGTATCGTTTTGCAGCCTTTTTTATATGGTGGCGAGCAAGAAAAAGGACTTCGTGCCGGAACTGAAGCAGTGCATCAAGTAGCTGGAATGGCTAAAGCATTAGAACTATCTTACGAACATTTAGTGGAAGAACGACAAGCTATTTCAGATTTGAAATGCTATTGTGAATCACAATTAAAAATTAATTTTCCAGAAATAAAAGTTAACGGAAGCGATACTTTTTATAATATTTTGAATGTTTTACTTCCTTTTTCAGAAGAAAAGACTGCTATGATTTTGTTTAATTTAGACATGAAAGGAATTGCTGTTTCTCGCGGAAGCGCCTGTCAAAGTGGAAGTGTAAAACCATCACACGTATTATCAGAAATCTTAGCAGAAGAAGATTTGAAAAAACCAAGTTTAAGAATTTCTTTCAGTCATTACAATACCAAAGAAGATATTGATGCTTTGATTGATGGGTTGAAAGGGATTTAAATTATTTTTTGAGTACTTCTGAAATTCTAAATTTCACAATTTTTGTTATTAAATCTAAAGGCATTGGTTCGTTTATATGAAATTGAACAGAACCTTTTCCTTGTTTGTATTTAGCTAATTCTTCTGTAAATTCGGCATGTCCAGTTGGTGTTGCATAAAATCCAATATGGTTTTTGTAACCAGCAAAATAGACCAAAGCTTTTCCATTTAATTTATAAGCAGGCATTCCATAACTAATGCTTTCATTGGCTTTTGGTGCGGCATTTTTTATAGTTTCTCTAACTTCTTGTAAGAGAATTTGTGTTGCTTTTGGAAAGCTAGAAATGTACTCGTCGGTAGATTTTGGTTTGTCCATTTGTGTCTTTTAATCTATCAAATATAAAAAATCCTCAACTACTTTTGCAATTGAGGATTCGTATTTGGCATTTAAAAAGATTAATCAATTTTAGTATTCATATTTACATTTGCTGTATAATTCAGTAATTGACCACTTGCTGAAACGCCTTCGCCTCCCATACTTTTATTATACGTTTGAAGATTTCCTGAGTTTACCGACATATTAATTGCATTCACAGGACTGTTAGTGGATTTAAGATATGTGATTTTTCCAACTTTTAGTTTTGCGGCTCTAGCTAATCTTTCGGTTGTTTCAATGGCATCAGCTACGGCAAGTTCTTGCGCTTGTTTCATAAAAGTGGCCGCTTCTGTATGGAAATAAGCTACTTTTTCAATTTCGTAGATTTTAGTTTTTAGAATTTCTTCGGTAAAATCTTGCATTCTTTTGATGTCTTTGAGAGTAAAAATAATTTTTTGATTGGATTCAAAACCTACAAAAACTTCTTTCTTTTGAGCATTGTCGTATTTGAATTCTTTGTCAGTATAAATTAGACTTACCTTAATATCGGTAGTGTCTGAAACGTATTTTTTGATTATTGTAAGTACGTCTTTTGAAGTTTTTTGAGTTTCGTTCATAGCGTCACGAAGTGCTGGTTTTACAAATCTAACGGCAATAGTAATATGTGCAGCATTTGGGAAAGTAGATTTGGTTCCAACACCTACAACACTTATGGTACTGTCATCATTAATAGCGTTTTGAGAGAATACAATGCTGCTAAACAAGCAACAAATTAAGAAGAAAAAGTTTTTCATTTAGTTATAGTTTTGATTTCCTCTGAAAACGATTTATTTTATTAAATAGTATAAAAAAATCCTCAACTACTTTTTGTAATTGAGGATTGTATCTTTTTAAATTGATGTTGTGTTTTATTTTTTTGCGGCTTTAGCTTTAGCTTTTTCTTGTTTTTTGAAGTATCCTCTGAAAAAGAAATTGTGTTTCAAAGCTTCTAAGTTTTCGTTCAGTTTACTACTTGCTTGGTTTAAATTAATCATAGTAGAATCAATTTGTTTTACCAATTTAGGATCATTTGAAAGGTAATTTAAAGCTCCTTTTCCGTCTTTTAAATTAGTTATGGTTTTATTGATTTGCTCACTTGATTTTTCTAAATTCACAATAATCATTTTGATTTTTCTTCCTGTGATAGTATCTTTTAATGCTCCAACAACGTTGTCTTTATTGTTTAAATCAGTGATTATTTTATTCAAATTAGCCATTGATTTTGAAGTACTTTGGGTTGTTACTTTTAAATTATATATTGTTTGTTTCAAATCGTCACTCATCACGGTATCGTTTATCAACATTCCGATGGTACCTTTTTTACTATTGATTTGATTAGTGATTTTTACCAAATTATCTGTTATTAACTTAGCATTTTCACTTGTAGAATTTATTGTTTTTAGAATTTCATCGGTTGATGTTTTGTTTTCCGATAAAATGACATCACCATCTTTAACCATTTCATTAGATTTTTTACCTGGAATTATATTTACAATCATGTTTCCAACTAGACCATCTGAACCTATTGAAGCCATAGCATCTTTTTTAATGTGGGATGCAATATCTTCCTCGATTAGCATATCAACTTTTATAAGTGAATCATTTACAATAATTATTTTTTTCACAGTTCCAACGTTTATTCCTGAAAAACGCACATTGTTTCCGTGTTGTAAACCATTTACATTTTTGAAAACGGCACTTATTTGAATGGTTTCATTGAACATATCTTTTTTATTACCAATAAAATAGATAGCAATAATGAAAAATAATGAGCCAATTATGACAAATATTCCAAGTTTAATTTTTTGATTTGTTGATTTTTCCATGTTCTATTTTATTTAAAAAAAGCTTCAATTTTTGGATCTTTTGATGCAGATAATTCTGCAAAAGTTCCTTCAGCATAATTAATTCCGTCGATTAATAAAATCATACGATTTGCAATAACTCTTGCGCAGTCAATATCATGCGTGATTATAATTGATGAAGTTTTATATTTTTCTTGAATTGATTTCATTAACATAATAATTTCTTTTGATGTAATTGGATCTAAACCAGTTGTGGGTTCGTCGTATAAAATTATTTTAGGTTTCAGAATCAAAGTTCGAGCTAAAGCGATTCTTCGTTTCATTCCGCCAGATAGTTCGTTTGGCATTAAATTGATTGTATTTGCCAAGCCAACATTTTCTAAAGCTTCCATAACAAGTGGAGTTGTATCTTCAATTACTCCAAATTTTTTGGTATGTCTTCGTAACGGAAATTCTAAATTTTCTCTTACTGACATTGAATCATACAAAGCACTTCCTTGAAAAAGAAATCCAACTTCGGTTCTAATTTCATCTAAATCTTCTCTATGAATATCGTTCATGTTTTTGTCCATGATAATAATCGTACCGCTATCAGATTGTTCTAATCCGATTAAACATTTTATCATCACCGATTTACCTGAACCCGATTTACCCATAACTACAAGATTTTCACCTTCATATAAGTCTAAATGAAATCCATCTAAAACATGATTCGTTCCATAACTTTTATGTAAATCTTTTACTTCAATAATTGGTTTTATGTTCTTTTTTTGCATCATAAATCATAAAATATATTAGTTACAAAAACCGCTATGAAGTCAATAATAAACAGCAACATAGAAATGAAAACAACTGCTTCATTAGCAGCTTTTCCAACTCCTGCAGTTCCTTTTTTACAATTATATCCTTTGAAACATCCTACAATTCCGATGGCAAATCCAAAGAAAAAACTTTTGATGGTTGATGGAATTACATCACTAAATTCTAAAATATTTATTACTTGATTGATATATAGCGTTAGCGATACGTCAGCTTTTAGATTCTCAACTAAGTAAGAACCATAAATTCCTATTACATCGCCAAAAAAAACTAAAAGAGGCAACATCAAAGTTGTAGCTAAAACTCTTGTAACAACTAAATATTTATAAGGATTTGTTCCAGAAACTTCCATGGCGTCAATCTGTTCAGTAACTCGCATAGAACCCAATTCGGCTCCAATTCCTGATCCAATTCTTCCTGCGCAAATCAAAGCTGTTATAATTGGACCTATTTCACGAATTAATGAAACACTTACCATTGAAGGAATCCAAGAAGCTGCTCCAAATTCTTCTAATGTTGGTCTTGATTGTAAGGTAAAAACTAATCCGATAATAAAGCCAGTTACTCCAACTAGTAATAAGGATTTGTTTCCCATGTAATAGCATTGTCGAATAAATTCTTTGAACTCAAAAGGACGTTTGAAAACTTCAACAAAAAATTTACCAGTGAAATAGGAGAGTTCACCGATTTCAATAAAGAACGATTTTAAAGATTCTATAAACTTCGAAATCATGTCCATTTTTAAAGAATTAGTTTCATTATGAAACGATTATAATAAAGTTACAACATTTTATTGAATATATTGTGAAAAAAATGAACAAAAAAAATCCGTTTGAATAACAAACAGATTTAATTTTTTTATGATGCTTAAATTTTATAAGTCTTCTAGCATAATTCGTTTTTTATATTGTTTTATTTTTTTGAAATAAGTAGGAGTTAAGCCAGTAACTTTTTTAAATTGGTGTGACAAGTGTGCAACACTACTGTATTCCATCAATAAACTTATTTCTGTAAGACTCAACTCATCATATAAAAGTAGTTCTTTTACTCTTTCTATTTTGTTGATTATTATGTAATTAACTATTGTTGTTCCGGTTACTTCAGAAAAAAGTGACGCTAAATGGTTGTAGTTGTAATCAAGTTTTTCACCTATAAAATCAGAATAATTAACTTTCGGATTCTTTTCAGAATAATGAATAAGTTCTATTATAGTTGTTTTAGTTCTCTCTATTAATAAAGATTTTTTGTCATCTATGAGTTCAAGTCCTTTTTTTAAAAGTCCTTTTCTTAAAAATTCTCTGTCATCTCCAGAAATATCTTTCTTCAGATTTACTTCACCGAGTTCAATTGAAGTGTGTTTCAGTTTTAATTTGTCTAATTCTTCTTTCACTGCCATTTTGCAACGAAGTGAAACCATGTATTTTATGTGTATTTTCATAATATAAATCTATTTTACAGTAGCGTATTAGCTAGTTGTTGATTTATATCATGTACTTTTCTAATTTCTATTCTTGTAAAGGTAAGCTATTTTTAGCGGTGCAAAGCTAATTATTAGAATACCTTTAGATTTATATGATTTAGATTTTTATTTATACATTTTAATGAATGAATAAACCGCCTTATATGTTTATAAAAGACGGTTTATTTATGGGGTTTATTTTAAAATATCAATTACAACAGTTCTATTGTAAAAGCGTTCTTCAGGAAATTTGTTTTCAAAAGGTGCTAAATTTTCATCTTCACCATCGCCTCGAACTTCAAATTTCACATCAGTTCTACCAGAGTTTGCAAGACTTTTTTCTAATATAGATTTTACATCGTTTGCTCTAGCTAATGATAATCCTTTATTGTAATCAGCTTCACCAATTATATCGGTATGACCTGTAATAATAACTCTTCCGTTTTGTGGAATTTTAGGTGCAACAATTTCAGTTAAATATTTATCATAAATGGCTATTGATTTAGATTCGTTATATTCATAAATCACACTAAATCGGATACTTTCTTGAATAATTGGAGCAACATAAGGTTTAAGATGAATTATGTTTTCATGAGATATGTTTTTTCCAGATTTAGTTATTCCATTCATAGTAACAACATAATCGCCTTCAGGTTGATTATTCATTATAGTTTTTCTTGGAAGACTAATTTGTTCTTCACTATATGGACCAAAATTTTGTGATTTTCCTTTTTCATCTTTAATTTTTAAGGTCCAAGATGATAATGCTTCTTTTGCTCCACTTACATTAAAAATAACATCACCGTTAGGGTTTTCGTTTCCAGTTACAATTTCAATAGCTTTTAAAGGAACATCTTTTCCGCTTTGAAATTCCATCAATAATTCTGGTGAATTACTTTCAATAGAAACTCTGTTATTTCCTTCTTTTATTAGTTCAAGCTCACGAGTTCCACCTTCAACTTCTGATGGAATTGCAGGTTTATCTCTTCCTTCGATTGTGATTCTACTTTCTTTAATTTCAAAAATAGTAACCAAATAGGTTTTTACATTTTTAGCCATGGTTAATGCGCTTTCTCGACCATTTTCTGATGATCCTACAAGGTTAATTGATGTACTTGGGTATTTAACCATTCTGTCGCCAAGAATATTTAATATGTTGTAATACACTAACATTTGACGTTCAGAACGTTTAGACGAATTTTTAGAAGCTTTGAATTGAACTTTGTCTTCTTTAAAATCTTTTACTTGATTTTTATTTAAAAGAACATATCTGCTTGGAATTTCATTAGAATTTGTATTGAAAAAGATATAATTACGAATAGGAAATACTTCTCTTATAATTTTTACATTTTCTACATTTGTTGGAGGATTAATTGTAAAAGTTACTTTTCCGTCAACTGGAGTTTCAATTAAACGACCTTGACCAAATTTTAAAACTAAACCGGCTCTCAATGTATTTACATTCCATGTTTCAGTACTTCTCGGATTTTGACCAAAGTAAGGATGGTAAGAAACAAATGGCGATACTATAAATTGTGTTTTACTTGTTGTCGCATTAAGTGGAATATCAAAGCCTAATCCAATTTGCATTGAAATTATGTTTTCGTTTACATTACTAAAATCTCCTTTAACATCTGGATTTTGAACTTGAAGCGGAAAATCTGGATTTGTTTTTTGAATATAAGTAAACGATTTATCTTGATTAAATGCAAATCTTGGTCCACCAAATAAGTAAAAACTTGATTTGAAAGGAGCAAAGCGCAAGCTTGGTTCTATTGTAATATAACTAAGTTTAGTTTCTAAATCTGCAGGACAATTGCAAGGTGTAAGTACTTCACTAAAATTTCCTCGACGACTATCATAACCTGCTTGTAAAATAAATCCTAGTCTTGTATTTGGTTTGTAATATTCAATACTGGGAGCAATAAATAAACCTACGCCAAATCCGTTATGAAAAGCAGTTGGTGGTGTGAAATTAGCATTTAACATTTGCGTTGAACCACGATAAAAATTAAGGTTTGTTCCGGCTGCAACACCAAACTTCCATGATGGTTTTGTATATTGTTTTTCTTGAGCATAAAGGTTAGTCAAACCCATAATAACAAATATTGTTACTATAATTAATGTTTGAAATTTAAGCTGATTTATGATTCTCAACAATGGAGATTCAATGATTATTGTGTTTTTTATTTTCATAATTTAAGTTTTATAAATCTCTTTTAAAGACATTTTATATAGTTATTGAGGTACATTAATTGTAGTATTAACCATTGTTACAGATGAAACAAGTGATAACGCTCTTCCGTTTAAAATTGTTTGGGTTGAATTTCCGGCTGTTGAAAATGTAACACCAGAATTTGCGATAATAGTTCCTACCATTGTTCCGCCACCAGCACCATTTATTGTGGCAGCACTTCCAACGTACCAGAATACATTTTTAGGTAGTGCACCATTAATTAAAATAACGCTTTTAGCTCCAGTCAGGCCAGCAATACCAACGGTTAAACCTGTAGCAGTTTGAAAAATCCATACTGCATTTGGATCACCTTGAGCATCTAGAGTTAAATTTCCATTTGAGATATTAAAAGTGCCACTAGCAGATTTATATATTCCGGGTGTTAAGGTTAATCCACCTAATTCTCCTGCGCCAGGATCAGTTCCTCCGGGCTTCATTGCTGGTGAAATACTTATGTAAGCTGCATTAGCATCAATCAATCCTTGAGTTGCAATTGCAAAAGAAGCAGCTGTTCCTGGTATTGGTGGTGCTGTAAAAATTGAACCAGTTACAAGACCTTTGTTTAAAGGTGTTTCAGTATAAATTGCCGTTGCATCATGAAATCCAGTAATTAGAGTAGATGCAGCCGTTGTACTTATGCTACCGTTTACCACAGTATTAATTCCTTGATTAGTTACACCAGCATTTCCTCCAAAAGCACCAAATTGTGATGCTGTTCCTAAATTAGGACCAATTGATGGATTTATCGTTGTAAATTTCCAAACATAATCCTGAGTAATTGAAGTTCCTGCGAGGTTTTTAGCTCCAACACTAATTGTAGCTGTAAATAATGCATCTGCCAAAAGCGGATTTGCTGGTGAAAACGAAGCAGTTGTTCCGCTATAGTTTACAGTTCCTGCGATAGTTGTTGTTCCCTGTTTTAAAGTAAATGTTGATGAGTTAATAGTTAAAGGATTCATTGGCATATCGAAAGTAGCGGTAATAACTTTGTTAAGTAATACACCAGTTTCATTATTACTTGGATCTGTAGAAATAACTTTTGGAGCAACTATTGTTCCTGTAGTAAAACTCCAAACATAATTTGAAGCTATAGGAGTATTTGCTAAATTTTTAGCTCCAGTTGTTATTGTAGCTGTATATATTGTATTTGAAACTAAATTAGTACTTGGGGTAAAAAAGGCGTTGTTTCCAGAATAGGTAACAACTCCTGTAATAGTTGTTGTTCCTTGTTTTAAAGTGAATGTTGAAGTATTTAAGGTAGTTGCATCCATTGGCATGTTAAAGGTTGCTCTTACCACTTTATTTAATGCAACTCCAGTTTCATTGGATGTTGGACTAGTTGAAATTACAATAGGTTGTAATGTAGCACCAGTACTAAATGTAAAGATGTAATCTTCTTGTAAAGCGTTGCCTCTTAAATCTTTTACAGCAGTAGTTATTTTTATGGAGTAAGTTGTGTTTGGAGATAAATTTACTGTAGGTGTAAATGAAGCTGTTAATCCAGAATAGGTTATCGACCCAGATAAAGTTGAACTTCCGGTTACTATAAATGAATTAGCATTAATAGTGTTGGGATTAAGTTCCTCATTAAAGGTTACAACTACAACTTGGTTAAGAGGCACTGATGTAGCACCATTAATAGGATTTGTTGATGTAACAACTGGGCATAACCCAAGTGTTTCCTGAAAATCATCCTTTGCACAACTTGTAATTATTGTAACTAAGACTATCGCCATAGCTACCAATATTTTTTTTTGTTTCATGTTATATATTATTTGAAACAAAGGTGATTAGATGTAATGAAAATTGTGTTACATTGTTTTAATTAAGTCTTGTATTTTTCACATATAATTTATTGCATTATATTTTTTACTTGAGTGCTCTAAATTGGTTAAATAGAAAGTTAATTCTTTAGTTGAATTTTCTAATAAAAGAGCAGATTTTTTTAAGTAATCAATACACATGTTTATTTCTTCAGGTGTATTGTCAATTTCATTTAATAACTCAGATATTCCAATTATGTTAGCTAATGGAAGTCTTACGTCATGTGAAGTAATAAATATGATTTCTTTTAATCCGTTTATATATGTGTTTTGGAATTTTTCCGCTTTTTCTAATTCTTTGAGTAGGTATTTTAATTCACTTGCTCTTTTAATTTTTTCATTTTTTTGAAATGTTAATTCTTTATTTGCAATTACTAACTCTGATGCTCTTTTTTCTTTTTCTATGTTTTGAAATTGAAGTTTATTATTAGCTATTTTTAATTCTGTAGATTTATTTTTACATTCTTGATTTTGAAAAAGCAAAAGCTTATTTGCATTTTTAAGCCTTATAATATTTGTTGTATTATGAACACGTTTATTTGCATTTCTATTTATGAATTTCTGTTTTGAGTGAATAGTGTTAATAGCTAAAGATTTCATTTTAAAATATTTAAAGGAGAATTTTATATCACAAAACTACTAAACGTTTAGCAGTAATAATTGTATATATTGTTATGATAATTATAAAAATCACATATGAGTGAAATAAAAAAAGCCACAACAATTTGTTGTGGCTTTTCAACTAAAACGCTTGCAAATTATCTTGCAATCAGTTCTCCAAACTGAATGTTTTTGCCAAAGCTATTTATCTTATAAATATAAATACCTGAAGCTAATTTGCTCATATCTAGTTGCGTATTCAAATCAGTTATTGTTATAGAATATAATTCTCTTCCAGAAATATCATAAACATTTAGTTGAGCATTATTCAAATAAGATGCATCATTTAAAGTTATGTTTACAAAATCATTAAATGGATTTGGGTAAAAAATGGCTGCATTAATAGTAGCGCTATTTTGATTTACTCCCAATGAAATGCAACCAGGTGTCATTGTTGCTGTTATAGCAGCTGTACTTAAAGCACCTGTTGTTGTCATAGCTCTTCCATCAAGTTCAACTCCAGTAAGCAAATCGATTGCTCCATTATTACAGATAATTGTACCTTTAAATTGTGAATAATCGCTTATTAATACCGCTCCATCTATTTTCCAAAAAACATTTTTAGCTTGTGCTCCATTTAAAAGTAATACTTTGGCATAAGTGCTAGTAGTTAGTGCTCCATTAATTTGAATAACAAAAATTGCATCTGGATTGTTTTGAGCATTTAAATAAACTGTATTTGTCAACACTGTTGCAGCATTTAGTAAATAGGTATGTGGTGTTAAAACTAAATCACTTCCAAATTGTGCTGGATATAATAATTCAATATCAAAAGGTAATACGTTTAAATAATTGTATGCAGTAAGTAAATCTACAGCAGCAGCAGCAGTTGAAGTATCTGGAATTGGATGTATTGTTCCGTTAACATTTAATGCATCATAACCAGTTGTTAATCCTACATTTGTACCAACATCTCCTGTAACATACGTTATACCAGCATTAGATACAGAACCATTTGTAGAAAAAATTGCATAACAAATTGTACTATTTAAATTTGGTGCTGTTGGTCCATTTAAAGTTGGACTACCGCAACCAATAGGTTTAAAAGATAAAACTCCGTCAACCGAAATAGCTCCAGATGTAGAAAGAGCTCTACCTTCAAGAGTTACTCCTGTACCCATAATTATTGCTCCATTATTTGAAACAATTGTTCCTTTCATACTTGTTCCAGCTGCCAAATCAACTAAACCCTCAATTTTCCAATAAACATTACATGCTTGAGCTCCATTAACTAAATTTACTTGTGAGTTAGCCGCAGACGAGAAAGCTCCACCTATTTTGAAAATAAAAACTGCATTAGGATTATTTTGGGCATCTAATGTCAAACCTAGGTTAAGAGTCGCTGCGCTTGGAATTGAGTAAGTACCTGCATTTAGTATTTGTCCATTTCCTAACAAGGATGCTGGAAAAAAATTTGGAATAGCATTATTTAATTGATTGTAAGCAATTGTTAAATCAGCTGCACATTGATTGGTAGTTAAATTACCAGTATGCATTACTCCATCAACATTGCCAAATCCGGTACTTGATCCACTGTTAGATCCGATGTTTCCAGTTAAATGCGAAATTCCTGTATTTGTAATTGCTCCTACAGAAGTAAAAAGAACAAAATTTTCTGCAGTTCCAATAGTTGGAGCTTGACTAAAACTGATTAATGGAATAAAAAGCAAAAAGGTCAAGAATAATTTGAAATGTAATATTAGTCTCATAATAATTAATGTAAGATGTAGATTAGTTTCTACGCAACAAAGGAAACAAGATATGCTTTGTTAAAAGTTACATATATTCACCTTTATGTTACATTGTTTACTCATTTCAAATTAATAAAATAAAAAAAATCCGTCTTGTAATTAAACAAGACGGATTGATTTAAACTTTGTATTTCTTACTTACAAATGTATTACTTCATCATAAGCAGCAGCTACAGCTTCCATAACAGCTTCACTCATAGTTGGGTGTGGATGAATTGCTTTTAGAATTTCGTGACCAGTAGTTTCTAGTTTTCTTGCTACAACTGCTTCTGCAATCATATCAGTTACACCAGCACCAATCATGTGGCAACCTAACCATTCACCATATTTTGCATCGAAAATTACTTTTACAAAACCATCCGCAGCACCAGCAGCTTTTGCTTTTCCTGAAGCTGAGAATGGAAATTTACCAATTTTCAATTCGTATCCTTTTTCTTTAGCTTGTTTTTCAGTCAAACCAACAGACGCAATTTCTGGAGTTGCATAAGTACAACCTGGAACGTTTCCGTAATCGATTGGTTCTACGTGTAAACCTGCAATTTTTTCAACACAATTAATTCCTTCAGCAGAAGCAACGTGAGCCAAGGCTTGACCTGGAGTTACATCACCAATAGCGTAATATCCTGGAACATTAGTTTGGTTGTAAGCGTTTACTAAAATTTTGTCTCTATCTGTTGCAATTCCAACTTCTTCAAGGCCAATATTTTCAATATTTGTTTTGATTCCAACTGCAGAAAGTAAAATGTCAGCTTCAAGAACTTCCTCACCTTTAGCTGTTTTTACATAAGCTTTTACGCCACTTCCTGATGTGTCAATACGTTCTACAGAAGAATTAGTCATTATATTTACACCTGCTTTCTTCATAGAACGTTCCATTTGTTTCGAAATATCTTCGTCTTCAACCGGGACAATATTTGGCATAAATTCAACAATAGTAACTTCTGTTCCCATTGAATTATAGAAATGAGCAAATTCAACTCCAATTGCACCAGAACCAACCACAATCATTTTCTTTGGTTGAGTAGGTAAAGTCATTGCTTGTCTGTATCCAATAACTTTTACACCATCTTGAGGAAGATTTGGTAATTCTCTTGAACGAGCTCCAGTTGCAATAATAATGTGGTCTGCTGAATATTCAGTAACTTTTCCATCAGCAGCTGTTACATCAACTTTTTTACCTGGTTTTATTTTACCAAAACCATCAATAACGTCGATTTTATTTTTTTTCATCAAGAATTGAACTCCTTTACTCATTCCGTCGGCAACATCACGTGAACGTTTTACAACGGCAGAAAAGTCTTTGTCAAATTCTTTGATGGTTAATCCATAATCGGAAGCATGTTTTAGGTAATCAAATACTTGAGCCGATTTTAAAAGCGCTTTTGTTGGAATACAACCCCAATTAAGGCAAATTCCACCAAGACTTTCTTTTTCAATTACAGCTACTTTAAAGCCCAATTGTGAAGCACGGATTGCTGTAACATAACCGCCTGGACCACTTCCTAAAACAATAATATCGTATTTCATTTTGTATGATTTTCTAAATTAATTGAGACTGCGAATTTAAGAAAAAAGTTTAAAAGTTTAGGAGTTTAGAAGTTTAAAAGTTTGATTGACTTCCATCTTCCATCATCCAACATCCATCTTCTAACCTAATGAAGCAATTAAATCTTCTATTTCTTTCTTTTGCTCAGCATATTTTAGTTGTAATTCGGAACCTTCACCCATTCTTTTGTAATAGCTAAAAGCTTTTTCGCAAAGAACTTTTTATGAAAATTTGAAACTTCAAGATAGTTGGGAAAAATTTTGTGAAAAAGCATTTCATAATAAGCTTGCCATTCACGCTCTAATCGGTCTTCAACATAAGGTTTTCTTGATTTTTGACGCACATGAACCATTTCGTGTGTCAAAAGAGTAAGTATCAATGGGATTGAAAATTCAAATACATTTTCGGGCATTCTAATTACTTGCTGTTCTCCAAAATCGCCTTCAGCTGTTAACATTATACAAGTTCTATCTGCTTTTTCTCTTAAAGCAAACCCTTTTAAATTGTGATCTTGAATATCAAACATTTTTAGCAACCATTCTGCTGCTTCAATTGTTTTTCCTTCATTGTGATAGGCTTTAATTTTAGTTTTTACTTTTTTGTAATTCATAAAATTATTTTGTAATCATTCTTTTGATTATTGAAACAATAGTGGTTGCAATTATGGCTCCTGAAAATGCTAAGAAAATATCTTTTTGCGCATCCCAAATATCGCCTTGAGTTCCAAGATAAGCATCACCTTGCGCTTTGAAGAAAACATCGGCAACTGCCCATTCTATCAATTCGTAAAAGCCACTAATAGAAAGTGTAACTTCAATAGGTAATGTCCAAGCAACCCACGAAGGAAATTTTAACCATTTCAAAAACATTTCTCGCATTGGGTAAGCCAATAAAAATCCGAAACTAAAATGAACAATTCTATCATAATGATTTCGAGATAAATCTAAAGCGTCTTTAAGCCAATAGCCAAAAGGGTTTTCGGCATAAGTATATTTGGAACCATAAACGTGAAGACATAAGTAAATGCAAACTAATAAATAACTTAAATCACTGAATATAAATTTTTTATAGGTAAAAATCATAAAACCTAGAAATAGAAAGACTAAGGTATTTTCTAAAATCCAATTGGCTGTATCGGTATTTCCTACATAAGAATTTATCCAATTTATCAGAAAAAATCCGATAAATATTTTTAACCAAGTATTGTTTTTTAAAGGAGTTCTTTCGTCTGAAATTGCAATAGTAAATGCCATAGTTTTATTTAATTTTTATCAAATATAATAAAAACGAAATGGTTTTTAGATTGCTTCAGAAAATTGTGAATCGTACAAGTTCTTGTAATAACCATTTTCTTTGGTAACCAATTCTTGATGCGTTCCAGATTCTACAATTTGACCTTTGTCCATAACAATGATTTTGTCGGCATTTACTATAGTCGCTAATCGATGTGCAATTACTATGGAAGTTCTATCTTTTGTAATAGTTTCTGTTGCTCTTTGAATCAATTCTTCAGAATAGGTATCAATAGAAGAAGTAGCTTCATCCAAAATAAGAATACTAGGATTACTAACATAAGCGCGTAAAAAAGCAATCAATTGGCGTTGCCCAGAAGATAACATCACGCCGCGTTCTTTTACATTATAATCATAACCGTCAGGCAAACTCATAATGAATTCGTGAACACCTATTTTCTTAGAAGCAGCGATAACTTCTTCACGAGAGACATTAGTATTGTTTAAAGTAATATTGTTATAGATTGTATCAGCAAATAGGAATACATCTTGCAAAACTACCGCAATTTGAGCACGTAAACTTTCTAAAGTAAAGGTGTTAATATCTTGATTGTCAATTGATATTGTTCCTGAATTGATTTCGTAAAAACGATTTAGTAAATTAATAATTGTAGATTTTCCTGCGCCAGTTGAACCTACAATCGCAATAGTTTCACCCGATTTTACTTCTAAAGAAATACCTTTTAAAACTTCTTCATCTTTAATGTAACTGAATCGAACGTTTTCAAAACTGATGTTTCCTGCAAAATGTTTGGCTTCAATAGTTCCGGTTTGTTGTACATCTTCTTCAGTGTCCAAAATATCAAAAACTCTGTTGGCAGCAATCATTCCCATTTGCATCTCGTTGAATTTATCTGCAATTTGACGCAATGGATTGAACAACATTCCGATGAACATTGTATAGGAGAATAAATCTCCAAAGGTTGTAAATTTGTCACCATCTAAAATGTGAAAACCTCCATAAAGCACTACAAATCCTAATGTTAGCGACGAAATAATATCGGCGATTGGAAAGAAAATAGAGTTGTATAAAATGGTTTTAATCCAAGCAACATTGTGTTTTTGATTAATATCTTTAAACTTTTGATATTCAATATCTTCACGATTAAAAAGTTGCACGATTTTCATTCCAGTAACACGTTCTTGAACGAAAGTATTCAAATTTGCTACTTGATTTCTTACTTCTTCAAAAGCCACTTGCATTTTTCGTTGGAAGATTCTTGTGATGTAGACCAAGATTGGCATGGCTGCAATTACAATCCAAGTTAGTTTCCAGTTCATGTAAAACATGATGATTAGACAGACAAACATTTTTAGCAAATCACTGATAATCATAAACAAACCTTGGCTGAAGATTCTAGCAATCTGTTCGATATCGGATACAGAACGTGTAACCAATTGACCAACAGGAGCATTATCGAAATATTTCATTCTGAAACTCAACATATGTTTGAATAGTTTGGTTCGAATGTCCTTGATAATGTTTTGTCCTAAAAGATTTGCCCAAAAAACAAAGAAAAACTGAAAAACTCCTTCTAATAATAATACAACTCCCATCAATGAAACATAAAGTAACAACCCATTTTGATCATGAGGTTTTATGTAATGGTCAACGGTTTGTTTCAATAAATATGGTCGTAATGAAGCGAAAACCGCTAACAAAACTGCAGCAGCAATTACGCCATAAAAAACTGTTTTATAGGGTTTTGTATATTTTAAAATTCGTTTAAATAAACGTATGTCGAATGCTTTTGCTTTCATTAATGCTGAACTTGTTTCAGTATCTTTACTATTTTTCTTTACTTTTCACTAATCACTCTTTACTAATCACTAGATAAGGATATTCCACTTTCGTCAAATACAATCCGTGTGCAGGAACTGAAAATCCAGCTTTTTTTCGGTCTTTGCTTTCAATTATTTGAATAAAGTCTTGCAAAGATACTTTTTCTAATCCTATATTTACCATAGTTCCAACAATTGCTCGAACCATATTTCGTAAAAATCGATCTGCTGAAATTGTGAATACTAATCGATTGTCATTCCTGGTCCAATTAGCTTCAAAAATCTTACAGTTAAAAGTGTTTACATCCGTATGTACTTTTGAAAAACATTCAAAATCAATGTAATTGAAAAGTATTTTGCATGCATCATTCATTTTGTCAAGGTCCAAATCATTTTGATTGTACCATGAATCGTCACTTTCGAATGCATCTTTTTTGGTATGGATATGGTATTCGTAAGTTCGTTTTGTTGCATCAAATCTGGCATGAGCTTCATCGTGAACTTTATGAATATTCAAAATGGCGATATCTTTTGGTAAAAATGAATTGAGTTTGTGACTTAAATAAGGAATATCAATTTCTTGGTCAAAATCAAAATGTGCAAACATTTGCTTGGCATGAACACCAGAATCCGTTCGACCTGCGCCAACGAGTTCAATATCTGTTTTCAAAATCGTGGAAAGTGCTTTGGTCAAAGTTTCTTGAACAGAAGTTGCGTTTGGCTGATATTGCCATCCGTGATAGTTAGTTCCTTTGTAAGCAAATTCTAGAAAATATCTCAAAATTTAGTATTCAGTGTTCAGTGTTCAGTGTTCAGTGTTCAGTGTTCAGTGTTCAGTGTTCAGTGTTCAGTGTTCAGTGTTCAGTGTTCAGTGTTCAGTGTTCAGTGTTCAGTGTTCAGTGTTCAGTGTTCAGTGTTCAGTTAGAAACACTTCGGCAAATTTACAAAGATTTTAATTGATAAAATGTTTAAAGTTTTCCTAAATAATTAACTTTGCGACTTAGTGCCTTTGCGGCAAATAATATGAAAAAAATCCTTTTACTTTCCGATACACACAGTCATATTGATGATACAATTTTAAAATATGTAAATCTAGCTGATGAAGTTTGGCATGCCGGAGATATTGGTGATTTGGTTGTAACCGATACAATTAAAAAGCTAAAACCACTTCGAGCAGTTTATGGAAACATTGACGACGACAAAGCTCGAATGGAATTTCCTTTAAATAATCGCTTCCTGTGCGAAGGTGTTGATGTATGGATTACACATATTGGAGGTTATCCGGGAAAATACAACCAAGCGGTTCGTGAAGAATTAAAAATGAATCCACCTAAATTATTCATCTGTGGACATTCCCATATATTAAAGGTGCAATTTGACAAAAGTTTGAATTTGCTTCATATGAACCCAGGAGCTTGCGGAATTTCAGGATTTCATCAAGTGCGAACAATGCTACGATTTGAAATCGATGGCGATAAAATTCAAAGTTTAGAGATTGTGGAAATAGGGAAACGATAGTGACAGTTCGCGAACTATCTATATATTCCTGATTTCAGGTTTTTTTAAGTTGAAAATAATTTGTTACTTTGAGAAAGTTTAATACTGCAATTTGCGGAAATTACGCATATTTTTGATGTTAGCTGATATTTTAAAACGTAAAATATATGAATGTACTTATCAAAGACGAACAATTAAATGGAACAGTTACCAATCAATTTGAAATAGAAATCGAAAGATTATCCATTACAATCCAAGAACTCATAGAAAAGAGAGTAACGCATGAAATAGAAATCTACAATAAGAAATTTCCCGATTATTTCAATGGTTTGGTGAAACCTTCAGATGCTGAAAGGACTCTTAATGGTTTTAAACTAAAGCCGAAGCAAATCATCGATGTTGAAAAACAAATATATGTTGCTTTAGATGCATTTCAAAAAAATGGTTTTTTTATATTAGTTGACAATCAACAGTTAGAAGAATTAAGTCAAATAGTAAATCTAAATAATCAATCAATTATTTCTTTTGTTAAACTTACACCTTTGGTCGGTGGTTAATTTTTTAAATTATGGGAATTTTAGATAAATTAAAATCTGCTTTTGGAATCCAAGGAGAACAGCAATCAAATGAATTCATAACAGTTTTCGAAAATTGTGTTGAAGAAGCTACAAAAGAATCCTCTTATTTTTATACTGTTAATTTCTCCAATATTGAAAGTTACAACCAGATAATCAAAAAATGGGATGACGAGAAAAAAGGATTATTTATAGTTTTCTTGACAGAATCCTTGAATAGCAACTTCAAAGGCTATCAAAAAGGCTCCAAAAAAGAAACTAAAGATTTTCAGTTGGCCAACCAAATGATTCCCGCACTTTTTAGAAGTAAAATGAAATTTACAGAAGGAACAATTGTTTCTTTGTACAGTTCCTTTAAAAATAGTTTTCCAGAGAAAGGCTATGATAAAATGCATTGGTGGCCTTTAGCAGGTTTTTTTAAACAAATTGAGTTTAATTACCCTGATGTTGATATTCCTAACACAATCAAAACGATACTGGAAGATATTTTAAGTTTTGAAAAAGAGACAAATTCTTATTATTACAAAGACCAACTAAAATTAGAAGAAAAAATAAAATCCTTTTTATTTAAAAGTGAAAATGACGAGAATTCAGTAAAACCAACATATTTTGTTGGTGAAGACAATTTTAAAAATATTGGAAATGCAATTTTAGATCAAATCAAAAAAGAAGACCAGCAAAATTGGTTTACACTTATGCAATTGGCTCAAAAAGCTACAGATGCAAAACCTACACAAAAATTTTTAGCTGAAGCCAAAATAACAATGGATAAAATAGGTTCGGATAAGTTTAAAAAAGTAACACAAGAATGGTTTCAAGAAATCATAAATTTAAAGGAAACAATTACTACATATACTCAAATTTATTATAAACAAGAATACCAATATAATTCAATAGAATTTTTATCAAGTCCGAATGTAGATATTTTAAAAGGCTTTGTATGGATGTCTTCATGGTATTATGATAGCAACACTATAATCACTATAAGTAAGTTATCTGAAAGATGTTTTAAAAAAATTCCCGAAAAAGGACCAGTTTCGGCTGGATTAGGCAATGCGTGTTTATATACTTTATTTGCTTCAAAAGGTTTAGACGGTATAGCACAATTATCTAGGTTAAGATTAAAAATTAAACAAAATAATACTTTAGCATTAATTGAAAAGTATATAGCAGAAGCAGCTACTAAATTAGGGGTTTCTTCCTCAGAAATTGAAGATTTAGCTGTAGATGATTTTAAACTAGAAAATCATGAATTTACTTATCAATTTGATGAAATTAAAGGAACTCTTTCGCTCATCGGGATGGGTAAATCAATTATCAAATGGTATAAAGCCGATGGTACAGAGCAGAAATCTGTTCCGCAATTGGTTAAAGATAAATTTGATGCCAAATTAAAAAAACTAAAAAGCATACAAAAGCAAATTGACCAAACCACATCTGCACAAAAGGAACGTATTGACAGGATGCTTAGATGCGACAGAGTAATGACTTTAGATTACTTTAAAGAAAAATATCAACAACATGGATTACTCTCTTTTGTGATTCAAAAAATAATTTTTAATTTTTCAAATAATTCAAAAAATGTTTTGGCAATTTACCTAAAAGATCAATTCTATACAATTGATTTTGAAGTGTTGGAATTAGAAAAGTTCACTCATGTTTCACTTTGGCATCCGGCTACTAGTAGCACTCAAGAAGTTAAAAATTGGAGAAATTTCTTAATGGAAGGTCAAATTCAACAACCATTTAAGCAAGCTTACCGAGAAATTTATTTGTTAACTGATGCCGAAGTTAACACTAGGACATATAGCAATCGGATGGCATCGCATATTTTGAAGCAACATCAATATGTTACTCTAGCAAAAGGAAGAAATTGGAAAGCTAAATTAATAGGTGCATGGGATGGTGGTGACGATGATGTTGCTAAACTATATTTACTTGAATATAAGCTTTGTGCAGAATTTTGGGTAAATAGTTTAAATGCAGATGACCAATTTAATGCAACTGGAATTTGGAATTATATTACAACTGACCAAATACGTTTCATAAATACGGAAACAAATGAATTAGTTGATTTAGTTGATATTCCAGCTATTGCTTTTTCAGAAGTTATGCGAGATGTTGATTTGTTTGTGGGTGTATCTAGCGTTGGTAACGATCCTACTTGGAGCGACTCAGGAGGCTTACTTACTTACAGAGATTATTGGCAGTCTTATTCTTTTGGTGATTTATCAGAAATTGCCAAAAACAGAAAAGAAATTTTACTTGGACTTATTCCTAGATTAAAAATAGCTTCTGTAACGCACATTGAGGATAGATTTGTGGTTGTTAAAGGCAAAATAAGAACCTATAAAATTCATATTGGGAGTACTAATATTTTGATGGAACCTAATGACCAATATTTATGTATCGTTCCCGATAGAAGTTTAAAAGAAACAAATAATAATTTGTTTTTACCTTTTGAAGGCGATAACGGATTGTCGGTAATTATATCTAAAGCACTGTTACTTGCAAATGATGATAAGATAACTGATACTACAATCACCTCACAAATAAATAGATGATAGATAGATACCAAAAGCAAATTGTCATTCCCGAAATTGGTGAATCTGGGCAGAAACATTTAGCAAATGCATCTGTTTTAATTACTGGAGCAGGAGGATTAGGAGTAATTGTTGCATCATATTTAGTTGCAATGGGAGTAGGTACTATCGGTATTTGTGACTTTGATAAAGTAGAAGTATCTAATTTACATAGGCAGATACTTTTTACACCTAGCGATATTGGAAAAAGCAAGGTTTCGGTATTGGCGGAAAAACTAAGGCTGCAAAATCCTAATATTATTATAAATAGAATTGAGAAAAAGATTGAGAAAAATTCTGTTATAGAAATTGCTAAAAATTATCAAATAATTTGCGATTGCACAGATCAGGGTATGAGTAGAACAATAATAAATGATTATTGTGCTGAACATAAGAAAGTATTAGTTCATGGAGCAGTTTCAGATTGGCAAGGATATATAACGGTTTTTCATTATTTAAACGGCTTTAGTTTGAAAGATATTTTTGATTTTAACAACTACTTAAAAAGCGAAAGTTGTTCTGAAATAGGTGTAATTAGTCCTATTTGTGGAATAATTGGTAGTTATATGACGACTGAAACAATTAAGGTTATTTTGAATCTTGAAGATGTATTGGAAGGGAAAATCCTATATGTTAACCTACTTAATAATCAAATAAGAAAAATAAATATTAAAAAAAATATTAGCTAATAGCCTTTTTGCAATATTTAGAATTTAGTAATAAATACATGTTTATCTGTATGTAGTTTATATATTTTAGAATCTGAAACAAGTTCAGATTAAACCAAAAAAATCCCAAACTTTCGTTCAGGATTTTCTTCGCACTAATAAACTAAGTTTATAGGTTTATCTCAATCGGTCAACAGATTTTACGAGATCTTCATCCTTCTTGATGGCTTTGTTGGCCAAAACCAGCATAACGATAGAAATGATAGGTAGAAACATCCCAATACCTTTCTCAGAAACTACAGGAGTTTCTCCAGATAAATTTAGTGAACGATAAACAAATAATCCTAATAAAATTAAATTTAATATCATATTCAATCTGTTAAAAACAAATTGTTGTTGTCTTTTTTTAAAGGATATTATACTTAATACTGTTAAAGCAGTACTCAATCCAAACAAAACTTGGTATAGCATTTTACTCATAAAATAGAATTCTTTTCCATCTTCAAATTTCCAAAGCGGAAACACAAATGGAAGCACTCCTACAAGAATGAATACAATAGCTAAATAAACGGTTTGAATTCTTTGTAACATTATTACTTATTTATAACGCAAAAATATATTTTCTTTTTTTAAAAAACTATTGCTTGATAGAAAATTATTCGTATTATTGCATAATAAATCCGTAAGTACTTCAAAAACACGGATGTTCCAATAAAAAAATCACCACACATTTTGTATTGTCATTCAATCCATTAAAATATATATAAACATTTATGTTTGATAGTTCTGCATTAAAAGGAATGAAGTTATCTGAACTTCAAGAAATTGCCAAATTGGCCAAAACCATAAAATTTAACGGTGTAAAGAAAGAAGCGCTTATAGAGCAAATCTTACAACATCAAGCCGCAACTTCATCTGATACTTCTCAGGAAAAAGGAGCTGCGCCAAAAGAAGAAAAACCAAAAAGAGCTAGAATCGCTCCTGATGCTTCTCCGAAAATTGAAAAAAAATCGAAAGACTTATTTTCTGAAACTCCTGTTGAACAAGCAGAACCTTCAGTTCAGGAAGAAGTTGCTCCAATAAACGAAGTCGCTTCTAAACCAGAAAAATTTCAAAAGAAACCTAAATTTGTAAAACCAGCAAGGGTTACATCAAAAGAGAATACAGCAGAAAGTACTCCAAAAGAAGAAGAAACTTCAAACGAAGGAACTCAAGAAGCTTCAGAAAATGCTCCTGTAAATCATCAAAATCCAAATCAGAAGCATAAAAACCAGAATCCAAACCAGAATCCGAATCAAAACGGTAATGGTAACGGAAATCCAAATCAGAATCCAAATCAGAATCCAAATCAAAACCCTAATTTCAAGAATAAAAACAAACCCAACTTCCGTGATGCTGATTACGAATTTGACGGAATCATTGAAAGTGAAGGCGTTTTAGAAATGATGCCCGATGGATATGGATTTTTACGTTCATCAGATTATAATTACTTGGCTTCACCAGATGATATTTATCTTTCAACATCACAAATTCGTTTGTTCGGATTAAAAACCGGTGATACTGTAAAAGGAGTAGTGCGTCCTCCAAAAGAAGGCGAAAAATTTTTCCCATTAGTAAGAGTTTTAAAAATAAATGGTCACGATCCGCAAGTGGTTCGCGATAGAGTTTCGTTTGATCATTTAACACCAATATTTCCGCAAGAAAAATTCAGAATTGCCGACAGACAAGCCAGCACTTCAACAAGAATAATCGATTTGTTTTCACCAATAGGTAAAGGACAACGTGGAATGATTGTGGCACAACCAAAGACAGGTAAAACAATGTTGTTAAAAGACATTGCCAATGCCATTGCGGCCAATCATCCAGAGGTATATTTAATTGTTTTATTGATAGATGAACGACCAGAAGAGGTAACTGATATGCAACGAAGCGTTCGTGGAGAAGTTATTGCGTCAACTTTCGACCGTGAACCAATGGAACACGTTAAAATTGCCAATATTGTTCTTGAAAAATCAAAACGTTTGGTTGAATGTGGTCACGATGTAGTTATACTTTTAGATTCGATTACACGTTTGGCAAGAGCTTACAATACGGTTCAACCTGCATCAGGAAAAGTACTTTCTGGAGGAGTTGATGCCAATGCATTGCAAAAACCAAAACGTTTCTTCGGAGCAGCTCGTAATGTAGAAAATGGTGGTTCGTTGAGTATTATCGCAACGGCTTTAACAGAAACTGGTTCAAAAATGGACGAAGTAATCTTCGAAGAATTTAAAGGAACAGGAAACATGGAGTTACAATTAGACAGAAAAATTGCTAATCGTAGAATTTTCCCAGCTATCGATTTAACATCTTCAAGTACACGTCGCGACGATTTATTATTAGACGAAAACACCTTAAAACGCATGTGGATTCTACGTAAATTCCTAGCCGATATGAACCCAGTAGAAGCAATGGATACTATAAATGATAAAATCAAAAAGACTAGAAATAACGAAGAGTTTTTAATTTCGATGAATGATTAATTTCAATTATTCAATATATAATAAACCGAGCAGCAATGTTCGGTTTTTTTGTTTTTAGGACTTGTGCTGATAAATATCAGTAGCGAATGGATTGGGAGTTTTTGGTTTCCGTGTTCCTGCTATCCATTACAATCATTTCTTTTGTTGCCTTCGAGAGCCTCAGGCAACAAAAAAAGGATTTCCACTTCAATCAGGGCTAGATAGTATTTGTCTTTTTTTAAATTTTCTACAATTTATAACTCACAGAAAACATAAAAACTCTAGGTAAAACAAAAGTTCTTCTTTCGGTTATCATAAAATCTGAAAACGAATAATCATTTTTTACTTTGTTGTCAAATAGATTATTGACAAATAACTCAAAACCAAACGGACTATTTTTTTTATGATATCTTAAAGAAGTATTTGCGATATCATAAAAGTTAGTTTGATTAAAATTATCTGTATTTTTTATATTTTCGTAATCAATTCTAAAAGTAAAATATTTTTTGAAAGTAAATTCTCCTTCTGATGTCAGTTCATCAGATTGATAATTGCTTTTTGTTAATCCGTTAAATTGGCTGAATCCTTTGTTGTAACCAATACTAATGTCGGGCCATTTTTTGTAAGCCGTTTTGAAAGTCAATCCTATATTTTGATTATTTCTATCATTTGATGTAGCAACATTATTTACCGATTGCAAATAATTAAACCAACTTAAATTAGAGTTTAATTTTAAGTTAAATCGATAAATTTTTTTACTCACCGAACCCATAAATCTCCAATTTGTTTCAGGATTATCGGTTAAAATAGGAGTAGAAAATTGATTAATTCCGCTTAGTTGTATTTCGTTTCGTGTAGTTTTTACTTTTTTATTGAAGCTGGCTGTTGCATTCCAAACTATACCGCGATACATATTCATTTTGGAATATCTCAAGTTAGCTGCGTGATATTGTTCGTTTTCTAAAAGTGCATTTCCTTTAAAAACTGAATTATAAGTTTGCAAAGTAAACTGATTTGCCATTTGGCTAACTTCTGGAAATGTATTTGATAATTTGTAATTGAAGTTTAAACTCTCCGATTTATTAAATTCAAATTCACTATTAAATTGAGGTTGCAATAAGGTTTTTGAAATTGTATAATCCAATTGGTTTTGTTTAGTGCTCAAGTTATACCAATGTAAATATACTCCGGGTTTGTTAGTCCATTTTCCTATTTTGAATTTATATTCCAAACCAATATAAGTATCATTCAGCTGGTATTTTACATTATTTCCGAAACCATTATTTCCAAAATTATTGATAGTTCCGTTAGTAAGCAATTGCTTTTCTGAGGTTTCAAAATTTGAATTTATATAGTTGTTTCCAATATTGGTATATAAATGATTAAAGTTATTGATAATCCAATAATGCTTGAAAAGTGCATCAACGTTATTGCTTTTTACTCTTTTAATTTGGTCAATAGTATAGATGATATCATTTTGTAACGGAATTAAACCAGTTAGAAAAGATTGATTAGTTAACCAACGATTTTGAGGTGTATTTTTTTCGTAAGCTTGATTTACTACAAAAGTGGTTGTGTGATGTTCGTTATAACTTTTGTGCCATTCCATAAACTGTTTTACAGAAACATTATCTGCTTTAGAAATAGTTTCAAAAGTATTTGAATTTACATTTGTAATGGAATTGATGATGTTATCAATATCATTGGCACTCGATTGAAATTGTGAATTGTAATACCATTTTTCTTTTTTGTTTGGTGAATAGTCTAGTTTTATGTTACCAATTCCAAGCAGACTTTTAGAGTTGTTATCTTGAAGTTTATTCTCAAAAGATACTAAACTATTTTGAAGATAGTCGTTTTCACTTTCAATTTTGGACTGCATGAATACTTTAGAAAATATACCAAATCCAGAAATGGATAATTTAGGTGAAGTATCAAAACTGAAGTTTAGAGCACCAAATTGTGATTTATTTTCAACAACATCATTGTTGTCATTAGTAAAAAGAAATAAATTTGTCAATGATTTCCTATTTGAAAGAAAACTACTTGAACCTCCATCAAATCGCATCAAATCTTCAAAAGCGAAAGTACTTTTACCAATGTTATTAATATCTCCAATGAAACTTATGTTTGTTTTTGGTGCATAGTAGAATAATCCAGCATGTGCTAAATGAAAACCGTTATCATTAGCAATTTCTGCTCCAGTTTCAACATCGCCAAAAACAAATTTTTTCTTGTTCTCTTTTAGTTTTACATTCATTGCCAAGTCATCACTATCAGAAACTTGTTTCATAAAACCAACTTCGTTGAAATGATCAATTACTTCAATTTTATCAAGTGCATCAGCAGGAATATTCTCTACGGCAAGTTTGGAACCACCTCCAAAAAATGATTTTCCTTCTACCATCATTCTGGTAACTTTTTTACCTTGTACGGTCACATTACCTTTTTTATCAACTTCAATGCCAGGAAGCTTTTCAAGAATTTCTTTCATTTTTCGCTCATTTCCATTAGAAAAAGCTTTTACATCATAAGTAAGCGTATCTTTTTTTATTACAATTGGTTTGTATTCGTGTTTGATTACGATTTCTTTGAGTACTTCACCAGTTGATTTTAGTTTGAAATCGTGCGTAGTTATTTTTGAGTTAGGTTCTAAAATTAATACTTCTTTAATATAACCAATGTAAGAAACAGTTATTTCATATTTTACATTAGATTCTAATTCTAAGCGATAGAGACCTTTATAATCAGCGATAGCAAATTTTAAAGACGCTTTTTCTTGTAATGGTTTTGCTATAATATTAGAATATTCTAAAGGTTTACCATTATCATCAGAGACCAAGCCTGATATATTTTTGGATTGAGATAAAATAAATTGTGAAAATAATAAAATAAAAAAAAATTTCACTTAAATGAGTTTATTTAAAATTATACAGATAATTTTTTTAATTTTTTTCACTATTGAGTTCTTTATATTTTTTGAACATTATTTCTGTCATTTCTTTATCATCTTTTATATCTATTCCACCTTTTGGTTTTTCTATTTTTTTTGAAGTTTTATAATCTAAATTTATATCAGACGCATTTAATTGTATTGAACCATAAGAAACAGATAAAATTAAACCAGGAAGACCATCAAAACCATTTGGGCCAAAAGAAACTGGAATTGAAGGAGTAAACCATGCTGTAACAAGCAAATTTTTACCCGTAAATTCTCCAATTCCGGCTATTTGCTTAGTTGTCGTTGCTTTGTAGCACATTAAGCCATTAATTGTAGTCGTATCTTTTGTAATTTCCCAATTGTAGTTTTCGAATTTTTGAGGTACATTAAATTTATTACCCATAAATTCCAATTGTACCATTTTCTGTTTTGTTAAATTATTAACATATCTTATTTTGTTTTCAGATATTTGAATAATTGCAATTTTTCTGTGCATATCATCAGTGCTTTCTATATCTTCAACTACTTCGAACAAGCTTTCGTTTTTGGTATAAAGTAATTTAAATTCAATTTTTTTAAAACTTTCTAAAAAATCTTTTACATATTGTTGATTTTCTGTTCTTAGTTTTTTTAAAGATTCTGATACTTCGCTAGGTTCATTATAAACAGCTTTGTAAGTTATCTTTGCATAATTACTTTCTTGACCGAATAAATTATTTAAAAGTACTATAAATAATAGGAAAGAAAATTTTTTTTTCATTTTTCATTTTATTAAAATATTAAATAAGTCAGTATGATAAACATACTGACTTAAAATAATGAGTTATTTTGGTTGAGAATCATTACAATTGCTGTAGATGATTGACCATGTAGCTATATATGTACCAGGATCACCCCAAGCTTCAGGATGAAGTTCCATAAGAGCATTTGCAATTTCAATACATTTATTTCTAACAATTTGAACATCTTTCTCATTTTCTGTAATAATTTCCTCATCAGTAATTGTGTTTGCCATAGAAGCACTACTAAATGCTACCAATGCGATAGCTGTAAAAAATAATTTTTTCATAAATTTATAATTTAAAAGTTAATAATGATTAATTTTACAATAAATAAAATTATCGAAATACTCTAAAATTGTTTAGATATATTTAAAATTGATATTATTTTTGTCAATTATTTAAAATTAATATGTTTTAATAGATTGTACTTTGATGGCCTTAATTTATTATACATATTACAAATATTAAACATTGATTATATAAAACAAAAAAGCCATTCCAATAAAGGAACAGCTTTTATAATTTATTTTTTTTAAACTTTGTGACTTAGCGTCTTCGTGTCAAATTACTCCTTAGCAGCTAAATATCTTTCAGCATCCAAAGCCGCCATACAACCAGTTCCTGCAGCAGTAATAGCTTGTCTGTAAACGTGGTCAGCAGCATCACCACCAACAAAAACTCCAGCAACATTCGTTTTAGAAGTTCCAGGAATATTTACAATATAACCAGTTTCGTCAAGTGTTAAATAGTCTTTAAAAATATCAGTGTTTGGTTTGTGTCCAATAGCTACAAAAAATCCAGTTGCAGGTATTTCAATTTCTTCATTGGTAGTTTTGTTTAAAGCTTTTACGCTAGTAACAACTTGACCATCACCAAGAACTTCAACTGTATCGTGGTTCATTAAAATTGTGATATTTTCAGTATTTCTAACACGTTGTTCCATGATTTTAGAAGCTCTAAATTTCTCACTTCTTACCAACATTGTAACTTTTTTACAAAGTTTAGATAAATAATGTGCTTCTTCACACGCAGAATCTCCTGCACCAACAATTACAACTTCTTGATTTCTGTAGAAAAATCCGTCGCAAACCGCACACGCAGAAACACCGCCACCCATATTCAAATAATGTTGTTCAGATGGAAGTCCTAAATATTTTGCCGTTGCACCAGTTGAAATAATTACGGTTTCGCAGTGAATTTCTTTAGTGTCATTAATCCACACTTTATGAATATCACCTAAGAAGTCTACTTTTGTAGCCCAACCATCACGAACATCAGTTCCAAAACGTTTGGCTTGTTCTTCAATACCAATCATCATTTGTGGTCCAGTAATTCCTTCAGGATTTCCAGGCCAGTTTTCTACTTCATTGGTAGTGGTTAATTGTCCACCAGGTTGCGTTCCTTGATAAAGAACCGGATTCATATTAGCTCTAGCTGCATAAATTGCCGCTGTATAACCAGCAGGACCAGAACCTATTATAAGACATTTTACTTTTTCTATTGTATCAGACATGACTTGTTTGTTTTTATGAAATGCAAAGGTAAGTTTTTCTTAAAATATTTTAATGTAAAGTAGTTGACAAAAAACTATTTTAATATAAATTTTAATTATTCTTTGAAAAGATTTTGAGAAGTAATTTTTAGTATTATATTTGCACTCGCTTTCGGGGTGTAGCGTAGCCCGGTTATCGCGCCTGCTTTGGGAGCAGGAGGCCGCAGGTTCGAATCCTGCCACCCCGACAAAAGTCTTTTCATTTATTTGAAAGGACTTTTTTCTTTTTAACAAATTCAATATTTATTTTTAAAAATAAAAAAACCGAGCTAAACTCGGTTATAATAATTATTTCGTTGGTTTTTTCCTTAAAATAGCACTATCAACAAATCGTTTTAATTCTACTTTTTGATCTCCATACAAATCTATTTCCGATTTTCCTGATGCTTCTATAATTATATGTGTAGTACATAAAACACTAACATTAGTGTATGATTCCGATATGACGGAAACATTTTTTGATGTTAATTTTTTTCCATCAAATGTTGCGTTATTATCTAAACGAAGTTTTAAATCGTTAACATCTCCTTCTACAACTGCATCCGTTTTTTGATACATATCAAAGGTTAAATCTTTTGAAGTGATTAAAGCTTTTAGTTTAGCGTTTTTACTCAACGTTATCGAAGATTTATCCGCTTTTGAATTCAATTCAATTCTAGATTTATCATCCATAATTAAAGTAAAATTCTTCGCTTTTGAATTGATGAACAATTTGGATTCGTCATAACTTTTAAGAGTAATATTTTCTAGCTCTATGTCTGCAAGAGCAGTCACACTTGATTCGTTTCTAGTAATTATTGATTTAAAAGTATCTGTATATGTAATTCTAACACTTAATTTTTTGTAACCAAAAGCATTTTTTAAAGTTGATAATTTTAAAGTTGAGCCATTTAAAACAATATCAATAGCATCATGTAAATTATCGTCGGCTTCAATTTCTAATCCACATTCAGTTCCTTTTACAATAAAAACTTCAATATTATCTAAAACTTCTATAGCTTCAAAAGGCTCTATTTTTTTTATTTCTGTAGTTACAATTTTTGAACCTTTTACTTTTTCTTTCTTTTGAGAATAGGAGAGAGTAGTTATCAATAATAAGGTAAGGAAGATTGTTTTTTTCATTAGGTATTTAATTTGATGTCAAATTTATAAAAAGCAATGTTAATAGAATTATAAAATATATCATAATTATTTCACACGAACACTCCATTCGAAATCCATTTCAGAAACTTGGTCACCTTTTTCATCAACACCAATTGATTTTAGCCAAAGTGTTTGTCCTTCACCAGTTGCTATGGTTTTCTTGATAGCATCTTCAATTATAGTGCCATCATTGCAAGTAAATGTTATTCTTCCTTTTGCTTTCTTTGTAAAATTTCCTTTGTTATTGGCAACTAACATCGAAATATTTTTACCGTTTTTTTTTATTTGATACATAACTAAAGCACCAGTAGTAAGCTCTGCTGCCATAGCTTGAACCGCAAAATACATTGAATTAAACGGATTCTGATTAAACCATCGGTGTTTTACTGTCGCAACACATTTTTCAGGTGAAATGTATTTTGTTCTTACTCCACACCAAAATGCAGAAGGTAATTTGAAAAATAAAAAAGTATTCAATTTTGAAGGTGAAAATTCCATGAAGTATTGATTTTGTTGTAAATATACAAAAAATACTATGCACTCATACTAAAACACTAATGTTAATAAAATGTTAAATTTAAGTACTTTGTAATGCATAATACCTTTTTTTAGTTGTATCTTTGTATAAGAAATTAATAAGCTATCTATAGTATTATTGAAATCAAGTTTTAATCATCAATTAAAAATCAAAATAAAATGACACCAGCTAACGAACGTACCATTGCATCAGTAACACATTTGAGTTCCTTTGCTCAATATGTTTTTCCATTAGGAAATTTTATTGCTCCTATAATTATATGGAGTGCAAAAAAAAATGATTCTGAATTTGTAGACTATAACGGAAAACAAATTTTGAATTTTCAGTTAAGCGTTTTTATGTATAGTTTAATTTTAGTTTTAATTTCTTTACCGCTTTTAATCTATGGGTTTGTAGATTTGATAGGAACCAATTGCACCTTTAGTAATTTTGAAATTGAATTCAATAGTTTTAGAAATCAAGAAATCACAACTTTCATCGGAATTGCAATTGTAGCATTTGTACTTTTTATGTTTCTAAAAGTATTTGAATTCATACTTATCATATATGCAGCAGTAAAAGCATCTAATGGTGAGCGTTATAAATATCCTTTAACAATACCATTCTTTAAATAATAAGTTTCAATCATCAAAAATCATCATCAGAATCTGAACTAAATTCAGATTAAATCAAAAAATGAACAGTTTAATTAAAAAATCAAAATCGAATTATGAACATTGAAAACACAAAAGCCCAAATGCGAAAAGGTGTTTTAGAGTTCTGCATCTTATCTGTTTTAAAAGAAAAAGAAGCCTACACATCTGAAATACTAGACACTTTAAAAAACGCAAAATTGCTTGTAGTAGAGGGAACAGTTTATCCGCTATTGACAAGATTAAAAAATGACGGTTTACTCAACTATCGTTGGGAAGAATCAACTTCAGGTCCACCAAGAAAATATTATGAGTTGACCGAATTAGGAAAAACATTTTTAAACGAATTAAACGGAACTTGGACAGAACTTTCTGACGCCGTAAACATCATAACCAATCAAAAATAACAATCATGAACAAAACAGTAAATATTAATATAGGTGGTTTATTCTTTCACATAGATGAAGATGCATACCAAAAGTTATCAAGATATTTTGATGCTATAAAACGTTCACTTTCTAATTCATCAGGTAAAGATGAAATCATGAAAGACATTGAAATGCGTGTGGCTGAGCTTTTTACAGAAAGACAAAAAAGCGACAAACATGTTATCAATAATGTTGATGTTGATCAAGTAGTTGCCGTTATGGGACAACCAGAAGATTATCGAATTGACGATGATGCTGAAGCTTCTAAAAACGAACCATTTTATACTCCAAATAAAACTAAAAAATTATATCGTGATAAGGATAGAGGTTTAATTGCCGGTGTTTGTACAGGTTTAGGTCATTACACAGGAATTGACTCTGTTTGGATAAAAATAATTTTCTTAATTTTTGCATTAGTAAGTTTTGGTTGGTTTTTAATTGTATATTTAATCCTTTGGATTGCAACTCCAAAAGCCATTACAACTTCTGAAAAATTAGAAATGACTGGTGAACCGGTAACCATTTCAAACATTGAAAAAAAAGTTAGAGAAGAGTTTGAAAACGTTTCTGATAAAATAAAAAATGCAGATTACGACAAAATGGGAAACCATATAAAGTCAGGAGCCGAATCAGCAGGTTCTAAATTAGGAGGTGCTTTTACATCAGTTTTTGGAGCTTTTGCTAAAGTATTGGGAGCTTTAATAGTTGTTTTCTCTTCAATTGTTTTGTTGGTTGTTTCAGTTACATCTGTGGTAATGTTATTCTCATCATCAATGCCTGATAATAAAATTGTTGAATTCATTAAAACGCCAATCGGATTAGAAACGCCAATATGGGCTCAAGGAATATTATTCTTCTTTGCAGCTGGAATTCCATTGTTTTTTCTTCTAATTTTAGGATTGAAATTATTAGTAACTAACTTAAAATCAATTGGAAGCATTGCTAAATACAGTTTGCTAGCTCTTTGGATTATTGCTATCGGAATTTTAATTTCATTAGGAATCAGCGAAGCTAATCAATTGGCTTATTCTGGAAAAGCTTTAGAAAAACAAAGTATGACTGTTGCAGCAACGGATACTTTAAAAGTAAGATTTGCTTACAATGATTTTTATTCAAAAAGAATTGAAGATAGAAGCGAATATAGAATTGTACAAGATTCACTTGGAAATGAAGTAATTCACTCTACAAATGTTACCATCCATTTGAAAAAAACGGATAAAGCTTTCCCATACGTTCAAATTGAAAAATTAGCGCAAGGAAAATCATTTGCTGAAGCCAATCAAAGAGCTCAAAAAATTAAATACAACTACAAAATAGTTGGTAATGAATTAATTTTAGATAACTATTTTACGACAGAAACAAAAAACAAGTTCAGAGGTCAAATGGTTGAGGTTTATCTTTATTTACCTGAGGGAATTGTATATTATCCAAACGAAAATGTAGAAGCTTATTTAAGCGGACACAATGCAGATTTCGATTACTACTATGGTCCAGAAGGTTATAAATATAAAGTAAAAGGTACCGAATTAGATTGTTTAAATTGTCCAAATGAAGATAACGAAAACAAGGATGAAATTCAATCAGAAGAAATCAACGTAATTGATGAAAATGATTCAACAGAAACTATTTCTGTAAAAGTGAACGGTAAAGAAGTTATCCAAACTTTAAGAGGAAAAGACGAAAAAGGAAGTTTAACAATAAACAAAGACGGAATAATCATTAAAACTAAATAGTCATGATAAAATTTATAGTTTTTTGTACAAAAATATTGGTCATAGCAATTGTATCATTACTTTTTTCTTCTTGTAATCTTGCAATTAATGGAACTAAAGGAAACGGAAACGTTCAAACAGAGCAACGAAAAATATCAGAAGCTTTTACTAAAATTTCTGTAAATAGAGGAATAGAAGTAATCGTTGAGCAAGGTGATGTTGTAAAAGTTGAAGTTGAAGCCGATGAAAATTTGCTTAAACTCATCACAACCAAGGTTGAAAATGGAACTTTAGTAGTTTCATCTGATGAAAATATTTACAGTGCTGAGAAAGAAGTTGTAAGAGTTACAATGCCTGTAATTGAGGGTTTTGAAACAACAAGTGGTTCTAATTTATCTAGCGCATCAGTTATAAAAGGTTCAAAAATGTATGTTAAATCAAGTAGCGGAAGCGAAATAGACGTCAATGCCGAATTCGATACTATTTCAAGCGAATCTACTAGCGGAAGTAATATTACATTATCAGGTAAGGCATTAAAATTCACATCAGCAGCATCAAGCGGAAGCGAAATTGAAGCAGGAAATCTTTTAGCAAACGAAGTAGTATCTCAATCTACAAGCGGAAGTTCAACTCAGGTTAATCCAAGAGTCTTGTTAAAAGCAAAAGCATCAAGTGGAAGTTCCATTGAATATACCAACAAACCAAAGACAATTGTCAAAGAAGAAACTTCAGGCGGAAGCGTTTCAGGCCTTTAGAATTTATTTATAGTTTTAGTTGTAACGAAAATCCCAGCGAAAGTTGGGATTTTTTATTTAATCTGAACTCGTTTCAGATTCTCAAGAACTCGTTTCAGTTAATTTTGTAGCACTGAGTGCAGTCGAAGTGCTTTTAAATTTGTGTAATATAAGTTCAAAATAATTCGTGTCAATTCGTGTAATTCGTGGCTACTTTCCAACCTGATAATCTAAAAATTAGTGTTGACAAAATTCAACAAAAGTTAAACCAATAACAATTAACGTACATTTTAGAATCATAAATCGTAATTTTGAATAAAAAAAGAAAATGAAAGTTTTAATTACAGGTGCAACAGGTTTAATAGGAAAAGAATTGGTAGCGTTGCTTCTAGAAAACAATCATACCGTTCACTATCTTACAACATCGCCACAAAAAATCCAGAATAAAACCAATTATTACGGCTTTTATTGGAATCCACAAGAAGGAAAAATCGATGATAATTGTCTCGATGGTGTTGATACTATTGTTCACCTTGCTGGTGCATCTATTTCACAACGTTGGACTAATGCTTACAAACAAGAGTTGATAGAAAGTCGTGTATTATCTGCTAATTTACTTTTCAATCTAATAAGGAAAGCACCCAATCAAGTAAAACATTTTATCTCAGCATCAGGAACAGCCATTTATCCTGATAGTTATTCTAAAATATATGATGAATCCTCTACAGAAATTGATACTACTTTTTTAGGTAATGTTGTTATTAAATGGGAGGAAAGTGCTGATCAATTCAAATTGCTAAATTTAAAAGTTACAAAACTTCGTACCGGAATCGTTTTTTCCGAAAAAGGAGGCGCACTTTTAGAAATGATAAAACCAATCAAAATGTATGTTGGTTCAGGTTTTGGTTTTGGAAAACAAATGCAATCATGGATTCATTTAACCGATGTTGCCAATCTTTATTATTTTGTGATTCAAAATCAAACAGAAGGTATTATCAACGCCGTTTCACCCAATCCAATTAGCAATCAAGAGTTAACTAAAGCCATTGCAAAACAGCTAAAAAGACCTTTGTTTTTGCCAAATGTTCCTCAATTCGTAATGAAATTAATCCTTGGTGAAATGCATATTCTGCTTTTCAACAACAAGAATATTCTTCCAAAAAGAGCACAAGAATTAGGATTCAAATTTCAATTTCCAACAGTTAAAGAAGCGCTTGAAAACATCATAAAATAAAAAAAGTTCTAGCTTTTACTAGAACTTTTTTCAACTTGAATTAATAATATCTTTTGCTTTTCAGCGAATCATAACCTTTTATAAATCCAAATATAACGATTTCGAGGAGCAAAACTCTTAAAGTTTTATTAAAGTTTTTAAGAAGCATCACTTCAGGCATTTTTTAATCCATTTTCGCGCTGTCCGAGTTACATGGTAACTTCTCCCATCACGGCTAAACTCAATCTTTAGGCTTATAAATTCAGTTTTTCACAAGATATTTTCTTAAAATAACAAATTTAAACTTTATGCTCTTCGTATTTTATTCGAGACTTTGTGGTAAAAAATACGTGACAATTTGACATTTTTAAAGAAATGGCAGTACTTTTGCACTTCAAAAAATCACAATGAACATCAAAAATATATTTAAAAATAAAAGCACAATGAGTACTGAAAATACTGATAAAGAAATTCTTGAAAATGAAAATGAAATGGCAACCCAATCAGAAGGAAACCCTACTGAAGAAGCAACGCCAGGAGTTGAAGCCGCTGAAGAATTAACCGTTGAGCAAAAATTAGAAGAAGAATTAGCCAAAGAAAAAGATAAATTTCTACGCCTTTTTGCCGAATTCGAAAACTATAAAAAACGTACCTCAAAAGAACGTATCGATTTATTCAGAACTGCCAATCAAGAAGTTTTGCAAGCCATGTTGCCAGTTCTTGACGATTTTGACAGAGCTATGATTCAAATAGCAAAATCTGAAGATGAGGTTTTATTAAAAGGAGTGGAATTAATTCACGAAAAATTAAAATCAACACTAGTTTCCAAAGGATTAGAAGAACTTGACATTAGAACAGGTGATGCTTTCAATGCCGATTTTGCAGAAGCAATTACCCAAATCCCTGCACCATCAGACGATTTAAAAGGAAAAATCGTTGACGTAATAGAAAAAGGTTACAAATTAGGAGACAAGATAATTCGTTTCCCAAAGGTTATTTTAGGACAATAATATATTTTTATGTATTGGGTTTTGACTTGGTCTTAATACTCAATACTTAAATCTTAATACAAGAACATGAAAAAAGATTTTTACGAAATATTAGGCATCACAAAAAGTGCCACACCAGAAGAAATTAAAAAAGCCTATCGAAAGAAAGCCATAGAATTTCACCCTGACAAAAATCCAGGAAATGCTGAAGCGGAAGAAAATTTCAAATCTTGTGCAGAAGCTTATGAAGTTTTAAGCGATCCAAACAAAAAAGCAAAATACGACCAATACGGACATCAAGCATTCGATGGCGCTGGAGGTTATGGTGGTGGCGGTCACATGAATATGGATGATATTTTCAGCCAATTCGGTGATATTTTCGGAAGTGCTTTTGGCGGTGGCGGATTCAGTGGTGGATTCGGTGGAAACTCTGGTGGACAACGTCGCGTTAAAGGAAGCAATCTTCGAATCAAAGTTAAATTAACTTTAGAAGAAGTTGCCAATGGTGTTGAGAAAAAAGTAAAAGTTAAAAGAAAAATCCAAGCTCCAGGTGTTCGTTATAAAACGTGTTCGGCATGTAATGGTCAAGGTCAGGTTTTGAGAGTTACCAACACTATTTTAGGTAGAATGCAAACCGCTACTACTTGTCCAACATGTGGTGGTGCAGGTCAATCAATCGAAAGCAAACCAGCCAACGCTGATGCTCAAGGAATGATTCTCGAAGATGAAACTGTTTCAATCAAAATTCCAGCAGGAGTTGTTGATGGTATGCAGCTTAAAGTTTCCGGAAAAGGAAATGACGCACCAGGAAACGGAATTGCAGGTGACTTAATTGTAGCCATTGAAGAATTAGAACACGAATTTTTGAAACGTGAAGGTGAAAATCTTCACTACGATTTATATATAAGTTACCCAGAAGCCGCTTTAGGAGTTTCTAAAGAAATTGAAGCCGTAAACGGAAAAGTTCGTATCAAACTAGAAGAAGGAATCCAATCGGGTAAAATTTTAAGGCTAAAAGGTAAGGGAATTCCGAGTTTAAACAGCTACGGAAGTGGTGATTTATTAGTTCACGTAAACGTTTGGACACCAAAGACATTAAACAAAGAACAAAGACAATTCTTTGAAAAATCGCTGACGGATGATAACTTTATTCCTCATCCAGAAAAGAGCGATAAATCTTTTTTTGAAAAAGTTAAAGATATGTTTTCATAATTATAAAATAATTTCTACATTTGACTAATTACTTGGAAACAGGTAATTTCTTTTTCATAGCAATTTTTCCCATCCTTGTGTCAAAATAAGGGTGGGTTTTTTTTGTAACAAACACTTTCAAATAGCTACTAATTCAGTACTTTTACACAAATTAATTTTCAGAATGAGCAATATACTCGAAGTAAAAAATGTCGTAAAGCAATATGGTGATTACACAGCGCTAAACGAAGTTTCTCTTTCAGTTCCAAAAGGCAGTATCTACGGACTTCTAGGTCCGAATGGCGCCGGAAAAACATCCTTAATTAGAATCATCAACCAAATTACAATGCCCGATAGTGGTGAAGTAATCCTAGATGGCGAACCTTTAAAACCAGAACACGTTGCCTTCATTGGATATATGCCAGAAGAACGTGGTTTGTACAAAACAATGAAAGTTGGTGAGCAATGCTTGTATTTAGCTCAACTAAAAGGTTTATCTAAGCAAGAAGCCAAAACGCAATTAGATTATTGGTTTGATAGACTAGAAATTCAAGGTTGGTGGAACAAAAAAATGCAAGAACTTTCCAAAGGAATGGCTCAAAAAGTGCAATTTGTGGTAACAGTTTTGCACAAACCCAAATTATTAATTCTAGACGAACCTTTCTCAGGATTTGATCCAGTAAATGCCAATTTGATTAAAGACGAAATCATCGAATTGAACAAGCAAGGAACATCTGTAATTTTTTCAACACACCGAATGGAAAGCGTTGAAGAAATGTGTGATTACATTGCATTAATTCACAAATCCAATAAACTGATTGAAGGAAAACTAACTGATGTCAAAAAACAATTCAGAACCAACAGTTACGAAGTCGGAATTCTAAGCAACAATATCGAAGGTTTAATGTATGATTTATCACAAAAATTCACACTTTCTCAAACCGATTTCAAATCACTAAACGACGAATTAAAACTAGAAATCAACCTTGGAACTGCAACTCCAAATGAATTATTAAATACCTTAATTCAACGCGGACAAGTAACCCATTTTATGGAAAAAATCCCAAGTGTAAACGATATTTTTATTAAAACTGTAACAGAGTAAAAATCAATTTTCAAATCCCAAATTCCAATAAAGAAGCGAAATAAATTTTGGAATTTGGAATTTAAAATATTGGAATTTAAAATATATATGAGCAAGCTACTACTAATCATAAAAAGAGAATTCATTGCCAAAGTTCGCAATAAATCCTTCATTGTAATGACGTTTTTGAGTCCGTTGTTATTTGTTGGAATTGGAGTTTTTGTTGGTTATTTAAGTCAAATGAAAGCCGATTTAAAAACCATTGCCATACACGACGAAACCGGAAGATTTGTCAATGATTTCAAAAGCGATGACGAATACAAATACCTAAATCTTTCCAATGTAGATTTAAAAGTCCTAAAGGATAGCATCATCAGCGAAAGCTATGAAGGACTTCTAATCATTCCAAGATCTACTGATAATACTTCACTTCAAAAGAACATTCAATATGTTTCTAATGATAGTCCAGGTGTTATGTTCGTGGAAGATATTGAAGACGTGATAGCTAAAAGAATTACGGCTGAAAATTATCAAAAACAAGGTTTAGATACCTTAAAAATCAATCAATCGAAAGCAGATGTTTCTATAAAACTAAACAAAGCTTCGGGTGAAACTGCCTTGAAAGGATTAAACGAAATCAAAATCGGAATCGGTGGCGCATTTGGATATTTAATCATGATGTTCATCGTTATTTACGGTAACATGGTTATGAGAAGCGTTATTGAAGAGAAAACGTCTCGTATTATTGAAGTCATCATCTCATCCGTAAAACCATTCCAATTAATGATGGGAAAAATCATCGGTACCTCATTAGCAGGAATCTTGCAATTCATGATTTGGGCATTACTAGGTATGACAGCAATGTTTATAATGTCGTCGATTTTTGGAGTTCAAATGGGAGCAACATCATCGGCACAAACACAAGAAGCAATGCAAATGGCTCAAAAAGGAATGGGTAGCGATATTCAAATGTATATTAAAGAGTTATGGAATTTGCCAATAGCAACAATTCTAATATCATTTATTTTCTATTTCATAGGAGGATATTTTCTTTACAGTTCATTTTACGCCTCAATTGGCGCAGCTGTTGACAACGAAACCGATTCACAACAATTTTTGTTACCTATAATAATGCCTTTAATTCTAGGAGTTTACATCGGATTTTTCACCGTAATAAACGATCCACACGGAACAGTGGCAACCGTTTTTTCAATGATTCCGCTTACCTCACCAATCGTAATGATGATGCGAATTCCATTTGGTGTGCCTTGGTGGCAAATCGCCATCTCAATGACCTTACTTTTTGGTACATTTCTTGGTGTAGTTTGGTTCGCAAGTAAAATTTACCGCGTCGGAATTCTAATGTACGGTAAAAAACCAACTTGGAAAGAACTATTCAAATGGCTTAAATACTAGGAGCGAATGGCTCGGGTTTTATCAGTAATCCTTGTTCCTGCTTTTCATTTCAATCTTTTTTCAATTGCCTCTGGTTTAAACCAGAGGCAATTGAAAAAAGGATTTCCATTTCAATCAGGGCAAATTGAATAACCATTTTAATTTTTGTTAACTTTGTAACCCGAAACTCGCAACTCGCAACCCGAAACCCGAAACAAAAAGCATGAGCAAAATACTAATCATAGAAGACGAAGCATCCATCAGAAGAGTTTTAACCAAAATTCTTTCTGAAGAAAATGATACTTACCAAGTAGAAGAAGCCGAAGATGGCGTTCAAGGGCTTGAAAAAATTAAAAATTCAGATTACGATTTAGTTCTTTGCGACATCAAAATGCCAAAAATGGACGGCGAAGAATTATTAGAAGCTGTAAAAAAAATCAAACCCGAAATTCCAATCGTAATGATTTCAGGTCACGGCGATATGGAAACTGCTATCAATACTATGCGTCTTGGCGCATTCGATTATATCTCAAAACCACCAGATTTAAATCGTCTTTTGAATACAGTTCGTAATGCTTTAGACAAAAAACAATTGGTTGTTGAAAACAAAATTCTAAAGAAAAAAGTCAGCAAAAACTACGAAATGATTGGGAATTCTGAACCAATCAATCACATCAAACAAATGATTGAAAAAGTAGCTCAAACTGACGCAAGAGTTTTAATCACAGGTCCAAACGGAACAGGAAAAGAATTAGTAGCTCATCAATTGCACGAAAAAAGCGAAAGAGCGGCTTATCCATTAATCGAAGTAAACTGTGCTGCAATTCCATCAGAATTGATTGAAAGTGAGTTGTTTGGTCACGTAAAAGGTGCGTTTACTTCTGCGGTTAAAGATAGAGCAGGAAAATTCGAAGCAGCAGATGGCGGAACTATTTTTCTTGATGAAATTGGAGATATGAGTTTAGCAGCACAAGCTAAAGTTTTAAGAGCTTTACAAGAAAGTTTGATTCAAAGGGTTGGTGCTGATAAAGATATAAAAGTCAATGTTCGTGTAGTTGCTGCAACCAACAAAGATTTGAAAAAAGAAATCGAAGAAGGACGTTTCCGTGAAGATTTGTATCACAGATTGGCGGTAATTTTAATTAAAGTTCCAGCATTGAATGACCGACGAGATGACATACCTTTGCTAATCGAACATTTTGCTTCAAAAATAGCTGAAGAACAAGGAAATGCACAAAAAACATTTTCACAAGAAGCAACCAAATTGTTACAAGAATACGATTGGACTGGAAACATCCGTGAATTAAGAAACGTAGTAGAACGCCTTATAATATTAGGAGGAAACGAAATTTCTGAAACAGACGTGAAGTTATTCGCGAGCAAATAATTAAGTGATTAGTGAATAGTAATTAGTTAAAAGTCAATGCTAATTACTATTCACTATTCACTATTTACTAGAAAAAAAATGCAATTAAAAAAAATAAACCCAAACCTACAGCAAGCACTAATTGAAAACGATTTAATCGAAGCCAATGAAATGCAACAAGAAACATTTTCTACAATTAAAAGTGGGAAAGACGCAGTAATTCAATCACCAAGCGGAACAGGAAAAACTACAACTATTGTTTTAAATGTGATTCAGCGATTAGAAAAAACCCACGACGAGAGTACGCGTGCCTTAATCATTGTTGAAAACAAAGAGCGAGTTCTAGAAATGGAAGAGCTTTTCTTGAAATACGGAAATTATACTGATTTAAGTATTTTTGGAGTTCACGATAAAGGCGATACTGATTATGACAAAAATGTAATTTCTATGGGTTTAGATATACTTATTGGAACACCAAATAAAATCAACGCCTTATTTTCGTCAGCAGGATTCAATATGAATACGATAAAAATGTTTATCGTTGATGATGCTGATTTATTATTCAAGCAACGAATGGATGCCATCATTTTGCGCCTTTCAGCAAGTGTAGAAAAAACACAACGCATTTTCTTTTGCTCAGAAATCACAGAAAGAGTTGAGGTATTAGCTGACAAAATCATGATTGAGCCGCTTTTCTTCGAAATGGAAGACGAGGAGTAGGTTTCAGGTTCCAGGTTTCAGGTTTCAGATCTTCCCACTCAATTTGTTATTACGAAGGAATCTCACAATAAATTACAATCATACAATATACAACAATACAATATACAACAAAATGGGTTTAATCAAAATATTTTCAGGAGAAGAAGTTCTAGCTATTTCATTACAAGAAAAGATAGAAGCAGTTGGGATAAATACAGTTTTAAGACACAACAATCAAGCGAATGTTCTACCAAGTATTCAAACATCAAAAGCTGCTGAATTATTCATTCAAGAAGTTGATTACGGAAAAGCAAGTCCAGTAATTGAGGAATTTAGATTGAGTTTGTAATTTTTGTATATTTGTTTTTTAAAAACTATTTAAAATGGATATAACTGCAAAAAAAAATGAATTAGTTAATTGGCTACTTAATCTAAATGATGAAAGTAAACTAAAAAAAATCATTGCACTTAAATCAGTTTTAGATAAAGAAGTAGTTGCGCACACAATTAGTGGCTATCCTGTTGATAAAGAAGAGTATATCAATATGGTTAAAGAAGCCGACGAAAGAATTTCATCTGGAAAATTCACAACAATTGAAGATTTAGAAAAGGAAATTGAAAATTGGTAGAATGAAAAAACCAATACAGATTCTTTGGGATAATCAAGCAAAAGCCGATTTGAAATTAATCTTTGAATTCATTAAATTAAAATCCCCTCAAGGAGCAAAAAATGTTATTCGAGATATAATTATCCAAAGTAAAAGCATCCATTTTGCAGAGCAATATCAAATTGACGAATTTCTTGGAGAACCTTTTAGAAGAATGGTTGTTAGAAATTATAAAATTATATATAAAATTCAATCTGAGACAGAAATCAGAATTCTACAAATTTTTGACACTCGGCAAAATCCAATAAAACTAGAAAAATAGTAATTGAATTATTCATTCAAGAAGTTGATTACAGAAAAGCAAGTCCTTTAATTGAGGAATTTCGATTGAGTTTATAGATCTTTAAACAATTTTAATTGGTAGGTTAAGCCCGAAATCAATATTCCAAAAACTCCAATAAAGGCAAACGAATATTTCAAGCTTGTAAGTTCGGCGATGTAACCTATTATTGGTGGTCCAATTAAAAATCCGACAAAGCTGATGCTTGAGACTATTGTTAACGCAACACTTGTTGAAACTTTTTTACTGTTTCCAGCTGCATTAAATACAATCGGAATTACATTAGAAACTCCAAATCCAACTAACATAAAAGCAATCGTACAAGGAATCAAATAAGGAAATAAAACAGCGCAATATAATCCGATTGATATCACAAATCCACTTGTAAGAATCACATTTCTTGAACCAAATTTTCGAACTAAAATATCACTCAAAAATCGTCCAATTGCCATAGTTATCATAAAGGAAGTGTAACCCAAAATGGCTAATGCACCTGGAGCTTTTACAATTTCTTTAAAATAAACGCCACTCCAATCAAACATTATTCCTTCACTCGCCATACATAAAAAACAAATCAAACCATACCAAATCAAAGTCTTATCTTGAATTTTAAAGAAGGAAGTTTTTTCTTTTTCTATTGGTTTTTGAGGTTTGACTTTTACTAAATAATTATAATTAGTTGCAATTAATAAAGTTATAATCAATAAAACTATTAAGAAATGTTGAAAAGGAGATAGTTTTAAAAACAACATCAACAATGCTAATAATGCACCAGAAAATCCAGCCAAACTCCATGAACCATGAAACGATCCTGTTATAGGTTTGTCAAACAATTGTTGTGTAAAAACGCCTTGAATATTTACCGCAATATTGCAAAAATTACCAAAAAATCCGAAGAGAAATAAACCTAAAGCTAGTTGCCAACTTTCGGTAGGTAAACCCAATAAAGTCAAGAAAAAAGCATAAACAAAAAGTCCTAAAATGGCTATTTTTCTACTGCCATATTTTGCAACAACTATTCCAGACAATGGCATAGCAATTAATTGACCTGCCGGTAAAGCAAATAAAATCGAACCTAAATCAGATTCACTTAAATTCAAACTTAATTTTAAATCAGGAATTCTACTTGCCCAAGTTGCAAAGCAAAAACCCATTCCGAAGAAAAATAACGAAGTTGCTATTCTTATTCGAATAAGATAAGATTGTTTCGCTTTTTGGAACGATTTTTTAATCTTCGCTTTAGGTAAAATTTTGCTTAAAAAACTATAGTCAATTAATGGCATAAGGTTTCATTAGATTTTCAAAATTACTCTAAATTTATTTTTTGTCTTTCAAATTATGTAACTAAATCTTCCGAATTATTTAAACTTTAAAAAATTAGCATTTCAATTAATAAATCATTGAAAAACAAACCTTTTTTTTCTGATATTGAAATTGATAAATTCCTTAATTAATCTATCTTTGCACCTTCAAAAATTTAAATAGATAGAAGTACCCAACTTCCATCTTCTAACTTCCAACATATTAAAAATGATTACAGTTAACGATATTGCCGTTGAATTTGGTGGAACAACTCTTTTTAGTGAAGTAACATTTGCTATCAATGAAACTGATAAAATTGCCTTAATGGGTAAAAATGGTGCAGGAAAATCTACCTTGTTAAAAATTGTTGCCGGTGCAAATAAACCAACACGCGGAAATATTTCAGCGCCAAGTGATGCGGTTGTTGCCTATTTGCCTCAACATTTATTAACAGAAGATAATTGTACGGTAATGGAAGAAACATCAAAAGCGTTTGCTGCGGTGTTGAATATGAAAAAAGAAATCGACGAAATCAACGAACAATTGACCATTCGTACCGATTACGAAAGTGATGACTATATGAAATTGATTGAAAGAGTTTCGGAGCTATCTGAAAAATACTATTCAATTGAAGAAGTGAATTATGAAGCCGAAGTTGAAAAAATTTTAAAAGGTTTAGGATTTGAAAGAGAAGATTTTAATCGTCCAACGAAAGAATTTTCAGGTGGATGGAGAATGCGAATTGAATTAGCTAAAATCTTATTGACAAAACCAGATTTAATTCTTCTAGATGAGCCAACTAATCACTTAGATATGGATAGTATCGAATGGTTGGAAGATTTTCTTATCAATCAAGCTAAAGCAGTAATGGTAATTTCGCACGATAGAGCCTTTGTAGACAACATTACAAACCGAACTATCGAAGTTACAATGGGAAGAATTTATGATTACAAAGCCAAATATTCTCATTATTTAGAATTAAGAAAAGAGAGACGTATTCATCAGCAAAAAGCATATGATGAACAACAGAAATATATCGCAGATAATCAGGCATTTATTGATAGATTTCGTGGTACTTTTTCAAAAACCGATGCCGTTCAATCGCGTGTTAGAATGTTAGAAAAAATTGTTCCTATCGAAGTTGATGAAATTGATAATTCGGCTTTAAAGTTGAAATTTCCACCATCAATTCGCTCAGGTCAATATCCAGTAATTGTTAAAGATTTAGAGAAATCGTATGGTGATAAATTGATTTTTAAAGATGCCAATATCGTAATTGAACGTGGAGATAAAGTAGCATTTGTTGGAAAAAATGGTGAAGGAAAATCAACTATGATTAAAGCCATCATGAAAGAAATCGAAATCAATAGCGGTTCGGTTGAGATTGGACACAATGCTCAAATTGGTTACTTTGCTCAAAATCAAGCAGCTTTATTAGACGAAAACGCTACTATATTTGAAACAATTGATAACATTGCAGTTGGTGATGTTCGTACTCAAATAAAAAATATTCTTGGAGCTTTTATGTTTCATGGCGATGATACAACCAAAAAAGTAAAAGTACTTTCTGGTGGTGAAAAAACGCGTTTGGCAATGATTAAATTATTGTTAGAACCTGTAAATCTTCTAATTTTGGATGAGCCATCAAATCACTTAGATATGAAAACTAAAGACATTATCAAAGATGCTTTACGTGACTTTGACGGAACTTTAATCTTAGTTTCACACGATAGAGATTTCCTTGACGGATTGGCTACCAAAGTATTTGAATTCGGAAACAAGCGAGTAAAAGAACATTTTGAAGACATAAAAGGTTTCTTAGCTCACAAGAAAATGGATTCTTTGAAAGAGATTGAGAAGTAGATTTTAGTATTAAGACAATTAAATATATAAAACCCGATAAATTCTATGAACTTATCGGGTTTTTTAATTAACCAAATTTAACCTAATTATTTTCTAGCTACGTTTTTTCAATAGCTTCTTTTGAAATTTCAATTATTTCTGTTTAAGTTTTTTGTTTTCTAATGGAACTCTCAACTGGATAAGTTTCTTGTAATAAAATGGTATTACTTATTAAGACTATGTTTAAGGTATTTGTTCGCTTCTTTATTTTTACTTTAACAGAATCGTATCCGATAAAGCTAAATAGCAATGTATCGCCAACCTTTGCTTTGATAGAAAATTTTCCATCGAAATCGGTATGAGTAAACGTTTTAGTTCCTTTTATTTGAACAACTACAAATGGAAGTACTTCGTTTTCATCAGAAACGGTTCCTGTTATTGTTTTTTCTTGGCTAAAACTAAGGAAACAACAAAACATAGTTATAGCTAATGAAATAAGTTTAAGACTTTTCATGGTTTGATTTTTTTAATATGTAAAAATGGTTTATTCCTTTTTAGGCATAGGTTTTCCGTCTTTTGTTGTTACAATTACAACACCTTTTTTTCCTTTTTCTCCATAAATTGAAACTGCTTTTTCTGGAGGTAAAATAGAAATACTTTCAATCTTTTGTTTATTCAAAGGCGCATAAGGACTTGTCGGATTCGGACCAAATAATTCTTGTTCGGTGTAATATATTTTATTAATAATATAAAGCGGCTCAGGTAATTCTAAAATGATTTCAATATCTTCATCATTAATGTTAGATAGTTTTTCTCTAGTAACTTCACCATCTACTACAACAATTGGATCTAGTTTTTTAGTATCCTTACTCTTTTTTAAATTATCATCATTCTTTTCTGCCTTAACTTCTTCATACGTTACTCCACGTGATTCAAAATTGTTATTGCCATACCAAGTAGTGTTAGAATTTCTAGGAGCTTGATTATTTTTTACTACGCTTGGTACTTCCATAATATCATCATAACTCTTTGCTTTAACTTTTTCTTCTGCTTTTTCAGAGATAACTACTGGATTCGGTTTTGTAATTTGCTCTTTCAAAATTTCATCCACATTTTCTTTAATATTCGGATTCTCAATTTCTGTAGAAACTATGGCATTTTGATTTTCTAATGAATCTTGAATTATTGGCTTTTCAGCTTCTTTTGTTACGATTTCATTATTGGGTGAAACAATTTCTTTTTCGGTTTTAAAAAACTGATAACCAATGGTAACTACTAATATAATTGAGGCTGCAACTAAAAGTTTCTTCCAATTGTTGTTATGTTTCTTTTCAACTTTGGTATCTAGTTTTGCATCAATTATCGACCAAACTTTTTCCATCGAGGGAAAATCTTTGGTTTCAGCATTTTCAGCAGCCGATTTTATTTTGTTGAATAAATTATCTTGATTGTCCATGATATATGCTGAATGTATTTCAGTACTATTTTACTTGTTGATAATAATGATTGTTGACTAATTCTTTTAGTTTGGTTTTAGCCACATTCAATTGTGATTTTGATGTTCCTTCCGATATTTTTAGCATGCTTGCTATTTCTTTATGACCGTAACCTTCAATCACAAAGAGGTTAAAAATAGTTTTGCATCCTTCTGGAATAAAATTGAGTAAATTCAACAAATCTTCTTCTTCCAAATGAGTCTCCGGCAACGTTTCAGGTTGCAGTTGGATACTTGCGTCTTCAATGTAAATATTAAAGTTTACGTTTCTTTTCAATTGATGCAAACATTGATTTACTGTTATTTTTCTTGCCCAAGCTTCAAAAGCGCCCAATTCTTTCAACTGATCCATTTTGGTGAAAATAGTATAGAAAGCATCGGCCAATACTTCTTCAATCTCTTCTTCCTTTTTTAAATACCTTTTACAAGTGCGATACAACTTAGGCGACATCAGTTCGTAAACTTGTCGCTGTGCATCGCGTTGCATTTTTCGGCAGTTAATAAGTATCGTTTCGTTTATCACAATTAAGGTATTTATTATAAAGAGAACATTTTTTATAAAAAGGTTGGGAAGAGATGAAAAAAAGTTTTCAGTTTCAAAAGTTGTTTGTCATTCTGTAGGAAAGTTTTTTTCAATAGCTCTTAGAATATACCAATCTATATACTTATCCATAACGTTTTGATAATTAAATTCTTTACCAAATTTTGATTTACTCGGAAGTATATCCAATATTACCTGATTGACATCCAAATTTACCAATTTATTTTTAATAAGTTTTTCTCCGATATAAAAAGGCTGCCCACATCTGTGATAGTCTTCAAACTTAAAAAATGTTTTTTCTCCTTCATAATAAAAACAAATTAAAATGCTCTTTCTACCATCTAAACTACCATAAATCGATTCTTTTTTTGGTTTTTCAAATTCAATAAACTCTGAAAAATCTTTTAAATTTGTAATGTCAATAATTAATTCATTTTTTAAATCTTGACTCATCTTTTTATTTTGAGAATGTACTATTTGACTGTAAAAGTTTATACTTTTTTTTATTTTATACTTTTTTACTTTTAATTTTTTTAATAAAAAATAATCATAAGTAAAGTTGTCTTTTTTGGTATTTAATTCAATCCATAAATTATTAATTAATGTTGAATCAATTTTTTTATTTGAAAGATGAAATGAATTGTCAACTCGAATAATTTTTAAAGTTTCTGAAATATCTTTCTTTAATGCTAATGTCGAGTAATTATAATTCAAAACTATTGAATCAAATTTTATTGAGTTTTGACTAAATGTTGTTTGGAAATTAATAAGTAAACCTAATAGTAAATTTTTTTTCATGGAGTCTTTTATCAACTTAGATGATATTTTTTATTAAAAGGTTGGGAAGAGATGAAAAAAAGTTTTTTAAGTTTTATTCAATATGGTTTTCACTTTTCACTATTTACTAATCACTAACTTATAAATATTAGATTCTAAAACTTCAGTATCGTTATCTTCACAAAGTAAAAACTCAATTTCTTTTTCCGATTTTTTGAAAAGCGTTATTCCTTCAAATTTTTGTGTATTGGTAATTTTCTTTGTAAAATCAATTTTCATTTTCTTTAAATCAATTCTTCCTACTATGCTTCCAAGAACTTCACCATCATTATAGGTTGAATCTGTATTCTCTGCTGTTGCTAGAAAATAGATTTTGTCGTCAACTAAAATGGCATCGGTAAAACTAGTTCTAATTCCTTTTATTTTAGGTAGTTTGTATTCATTGGCTACAATTCGGAATTCATTGGCTAAGTTTTTTCCGTCGATTGTGAAAACTACATTTTTATTGGTTTTTCCATTACCTCTGTTGAACAAAAACCAAGTTTGACCATTAAAAATAGCACCTTCTAAATTAAAATCTTCTTCAGCTATTTTTCCAAAAGATTGCATTGCCAAATATAAATCGGATAAATCTTGCGATTTAATTACACTTTTAGATTTAGCATCAACTTGAACCATAATAGTTCTGTTTACGGTTGAACCTGAACCAAAAAGGTATAAACTATCTTGATATTTTGTAATGGCTTCAAAATCGGGTTTCAGTTTTTTAGGAATATTTTCTTCGGGGTTTTCGGCTAATGCGTGACGTTCAAGTTTGTTATTATCGATATGATATTCATACAAGTAGGAGCTGTTGTCTCCGATTGCTAAAATAGAATTATCCTGATAAATCAATCCAGAAGCTGAGCCAAGCCCAATGATTTTAAATAGAAGTGTAAGTTGAAATTTTTCCATAAGTTATCAGATAGTTTTAGCCCAGATAGTAGCGGCATCCTTTTCCTTTTTTCTTTAAAAAGGAAAAGATAGAGCGAATAGCTGGAAATAGCTCCTCAAAAATACTATTTTTACAAATATAAATATACGATATATGAAATCAATTAACATAGAAGATTTTAAAGTTGTTGGAAACATAAATTTGTCAAAAATCCCAACAAAATTAGATATTGATACAGATAAAGAGCAAGAGGAAGTAGAGTTGGACAAAGTTCAAATGAAGTTGAGTAAAAAGCAAGATGCGATGTATGCCCACAATCGTCATGCTTTTTTAATATGCTTGCAAGGAATGGACACCAGCGGAAAAGATAGTTTAATTCGTGAAGTTTTTAAGGAATTTAATCCGCGTGGAGTAGTGGTTCATAGTTTTAAAACGCCAAATTCTACCGAATTGGAACACGATTATTTATGGCGTCATTATTTGGCTTTGCCTGAAAAAGGAAAGTTTGCTGTTTTTAACAGAACACATTATGAAAACGTGTTGGTAACTAGAGTTCATCCCGAATATATTTTGTTTGAAAACCTGCCAGGAATTGAAAAAGTGGAAGATATTACGCCTCAATTTTGGGAAAATCGTTTTGAGCAAATCAATAATTTTGAGAAACACATTTCGCAGAATGGAACTAAAATTTTGAAGTTTTATTTCCACATGAGTAAAGAGTAGCAACGATTACGATTGTTAAAACGATTAGAAACACCAGAAGACAATTGGAAATTTTCGGCTGGTGATTTAAAAGAACGTGAACGATGGGACGATTATATGAAGTACTACGAAGAAGCCATTAATAAAACTTCTACCGAAAATGCACCTTGGTATATTGTTCCTGCCGATGATAAAGGAATAGCACGTTATATTGTTGCCAAAACCATTTGGGAAGAAATGCAAAAGCTAACCGATATCACCGAACCAGAATTGGATCCAAAAGTTGCCTCTAATATTGAGTTATACAAAAATCAATTGAAATAACAACTTCAAAAATCAACTTCAAAAATCAACTTCAAAAATCAACTTCAAAAGTCAATTTCATTTTTTTTATATTTTATTGATTTTTGAGGTTGAGATTGATATTTGAAGTTGAATTACCTATTTTTGCGCACTCAAAAAACGCACCGTGAATTTATCTCAATACACTAAAGAGTTTCGTTACAATCTTCAATTGGCTTATCCAGTAATTTTGGGTATGCTTGGTCATACCTTAATTGGAATTGTAGATAATATTATGGTTGGAAAATTAGGTTCAACCGAATTGGCGGCTGTTTCACTTGGGAATAGTTTGATTTTTGTTGCGATGTCCATCGGTATAGGATTTTCAACGGCTTTAACTCCGATAATTGGTGAAGCTGATGCAGAGAACGATAATGTTAAAATTCGTTCGGCTTTTCATCACGGAATGCTTTTGTGTACCATTTTAGGGTTTGCATTATTCGGAATGGTTGTTTTAGCCAAACCAATCATGGAATTATTACATCAACCAAAAGAAGTGATTGAATTAGCAAAACCATATTTAGATTGGGTTGCTTTTTCATTAGTTCCATTAATAATTTATCAAGGATATAAGCAGTTTGCCGATGGTTTGTCAATGACAAAATATTCGATGTATGCCATTGTTGGAGCCAATATCATTCACGTTATTATCAACTACTTATTAATCTACGGAATTTGGATTTTTCCAAAAATGGGAATAATAGGCGCAGCTCTTGGAACTGTGATTTCCAGAATTGCGATGGTAGTTTTTATGCATTTTATTTTGGCAAAACAAGAACGCTTGAAACAGTATTTTAAAGGATTTAGTTTTGATGAAATTAAGAAAGCAACTATAGTAAAAATTGTAAATTTAGGAATGCCATCAGCAATGCAAATGTTGTTTGAAGTAGTACTATTTACAGCAGCAATTTGGCTTTGTGGCAACATCGGAAAAACAAGTCAAGCAGCCAATCAAATTGCATTAAGTTTGGCTTCAATGACGTTTATGTTTGCTATGGGATTGAGCGTTGTTTCTATGATTAGAATTAGTAATCAAAAGGGATTGCAAGATTATAAAAAATTAGTTGTTGTTGCTCGCTCCATCTTTTTACTAGCAATCATTATAGAAGTTGTTTTTGCGATATTGTTTGTAGTTTTTCATCAAATTTTACCACCATTATTTTTGGATATGGAAGACCAAGTGCAACTTGTTGATAATGCAGAAGTTGTAACAATTGCGGCCAAATTATTATTGGTTGCAGCTATCTTTCAAATATCAGATGGAATACAAGTTGTGGTTCTTGGAGCGTTACGCGGATTACAAGATGTGAAAATTCCTATGTATATTACGTTTGTGGCTTATTGGATAATTGGATTTCCAATATCCTATTATCTGGGTGAATATACTGAATTGAAAGCTGTTGGGGTTTGGTTAGGGCTTTTAGCTGGATTAACAGCGGCAGCATTATTTTTGTATATTCGCTTTCATTATTTAACAAAATCATTAATTTTGAAAGATAGTAGTAAATCAACCCCAAATGATACAACTGAATAGAGGAGAAGAGTTCAAACAAATTTATATTGAACATCCATTGCAATTGAAATATGCCGTTTCCAACCATGGACGAATTATTAGTTACTCTGATGATTTTATAAACGGAAATGAATTGAAAGGGACTATGGCTGAGGGTTTTCGAGTTTTTAGATATCAGATAAGAGAAAATGGTAAAAGAAAAACAAAAGGATTTTTGATATACAAACTAGTAGCTCAGTATTTTATTCCAAATGATAATCCTGAACGTACTATGGTTTTGCATTTAGATTATGTAAAAACCAATGATAGAGTTGAAAATTTGAGATGGGCAACTAGAGCAGAACAAGTCGCCTTTCAATCTAAAAATCCAGCGGTTATTGCAGGAAAATTAAAAATTATAGAGATTAATAAAAAAGCTGATGGAAGAAAATTAACTTCTACCCAGGTAATAAGAATAAAAAAAATGTTGCAACGCCCAGAGAATAAAACACGTTTGGTGATGATTGCAAAACAATTCAATATTTCAACCCAACAATTATACCGAATTAGGACTGGTGAAAATTGGGGTCACATTAAAGTTTAAAAATAAATACTATGCAATTACCAAAGTTTGTATTAGCAGACAACTCCGATTTTCCCGACGATATCTTCGTTATTCATTTAGATTTTCCACGTTTTATAATCAATTTGAAAGACGATGAAGTAGAGTTTTTAGAAGATTTAGAAGGAGAAGACGAAACCGAATTAGAATCGGAAATGGAACATTTAATTACACTAGCAGGTGAATTCTACGACAAAGAAATGGAAGCTTACGAAGAGTAAGTAATTTCTTTTATAGTTAACTAATTTTGTTTAACATATTAACTCATTAAAAAGATAAATTTATTTTTTTAATGAGTTTTTTTGTTATAGTAAAAACTAGAGTTTAGACTATTTATCATTATTATCTGTACGATGTATGCATGTTTTTTCGATTAAACAAACTATAAATAAATAAGAAAAAATATTGTTTAAAAACTTGATTATCTTAAATTTATGAAAAAAAGTTATGAAAATAAAGATACTATTGTTGATTCAATTTCTTTTGCTTTGTCAATTAAGTTTTGCTCAAGATTTTATTACAAAATGGATTACTTTTAATGGAGCTACACAGATTTCATTTAATGCTGTGACCACAGGTACTGTTAACTATACTTGGGAAACAGTCTCTCCAGCAAGTCCAGCTTCAGGTTCGGGAAGTTTTACAGGACCAAATGTCAATATTGGAGGATTCCCATCAGGAGTTGAAGTTCGTTTATCTATTCAACCTCAAAATTTTAAACGAATTTCTAATACGCAAGGATTTTTTGCCTACAGCTTAGTAGAAGTAGAACAGTGGGGTGCTGTTCAATGGACAAGTATGGAAAATGCTTTTAAAGATTCATTTAATCTTCAAGTTACAGCCACTGATATACCTAATTTATCCAGTGTTACTTCTATGGCTAGTATGTTTGAAAATTGTGGTAATTTAAACTCTCCATTCAATATTAATAGTTGGAATACTGCAACAGTTACGAATATGTCTGGAATGTTTAAATCATGTCTATTTTTTAATCAAGCATTAAATCAATGGAACACATCTAATGTAACGGATATGTCAAGTATGTTTGAAAGTGCTCAATCCTTTAACTTGAATATAGGAAACTGGGATACATCAAATGTGACAAATATGTCAAGAATGTTTGCAAATGCATATTCTTTCAATAGAAATATTAATTCTTGGAATACTGCAAACGTAATTAACATGTCAGGTATGTTTAAAATAGATCAATTTAGTGGTTTTTTAGGTTCATTTAATCAACCCATTGGCTCTTGGAATACAGGTTCAGTATTAGATATGTCTGAAATGTTTGAAGCAAATGAGGCTTTTAATCAAAATATTGGTAATTGGAATACTTCCAATGTTACTTCTATGGCATCAATGTTTAGAGGTGCTTCAAGTTTTAATCAAAATATTGGTAATTGGAATACTTCAAGTGTTACCAATATGTCCCAAATGTTTGGTAAAACAATTAATTTTCAATTTGTTGCAAGTTCATTTAACAATGGCGGAAGTAATTCAATTCAAAATTGGAATACTGCAAATGTTATAAATATGTCGGGAATGTTTGAAGGAGCCTCATCATTTAACCAACCACTTGGAAATTTGATTTTAAACCCAAATGTTGATTTAACAAAAATGCTTGATAGCTCAGGAATAGATTGTTCTAATTATTCACAAACCTTAATTGCATGGAATAACAATCCAAATACACCTAATAATAGAATTCTTGGGGTATCACTCGTTGAATATGGACCACAAGCTGTAGCTGCTGTAAATAACTTAACTGTAACTAAAGGATGGGGTTTTTCTGGTCATGATATTTTTAGCATTAATCCATCTTTCACTATTCAAACAACATATTGTCGTGGAGCAACAATACCAAATTTGCCTTTAATTTCAGATAATGGTGTTTCAGGAACTTGGATTCCGTCTATCAATAATTTGCAAACAACAACCTATTTTTTCGTGCCAGACTTTGGTCAATGTGGAGTAGCATCTAGTGTTACAATTAATATTACTCAACCTATAATACCAACATTTTCAATTCAAGATAATTATTGTAGTGGTGCAACAATCCCAGCTTTACCAACCACTTCTACAAATGGTATATTTGGTGTATGGACTCCAGTAATTAACAATACGCAAACTACAACTTACACCTTTACTCCAAATTCTGATCAATGTGGAACAACAACAACGTTAACTATAGTTATTAATGTAGCTGTTGCACCAAATTTTAATTTTCCAACAAATTATTGTTCAGGCGAAACAATTCCTGATTTGCCAACAACTTCTTTAAATGGAATTACAGGTACTTGGTCTCCAGCAATAAATAATTTACAAACAACAACCTACTTTTTTACACCAAATTCAGGTGATTGTACTTTAACAACTCCAGTAACAATAACCATCAATCCTACAATTATTCCAACATTCAATATTCAAAGTTCTTATTGTAGTGGATCAAATATTCCATCTTTACCTACAACATCTTTGAATGGAATTGCTGGAACTTGGTCACCTCAAATCAATAACAGTTCAACTACTTTATACACATTTACTCCAAATCAAAATCAATGTTCGCAAACAAGTACATTGACGATAACAATTAATCAGCAAACTATTCCAGTTTTCAATATTTCTAATACTTTTTGTAATGGAGATGTTGTTCCTACATTACCAAATTTATCAACAAATGGAATTTCGGGTTCTTGGATACCTCAGACTATAAGTAATACGCAATCTGGAAGCTACACTTTTGTGCCTTTTGGTGGACAATGTTCAACAATTTCGACTTTAAATGTTACAATAAATCAAGTTAGTAATCCTACAGGAAATTCGGTTCAAAATTTTACTGCGAATTCAACTATTGCTAATATTGTAATCAATCCAACTAATGTTATTTGGTATGCTTCATTTAGTGATGCTGTTTCAAATACAAATCCACTAGCTTCAAGTACTCCACTTGTAAACAATACTAGTTACTATGCTGTTAATGTCCAGAATGGTTGTAGAAGCCAACCATTTGAGGTTTTAATAAATAGTTCACTTGCTAACAATGCTTTTGATTATTCGAGTTTAACGTTTTACCCTAATCCAGTAAAAGAAGATTTAAATATTGTATTTAATAAAGTGATTGACACTGTTGAAATTTTTAACTTAATCGGTCAAAAATTAGCTGTCACTAAACCAATGTCAGCTGATTTTAGTCTTAATTTAAGTAATCTTTCATCAGGTTTTTATTTAATAAAAATTTATTCAGATGATAAGATTGGCGAGGTAAAAGTTTTAAAGGATTAAATCAATTTTCCATAAATGGTTAAATATTGTAAATTTTAGGATTTAAAATATTTTCCCAACAAATTTATAGCAGCTGCAAATGGTGAAATTTCATCATTTTGCACTGCTTTTTTGTTTTCTTCTAATAGTTTAATAATCTCAGGATGATTGTAGAAATTCGACTTTAATTGCTCGTTAATAGTTTCCATCATCCAAAATTGATTCTGATTTTGACGTTTTTCCTCAAAATAATGATTCGTTTTAACCAATTCAAAATAATCTGAAATCGTTTTCCAAACTGTATCAATTCCTTCTTTGGTATAAGAACTACAAGTTGCTGCAGTTGGAATCCAGCCACTTTGCTTTGCTGGAAATAAATGTAATGCTCTGTTGAATTCTGTTTTGGCTAATTTAGCTTTAGCAATATTATCGCCATCGGCTTTATTGATTACAATTGCATCTGCCATTTCCATAATACCACGTTTTATACCTTGTAATTCATCGCCTGCACCAGAAATTTTTAACAATAAAAAGAAATCTACCATGCTATGAACAGCAGTTTCGCTTTGACCAACGCCAACAGTTTCAATGATAATGGTATCAAATCCGCAGGCTTCACAAAGAATTATGGTTTCACGTGTTTTTCTTGCAACTCCACCAAGTGTTTCGCCAGAGGCACTCGGACGAATAAAAGCATTTTCATCTTTTACCAATTCTTCCATTCGGGTTTTATCACCAAGAATACTTCCATGAGAAATCGTACTACTTGGATCGACAGCTAAAACGGCAACTTTTCTTCCTAAGGAAGTGATATGTTTTCCAAAAGCTTCTATAAAGGTACTTTTTCCAACGCCTGGAACGCCTGTAATTCCAATACGTATTGATTTATTGGCATGAGGTAAACACGCTTGAATTATGGTATTAGCTTTTTCTAAATGTTCAGGATTGGTACTTTCAACTAGTGTTATTGCTCGACTTAAAGCTACTTTATCTTTTGCCAAAATACCATCAATCAACTCTTGCGCTGAAGGTTGTTTTCTTCGCATTTGTTTGATTACTTCAACCGAAGAATTACTCAAACTCTGTGGTTGATTAACGCCATCTTTTTCCGATAAAGCCGATTTTTTTGATGATTGTTCCAATAGTAATGGTATTTCTATTACAAATTTAAGTAAAATATTTTCGTTATGAACTTTGCGATAAAATTTTGCTTCTTTGCCGTTAAAAAAAGTATTTTTGCAGTATCAAAATTTACAACTGTGCAAAATCAATCTGCAACATTAAACAAAGAGGATTTACTTAATAAAACGGTTTACTCCATTCTGTTTTCTATCAGTTTTGCTCACTTGCTCAACGATTTAATTCAAGCCATTATTCCATCTATTTATCCAATAATAAAGGAAAGTTATCATCTAACATTTTCTCAAATCGGATTAATCACTTTTGCTTTTCAATTTTCTGCTTCTATTTTTCAACCGTTGGTTGGTTATTACACCGATAAAAATCCAAAACCATTTTCTCAAATTTATGGAATGCTTTTTTCGATGGCAGGAATCATTTCAATTTCTTTTGCCAATAATTTTTATTGGATAATTGCTTCTGTAGTTCTAATTGGAACTGGGTCGTCTATTTTTCATCCTGAATCTGCTCGAATTTCTAATTTAGCTTCTGGCGGAAAACGCGGTTTGGCACAATCAATTTTTCAAGTAGGAGGTAACTTCGGAACTGCTCTTGGTCCACTTTTGGTTGCTTTAATTGTTGTTCCTAATTCTCAAAAGTATATCCTTTGGTTTATTATTGTTGCTGCTTTAGGACTACTTATTTTGAGTAAAATTGCCTTTTGGTACAAAGAACATCTTGTTTTTAGAAAAAATAAAGTCCAACCATTCATCGATTTGCACAATCTGCCTAAAAAGAAAGTTCAAATTTCTATTGCGATTTTATTAATAGTAATTTTTTCAAAGTTTTTCTATTCGGCAAGTCTTTCAAGCTACTATCAATTTTACATCATCGATAAATTTGGATTAACCATAAAACAAGCACAGTTTCACATGTTTATTTACTTGTTTTCATATGCTGTTGGAACCATTCTTGGCGGACCATTAGGCGATAAAATTGGAAGGAAATATGTTATTTGGTTATCAGTTTTTGGAGCTTTTCCTTTTGCTTTAGCATTACCTTATGTAGATTTATTTTGGACTGATGTTTTAATGGTTGTAATCGGAATTATTATTTCTTCTGCATTTCCAGCAATTTTGGTTTATGCGCAAGAGTTAGTTCCAAAAAAACTCGGAATGGTCTCCGGATTATTCTATGGTTTTGCCTTCGGAATGGGAGCATTAGGCTCAGCTTTACTCGGAAAACTTGCTGACGCAACTTCAATACAATACGTTTACCACGTTTGTTCTTTCCTTCCACTAATAGGAATCATTTGTTATTTTTTACCAAATTTGAAAAAAAAGATAGATTAAGGCTAGTTTGAGGTCGTATTTTGTAAATGAAAAATTTCAAAAGCAATTAAGCTGTAAAAATCTATTTTCTTTATTCTCTATTCTATTTTCTTTTTCTATTTTTACTTCACAATTTTTACAAAATGCAATTAAATCCAGAAATATTAAATAAGCTAACGTCTATAGTAGGTGAGTCTTATATTTTTACAGACATCGAAACGCGCAATCATTACGGTCACGATGAAACCGAAGATTATGTTTTTCCTCCAAATGTTGTTCTAAAACCAGCAAATACAAAGGAAATTTCAGAAATTTTGAAAATTGCCAACGAATATAAAATTCCAACAACGCCAATCGGTGCAAGAACTGGATTGAGTGGCGGTGCTTTGTCTATTTATCAAGGAATTGGGCTTTCTATGGAACGCTTAAATAAAATTATTGAAATTGATGAACAAAATCTTCAAGTTACTGTCGAACCAGCTGTAATCACTCAAGTTTTACGTGAAGCAGTTGCTGAAAAAGGATTGTTTTATCCAGTTGATCCAAGTAGTCAAGGAAGTTGCTGGATTGGTGGAAATGTTGCCGAAAATTCTGGTGGTGCACGTGCCGTGAAATATGGTGTTACAAAAGATTATGTAATAAACATGGAAGTGGTTTTGCCTAACGGAGAAATCATTTGGACAGGAGCAAATACACTAAAAAATTCAACAGGTTATAACTTGACACAACTAATGGTTGGTAGTGAAGGTACTCTGGGTGTGATTACAAAAATTGTACTCAAACTTCTTCCTCAAAACACACATAATGTTTTAATGTTGGTTCCTTTTTTCAAAGCAAGTCAAGCGTGTGAAGCCGTTTCTGCCATTTTTAGAGCCGGAATTATTCCAAGTGCTTTAGAGTTTATGGAACGCGATGCCATTGATTGGACATTGAAATACAATGACAATATCAACATCACAGTCAATGACAATGTTCAAGCACATTTATTGATTGAAGTTGACGGAAATTATCCAGAAATTCTTTTTTCGGAAGCTGAAAAAATTATGTCAGTTGTGGAACAATTTGAAATAGATGAGGTTTTATTTGCTGATACTGAAGATCAAAAAAACGCACTTTGGAAAATGAGACGTTCTGTTGCTGAAGCAGTAAAATCGAATTCAATTTATAAAGAAGAAGATACTGTTGTTCCAAGATATGTGTTACCTGAATTATTAAACGGAATCAAAAAAATAGGAAATAAATACGGATTCAAATCGGTTTGTTATGGTCATGCAGGTGATGGAAATTTGCATGTAAATATCATTAAAGGTGAAATGAATGATGAAAATTGGGAGAAAGAAGTGCCTAAAGGAATTCGTGAAATATTTGAATTAACTGTTGCTCTAAAAGGAACACTTTCTGGTGAACACGGAATTGGTTTTGTTCAAAAAAACTTTATGGATATTGCTTTTTCAAAAGTTCATTTAGAATTAATGGAACGCATTAAATATGTCTTTGACCCAAACAATATTTTAAATCCTGGAAAGATATTTCCTGATGAAGTTTAAAATACGATTTTATACGTATTTCATGTTTTTTCAAAGTAAAATAGTTTTACATCATACTAATCTTTAAATATTTTCATGATGAAAAAATTATTTTTTACAGCAATTTTATTAGGAACAATTTTTTATTCAAATGCACAAGAAACAACTTTTGGTGCAAAAGCTGGTGTTGACATAGCAACAGTTAAAGTAAAAATTGGAGGAACAACCGCAACAGCAAGTGAAACAGGATACTTTGCAGGTGGATTTGCAAATATTGGAGTTTCAGAATCTTTTTCTGTGCAACCAGAACTTTTGTTTGTAGCTATTACAGATTTCAATTTTTTGAGTGTTCCTATCTTAGGAAAATATTCTGTTTCTGAAAAAATTGGTGTTTTAGCTGGACCAAGTTTGAATTATTATCTTGATGCAACAGAAGATCAATTTAAACTAAATTTAGATTTTGGTGCTACTTATGAAATTTCAGAGGATTTCGGAATAAATGCAAAATATTCCATGGGAATGGGAGATGTAAGCATTAGCGGAATATTCATTGGAACTGAATATAAATTTTAATATAAATTTCAAAAATTAAAAGGCACAAACTTTAAAATTTGTGCCTTTTCTATTTAATCTCTTTTCGGAGTGTTTTTCTTAATTCTTTTTTCTTCTTTTTTCTCTTTCGCCGTTTTAAGAGGTTCTTTTTTTACGGTCTTTTTTGCGTCTTGACTTTTTGCCATGATTTATGGTTTTAATATTGCTAATAAGTAAATGTAGTAAATATTTGTAAGAATTACAGTTTTATCTGCTTAGATTTTTGTCTTTTTCAGTATTATTCAAAATAATTTTATTATTTTTAATTTTCTGATACGTTTTCAAATAGTAATATTCTTCTGAGTTTTTCTCTTTCACCAATTCTTCAATAAATTTTTCTTCAAATAGAATTTTGCCTTTTAAATCATAATGGATGATATGTTCAATATGATAAGACCTTCCCATATTGTAGTATAAAGTAATGGTTCTTAATTTGTTGTCTACAGTTATTTCTGAACCAGATAGTTTTTTGCTGTAATCAAATTTCTTAGTCTTGGGATTAAATAAATAGTTGTCATAAAACGCATGACTAGCTCCTGAATAAACAGAATTATAAATAGAAAAATCTGCATATCCATCAAAATTGAAATCTTTAAAATCATCAGATGACGAATAGAATAAACTTTTTTCATCACGAATAATCATGTCTGGTTGAGAAATCAAAAGAGTCTTTTTAGTTTTACTATTGATTAATTTTCGTGTAATATTTTTGGCTTTTAAAGGTTTTTTATTGTCATCAAAAGTAATTTCGAGTTTAGTCTCCCAATAACATTCAAGATTATTGATTTTGAATGGCTTACTATAATAAATATGATTTTCAGCTGGTGCGCCATATTTTTTGAATTGGTATTTTTTATATTTAAAAGTGTCTTTGCTAATGGTGTCTAAATCAAATTTCTCATTGTATTTGAATTTGGTCACAATAGAGTCAAAGGCATATCCCATTGTATCATTAATATCCACAATGGTTTCTTGATTTACAAGTGATTGAATAAAAATAGAATCGTTTACAAACTCTGAAGTCATTTTATAACTATCAGAATCACCTCCAACAATTCCTAAAGTAATTTCTTTTATAGTGTCATTATGATTGAATTGAAGCACTTTCATAGTTTCATCACCATATTTTTGACGATAATAAATTGAGCCATAATAATATGGATTTTCTCTAGATAAAAAGGCATCAGGAGATCTATAATATTTTTCATTGACTTCAACTTTTGTAGAATCTATTCCAAGTTGATAAAGTTCATTTTTTTCCAATTTTCTTGAATTTTTAATCTCTTCAAGATAGTTATCCATGGATTCTTTTTTCTTGTAAATAAAATTATAAATGAAATTTTTGTGCTCTGTAGTTTCTTCAATTACTATAGAATCGTTGTTAAATGTTACGTTATAAAAATGAAAATTACTTGATAATCTATTATAATCATCGGTATATAAAAGGTATTTAGAAGGCGATAATTTATCAATTCTAAAGGTTTCGCCACTAACATATTCCTTATACAAGTTATTTCTATAAGCAATATGACTTTCAGCAACTGGATTATAGGTTGCTCCAACATAATCTCCATAAAGATTTATAACTTTAAAAATGGAATCTTTTTCGTAGAATATTTCGGCACCATAATAATTTAACTGTGTTGAGTCTTTGTTATAAATATCTTTGTAATGACCTAAAAAGCGTTTTAATAAAATAGAATCTGAGTCAGTTCGTTTATATTCAAATGGTGGGATTTTTGCTTCAACTTCTTCAGAAGTGTTGGTTTTTTCAATTTGCTTGGTGACAACAGATTTGCAACCGTTTATCAGAAGAAGAATGTAAAGAGGAGGTATAAAATAATTACTATTCTTCATGAGTTTTTGAAGTTATTAAACGATATCAAATGTATAAAAAAATGTAATTGAATAGTTTTAGTTAATCTATTTATAATTTCAGATTTATATCATAACGCAAATCAACATTTTTAATTATTTTAGCCATTCAAATTTAGATTATGATTTCAGAAGCACAATTTCAAAACGAACTCCAATTAATTATACAAAATGCCATTCGAGAAGATGTTGGCGATGGCGATCATTCTTCACTAGCATGTATTCCGGCTGATGATCAAGGAAAAGCTAAACTATTAGTAAAAGACAACGGAATTATTGCCGGAGTTGAATTTGCCAAAATGGTTTTCAATTATGTTGATGCCAGCATGAAAGTAGAAACGTTTATCAATGATGGTTCTACTGTGAAATATGGCGATGTAGTTTTCCATGTTTCAGGAAGTTCGCAATCGATTTTAAAAGCAGAACGATTAGTATTGAATTCGATGCAAAGAATGAGTGCGATTGCAACTAAAACTAGGAAATATGTTGATTTACTAGAAGGAACTAACACTAAAGTTCTTGATACAAGAAAAACAACGCCAGGTTTTAGAGCTTGTGAAAAATGGGCTGTAAAAATTGGTGGAGGCGAAAATCACCGATTTGCTTTGTACGACATGATTATGTTAAAAGACAATCATAACGATTTTGCTGGTGGAATTACAAAAGCAATCAACAAAACAAAAGAATATTTAAAAGCCAACAATAAAGATTTGAAAATTATCGTTGAAGCTAGAAATCTTGATGAAATAAAAGAAATTTTACAAAACGATGGAGTTTATCGAGTTTTAATCGATAATTTCAATTTTGAAGATACCAAAAAAGCAGTGGAATTAATTGGAACTAAATGTTTGACAGAATCATCAGGAAACATAAATGAAAATACCATTCGTCAATATGCTGAGTGTGGAGTGAATTACATTTCATCTGGTGCTTTAACGCATTCTGTTTATAACATGGATTTGAGCTTAAAAGCAATCTAAAAAATGACTCTCGAAGAAAAAATAAAAGGTTTTCCAGTAATTAAGCAACTTATAGCTTTTGGTAATTCAATCAAATTGCCTTGGCTACATGGGTTGTCGTTATATGAACTTTTAGAGTTATACATTACAGGAATTATAGAAGGCGCTTTGTCTTATCGTGCTGCTGCAATTGCATTTAGTTTCTTTATGGCGTTGTTTCCTTTTGCTTTGTTTATTCTGAATTTGATTCCGTACATTCCAATTGAAGGTTTTCAAGAGGATTTCCTTGGATTTGTTAAAGATGGCGTTCCTCCAACAACTTATGATGCTATTTTCAAAATCATAAATGATATTCTTCACAACAGTCATTCAGGATTGATTTCTACCGGAGTTATCATGGCGGTTTTGTTAATGACAAATGGGGTAAATGCTATTCTTGGAGGTTTTGAAAATTCGCAGCATATAACTTTGAAGCGTGCTTATGTGAGACAATATTTGGTTTCACTGGGAATGTCTATTTTACTTTCATTAATATTGATTATAACCGTTGCAACCATAGTTGTTTTTGAAGTTTTAATTCAGAAAACTAAAATTCAAGACGTACTTTCAGAAGATATTCCAATCATCGAAATGAGCCGTTATATTTTCTTAATTCTGATGATTTTAATTGCAACATCTATACTTTTTAAATACGGAATTAAAAGAAATGGCAAACGTGCCTTTATTTCAATAGGTTCCGTTTTTACAACAATTTTAATCATTTTATCTTCTTATTTCTTCGGAATTTGGGTGGTAAAATTCTCAAAATACAATGAACTTTATGGTTCTATCGGAACGCTTTTAGTAGTAATGTTTTACATTTGGATTAATTGTATGATTCTTTTATTAGGATTCGAATTGAATGCCTTAATTCAAAAACTAAAAAGAGAAAAAGCACTCGAATTAGAAGCAGAAAAAAGTTCAAATTAATATTTTAAATCATAAATCAATAATTAAAATTTACAATTAAGAAATAAATCCAGTTATGAAGACGTTAAAAATGTTCAAACTCAAGAATAGTTTAGTTTTACTTTTAGTTTTGTTTTTTCAAATAGTGCAAAGTCAATCTGTTTTAGGAAAATGGAAAACTATTGATGATGAAACCGGAAAAGAAAAGAGCATTGTAGAAATCTATGAAGTTGACGGAAAAATCTACGGAAGAATCGTTGAAATTTTAGAAACTGAACATCGATTCAAAAAATGTACATTATGTCAAGGAACAGATAAAGATAAACCAATTATGGGCTTGATTTTTATCAAAGGATTGACTAAAGATGGCGAAGAATATAGTGTTGGTAAAATTTTAGATCCAAAAAACGGTAAGCTATACAAGTGTTATATCACATTGGAAGGCAATGACAAACTAAAAGTTCGGGGTTATATTGGAATTTCTCTTTTAGGAAGAACCCAATATTGGAAACGAGTGGAAAGTTAGTTAGTTTTAGTCTCTTTCATCTATTTTCTATTCTCTTTATTATAAAAAAATGCATTTCATTGAAGTAATTTTACCGCTTTCTTTACCCAAAACGTTCACTTACAGCGTTTCGGAAGCTGAGTATAATTACATCAAAATCGGAATGCGTGTTGCGGTTCCATTTGGGAAAAGTAAAATCTATACAGGATTGGTTTTAGATTTGCACCAAATTCCACCAACATTATACGAAGCCAAAGAAATTCATCAAATTTTAGATGAAAAACCAATTGTAAATGAGTTTCAAATTCAAAATTGGCAATGGATTGCGTCCTATTATATGTGTAATCTTGGTGACGTTTTTCGAGGTGCAATGCCATCTGCTTTTATTTTAGAAAGCGAAACTATAATTTCCCAAAAGAAAGATTTCAATGTAAATGAATCCGAATTATCCGATGATGAATTTCTAATTTTTGAAGCACTTCAACATCAAAGTTCATTAAAAGTTCAGGATATCAGTGCAATTTTGAACAAGAAGAATATTTTTCCTATAGTTCAGAAATTGCTAAATAAAAATGTGCTTTCGCTTCAAGAAGAACTTCAAGAAGAATACAAGCCGAAGCTAATTAGATACATTCGTTTACATGAAAATTATACTTCCGACGAAAGTCTGATTTCGTTGTTAGATTCATTAACAGGAGCTAAGCAAAAGGAAGTTTTATTGCAATATTTTCAGTTAAATGCACAAGAAAAAAAGCCAATTTCTGTAAAGCAATTAACTGAAATTTCTCAGTCAACATCGACTACAATTAAAACGTTGATTGATAAAAATATTTTTGAAGAATATTTTATTCAAGAAGACAGAGTCAATTTTGATAAAAACAAAACCGATAATAATTTAATTTTAAGTGAAGCACAACAAAAGGCATTTCTTGAAATTAAAGAGAGTTTTCTTTCGAAAGATGTCTCGCTACTTCATGGTGTTACATCTTCAGGAAAAACGGAAATTTATACCAAACTAATAGAGGAATATATTGCTCAAGACAAACAAGTTTTGTACTTACTTCCCGAAATTGCTTTAACCACGCAATTGGTTTCTCGTTTAACGGCGCATTTCGGAAATCAAGTTGCTGTTTTTCATTCTAAGTATTCTAATAATGAACGTGTTGAGGTTTGGAATCAAGTTTTAGAAAATTCAGAAAAAGCAAAAATTGTAATAGGAGCGAGGTCGTCTTTGTTTTTACCATTTTCTAATTTAGGATTAATAATTATTGATGAAGAGCACGAGCAAACTTTTAAGCAACAAGATCCAGCGCCAAGATACCATGCTCGTGATGCCGCAATTGTTTTGGCAAATTCACAAAAAGCCAAAGTTTTATTAGGTTCGGCGACACCAAGTATTGAAACGTATTTCAATGCGCAATCTGGAAAATATGGAATAATTTCTATTTCGGAACGTTTTGGAAAAGCACCTTTACCTGAAGTTGAATTGGTTGATTTAAAAGAAAATTATTTCAAAAAAAGAATGAAAGGTCATTTCAGTTTGACGCTAATTGAAGCCATAACGGAAGCTTTGAGTTTGGGTGAGCAAATCATTTTATTCCAAAATCGACGCGGTTTTTCTCCGGTTTTAGAATGCATGACTTGTGGTCATATTCCGCAATGTACCAGTTGCAATGTGAGTTTGACATATCACAAATTTAAAAATCAATTACGTTGTCATTATTGTGGGTATTCTATTGCAAAACCAACCAATTGTCACGCTTGCTCAAGTGTAGATATTTCTGCCAAAGGTTTTGGAACAGAGCAAATTGAATTGGAATTAGCCGAATTATTTCCAACAAAAAACATCAAGCGAATGGATCAAGACACCACTCGTGGAAAATACAGTTTTGAGAAATTGATTGATAGTTTTAAAAATCGTGAAATAGATATTTTGGTTGGGACACAGATGCTTGCAAAAGGTTTAGATTTTGATAACGTTTCGTTAGTCGGAATCATGAATGCAGATACAATGTTGTATCATCCAGATTTTAGAGCTTTTGAAAGAAGTTTTCAGATGATGACACAAGTTTCTGGTCGTGCTGGTCGTTCCGATAAACGTGGAAAAGTTATTATTCAAACGTATAATGTAAATCACAATATTATTCAGCAAGTTACTCACAATGATTATGTTGGAATGTATAAAGAGCAATTATACGAACGTCAGATTTATAAATATCCGCCTTATTTCCGTTTGATTAAATTGACTTTAAAACATAAAGATTTTGATAAACTTAAAGAAGGTTCGATGTGGTTGTATCAAGTAATGCAACAACATTTGCAAATTCCAGTTTTAGGTCCGGAGGAACCAGGAATTAATCGTATTCGCAATGAATATATTCGAACTATTATGGTTAAAATTCCACAAAATGTCTCTATACCAAACACAAAAAAAACTATCCAGAAAATCCTGAATAGTTTTGATGTTATTCCACAATACAGAGCTGTAAAAGTTACTGTAAATGTTGATTTTTATTAAGCTATTGCTAAAGCTTTAATCAAATCTTCTTTTTTATTACGACTTAATGGAATTTTAGTAACGCCAATTTCGGCAAACTTACTGTTGAAACGTTCCACTTTGTCGATATTAATGATGTAAGATTTGTGAACTCTAATGAATTTGTCTTTAGATAAGTCTTTTTCAAAAGATTTCATGGTAGAAAGAACAAGATTTGTATCTTCTTCAGTGACTACTTTCACATAATCGCCATAAGCTTCAATCCATTTAATTTTATTGGTAAAAACCTTTAGTTTTTTAAGATTACTCTTAATAAAGATGTGTTCACCTTCATCATCATGATTGTCCTGACGTAACATGTAATGGTCTAATGCTCTTTTTACGGAAGCATTAAAACGTTCTAGTACAATTGGTTTTTGCAAATAATCTGTGGCATCATAATCAAATGCTTTCAAGGCATACTCTGCTTTTGAAGTAATGAAAATTACTTGAGGTTTAACTTTTAAACCATCAATAAAATCAAAACCGCTTATTACTGGCATCTCTACATCTAAGAAGATTAGATCAACCGTATGCACTGTCATACAATTTTTTGCTTCAATTGCATTAGAAAAATCACCTACTAATTGTAAATTTGGATGATTATTTACTAACTTTGCAACGACCATCCTCTGAAGAGAACTATCATCGACTACTACACAATTTAATTTCATAATTCAGTGTTATTATAGATTTGGTGATACAAATATATCACTTTTTTTTAAAGAAAATAACGTTTGTCGATTTTTTTTGCTTTTAAGCAGTATTTTTTTGCATTTAGGCGATATTTTATGTTTTTCCGTTGTGTAACTAATTTTTATTTTTACCTTTGCACCCAATTTTATATAATTAAAACATATTTATTATGAATCATTACGAAACTGTTTTCATCTTAAATCCCGTTTTATCTGATGTTCAGATAAAGGAAACAGTAAGCAAATTTGAAGATTTTCTTACAAGTAGAGGAGCAAAGATGGTATCAAAAGAGGATTGGGGCTTAAAAAAATTAGCTTACGAAATCCAAAACAAAAAAAGTGGTTTTTACCATTTATTTGAATTCCAAGTAGCTCCAGAAGTATTAATTGCTTTTGAAACTGAATTTAGACGTGACGAACGTGTTATGCGTTTCTTAACTGTAAGTTTAGACAAACATGCAATTTCATGGGCAGAAAGAAGAAGAGAAAAACTTAAAGTAGCAAAAGCTTAATCATGGCAACATTACAACAATCAGCTTCAGGAAAAAAAGACGGAGATATCAGATATTTAACGCCTTTGAACATAGAAACTAACAAAACTAAAAAGTATTGTCGTTTCAAAAAATCTGGAATCAAATACATCGATTATAAAGATGCCGATTTCTTATTAAAATTCGTTAACGAGCAAGGTAAAATTTTACCAAGACGTTTAACAGGAACTTCATTGAAGTATCAAAGAAAAGTGTCAGTAGCTGTAAAAAGAGCTCGTCACTTAGCTTTAATGCCATATGTAGCAGATTTATTAAAATAATTTAAAATCAACAGTTGTTGGTTTTCCAATAAAGGAAACCTAACTTCTATAATAAGGACAACAACATGGAACTTATATTAAAACAAGACGTTCAAAACGTAGGATTTAAAGATGATATCGTTACAGTAAAAGCTGGATACGGTCGTAATTACTTAATTCCACAAGGATTTGCTACTTTAGCTACACCTTCTGCAAAGAAAGTATTAGCTGAAAACTTAAAGCAAAAAGCGCATAAAGAAGCTAAAGTTATTGCAGATGCTACCAAAATTGCAGATGCATTAAAAGCTTTAGAAATTAAAATTACTTCAAAAGCAGGTGGTGAAAAATTATTTGGTTCTGTAACCAATATTGATATCGCTGCTGCATTAGAAGCTGCTGGTCAACCAGTTGATAGAAAATTTATCACTAGTGGAACTGTAAAAAGAACTGGAAAATACACTGCTTCTGTAAGATTACACAGAGATGTAGTTGTAGAATTACCATACGAAATCGTAGCAGAAGTTTAATAACTAGCTACAAACAATCTAAATCCCGATGAAAGTCGGGATTTTTTTATTTAGCCACAAAGACGCAAAGGCACAATGGTTCTAAAGTGTTACTCTTTCAATTAATCTTTGGTGTTTTATGTTTAATGGCTAAATAATAAATAAAAACTTAGTGTCTTAGCGCCTTTGTGGCAAATAATTATGAAATACAAAAGATTAACCAAAGAACAATTTGAAGCTTTGCATCAAGAATTTGCAAATTTTCTTGCCTCTCAATCTATTGATAAAAAAGAATGGGACGAAATTAAAGCCAATAAACCGGAAGTTGCCGAACAAGAGTTAGACGTTTTCTCAGATTTAATTTGGGAAGGAGTATTATCTAATTCTCAATTTTTGGAACATTTCTCTAAAAACCATATTTTCCTTTTTCATTGTCAAGAAGACTATATCGATTCTATGGTAATAAAATCGTTAGTTCCAGATGTTGATTTTCTCACCAAAGATGGATTGCAATGGCTTAGTGAAAACCTCTTTACTGATTTTGTAGAAATCCATGTTGGAAAAAAGAATTATGATGCCGAAAGAAAAGAATCAATATTTGACTTAATTACTCAAGGTGCTATTTTGAGTGACGGACAATTATATGTTCAAATTAATACTATAATTCAATCATAATTTCCTGAATTTAGAAATATTTACCTACTTTAGTGAAGAAATATATTTTTTGATTTTATGGACATTCTTAAAAAAATTCAAGGCTTACGTGAAGAACTTAACTTGCACAATCACAATTACTATGTGCTTGATCATGCAACAATTTCTGATTTTGAATTTGATCAAAAATTAAAAGAGTTACAAGATTTAGAAGCTCAACATCCCGAATATTTTGACGAAAATTCTCCTTCTCAACGTGTTGGTGGAACAATTACTAAGAATTTTCAAACGGTTGTTCACGAAAACCGAATGTATTCGCTCGATAATTCGTATTCTAAGGAAGATTTACAAGATTGGGAAATCAAGATTCAAAAGGTTTTGGGTAATGTAAATTTGCAATATACTTGTGAGCTAAAATATGATGGTGCTTCGATTTCTATAACTTATGAAAATGGAAAACTATCTAAAGCAGTTACTCGTGGTGATGGTTTTCAAGGAGATGATGTAACTAATAATATCAAAACTATAAAATCTATTCCATTACAATTAAAAGGAAATTTTCCACCCAAATTTGATATTCGCGGTGAAATTATTCTTCCGTTTGAAGGTTTTGAAAAAATGAACCAGGAATTGATTGAAATTGGGGAAACACCTTATTCAAATCCAAGAAATACAGCTTCTGGAAGTTTAAAATTACAAGACAGTGCCGAAGTTGCTAAACGTCCATTAGATTGCTTGTTGTATTTTATAACAGGAAATAATTTACCTTTTGATACGCAATTTAAAGGATTGAAAACCGCTAGAAATTGGGGTTTCAAAGTTCCAACGCAATCAAAATTGGCCAATAACCTTGACGAAGTTTTCGAATTTATTAATTATTGGGATGTACATCGTCACGATTTACCTTACGAAACAGATGGTGTTGTAATTAAAGTCAACGATTTTAACCATCAAAATGAATTAGGATACACAGCCAAATCTCCTCGTTGGGCAATTGCTTACAAGTTTAAATCGGAACAAGTTACCACAACTTTAAACTCAATATCCTATCAAGTTGGGCGAACAGGAGCGATAACGCCAGTTGCTAATTTAGAACCTGTGCAATTGGCAGGAACTATTGTAAAAAGAGCTTCTTTGCACAATGCTGATCAAATTGAAAAATTAGACATTAGAGTTGGCGATGAAGTTTTTGTTGAAAAAGGAGGAGAAATCATTCCAAAAATTATTGGTGTTTCTAAAAGAGGAACTGAAGTTTCACCAACGAAATATATTACTCATTGTCCAGAATGTCAATCAGAATTGATTAGAAAAGAAGGCGAAGCACAACATTATTGTCCAAATTTCTATGGTTGTCCACCACAAATTATCGGAAGAATTCAGCACTACATTTCTAGAAAAGCTATGGATATTGAAGGTCTAGGTGGCGAAACTGTAGCTTTGTTATTCAATAATGGATTAGTAAAAGATTATTCCGATTTGTATGAATTGAAAGTAGAAGATGTAATTCCATTAGAAAGAATGGCGCAAAAAAGTGCTGAAAATCTTGTAAATGGAATTGAAAAGTCAAAAGAGATTCCTTTTGAAAGAGTTTTGTTTGCTTTAGGAATAAGATATGTTGGAGAAACTGTTGCTAAGAAATTAGCGAAACACTATAAAACTATAGATTCTTTAAGTCAAGCTTCTGTAATGGATTTAATTTTAGTTGATGAAATAGGAGAAAGAATTGCTCAAAGTGTTATTGAGTTTTTTGAAAATCAAGAAAACAGAACTATTATTGAACGACTCAAATCTTTTGGAGTTCAATTCGAAATAATTGAAAAATTTAATCCCAATGCAACAGTAAAACTTTCTGGAAAAACCTTTGTAGTCTCAGGAGTCTTTGAAAAATTTTCTCGAGATGACTTAAAGAAAGCTATTGAGGATAATGGAGGAAAAGTAGGAAGTTCAATTTCTGCTAAAACTGATTTTGTGGTTGCAGGAGATAATATGGGACCTGCCAAATTAGAAAAAGCAAATCAACTCGGAATTTCCATTATATCGGAAGACGATTTTATACAAATGATAAATGAAAATTGATAGAATTGCCTTAATTGGATATTTAATTTTATGTGTTGTTGCAATTTTTGCTAACTTTTTTGAGCTTTATGGTTTGAAATTGTTTTCAAAATCGATGCTAATTCCTGTTTTGTTTTTTTACTATATTGGAAATGTAAAGAAAGTAGATTTTTTATCCTGTACATATCTTTTTTTTAATTTTATAGGAGATTCTATTGGGATTTTTGATTTTAAAGATGAGATTCAATATTTAATTATCCCTTTTTTCATATGTAATATTTTATTAATTTTTATAATGTTAAAAAGGATTGAAAAATTTAGACCAACAGTTTTCAACTTAATATCAATGTTAATTGTGAGTCTTTTTTTAGGATATTTATGGCATACTGTAGTTGATATTTTTAAATTTTCTGAAGGTTTACAAGTGAAAATAGCAATCTATGGAATAGCGTTATTTTTAATTTCATTTTTGGCTTCATATAAAATCATTAATAAAGTAACTACTTCCAATTTGTATTTACTTTTGTGTGCTTTTTGTGTTTTAATATCGGATGTTTTTTATATACTGTACAATTTTCAGGCTAAGTTGTTAATTTTCGATTCAATTCATTTTTCATGTCAAATTTTTTCCTATTTATTTTTTGTAAATTCTATTATTAATAGAGAAAAATTATCTTATATAATCAATGATAACTCTCACAATTAATAAGTCTTACGTATATAAAAAATTATTATTGTTATTTTTTCTTTTAGCAATAATTGAAATTGTGTCCGAATTTTTGGAAAATAAATTATGGATTGCTATTTCCAAACCAATTTTATTGCCTTTACTTTTAAGTTTATATCTAATTAGATCATGCAAAGTATCCAGTGTATATATTTTTGCACTTTTTTTGAATTGGATTTCAAATGTGTTATTCTTATCAGAAGCTATTAACTATGTAACTGTTGCTTCTGTGTTGTTTATAATTAGTAGGCTATTTATTCTTTTAAAAGTTTATAAAGAAGTAAAATTGCCCACATTGTTTCCGTTTGTTATTGGAACAATTCCATTTATTTTTATGTTTATTTATTTGAATTTTTTAATTTTTGATGAAATAAGTTTTCAAGTTTTCATTATTACAATTTTTCATAGTATAAGCATGTCATTTATGGGAGGAATTGCACTAGGAAATTATATTATGAAAAATGACAAGACAAGCAAACTGCTTTTGGTCAGTGCAATTTTTTATACTTTTAATATTTTGATTTTAGGAGTTAAATTCTATTATTTAGATTTGCCATTTTTGAAACCAATGTCAATGGTATTTTTTATTTTAGGACATTTTTCTCTATTAAATTTTATGATATTATCAGAAAAAGAAAACTTTTTTGTAATTAATCAAAAATAAAAATTCTTTTTGTTGTATTTTTAATAATTATTTTCTTAATTTTACTAAATGAGTTTAAGTGTTAAAAATAATATAATTAAAATTATTTCATTCTTTTATTTCTTCAATGCTATTATTGAAGTTATAGCAGAAACTTTTTCTTACGAACCAATAATTTTCATTACAAAACCATTAATACCTATACTATTAATGGTTTTGTATTTTTATACTTCAAAGAGCAATTGCAAATTATTTTATGTGATAATGTTTTTTTCTTTGCTAACCAATCTTCTATTTATTCCTAATACAGCAGACTCTCTTTTTTATGGAGTTATTACCTATACAATTCATAGAATGTTTTTACTGATATTAATTTTTAGAATTATAAAAATTAAAGATTATATTCCTTTTTTCTTGGCTACTTTACCACTAGGATTTATATTTTTCTATCTTTTTGCTGCCTCAGATGTTCCTGAAAATTCTTATTATTTAATCTTTTTCCATAATCTTATTGCAGCAGTTTTAGGTGGTGTTGCAATATCTTCTTATGTCATGAATGACAGTAAACAAAACTCTTATTTATTAATAAGTGTATTGTTGTTTTTAGGTTTACAATTGGTAATTTATATTGAAAAGTATTATATGGTCGATTCACATTCTTACATACTTCGACCATTAGCAATGACCTTAAATATCCTTGCTTTTTATATGTTTTATCAATTTGTAGTTATTTCTGAAAAAAATCAGACAACTATTGATTTACCTTGAGATTGAAGTTCTTTATCATTAGATAAATAGAAATCTATTCTACCTAAATTCAAGCCATAGCAACCAACTTGATTAATCAATACCTGCTTTCCTTCGCTATTCTTTTCAATTATTGGTTTGTCTAAAAAAGTGTGAGTGTGTCCACCAATGATTAAGTCAATATCTTTAGTTTGTTTGGCTAATAAAATATCGCAAACTTTATTAGGATCTTCTTTGTATTTAAATCCTATATGAGAAAGGCAAATTACTAAATCGCATTTCTCCTCTTGTTTTAGAATTCTAGCCATATCTGTAGCCACTTCTATCGGATTATTATATACAGTTTCTTTGTAGTTCTTTTTGTCTACCAATCCTTCAAGTTCAACACCAAGTCCGAAAATTCCAATTTTTATACCATCAATCGTTTTGATTTTATAAGGCTTTACATGACCATCAAGGATAGTGTTTTTGAAATCATAATTAGCAGATACAAAATCAAATTTAGCATTATGTAATTGAGCATAAAAACCGTCAATTCCATTATCAAAGTCGTGGTTTCCTAATGTTGCAACATCATAACCCATCATGCTCATTAATTTGAACTCTAATTCACCTCCATAATAATTAAAGTAAGGAGTTCCTTGAAAAATATCTCCTGCATCTAGTAATAATACATTTGGGTTTTCTTTGCGAATAGTTTCGATAAGTGAAGCTCTTCTGGCAACACCGCCCATATTTGGGTTTCTTGGATGATCTGCAGGAAATGGATCGATATAACTGTGAACATCATTTGTGTGTAAAATTGTAATGTGTTTTAAATCGTTACTTTTAAAACTGCTTAATGAAAGTCCTGTCAAACTTAATAAAGCTGAACTTGCTACTGTTTTTTGAATAAAATCTCTTCTTTTCATTTCTTTTGGCTTAATTTAGTTCAGTATTATTCTTTTATAATTCTAACATCGTTATTGATTCTTAAAGTGTCAACATCTTTGAAATAATCAATCATAATGTTTCTAAGTTTGTAATCAATATCAAATTTTTCAATTCCTTTTTTAAAGAAAGCCATATTATCACCACCATTTGATAAATAATCAGACGTTACTACATAATATATTTTATCATTTTCTAATGGTTTTCCTTGAACTAATAAATTTGTTGCTTTTAAATCTTTAGAAACTGTAAAATTTAATCCAGACAATGGATGTGGTTTTTTTTCAGCAATAATGTGATTGGCTAATTCAATAATTTGTTCACCTTTAAGAGCAACAATGATTGCGCTGTTTTCAAATGGCATTACTTCATAAGCATTTCTTGCGGTAACATTGCCTTTTGGAATTAAGGTTCTAATTCCTCCATGATTTAATAGACAAATATCTATTGTTTTATTTTCGCGTTTTTGAAAAATAGGATTACTTTTTTCTATGGTAATATCTGCCAAAAAACAACCAATATTAGTTTGCCATTCACCTTTAGATTTGTCTAATGTTTCAGGATTGTAAGCTAAAACTTCACTTAAATCTTTATCAATATGTTCTCTATAGGGTTTAATATAGTTCTCAATTTCAGTCTTACTTTGTTGTGTTTCTGTAATACCTATTTTCTTACCTTCAATTTTTGTAACTTGATACTTTTGACTCGAACAAGCGATCAAAGAAATAAATGTTAATAATAAAACAAAATGTTTCAAAACAACGTTATAGTTTTTTAGATTTACCATCTCAAATACGACTAAATTTAATTAAATTTGTAACCAAGTAAAAGTACTATGTTTTTAAGTAAAATAAAGGATTTTTGGACAAAAAAAATAGTTAAGAAACGGTTATCAAATGTAAAGCATATAAATTCAGATAGTTCTATTAAAAAAGTTGGGATAATTTTCGATGAGAGTTATTTTTATGAAAAGGAAAAATTGATAGAACAGCTTGTGAAAAATGGAATTTATTCTGAAAACATTAAGTTTTTGGTATTTAAAAACAAGGTAAAAAAGAATGAAACTTTCGACTACAATGTTTTTACTTATAAAAATATTAATTGGAATGCCACATTTGATAGTAAAGAGGTAAATGATTTTATAAACGATGATTTTGATTTACTTATTAGCTATTACGATACAGAAAAAGCACCATTATTATTGGTAACCAATCTTTCAAAATCAAATTTTAAAGTGGGATTTACCTCAATTGATAAAAGATTAAATCATTTTATGATTGACACAAATGCTGAGAATTATACCGTTTTTATAGACGAATTATTTAAATATTTAAAAATACTAAACAAACTATAATATGCAATCACTAATTGGTACTGGAGTTGCACTTGTAACACCATTCAAAAAAGACTTTTCTGTAGATACTGAGGCACTAACAAGAATAGTAAATTTTCAAATTGATAACGGAATTGATTACCTTGTTGTACTAGGAACTACTGCTGAAAACGCTACGTTAAGTCAAGAAGAAAAAGAATTGGTTATTACTACGGTTATTAATGCTAACAATGGTAGATTGCCATTAGTTTTAGGAGTAGGAGGTAACAATACTTATAAAGTGGTTGAAGAACTTAAAACAAGAGATTTTTCAAATTTTGTTGCTGTTCTTTCTGTGTCTCCTTACTATAATAAACCAACTCAAGAAGGAATTTATCAACATTTTAAAGCTGTTGCAGAAGCTTCTCCAATTCCTGTCATTTTATACAATGTTCCAGGAAGGACTGCAAGCAATATGTTGCCTTCAACTGTTTTAAGGTTGGCTAATGATTTTAAAAATGTTGTTGCAATAAAAGAAGCAGCTGGTGATATCGTTCAAGCAATGAAATTGATTCAAGGAAAGCCAGAAGGATTTTTAGTTATTTCTGGAGATGATATGGTTACTTTACCAATGGTTTTAGCAGGTGGAAGTGGAGTTATTTCAGTTATTGGTGAAGGATTTCCAAGACAATTTTCTGACATGGTGCGTTTAGGATTAGAAAGAAAAGTTGATGAAGCCTATAAATTGCATTATCTTTTAGCAGAAGCAATAGATATGATTTTCGAACAAGGAAATCCAGCTGGAATTAAAGAAGTCTTTAAAACACTAGGTTTGTCAGAGAACACAGTGCGTTTACCATTAGTAAATGTCAATCAAGATTTAGCAGATCGATTGAATAAATTTGTAAAAAGTCTTTAGTTTTTTATAAAAAAAATACAATTAAAAAAAATCTTTCATAGTATCTAATTATTAACTAATTTTGCAGTTCGTTTTTTGAGAAGTAAAATCCTCTAAAAAACTGTATCCATAAAAATAAAAATGAAGAAAATAGTTTCTCTTATCGCATTGGTTGTTCTTTTTTCGTCTTGTAGCGAATATCAAAAAGCATTGAAGAATGAAGATGTTGCTGCTAAGTATGATGTTGCTGCAAAAATGTACGACAATGGTAAATATAGCAAAGCAATCCGTTTGTTCGAGCAAATTGCTACAGGATACAAAGGGAAGCCTCAAGCAGAGAAAATGTTTTACATGTTTTCACAATCGTATTACAAAACAAAACAGTATTACCTAGCTGGATATCAATTTGAAAGTTTTGCTTCAAGTTATCCAAAAAGTGAAAAACAAGAAGAAGCTAAATATTTAGGAGCATTATGTTATTCAAAATTATCTCCTGTTTATAGTTTAGATCAGGTAGATACTGATAAAGCGATAGATAAATTACAAAGTTTTATTGACGAATATCCTAATTCAACCTACTTGCCTGAGGCAAATAAAGTAGCGATTGATTTAAGAAATAAGTTAGAGAAAAAAGCTTTTGAAAACGCCAAACAATACAATACAATATCAGATTTTAAAGCAGCTCAAATAGCTTTAGATAATTTTATAAGCGATTATCCAGGAACTCCATTTAAAGAAGATGCTTTGTTTTACAAATTAGATTCTGCTTATAAGTTGGCGATAAATAGTGTAGAACAGAAAATGGAAGAACGATTAAATGTGGCGAAATCTGCATATAATAGCTTGATTAAATTTAACGCAAGCACAAAATATAAAGCACAAGCCGATGAAATGTTGGCTAAGATTGATAACGATTTAAAACAATTTTCTAAATAAAAAAGTCATGGATTTAAAAAAGACCAATGCACCAGTAAACACAATAACTTACAACAAAAATGTTATTGAAGAACCTACCGGGAATGTTTATGAAGCAATAACTATTATGGCTAAAAGAGCAAACCAAATTAACACAGAAATCAAAAAAGAATTGATTGAAAAGTTAGATGAGTTTGCAACTTACAATGATAGCTTAGAAGAAGTCTTTGAAAACAAAGAACAAATTGAAGTTTCTAAATTTTATGAAAAACTTCCAAAACCACATGCTCTTGCAGTTCAAGAATGGTTGGATGGAAAGATTTATCATAAAGATACAAACAAATAATATAAGACAATGTCAGTTTTAAGCGGTAAAAAAATAATACTAGGTGTTTCTGGTGGAATTGCCGCATACAAAACAGCAACATTAGTTCGTCTATTTATAAAAGCAGGTGCACATGTCCAAGTGATAATGACACCTGCTTCTAAGGATTTTGTAACTCCATTAACATTATCCACATTGTCTAAAAATCCAGTTCATTCTACATTTTACAATGAAGAAGATGAGAATGCTCAATGGAACAATCATGTTGAATTAGGTTTATGGGCAGATTTAATGGTTATTGCGCCAGCAACAGCCAATACACTATCTAAAATGGTAAATGGAAATTGTGATAATTTATTAATTGCAACCTATTTGTCAGCAAAATGTCCAGTTTATTTTGCTCCTGCAATGGATTTGGATATGTACAAACATCCTTCAACAGTAAGTTCTTTTAGAACATTACAACAATTTGGAAATACTATAATACCAGCTGAATCAGGCGAACTAGCAAGCGGACTTTCTGGTGAAGGTAGAATGGCAGAACCTGAAAATATTGTTGCTTTCTTAGAAGCCGATTTATCAAGCAAATTACCTTTAAAAGGAAAAAAAATATTAATTACTGCCGGTCCAACATACGAAGCAATAGATCCTGTACGTTTTATAGGAAATCATTCGTCTGGAAAAATGGGTTTTGATATTGCAAATGAAGCTGCAAATCTTGGAGCAGAAGTTATTTTGATTTCTGGTCCTACTCATTTTAAAGTGAAGAATAGCCAAATCAATTTGATTAGAGTAGTTTCAGCTCAACAAATGTATGAAGCTTGTCATGAGTTTTATAATGATGTTGATGTCGCTATTGCAGCAGCTGCGGTTGCTGATTATAGACCAAAGAAAGTTGCGGAACAAAAGATTAAAAAGAGTGAAGCTAGTTTTACAATTGAATTAGAAAAAACTAAAGATATTTTAGCTTCTTTGGGAGAAATAAAGAAAAATCAATTTTTAATTGGTTTCGCTTTAGAAACTGAAAATGAAATTGAAAATGCTAAGTTGAAAATTCAGAAAAAAAACTTAGATTTGATTGTTTTAAATTCGCTTCAAGATGAAGGAGCTGGTTTTGGAAAGCCAACTAACAAAGTTACTTTCATTGACAAAGATTTTAGCATTGAGCCAATGGAATTGAAATCTAAAGAAGATGTAGCTGTTGATATAATAAATAAAATAATAAATCATTATCATGCGTAGTATTTTAATTTTAGTTTTTTTGTTTCTATTTGCAAACGTTCAATCGCAAGAACTTAATTGTAAAGTAATTGTTAATTATGATAAAATTACTAACGTAAATACTCAAATCTTTAAAAGTCTAGAAACTTCTCTAAACGATTTTGTCAATAAAACTGTTTGGACAGAAAAAACTTTTAAAGAAAATGAAAAAATAAACTGTACCTATTTTATTACGGTCAATTCATTTGAAAATAATAATTTTGAAGCAAGTATTCAAGTACAATCTTCACGTCCAATATATAATTCAAACTTTTCAAGTCCTTTATTAAATATAAACGATAAGGATTTTAGTTTTCAATATGTAGAATTTCAAAATTTATTCTACAATCCAAATAGTTATGATTCTAACTTAGTTTCTGTAATTGCTTTTTATAATTATATGATATTAGGCTTTGATGCAGAAAGTTTTGCTTTGGATAGTGGTACTCCATATTTTCAGTCTGCACAAGAAATTGTAAGTATTGCTGCTCCTTCAGGAGGAAAAGGATGGTCACAAACCGAGAAAACTCAAAATCGATTTTATCTAGTAAATGATGTTATGTCAACAACTTTCAGACCATTGAGAGAAGCTTTGTTTCAATATCATTTTAATGGTTTAGATAACATGCATAAAGATTTAAAAAAATCTAAAGAAGAAATAGTTACAGCAATAAATACTTTGTCAACGGTTCACAGTGTTAGACCAAATGCCTATTTAACAAGGATATTTTTCGACGCAAAGTCAGATGAAATTGTATCCATTTTTTCTGGTGGTCCAAGTGTTACTATTGATGGTTTGGTTGATAAATTATCTAAAATTTCACCTACGAATTCTTCTAAATGGTTGAATATAAAGTTTTAATTAGGAGTTAAATCTTTACCAATGATTACATCATTATCTATTGAAAATTTTGCTTTAATTGAAAAACTATCTGTTAAATTCACAGATGGATTTTCTGTTATTACTGGTGAAACTGGTGCAGGAAAATCAATTCTTCTAGGAGCATTAGGCTTAGTCTTAGGAAAACGAGCCGATTTGACTTCTCTGAAGAATAAAGAAGAGAAATGTATTATCGAAGCACATTTTCAAATTAAAAATTACAATTTGAAATCTTTTTTTGTTTCAAATGACCTTGACTACGAAGACGAAACAATCATTAGAAGAGAAATATTACCTTCCGGAAAATCAAGAGCTTTTATTAATGATACACCTGTCAATTTAAATGAATTACAAGAATTAAGTAATTATTTAATTGATATTCATTCACAACATCAAACTCAGGAATTGTCTGATGATGCAGTTCAATTTCAAATAATCGATTCTGTTGCATCTAATTTTGATTTTATTTCACAATATTCAATCCAACTTAAGGAATATAAAAGACTGAAATCAGATTTAAAATCTAAAAAAGAATCGCTTTCTTCTGTTTTAAAAGAACAAGATTACAATACTTTTCTTTTGGAAGAATTACTTTCGGCCCAATTAAAATCTGGCGAATTAGAAGAGCTTGAATCAAGTTTTGAAAAGCTTAATAATGTTGAGTTTATCAAAGAAACTTTAGTAAAATCTTTGGCAATAGCTAATGATGAGCAATTTGGTGTGATTCAAAATTTAAAAGAAGTAAAAGCCTTTTTGCAAAAAATAGCCGGACTTTCAACTGAATATAATTTACTTTTTGAAAGAGTAAATAGTACTTTAATAGAACTTGATGATATCGAAAAAGAACTAAATCAACTTTCAGAAACTATTTTTTCTGATCCTGAAGCTTTAGATTTAACAAATCAGAAGTTACAATTGATTTACACTTTATTAAAAAAGCATCAAGTAAATACGGTTGATGAACTACTAGTTATTCAAAATGATTTAGATAATAAAGTGGTTTCTGTGACGACATTAGAATCTGAAATCGTTGAAATTGAAAATCAAATTATTCAATTTGAAAATCAATTAAATGTTTTGGCTAATAAAATTCATGATAATCGAGAAAAAGCAATACCAGTTTTAACCGATAAATTATCTTCATTTTTATCAAATTTAGGAATGCCTAATGCAAGATTTAATATCCAACTAGATTTGAAAGAGGAGTTTTATATTAATGGAAAAGATGAAATTATATTTTTGTTTTCAGCAAATAAAGGATCAGATTTTGGATTGTTAAAAAAAGTTGCTTCTGGTGGAGAAATGTCTAGGATTATGTTGGCTGTTAAAGCAATTTTATCTCAATTTTCAAATCTTCCAACTATAATATTTGATGAAATTGATACCGGAGTTTCTGGAGAAATTGCTCATAAAATGGCAGAAATAATGAAAAACATGAGCAGTAATATGCAAGTTTTTGCCATAACTCACTTACCACAAATAGCCAGTAAAGGAAAAGATCATTTTAAAGTTTTTAAAGTGATTAAAGACAATCAAACACACTCTGAATTGAAGTTGTTGTCTGATGATGAGCGAATTATTGAAATTGCTCAAATGTTGTCAGGTTCAGTTATTTCAGATTCTGCCTTAATTCATGCAAAGGAATTGCTTAACTAAAAATATAGAATTATATTTGTTTTTTCAAAGACAAACTAAATAAACGAATAAAGTTAAAGATATGATTATAGAACCAAGAATGCGCGGATTTATTTGTTTGACAGCTCATCCAAAGGGTTGCGAGCAAAATGTTAAAAATCAAATAGATTACGTTAAGTCAAAAGGTAAGATAGATGGAGCTAAACGCGTTTTAGTTATTGGAGCGTCAACCGGATTCGGATTGGCTTCTAGAATTTCTAGTGCTTTCGGATGTGATGCAGCGACAATTGGAGTTTTCTTTGAAAAACCAGCTTCAGAAGGAAAAACGGCTTCTCCAGGTTGGTATAATTCTGCAGCATTTGAAAATGAAGCGCACAAAGCAGGTTTATATGCAAAGAGTATTAATGGTGATGCTTTTTCAAAAGAAGTAAAACAACAAGCAATTGATTTGATTAAAAATGATTTAGGTCAAGTTGATTTAGTTATATACAGTTTGGCTTCACCAGTAAGAATGCACCCTGAAACAGGTGTTTTACATCGTTCAACATTAAAGCCAATAGGAACAACTTTTACAAATAAAACTGTCGATTTTCACACAGGTAATGTAACTCAGGTATCCATTGAACCAGCTAATCAAGAGGACATTGATAATACGGTTGTTGTTATGGGTGGTGAAGATTGGTCAATGTGGATGAATGACTTGAAAGATGCAGGTTTATTAGCTCCAGGAGCAACTACCATAGCCTATTCTTATATAGGACCATCAGTTACTGAAGCAGTTTACAGAAAAGGAACAATTGGTAGAGCTAAAGATCATCTAGAAGCAACAGCTTTTACAATTACTGATGATTTAAAAGAATTAGGCGGAAAGGCCTATGTTTCTGTGAATAAAGCATTAGTTACTCAAGCTAGTTCTGCAATTCCAGTAATTCCGCTATATATTTCATTGTTGTATAAAATTATGAAATCTCAAGGAATTCATGAAGGATGTATCGAGCAAATTCAAAGACTTTACAGCGAAAGATTATATACGGGTAAAGAAGTTCCAACTGATGAAAACGGAAGAATAAGAATTGATGATTGGGAAATGAGAGAAGATGTTCAAGCGCAAGTTTCAAATTTATGGGATAAAGCAACAACAGAATCACTAGTAGAAATAGGTGATTTAGCAGGATACAAACAAGATTTTCTAAATTTATTTGGATTTGGTTTTAATGGTGTTGATTATGATGCAGATGCAAATGAATTAGTTTCTGTACCAAGTATAAAATAAAATTGTTAAAATTATACAGATTTAAAGGCTCACAATTATTTGTGAGCTTTTTTTGTTTATTTTTATAGCTTTAAATTTAACTTATAAAAACAACATGAAGAAAAATTACTTTTTAGTAGCATTATTTTTTTGTTTGTTCCAACTAGGTTTTAGTCAGAGTTTATCACAGTATACTTTTTCACAAAGTAACTCGACTTACACGGCTATAACAGGAGGAACAATACTTGGGTCAGCAACTTCAGATGACCAAAGATTTTTAGATCCTGCAGTTCCACTTGGAGCGGCAAATTTTACAGGAGTTGGTTTGCCAATCGGTTTCAATTTCACATTCAATGGTTATACTTATAATCGTTTTGGTGTAAATGCAAACGGATGGATTTCTTTAGGTTCATCATTATTGACTCCGTCAGTTGATATGAATTCAACATCTTCTTACGAGCCAATTTCTTCAACAACTACTGCGGTATCAAACCCTTTAGTAGCAAGAATTTCTGCTTTTACAAGAGATTTAATGTCTCAAAATGGAGGTGAGATTAGATATGAATTAACAGGAACAGCTCCTAATCAGGTTTTAGTTGTTCAATGGACAAATTATGCCAAATATTTAGCAGTTGGAGATTCTTATAATTTTCAAATTAAATTGTACGAAACAACCAATAAAGTTGAAATTGTTTACGGAACAATGACAGATAATGGTACTACTACAGTTGCTCAAACTGGTTTAAGAGCTAATCCAAATAATGTAGCAACAAATTTTGTAGGAAGAACAACTGCCGTAGATTGGTTTGGTACAACTGCAAGCACAGCAGCAAATAATACTATGTTTTTATCAAATGTTATTTTTCCACCTGCTGGTTTAGTATTTGCTTATACACCACCACCATCTTGCTCTGGAACTCCTGCTCCAGGAAATACAATTTCAACAACAGCTTTAGCTTGTAGTGGAGTTAGTTTTGGACTTTCATTACAAAATAGTACATCAGGTTCTGGAGTAACTTACCAATGGCAAACGTCTTCAGATGGAATTGCTTATTCAAATGCAAGTGGTGCTTCAACAGATCCTACTTATACTGCAAATCAAACAGCAGTAACGTATTACCAATGTGTTGTAACATGTACTGCATCAGGAATAAGTACAACTAGTTCACCTGTAATGGTTGGATTAAACACTCCATCAAATTGCTATTGCATCCCAACGTATACAACTGGTAAAACAGATGGAGATTTGATTTCAAATATCTCAATTTCTGGTACTACACTGGCAAATAATTCAGGTACTGCACCAACAAATCCAGCATATACTTACTTTACAGGTCAACCAAACTATACTGGAACTTTACAAGCAGGTTCTTCTTACACCGTGAATGTTTCTGTTGGAACTTTTGGAGGTCAAAACGTTGCCGTTTGGATTGATTATAACGACGATGGTGTTTTTGCAACATCTGAAAGAGTTGGATTTACTACAGCTTCAATTGCAGGTAACGGATCTGCAACATTTTCAATCAGTTTAGCTTGTAATCCACCACTTGGAACTCACAGAATGAGAGTAAGAGATGTTTGGAATACTTCAGGTATTAATATTGATCCATGCCTTAATTATGGTTATGGTGAAACAGAAGATTACGATGTAACTATTTCTGCTGCTGTTGCTTGTCCTCAGCCTTCAAATTTATTAGTTACTAATGTAACTGGTACTTCTGCAGTTTTAGGATGGACAGCTGGTTGTGTTGAAACAGCATGGAATGTTTATGTAACCACAGCTGGTGGAGCAGCTCCAACAACTCCAACCTATTCAAGTGTAGTTAATCCTTTTGTTGTAAATGGTTTAACACCAGGAACAGCTTACGATTTTTATGTAAGTGCAGATTGTACTACCAACGGAGTTAGTCTTTGGACAGGTCCATTTTACTTTGTTACTTCTCCAGTAAACGATAATTGTACTGGGGCAGTTGCTTTAACTGTAGGAAATGTTTTTGCTGATAATGATGTAACAGGAACTAATGTTGCTGCAACAAATTCAAATCCTCCTGCACCTGGTTGTGCAAATTTCTTAGGAGGTGATGTTTGGTATTCTGTGACTGTTCCTGCTTCTGGTTCAGTAACTATTGAAACTAATCCAGCTGCTGCTAGTGTTATTACAGATACTGGTTTGGCAGTTTATTCAGGAACTTGTGGTGCACTTACTTTTGTAGAGTGTGATGATGATGATAGTACTAATGGAAATTTCTCATTAATTACATTAACAGGAAGAACTCCAGGTGAAGTTTTATTTGTAAATGTTTGGGATTATTCAAATGATAACTTTGGACAATTTTTAGTTTCTGCTTACGATTGTCCTTCTACAACTCCAGCTCCAACTGGTGATGCAACGCAAATTTTTTGTAGTGCAGCAACTGTAGGTGATTTATTTGCGGATGGAACAACTATTCAATGGTATGCTTCTGCAACTGGCGGAACTCCATTATTAGCAACAGATAATCTTGTTTCTGGAATGTATTATGCTTCTCAAACAATAAACTGTGAAAGTTTTAATAGATTGGCAGTAAATGTTATTGTATCTTCTTTTCCTGTAGTTGATACAGCTACACTTTCAGTATGTGATACTGGATCAAGCACTGCTGTTTTCAATTTAACTTCAGCAAATACTAGTATTAGTTCAGAATCTAATGTAGTTTATACACATTATGTTGATTTATTTGATGCTGAAAACGCTTCTAATGCTATAGCAAATCCTACAGCATTTGCAGGTACGAATGGTCAAATTGTTTTCGTAAGAGTTGAAAACGCAAACGGTTGTTATAATATAGCTGAATTAATATTAAATATAACTTCAACTGATGCACCAACTGGAGATGCTGCTCAAACTTATTGTGGAGCTAGTACTTTAGATGATTTAACAGTAGTAATTACTGGTACAAGTTTAGTTTGGTATAATGCTGCAACTTTAGGTACTATTTTGCCATCATCAACTGCATTAGTATCAGGTACAACTTATTATGCTTCTCAAATAGAAGATGGTTGTGAAAGTTTAACACGTTTAGCTGTAACTGTAACTGAAAACTGTCCATTTGCTGGATGTTTATCATCTCCAAATGGTCAATGGCCTGGAGCAACATTTACACCAGCTTGTTTAGGAACATCTCAAACAATAACTGCAGCTGGTTATGCTGGCGAATATTCTAGAGTAAATGTAACAACAGGAGTTCAATATACATTTACAAGTTCAATTGCTACTGATATTATTACAATTAGTGATGGGAATGGAACGATTGCTTACACTTTTGGAACAGGTAGTGTAGTTTGGACATCAAGTATAACAGGTGTAATTAGATTTTATACACATGTTGACAATACTTGTGCTGCAAATACAACTCCTAGAACAAGAGCGATTTTGTGTGGTACACCTCCTCCAGCTCCTTTAAATGATAATTGTTCAGCTCCAATTGCATTAACTGCAGGTGGTGTTTATACAGATAATGATGTCGATGGTACAACTTTCGGTGCAACAGCATCTTCGCAAGCTAATCCTGCAACTTGTTTTGGTTATAGTGGTGGTGATGTTTGGTTTAGTGTAGTTGTTCCAGCGAGTGGTAACCTTACAATTGAAACTAGTGTTCCTATAGCAGGAGGAACTGGAATAGATACTGTTGTTACTGCTTATACTGGAGATTGTGCAGTATTAAATCAAATAGGTTGTGATGATGACGGAGCAACTGAAACTGCAGTAGGATTTACATTACTTACATTAACTGGTCAAACTCCAGGTAGCACAATACTATTGAGAGTTTATGAATACAATAATGATGCACCTGGTTCATTCTCAATTTCAGCTTATGATGCTTCATTAGGAACGAATAGTTTTGATAGTTCAAACTTTACATTCTATCCTAATCCGGTTAAAGATGTATTGAATTTATCTTATTCAAAAAATATTGATACTGTTCAAATTATGAATATTTTAGGTCAAGAAGTTTCTGCTAAATCAATCAACGCTACTCAAGCAGCAATTGATATGTCGAATCTTCCATCTGGAACTTATTTAGTAAGATTAACTTCTGAAAATCAAGTGAAAACGATTAAAGTTGTAAAAGAATAATTATAACTTATTCTTAAATAAATAAAAAGTCCTGCTTCGGCGGGACTTTTGTTTTATAGAAAGAGTATCTTTGTTAAAATTTTTTCGAATGTATTTTTCAATTATTATTCCAGTCTATAATAGACCTGACGAAATAAACGAACTGCTAGAAAGTTTACTATTATCTACTTACAAAAGCAATTATGAAATTGTAATTGTAGAAGACGGTTCTTCAATTTCCTGTGAAGAAGTAATAAAGAAATTCACAGATAAATTATCTATTTCATATTATTATAAAGCAAATTCTGGTCCAGGAGATTCTAGAAATTTTGGAATGCAGAAAGCCAAAGGTGATTATTTTATCATCTTTGATTCCGATTGTATTATTCCAAATAACTATCTTTCTGAAGTTGATAAAGAATTAAAATCCAATTATGTAGATTGTTTTGGTGGACCTGATAAAGCTCTAAAATCATTTTCTAATATTCAAAAAGCTATCAACTTTTCAATGACTTCTTTTCTAACAACAGGAGGAATAAGAGGTGGTTCTGAGAAAATAGATAAATTTCAACCAAGAAGTTTCAATATGGGAATTTCTAAAAAAGCATTTGAAGAATCTAAAGGTTTCGGAAATATTCATCCAGGTGAAGATCCAGATTTATCCATTAGATTATGGAAATTAGGTTATCAAACTAGACTTTTTTCTTCAGCTTTTGTTTATCATAAAAGAAGAATTGACTGGGATAAATTTACACTTCAAGTATCAAAATTTGGAAAAGCAAGACCAATTTTAAATCACTGGTATCCAGAATATAGTAAATTAACCTATTGGTTACCTTCTTTATTTGTTATTGGATTTATAATCTCTGTTGGGCTTTTAATAATTCTATTTGATTGGGGATTAAAACTATATTTTTTATATTTCGTAATAATCTTTATTGTATCTAGTATTCAAAACAGAAATCCAATAATAGGTTTATTATCCATAGTAGCTGTTTGGAAGCAATTTTTTGGGTATGGTTTTGGATTTTTAAAATCATTTTTCAAGATTAATATTCTCAGAAAAAAACCTCAAGATGCTTTTCCTGAATTGTTTTTTAAAATAAATTCCAATCCAATGGAAGCTGAAAAAGAGTTGATTTTTGAAAAACAAATGGAAACTCCAATTCAAAAATCGGTAGAGAAAGTTATTGATAAAATTGTTACTCCTATTAATAAAATTGTTGAACCAGTTGTAACAAAATCAAAAATAATTGGTCTAACAGGAGGAATAGGTAGTGGTAAAACTACGGTTGCAAAATATCTTATTTCTAAAGGTATTCCAGTTTATATATCCGATGTAGAAGCAAAAAAAGTAATGGAGTTTCCTGAGATTATTTCTCAAATTGTACAAACTTTTGGAAATGAATTAATTACAGGTGATCAAACTTTAGATAGAGAAAAACTTGCAGCAATTGTTTTTAATGCTCCAGAAAAGCTAAAACAACTTAATGCTATCGTTCATCCGGCAGTAAAAAAACATTTCGATAATTGGATTGCTACAAATCAAAACCATCCAATTTTAGTAAAAGAAGCAGCTATATTGTTTGAAAGTGGTAGTTATAAAGATTGTGATAAAATTATTACCGTATCAGCACCACTAGAGTTAAGAATAGCGCGTGTATTGAAGCGTGATTCGACTACGAGAGAAAAAGTATTACAAAGAATAAACAATCAATTGTCTGATGAAGAAAGAATTGCAAGAAGTAATTTTGTAATAAAAAACGAAAATTTTGAAGATACTAAAAAACAAGTCGACGAAATCGTCAATTTATTGAAAAATAGATAATTATTTACCTCTATGTTAATGTTTGGTTAATACATTAACAGAATAAATGTTAAAATACTAAATTTGTTGTGATGAATAAGTTTGTTTTTCGGCTGTTGGTATTATTAATGAGTTTATCCTTACTTGGGATAATTTTAGTCCAAGTATATTGGTTTAATACTTCATTAGAAAACAACGAAGAACAATTTAAGTTTCATGTAAAACAGGTTTTAGGTAGCGTTGCCAACAAACTCGAAAATAAAGAGCGTTATGCTTTTTATAAAAAAAACGGAAGATTTAAAGATAATGCTAAAAAATCTCCAAAAAGTGAAGATTTATTAGAATACGGTTACTACGAAAGAAATGCTAAAACGAATAAAACAATAATTTATTCCAACAGCATTATTTCAGAGGATTATGATATGTTTTCTACGTTCTTTGATAAAAGACTTGATAGTCTTAAAGTAAAAAATTACACAGCTAAAAGAAAAACTAAAGTATTTAACAATAACTCATTTGATAATTCAGGAATTCAAAACACAATTGTTCCTGATTTAACTATTGAAAAAGCTGGAGATTTAAAGATTCTTGAAGATGCACAATTTGAAATTGCCTACAAAGATGTTGTAGCTAATTATCCAATAAACGAACGTGTTTCTAAAGAACAATTAAATGAATTATTAGATAAAGAACTTAAAGAATATGGAATCAAAACTCCTTATGAGTTCAATATTTACAGTAATGGATTAGCAACAAAAATTAAATCAGAACATTTCAATTTTGATAAATATGCTACTTATTCGATTCCTGTTTTTATAGACAATGACGGAAATAACAAGTATATGTTGCTAGTTACATTTCCTCAGAAAAAGAAGTTCTTGTTTTCAGAAATTCTTGCTATTACGCTGTTATCGGTAGTTTTTACTTTAATAATAATTATAGCTTATGCCAATGCGTTACACCAATTAATCAAACAACGTCAAATTTCTGAAATCAAAACAGATTTTATTAATAACATGACGCATGAGTTTAAAACGCCAATTGCAACTATCAATTTAGCTTTAGATGCTATTAAAAATCCTAAAGTAATTGATGATAAAGAAAAAGTTTATAGATATCTCCAAATGATTAGAGACGAAAATAAACGAATGCATGCTCAAGTAGAGAATGTCCTTAGGATTTCAAAACTAGAGAAAAAAGAATTAGAGATTACCAAAGAACCATTAGACGTTCAAGATATTATTGAAGAAGCAATAGATCATGTGCATTTAATTATTGAAGATAGACAAGGTGCTATTACAACTCATTTTGAGGCAAATAGAACCACAGCATTACTAAATGATGTACATTTTACCAATGTAATTGTTAATATTTTAGACAACGCTATAAAATATTCGCCAGATGCGCCCGTTATAGATATATACACAGAGAACATCAAAGATTTTATATTAATTAAAGTAAAAGATCAAGGCGCAGGAATGAGCAAAGTGGCTCAAAAAAGAATTTTTGAAAAGTTTTATCGCGAACACACAGGCGATATTCACAACGTAAAAGGACACGGTTTAGGTCTAGCTTACGTAAAACGAATTGTGGAAGACCACAATGGTCAAGTTTTTGTTGAAAGCGAAAAAGGAAAAGGAAGTACATTTATTATAAAAGTCCCATTGATAAATTAAAAAATTATGGAAAAAGAAAATAAAAAAATATTATTAGTTGAAGACGATCAAAACTTTGGAGCCATTCTGAAAGATTATTTAATGTTAAATGATTTTGATGTTGTATTGGCAAAAAATGGGATGGAAGGTTTTGAAAAGTTTAAAAAAGACACTTACGATTTGTGCATTCTTGACGTAATGATGCCTTACAAAGACGGATATACTTTAGCTAAAGAAATTAGAGAGAAAAATAAAGAAGTGCCTATCGTGTTCTTAACGGCTAAAACCATGAAAGAAGACGTATTGAAAGGATACAAAGTAGGAGCAGACGATTATCTTAACAAGCCATTCGATTCTGAAGTGTTGTTGATGAAAATCAAAGCTATCATGCAAAGAAAATCATCTGAAACTAAAGCTGAAAATGTTCAGTTTGAATTCCAAATTGGTAAATTTCACTTAAATTCTAAGTTGCGTTTCTTGAATTTTCCAGGTAACGAACCAATAAAATTGTCACCAAAAGAGAACGAATTGCTAAAAATGTTAGCACTTTATGTAGAAGATTTAATGCCAAGAGAATTAGCATTAACAAAAATCTGGAGAGACGATAACTACTTCACTTCAAGAAGTATGGACGTTTACATCGCTAAACTAAGAAAATATCTAAAAGAAGATCCAAATGTAGAAATTTTAAACATTCACGGTGAGGGATTTAGATTAGTCGTAAAAAAATAAACAGAAAGCTCCAAGAAATTGGGGCTTTTTTATTTCAATTCAAGTTCCAATCCAAAGCAAACTTTTCCATCTTTACTTACTGTAAAAACGTTCTTATTCTTACCAATTGTAATTACTTCATTCAGCGAAACTTCTTTTAAGTAATTCATTTCAAAAGCTGTTAGTTCTTGTTTCAAAAGCTTTTTTGAATCCACACAATCCAAACACCATTCTAAATATTTTACACTATTGGCATGATTAACAATATCTAAATCAGATAGTAAAACAGTTCGTTCTGCAACTTCTTCAAATTCCTGCTGAAGATCTATTTTTGCATAACTTTTTTCAGTTGCACTAACATTTGGATATTTTTCAAAATGCTCGTGTGGTAATGCTAAAGCTTCCGGACGACGTGTTTTGGTATTAAAAACTGCCCAAAAAGTTTCGCAACCTACAATCTTTTCATCACCAAGATACAATTCTAAACAACGTGTAGAACGCGAATTTTCTAACGATTTTATCCAAGTTTTAACTGTTACTTTATCTTTCCATTTAGGTAAACGCTTAATCTCAACTCTCATTTTACTCAAAACCCACGCTTGATGAAACTCTTGCATATCGCTAAAACTAATCCCACCAACTTCCGAATGTGTTGCTGCTGTCAACTGAAATAAATTACACAATTCAGTATATTTCAAATATCCATTAGGATAACATTGCAGAAAATTGATTTCCCAGTCTTTGGTTAGAATAGAAGTGAAGTTAGGTGAAATTGGCATGGAAGTATTAAGATATGAGTATTAAGATATGAGTATTAAGTATTAAGACTTAAAGTGTTGATTTATATGATTAATTATTTCTTTTCTATCAGTCAAATAATCAAACCAAACCGTATTTTCGGTTCTTTTAAACCAAGTCAATTGACGTTTTGAAAAGCGTCTTGTATTTTTTTTGATTTCTTCGATTGCAAAATCTAGTGAAGTTTTTTCTTCAAAATAATCGAATAATTCTCTGTAGCCAACCGTTTGTAAGGCATTCAAATCTTTATTTGGAAACAACTTTTCTGCTTCTGCAAGCAATCCTTCATTTATCATAATATTAACTCTTTGGTTGATTCTTTCATACATTATTGACCTTTCGGCTTCCAATCCGATTATAATAGGCGTGAAGTTTCTTTTGTTCTTCTCTTTATTTAGAAATGACGAATAAGGTTTTCCTGTTCCGATACAGACTTCTACAAAACGCATCATTCGTTGTGGATTTTGTAATGTTTGTGGATTGGTTTCTGTTATGAAATTGAAATATTCAGTATCTAATTGTTTCAACTGATTTTGAAGATATTCGATTCCTTTTTCTTCATAATTCAATCGAACTTCATCTCGAACTTGCGAATCGATTTCAGGAAAACTATCAAATCCTTTTAGAACAGCATCAACATACAAACCAGAACCACCAACCATAATTTGGATGTTGTTTTTCAAGAATAATTCGTCCAATTTAACAATGGCTTCTTTTTCAAAATCTCCAACAGTGTAATTTTCAAAAATGGATTTATTTTGAATAAAATGATGCGTTGCACTTGCCAATTCTTCATCACTTGGAACAGCAGTACCAATTTTCATTTCTTTAAAAAACTGACGACTATCACACGAAAGAATATCACAACCAAAATGTTGAGCCAATGCAATACTCAAGGAAGTCTTTCCTATAGCAGTTGGTCCAATGATGGTAATTAGATAATTCATTTTATAATGCATGACCGCAATCTTGACAAAATTTAGCATTAATGTAATGCTCGTGACTTCCGCAATTACTGCATACTTTGGTTTCACTTTCTTTAATTATTGGTCTATTTTTGGCAAACTCTGCCGAAATAATACCTGTAGGAACTGCAATGATGCCATAACCCATTATCATTACAAAAGAAGCAATAAATTGTCCTAAAGGAGTTACTGGTGAAATATCGCCGTAGCCAACCGTAGTTAAAGTTACAATAGCCCAATATATGCTAGTCGGAATACTTGTAAATCCGTTTTCTTCACCTTCTACAACATACATCACAGACCCAATAATAATTGTACTTATCATAACAAAGTATATAAAAATCACTATTTTTCCTTTACTAGCAATTAATGATTCCTTTAAATGTTTAGAATGATTATTAAATTGTGGATGATTTAAAATTTTAAATAATCGTAACAAACGTAACGCTCTAATGACTGCAAAAATGCTTGTTCCGCTTATGAAAAAAGACAAATACATTGGTAAAATAGATATTAAATCTATCAATCCATAAAAACTAAAAATATAGTTTTTCGGACGTTTTATAGTTAAAATTCTGAGTATATATTCAATAGTAAAAAAGATAGTTATTATCCATTCACATACAATTATAAAGGAATGGTACTTTTGATTAAAATCTTTTACAGTTTCTAGCATTACTAGTAAAACACTTAAAAGTATTAATCCGAGTAAGATTAAATCAAAAAGTCTTCCTGCAATAGTATTGGTGCCATAAATTATAACATGAGCTTTTTCAATAAACTTTTGATAAGTAGATTTATTATTTTGCATGAAACTAATTTAAAATTTGACAATTTTCAACACTTTATTCTTTCTCAAATAACTCTGAATAATAGTTCGTGTATCTCGATTATTTTGCATCGGAATAATAATGTTTTTCAAGACTTCAACATTAGTAATTTGATAATTTAAATCATAGAAGCAATAGCCTTTGTAAATGCCGTTTTCAATTAAAACCGCACTTCGCTCGTCAATTTTTCGACCTCTGTCAATGATTATCATATTGTTATTTTCAAACGTCATTTCATTGATAAAATCTTCAACTCGTTGGTTATATTCCTCAGGTGATTCTAATCCTAAACAAGCGCCGTTACATTCTTTTATTTTGTGTTGGAAACATCCGTTTTGCGTTTCATATAATCCGTTCAATTTCTGACATAAATTATATTTCTCTGTGATTCTAAACAACGCATTTTTTCCTTCTTGAAGTGTTGTAAATGCTGTAATTTCTTTCTTTCTACCATCTGCTTTTTGAAGGCGTAAATTCAAATAACCATTGTCGTCTAAAACTTCATACAAAGCATATTGAAAAATACTTTTACGCTGCGCACGATTGTAAATTGGTTTGTTAATTTTGATTTCTTCACTTTCTTTTAAAAGCGCAATCAATTCACTTCCAGTTTCTTCATATGTCACGGCAAAAACTTCTAATTGAATCTTTTTACATTTATTGGTTTTTCCTGTAAAATGTTGATTGACACGTTTTTTAATATTCTTGCTTTTACCAATGTAAATCAAATCACCTTTTTCATTGTGAATGTAATAAATACCAGTTTTGTAGGGTAAACTTTCAACAATATCAAGCAATTTTGGAGTCAAACCACTTTTGATTTCAGCTTTTATCGAACTAATTAAAATCTCTTTTTCAGTATCTTTTGATAATAATAATTTGAACAATTTGACGGTTGCTAAGGCATCACCACTAGCTCTATGTCTATCGGTTACAGGAATTCCCAAAGCACGAACCAATTTTCCCAAACTATACGATTCCATTCCAGGAATAAGTTTTTTAGATAATTCAACTGTACAAAGTGTTGGACGAATGAAATCGTAACCCAAGCGTGTAAATTCGGTTCTCAAAATACGATAATCAAATGAAGAATTGTGAGCCACAACAATACAATCTTGTGTAATTTCGATAATTCTTTTGGCAACTTCATAAAACTTTGGAGCCGAACGCAACATAGCATTATTGATTCCAGTTAACTTAACCACAAACGGTTGAATTTCCTTTTCAGGATTGACCAAACTGATAAATTGATCCACGACTTCGTGACCATCATATTTGTAGATGGCGATTTCGGTAATTCCTTCTTCGTTGAATTGACCTCCAGTGGTTTCTATGTCGAGTATGCAGTACAAAATAGTATTCAGTGTTCAGTTTTCAGAGTTCAGTCTGTCATTCCGTAGGAATCTCAACTTTAATTATTATAATTTCTGTTCCCAAAGATACTACTTCCAATTCGAACCATTGTACTTCCACATTCAATTGCTAATTGATAATCGCCAGACATACCCATTGATAAGGTTGTAGGTTGTAGGTTTTGGGTTTTAGGTAATTTTTTAAGTTTGTCGAAAATTGTTTTCAAATGATCAAATTCTTTTTGGATTTGGATTTGGTTGTCTGTGAAGGTTGCCATTCCCATCAAACCAATAATTCTTATGTTTTTCAGGTTTTTGAACTCTTCTGAAGATAGAATTTCTGTTAATTCTTTTTCATCTAATCCAAATTTACTTTCTTCTTCGGCAATAAAAATTTGAAGCAGACAATCAATTACGCGATTATTTTTTTGAGCTTCTTTACTGATTTCGTGCAATAATTTCAAACTATCAACTCCGTGAATCAAATTTACAAATGAAGCAATAAGTTTTACTTTTCTCGATTGCAAATGACCAATAAAATGCCATTGAATATCTTTAGGAAGCGCTTCGTGTTTTTCAACTAATTCTTGAACATAGTTTTCTCCAAAAATTTGTTGACCAGCATTGTAAGCTTCCATCAAATCAGCAACAGGTTTAGTTTTAGAAACGGCAACAAGTGTAACATGATTTGGAAGTTGGGATTTTATTTCGGTAAGGTTTTGAGATATTGACATTATTCTGGCATATTATTTATGAAATCAAAAATGATTCTATTTAGTTTCATTCTTAAATTAATTAAAAATGGATTCTTTATTTCTTTGAAAGAAGTTGATTCTGTTTCATTTAATTCAGCTTTAAATACTTCTTTTGATTTATCTTTAATATTTGTTTTTTCAATATTTATTTTAATAAAAATAGGACTTTCATTGAAATAATAAAATTCATAAAAATGGAAAAATTCAAATTCTTTTTCTTTAGTAGATTCATTGTAATAAGAATAAATCAGCTTTTTTTTATATTCATATATTGTATTTCCAAAACCACCAATTATTTTTTTCTTCTTTTTTAAAATCCCGCTAGATTCTATTTTTGGTCGTATTTTTTTTACAATACTATCAATTTGAGAAATAGTCAATGCTTTTTCTTGCGAAAAACAGAAAGTTGTAATAAATAACAAAATAAGTAATTTTTTCATTTTCATAAATTGATAGATTCTGAAACAAATTTAGAATGACTAGATTGTGGTTAAACTTTGTGAGCAAAACTCCCAACTTCCATCTTCAAACTCCCAACTAAAGTTCATACACCATCAATCCACTACGAAATTTAGGTTCAATATAAGTTGATTTTGGAGGCATGATTAAATTGTTATCTGCTAGTGCTTTAATCTCTGAAATATCACTTGGAAATAACATAAATCCTACTTCAAATTCACCTTCGTCAACCAATTCTTTTATCGTTAAAATTGATTGCTTTCCTGGAATGTATTCAATACGTTCGTCATTTCTTAAATCTTCTATTCCTAAAATGGGTTGCAATACTTTATCGTATAAAACTTGCGCATCTAAATTTGATAATATTGAATTTTGCTTTTTGATATTGTCATTGTCATTGACTTTGTAAAACAACGCATAAAAAGCACCATCTAAATACATTCCGAATTCAAATTTTCCTTGGGGTTTCCACAATTCTTGTTCTTTGGTTTTGATGATGAAATGTTCTGATAGCTTTAGAATAAATTCTTCTTTCGAATTACCATTCAAATCACGAATGATTCGGTTGAACTCATAAATTTTGACATTACTTTCAGCAATTAGAAAACTCATAAAATAATTCAGATTCTGATTTCCTAAATGATTGTCTTCATCAAATAATAATTCTGCCGAAGCCGAACGGTGGTGACCATCAGCAATATATAATTCTGGAATGTTTTCAAATTGTTTTTCTAACCAAGTTATTTCTGAGTCAGAATCAACTTTCCAAAGTGTATGTTTTTCTTTGTTGGTTGTGGCAAAATGATAAATTGGCTGTTCTTTTTTCTTTTCTGAAATCCAATTGTTGATTTCTGATTTATCTGGATAAGTTATCAAAACTGGTTCTGTATTGAAACCTGTTTGATGCAAATAATCTTTGAATAATTCTACACGATATTGCAAAGTATCTTCGTGTTTTTTGATGACATTGTTTTTGTAATCATCAATTGAAGTTCCTGCTACAATTCCTGTAAAAGATTGACTTTTCGTCTGAATTTCATACAAAAAGAAAGCCGCTTTTTCATCTTCAAGAAAAATACCATCGTTTTTGAAATCCTGATATTTATGAGCGACACCTTTGAAACGCTTGTCTAAAGTAATCTTTTGCGAATGAACGTAAGCAGGATTAATCACGTGCAAAAACGAATACGGATTGAAATCCAACCAGGAAGCCAATTCCGCAGGCGAATAGTCATCATAATTACGACAAGTTACCAACGCTACTTTATCAGGAGTTGGACGAACGGCTTTGAAAGGGATTATTTTGCTCATGTTTTTAGTTTACAGTTTTCAGTCCCAGTTTTCAGTTTAGTTACTAACTGTAAACTGCGACTGCGACTAATTACTTTGAAAATTGCTTTGCAATTTTCTCTGCTTTTTTACTTTCCGAATAATCGTAGAAACCTTCACCAGATTTTACTCCGAGTTTTCCTGCCATTACCATATTTACTAAAAGTGGGCAAGGAGCATATTTTGGATTTTTGAATCCGTCATACATTACGTTTAATATTGAAAGACATACGTCAAGTCCAATAAAATCAGCCAATTGCAATGGTCCCATTGGATGCGCCATTCCTAACTTCATTACGGTATCGATTTCTTCAACACCAGCAACTCCGTTATATAAAGTTTCAATTGATTCGTTAATCATTGGCATTAAGATTCTGTTGGCAACGAATCCTGGATAATCGTTCACTTCTGTTGGCGTTTTTCCAAGTTTTACTGATAAATCCATAATGATTTTAGTAACTTCATCAGAAGTGTTGTAACCACGAATGATTTCAACCAATTTCATAATCGGCACCGGATTCATAAAATGCATTCCAATGACACGTTCTGGATGAACTACTTGAGCAGCTATTTGAGTAATAGAAATAGAAGAAGTATTTGTTGCCAAAATCACATTATGGTCGCAAACTTCACTTAATTGCTTGAAAATGTTTAGTTTTAAAGTTACATTTTCTGTTGCAGCTTCTACTACTAAATCAGTTCCAACAACGCCATCTTTAATGTCGGTGTAAGTGATTATGTTTCCGATAGTTTTGTGTTTGTCATCTTCAGTAATCGTTCCTTTAGCAACCATTCGGTCAAGGTTGGAAGCAATGGTAGCCATTCCTTTTTCTAAAGATTTCTCTGAAATATCGATTAATTTTACGGTAAAACCGCTTTGTGCAAAAGTGTGAGCAATTCCGTTGCCCATCGTTCCTGCGCCTATTACAGCTATTGTTTTCATTATGTTTGTTTAGTTTGTTTTTGTAATAATCATACTTGTATAAGTTCTATTTAATAAATTACTGAAATATAAGTATTCATTGTCATTTATGATTTTAATGATTTCGACTTCTATTTTTTCGCCTAACAAATAATCATATTCTTTATCACTTACTTCAAAATAAGTTAAGATATATTTATTTGGTGTTAGCCAATCTATTTTGAATTTAATAAAATCTTTTCCTGTTTTTTCTATTTGAAATTCTTCTGTTCTCTCAATTATTGTATTTGGATGAATTGTATTATTGTATTTGTAAACACCTTTTTTAAAGTTTTTACATTTTTCTAATTCGTTACTATCCAAAGTTTCTGTTTGATATTTAATATTCAGAAATGTAAATGTGTAATCATAACAATTGTTATTCATATTACTATCTGGATAATATTCTATTCCCTTTCTATATTCAATTACTTGATTTATTATATTTTCGTTTTTGTATGTTGTTTTATTAGGTACAATATTAACGCTAGATGTTTTACCTTTGTTGTCAATACAAAAATTGACAGTCAAATATTCTACATTTTCAACATCATTCACATAAAAAATGTGATCTATTTGCGACAAACAGCAATTAGAAAAAATAATACAAAAGAATAAAATGAAAAGTCTATTTATCATTTTTATTTAAAATTTCAATTTCTCGCCTAATTTCAGTCAACAATTGTTCTTCTGTTGGAAGATATAATTGGTATTGACTTGCTAATATCGAATTGTTGTTTTCTGGTAATGAATATTTTACTACGGCATCGTTTTTATCGGCACAAAGTAAAATTCCAATCGTTGGTTTTTCGTGAGCTACTTTTTCAACACGATCATAATAGTTCACATACATTTGAAGTTGACCTAAATCTTCATGTGTTAATTTGTGTGTTTTGATTTCAAACAAGACGAAACATTGCAACAATCGATTATAAAAAACCAAATCTATAAAAAAATCATCACCATCTAAATGAATTCGTTTTTGTCTGGCCACAAATGAAAATCCGTTTCCAAGTTCTAAAAGAAAATCTTGAAGGTTGGTGATGATGGCTTGCTCAAAATCTTTTTCGTAGTAAGCACTTTCACGTTTTAATCCTAAAAATTCTAGAATCAAAGGATCTTTTATAATTTCATTCGGATTGGTTGGTATTACTTCATTTCTTGCAATAGCCAAAACACTTTCTTTATCATTACTCAATAATAATCGTTCAAATAGTTGACTGTTTATTTGTCGTTCCATTTGACGAACCGACCAATTATTTTTTGCGGTTTCCGCTATATAATATTCTCTTTTGTCTTCATTATCAATACTTAAAAGCAATCTGTAATGTGTCCAACTCAATTGTGAACGCAGTGAGTTCACAATTGGAAATGTTCGGTAAAATTGTCTGTACCAATGTAAATTTCTATAGGAAAATCCACTTCCAAATTCAGGTTGTAGTTGCTCCGATAAATATTTTATTAAATAATTACCATAATCAGCTCGGTCTTTTCCTTGTTGTTCTTCGTTAAAAATTCTTTCGCCAATATGCCAATACATAACTGTTCGATGATGGTCAACCGATCGAATAGCACCTTCTTTTGCTTTCACAATTAAAGATTTTATTTCATGTATAAGGTTTTGACTTAACTCCATGATTATCTATTTTCCATCGAATCAATAATCATATAAGCAACTCTCAAAGCTTCGGTTCCATCTTCTAAAGTTACTATTGGAGTTGTATTATTTACAATAGCATCGGCAAAAGTTTCTAATTCATCTAAAATGGCATTGTTTGTCGTAACTTCTGGATTATTGAAATAAATTTGTTTCTTTTCGCCTTCTGCGTTTTGTAAAATCATATCAAAATCACCCGGAACTTCTGGTGCGTCTTTCATTTTTACAACTTCACAGATTTTATCTAAATAATCAACAGAGATGTAGGCGTCTTTTTGAAAGAAACGAGATTTACGCATGTTCTTCATCGAAATTCTGCTTGAAGTTATGTTGGCAACGCAACCATTTTCAAACTCAATTCGAGCATTAGCAATATCTGGAGATTGACTCAAAACTGAAACTCCACTGGCGTGAACGGCTTTAACTTTTGATTTTACAACGCTTAAAATAGCATCAATATCATGAATCATTAAATCTAAAACCACAGGAACATCAGTACCACGAGGATTGAATTCTGCCAAACGATGCGTTTCAATAAACATTGGGCTTTCAATCATATCTTTTACAGCTATAAACGCAGGATTGAATCGTTCCACATGTCCAACTTGACCTTTTACATTGTATTCTTTGGCTAGAGCAATGATTTCCTCTGCTTCTGCAACAGTTGTTGCAATTGGTTTTTCTATAAAAACATGTTTGCCACTTTTGATGGAAACTTTTGCACACTTGTAGTGAGAAAGAGTAGGAGTGACAATATCAATTACATCAACAGCGTGAATTAATTTGGCAATGGTATCGAAACGTTTATAACCAAACTCAGCAGCTATTTTATCTGCATATTCAGCATTTTCATCATAAAAACCAACTAATTCATATTTTTTAGATTGATTCAACAATCGTAAGTGTATTTTTCCAAGGTGACCGGCACCTAAAACGCCAACTTTAAGCATAAAATAAAATTTTATCAAAAATAGTAATTAATTGATAATTGGTAATTGATAATTGATAATTTGTTTTCTATTTTTACAAAATAAATACTTGCCCAAATTGAAAGATACAAACAAACATCAAGGACTTAGAAATCAATTAGCTAAACAGCTTGAAGAAAAAGGAATTACCGATAAAAACGTTTTGGAAGCTATAAAAAAAATTCCAAGGCACTTGTTTTTGAATTCAAGTTTTGAAGATTTTGCTTACCAAGACAAAGCATTTCCAATAGGTGCTGGACAAACTATTTCACAACCTTACACTGTAGCTTTTCAAAGTCAACTTTTAGACGTTAAAAAAGATGATAAAATTTTAGAAATTGGTACTGGTAGTGGATATCAAACAGCAGTTTTGTGTTTGCTTGGTGCCAAAGTTTATTCAGTTGAAAGACAAAATGAATTATTTAAAACTACTTCACTTTTATTACCAAAACTCGGAATTCGTCCAAAACATTTATCGTTTGGAGATGGTTATAAAGGATTACCTAATCACGCTCCATTTGATAGTATTATTGTCACTGCTGGTGCTCCAATTATTCCAAAGCCACTTATGGCGCAATTAAAAATTGGAGGTAAACTTGTAATTCCAGTTGGAGAAAAAGAGCAAATCATGACTATGCTAATTCGTAAAAACGAAACGCAATTTGAAAAACATGAATTTGGTGATTTTAAATTTGTGCCTCTCTTGGAAAATAAGAATTAATTTACAAAGTTTCACAAGAATTACTATATTGTACCAAATTTAAACCAACCAAATTAATGAAGAAAATCATTGCCATTTGTATTCTGTTTGTAAATGTAACATTTGCACAAACAGCTGAAAAAAAAGTATGGGATTTGTTATTGTCTAACAAGCGTGAAGATGCCAGAAAACTTTTTGATAAAGAATTAAAATCCAAAATGACAACTAATGTTGATTATTTGATATTAGACGCTATGTTGCAATATGAAATGGGAACACTAGCATTTGATGATCAAATTTTAAAACAATTTTTGGTTACTTGTAAGGAGAAAAATTATCTGTATCCAATTTGGTACAAACCATACATGATGGATAATGCAAATACCAATGGTTACAATGATTATACCTACAAGAAAATAGATCTTTTAGCTGCTTCAGAAGTATTTGGTAAAGATCCTTTGGTAATTTATTTCAAGGCGGTTTGCGATAGAAAAAGAAAAAATACACAAGGTTTTAGCGATAATATTAAAAAATTGAATGCTATTGAAGATTGGCAATATTGTGGAGCTTTTGAAAATTTAAATGACAGTGGATTAGAAACAGAATACGAACCAGAAGTTTATGCTAATAACGATAAGTTATTTGATGCAAATAGTAACGGAAAAATTGGTTGGTATATTCCTGTTGACAAGCAAGAAGAAGGCTATCACTTTTATAGTAATGAGTCAGAATATGGTGACGGAATTATGTATTCTCAAGTATTCATTGATTCACCTTCTGATAAAGAAGTGTATTTAAATTTTGGTACTAGTTCTTCTATCAAAATCTTTGTAAATGATGCTGAAATTTATGCTAATAATATGGCAGAACACACCGATTTGAATGCCTTTAGGTTGAAATTCAAGTTGTTGAAAGGCACAAATAGGTTATTAGTAAAATTCTCAACTAATGCTAGTAATGATAATTTCTTTGTGTCATTAACAGATGAAACTAACAATAAGATTTCAGATGTAACGATTTCAAATAAGTATAAAACTTATAATAAATCAACTCTAGAGCAATTGAATGTAGTTGAATTGAATCCAACATTCGAAGATTATTTTAAAGATTTGATTGCCAAAAATCCGAGTAATGTTTTATACAAGATTTTATTATTTGAAGCTTATTCTAATAATAGTAAAAATGATTTGGCAAATGATATCATTGAAGAATTGATAAAAGAATATCCAAAATCTTCTTTTATGCATGTGCTTCAAATGACCAATTATTCTAATAAAAAGGAAACTCAAAAAGTTGAAGAGATTGCTAAAAATATGGAGATTAATGATGAGTTTTATTACTATAATATCATCAAAAAAATTCAAGATCAAGATTGGATGCGTTCAGCAAATATTGTAGAGCTTGAAAAATTTCGTGAAAAAACAACCTCGGTAAAATCAGAAATGGTAACAACTTTGTTTGATTTTATTTTAGCTTCAAGAAAATCTGATATCAATTTAATGATTCAAAAATTGGAGGATTTATTTGCTAAATCAGACAATAATGAATTTTATGTTACCACATTTTCTGGTATTTATGAAAAGTTAAAAAATGATAAGGCTAAAACCATAAAAATGCTTGAGGATTTAGTTGCTTCAAAAGAGAATCTTATTGCATTGAATCAATTAAGAGGGTATTATGATGATGCAAATAGAAAAGATGAGGTTGAAAAATTGATTCAAGATGTTAGTACAAGGTATCCTTATTCTAATGATTTAAGAGTTGATTATATTAATCATTTGGTTGATGAAAAAAGATATACAGAAGCATTGGTTGAGGTTGACAGAGCTTTAGCTAATTTTCCGTATTCATTTTCTTTGATGGAGAAAAAAGGAACTATTTACAATAGTCTTAATAACGTTAAAGATGCTGAAAAATTCATCAGACAATCATTATCTCACAATTCTAGTAATAGTTCATTGCGTAAGAAACTTTATGATATTACAAAAACTCCAGATGAGATAGAAGAGGTGGCGACTAAAGATATCTATAAAGTTATTAAACAAAGAAGAAATTCAACTTTGAAAGGTGATTTTGGAGTAACGACTCTTCTTGATGAATACATCGTTAATATTTTGCCAGAAGGCGGAAGAAAATCTAAAGTTACTTTTCTTTATGAAATTACTTCAGAAAAAGGTATTGAAGAACTTAAGGAGTACAACATACAATCTTATAGTAATACTGTTTTAAAATCTGAAATTGTTAAGCAAGATGGTTCTATAGTTCCAGCAGAAGAAGGTGATGGTACTTTAGTATTTACCGATTTGAAAGTTGGTGATGTAATCTATATTCAATATGAAAGATATGAGAATTCTTATGGAAGATTCTATAAAGATTTTGATTTGTCTTGTTATTTCAATAGCTATTATCCTGCAGTAGAAGCAGTTTTTGGATTTATCTATCCTCCAGGAACAGAATACATTTCAGATTTCATCAACGGAACAGTTCCATCAACAACTAAAAAAGTAAATAATAAAACTTATATGATTTGGAAAAGAACTAATGTTCCTGCAATGGCTCTTTCTGAAGCTTATGCACCAAATTTTAGCGATTTGACTAATACTATCAGAATTAGTACAATAAAGTCTTGGAAAGAAATTTCAAATTGGTATTCTGATTTGGTTAAGAAAAATTTGAAATTAGATAAAATAACTAAGAAAACTTTTGCCGAAATTTTTCCAAATGGCGTAACTGGAATTTCTCAAGAAGAAATAGCTAAAAAAATATACTCTTATATAGGAAATAATATTAAATACAGTTCTTTAGATTTTAGACAAAGTGGTTATGTTCCTCAAAAACCATCTAAAACTATTACAACAAAACTTGGTGATTGTAAAGATGTTTCAACGTTATTTGTTGCCTTATCGCAATTGGCAGGAATGAAAGCCAATTTAGTTTTGGTAACTACAAACGATAATGGATTTACTTCTATGTTATTGCCATCAAATGACTTTAATCATTGTATCGTAAAAGTTGCAATTGATGGTAAAGATTATTTTTTAGAGTTAACAGATAAGTATCTTCCATTTAAAGCATTGCCAAGTAGTTTGTATAATGCCAATGCACTTGTAATCTCATTTGATAAAGCTGAAAACGAGAAATCTAAAATTATTGGAATCCCATTTGATAATGCTTTGAAAAATATTACAAATGCAGTAACAACTATGACTATTGATGATAAATCAAAAAGTTTCACAAATACTTTTACAATAAGCGGAGCCAATAAATCATATTATAATGAATTGTTTTCTGATGCAACAACAGAAGATGTTCGTAAGAAAAGAATAGAAGAGGATTATAATTCTAAATTAAAGAAAGTTGTTTCATTGCAATCTTCTAAAGTAATTAAAAACGAAACTTACGATAAAGACATTACGTTTGAAACACAATTTTCAATTTCAGAAAGAATTCAAACGGTTGGAAATCTAAAAATTACTGATATTCCATTTTTAGATAAAGTTTACACAAGAGATATTATTTCTTTAGAAAGTAGAAAATATGATATTGATTATTTTTCTTATGAAACAAGTAATGAATATAATTCTGAAGTAATTTTAAATATTCCACAAGACAAAAAGTTTACTGAAGTTCCAGAGGGTAAAACGTTAACATTTAAAGAGCATAAATACCAAATAGCCTTTGAATTAGTAAAACCAAATACATTAAAGGTAGTTAGAACAGTTACTTTAAATTGGGATAAAATTTCTATAACAGATTATTTAGAATACAAAAAATATGTTGAAGATGTAATTGCTGCTGAAGAACAGATAGTTGGATTTAAATAAAAATAAAGAAACCCATTCCAAAACAGAATGGGTTTTTATTTACTAATTATGTTTATATAACGCTCTAAACACTCTTTTTCTACTTGTGCAATAAATAGCAAAAAGTCTTCTTTATTATTTGAAGTTTGTGCTGTTTCAAGCGTTTTGTAATAGTTCATTCTAGTTTCGTAATCTCCTTTTATATTGGCAATCACATATCCGTTTTGTAAAAGAATTAGATTCATTATTAAACGAGAAGTTCTACCATTTCCATCTATGAAAGGATGAATAGTAACTAGTCTTTCATGCATTTCTGCTGCTAAAACAACTGGGTGCATCTTACTTTTGTTTTCTTCATACCAAATGAAATAGTCTTCCATTTCTTTTGCAACTATAAAAGGTTGTGGAGGCATGTGGCTACTTCCTTTTATCATAACTTGTACACGACGATAGCGACCAGCATCTTCAGGAATAATTCCTCTTAAAATTAAATTGTGAACAGAAAGTAGTTCTCTTTCGTTTAAAGGAAAATTGCGTTCCATTAATTGTTTAATGTAGGCTATAGCTTCAACGTGATTAATTGCCTCTAAATGTTCACGCATACTTTTTCCAGAAATAGTCAATCCTTCATTGATAACCAAATCGGTTTCACGTAATGTAAGAGTGTTTCCTTCTATTCTGTTACTTTCAAAAGTGTATTCTAATTCTAATGCTTGTGCAATTCTAAAACTATCAAATTGACGAAATTGGTTTAGTTTATTTTTTAGTGCATCAATATCATTTAAAATATTTTGTAAATTTTTTGAAATCGATTTTCTAACGAAACTTACGTTATATTTTATTTGTTCTTCGGCAAGTATCATTGCCTTCAAAGCTAATTCATCTGAACCAATTTCATAAAGAATTCGCTCTTTTAGCCAAGCAACCATTAAGGTTTCATAATCTAAATCTAAAGCTTGAGCTAACTTGGCAACTTGTTCTTTAGTAGGTTTTCTTGATCCGCTTTCAAACTTACTAATCAATGCTTGATCAATACCTAAAAGTTGAGCCAACTCTCTAGTTTTTATTCCTTTTTCTTCTCTTGCATTTTTTAATAAAGTTTTCATTCTAATTAAAATGTTTTATTTTGTCTTGACAAATTTATTCATTTTTTCAACACAAAAAAAAACAATAACAAAATTTTTTAAAAATTTTAAAATGATTTTTTAATTCGTTCGATATCTCGCTTGGTATCTTGTTCTTTTAAAGATTCGCGTTTATCGTAGGTTTTCTTACCTCTACAAAGTCCAATTTCTAGTTTGGCTAATCCTTTTTCGTTAGTAAATAAACGTAACGGAATTATGGTTAATCCTTTAGTATCAATACTTTTTTCTAACGATTTAAGCTCTCTTTTATTAAGTAGTAGTTTTCTTTCGCTGCGAGCTTTATGATTAAACTGATTACCAAAAGAGTATTCCTCTATAGAAGTATTAATGGCAAAAAGTTCGTTATGGTCATTAAACTCACAAAAACTTTCAGTGATGTTGGCTTTTCCTAGTCTAATAGATTTTATTTCAGTTCCAGTCAAAACAATTCCAGCCGAATAAATTTCGATTATTTCATAATCAAATTTGGCTCTTTTATTAAGTATGTTGGCTGTTTTTATCATTCTGAGGCAAATGTACTAACTAAATAGTTAAAAATAAAAGTAAAATTATTTAGTATCAAAAAAAATTTCAAACTATGATTTATATCAGTTTTTTTAAGAAAACTTGACAATAAATTTGTCCTATAATTTTAAAACTACAAACAAAATGAAAAAAATTTTATTAGTTGCAGCGATAGCATTATTTGGTTTAACTGCAAATGCACAAGAGAAAGAAAACAAAGGATTAGAAGGAACATGGTGGGTAGCTGGTCAAGTATCTTTTTCATCTAATGAAGAAGTTGGAACGAAAACTACTTCTAACACAATCTTACCTGTTGCTGGTTATTTCATATCTCCTGATGTAACTTTAGGATTAGGAATAGGTGTTATTGGATCAAAAGAACAAACAACTGTTGGTACTACAACTACTACAACTAATGATGTAACTGCATTAGTAATTCAACCTCTTGTAAGAAAGTATTGGGGTCTTGGAGGAAAATTTTATTTCTTCGGTCAAGCTTCACTTCCTATTACAATGGGAAAAGATAAACTTTCTGATGATAAAGTTACTTCTTTTGGAGTAGATATTGCTCCAGGTTTTGATTTTATCGTTAATAAATGGATGACTGTTGAAACTACTTTTTCATTAGTGAATTTAACTTCTACTTCAACAAATCCAAAAGTTGGTGATAGTACAAGCGACTTTAGTTTTAATGCAAATCCATTCGATTTAAATCCAGGAAACAGAAATGTTGGTGGATTAAGAGTTGGTGTTAAATTTTTATTCTAAGAGATTAGATTATATTTAGAGTTATTGGTTAGTCCCGATTTAGTTCGGACGGAAAGGTCATCATTTTTTTATGATGACTTTTTTTTGCTATTATATTTAAAAAATTATTACATTCGTAAAACCAACCTTAAAAAAATACTAGTATGATAAAAAATTTTCTAAAAATTATCATTTTATCAGTGTTTGTCTTTGCTTCATGTTCTAAAGAAGATTCATATGATGAAATTTCAGTCGATGCTGCTCAAAGAGATCCATTAACAGCACAACAAGTAAATTCTAAAATAGATGAAGCTATTGCTACAAAAGGAAGCTTCAGTTGGAAAAATGCTTCAAATCATTTACTTTGGAGTGCATCATTTAGAGGAAATCATATCATAACTATTGGTTTTGGTAATTCAGCTACAGATTTTGATAGAAGTAAATCAGCAGATAATGCTAAAACACAAGCTAGTATTCTGAATCTAGTTGCACATTATGAAGGAAAGTCTAAAGAAGATGTTTTGCTTTCAAGTGATAGCTATTTGAATTTAGTTGATGTTTATATTGAAAAACAAGAAACAATTATAGCCTTAAGAAAAGCTGCTAAAATACGTTATGTTGAACCTGGCGATTATAAATATTTTGAGACTGCTCAACAAAAAGTATCTTTAGCAGAATCTAGTTCTTCAAGCTCTTCTGGATGTGGATTTGAATCGTCAACATTAAGTACTTCCGATTTTACTACGGTTTCTCCAGGTGCTAAAGTACCATGGTCGTTTTACCAACATAATATTCCAACTGCTTGGAATACTGCCACAGGTCGAGGCATCACAATTGGAATCATTGACACAGGAGTTTCTCCTAATCAAACTTTGTTGGGTACTAATTTTAATGATGGTCTTTCAACAGGAAGAACAATTCAAAAATTTGGTACTTACGTAGATTCAATTTGGCCTTGGAGCACAAGTACAGACGGACCAAATGATCAATGTGGTCATGGAACAAGTATGTCATCTGTTGCAGCAGCACCAAGAAACGATAATGGTTTGCCTGTTGGTGTTGCTTACAATTCTAATTTAATTGTTTACAGAGCTGCTTCTAATGTTGTTTTAGATGGATATCATGAGCAAAATGGTGTTAAGAATGCATTCACTGCTTTAGCAAATAATACTAGTGTGAAAATCATTTCTATGTCAATGGGACATATCTTCTCTTCTGGAAAAATTGAGGATGGTGTGAAATATGCTTACAGTAAAGGAAAATTAATCTTTTGTGCAGGTGGAACTTCAACAAGTTTTACCAATTTTGTTGGTGTTATTTTCCCAGCTTGGATGGCAGAGACAGTTGCCGTTACTGGTGTTAAAGAAGGAACATCTAACCAAAAATGTGATGTTTGCCACTCAGGTGGAAAAATTGAATTTACTGTTCAAATGCAAAGAGCAGCTTCAGGTAATACAGTTCCAGTTACAAGTTATTATGACAATCAAAATGATTATGTAGGTGGTTCTTCAGTAGCAACAGCAACAACAGCTGGAATAGCTGCGTTAGTTTGGTCAAAGAATCCTTCTTGGACAAGAGATCAAGTACTAAACAAAATGCGTCAATCAGCTACATATTTTCCTAATAGAAATGCAGATTACGGTTATGGAAATGTAAATGCTGCTTTGGCAGTTCAATAAATAATATCATTAAAATTAGAAAACCATCAAGAGAAATTTTGATGGTTTTTTTATGCAATCAATTTTAATAGTACTTTTGCGATATGGAAAAATCAAAAGACCCACTACACGGTATAACTTTACAAAAAATAGTAGAGCAATTAGTAGATTTTTATGGATTCGATACCTTGTCAGAATTGATTAGAATTAAATGTTTTTCAGATAATCCAAGTGTAAAATCTAGTCTTACCTTTCTAAGAAAAACAGACTGGGCAAGAAAAAAAGTAGAAGAGCTTTATATAAGAACTTTACCCAAATTTAAAACCCTTTAAAAATTAATTTAAAGGGTTTTTAAGTTATTAGTTTTCAGCAATTCCGCGCCATTGTTTTATTTTTCTTGAAAAGAATAACATTATTATGAAAATGAATAAAACATTAAACCATAATAATTCATAGGCATAATCTTTTAAAAATGAAATGAATGGAAACTTCTCATTTCGCAAACCGATATCAATAATTTCATAATAGTTTGTAGTACTTTTAGCCAATTCTAAAACTATTGCATAAACTATAGGACCAAATGATGGTAACAACCAAAGTGTTGCATTTAAGGTAATTCCAGAAATTCCTTTTCCTTTTTTTCTATGTATTACTAGAATTAAATAAACAAAAAGAATAATGGTAAGTAATAATAACGCTGCTAAATAAAAATATTCGGAAGATATAATCGCAGTCAAGATTCCTATTAAAATATTTATAACTCCAAGAGCCACAATAGCAATTAAGAAATTTCTTCCTGAGGTTACTCTAAATGAAAATAATACTAGTGAAAAACCAATAGCTATGTATAATAACAATAAAATTGTTTCAATACTAACACTCGGTTTTGTCCAACTATTAGAAATTGTCTCATAAGAATGTTTTAAAGAATTTTCAGGCACATAATATTTATTATATAAGTAATAGGTGTCTTTAACTTTCTTAACGTATTGTTCGGTAGTATCTATTTGATTTCTTCTTATTTCATTTTCATAATCATAGGATACTTCAAATTCTTCAGCTCCAATGTTTTTGTATTTCTCAAATTTTGGATAATCATAAACCAATTCGGTCCATTTTTCTTCATCAATATTTGCTTTTAATTTATGTTCTTTAACAATAGCCAAGTAATTTTTAAATAACGATTTTACAGAATCTTTTTTATTGTAAAACAACCAATCTTTTATCTTCATTTTTCGCAAAGAATCTTCATTATATCCAAAGAAACTATAAGAATTAATGTTTTTATCTAACAATGAAAAATTTGAATATTTTCTTCCTCTATAGAAAAAATGATCTTTAACTTTTACCGAATCAACAACTGCAGTCGCTGTATCAACATCATAATTTGCAGCTGCAACAATAGCATCACCTTCATAATTATCGTCATTGTAATGATAACTATAAGAACCCGATACAAAAAAGGAACCTTGACTCAAAATTTCACATCTTTTTTTAGCTTCACTTTCAGTGTAATAGCTTCTCACTTTTAAATCTTTACCATATAAGTAGGCCATTATTAGTGAACTATTAAGAAAACAAACGACAAGAATAAGTAACCATTCCTTAAATAAAGAAAAGTTATTTTTAGGATAATACGATTTTAAAGCATTGTTTTTTAAATAATAAACCAGCCAAACTATTGCTGTTAAAATTGAAATCATCACACTAAAGAAAATAATAATATCATCATTATCATTTCTAGAATAATCATTGTCTGTTTCTGTAAAATCAATGGCGCCATTTAAATAACCCAAAAGGATGAAAATGATATTGAATAAAATAAGAAACGCACTCACAGGAACAATTTTTAAATTCCAAAGTAAGGGATGATTTATTAGGAGGTATTTTTGAATATTTTTAAACATAATTTATAGATTTAGGATACAAAAAAGCGACGTGTTGAGTTGGAAATATTTCTAAAATACTGCACCGGAATTTTTTCTGAAACAAGCAGATTCATAAAGTCATAAACAGTAATGTTTTCTTTGAAACTAACAATATAAGTACCACCATTAAATTGTAGTGAAACCAAGTCTAATTTTCCAAAAGTTTCTCCCAATTGGCTTTGTGACCATTCGCTTTCAAATTCAATAACCAAATAATTTTCAATCGGAATTTCATTTTCTGAAACAGATTTTTCGTGAAGATTTTTCTGTTTTCCATGCTTTAAGAAAATCACTTGATCAGAAGTTTTTTCAACCTCATACAATTGTTGTGAACTCAATACAATTCCAATAGGTCGGAAAGGCGATTTTGCAATGGCTTTAAAATCTTCAAGAACAGTTTGCTGTGCTAAGATGTCTAAATTTGCCAATGGCTCATCTATCAACAATATTTTCGGTTTTCTTAAAAGCATTCGCGCCAATTCAAAACGCATTTTGTATCCAGAAGATAAACTCTTCCAACTGTGATTCCTGAATTTTCGCAATCCTAAACGAGCGATGATTAATTCTATGATCAATTCATTTTCTTCAGGTTTGTAACCATAACTTGAGGCTGTGAATTGTAAGTTCTCAAACATAGAGCCATACCAAGTATCAGTCCTTTGCGGAATGTAAACTAATCTTGTTCTCAAATCAAACTGGTCATCATATTTAAAATGATAGTTGATGGTACCTCCAGTTGCATAAAGTTCACCACACAAACAACGCAAAAGTGTGGTCTTACCATTTCCATTTTCACCAACCAATCCAAGAATTTCTCCTTGACGCAATTCCATTTCTATTGGACCTAATCCAAAACTCGAACTTCCATAACTTTTTTCTAAACTACTTGTAGAAACTAAAACCTGCTTTTCTGCAATTGGTTTATTTGAAAGTGTAGCATGTAAATCTGAAAGAACAGCTTGATACTTTTCTTTTTTGCCTTCAACATTATTTTCATTTTGGTCTAGCCAAATTAAAAAATCATTAGTTTTTTTGTAATGATTTAAATCCTCAGTATCTAAGGTTAAATCAATAATTCTTTTGGTAAGAATTGTGAAGTCATCAAACTTGAGAAAGTTTAATAACTCTTGGTATTGTTTTTCAAATTCGTTCATGTAAAGTATTGGTTGATTATTTTTTAAAATTTCTTTTCAATATTGAATAGATAACAGTGTCCCAAAATTTACCATCATAATATTCATTTTCTAATATGTGAGCTTCTTTTACAAAGCCATTTTTTTGGAGAACACGTTCTGATGCAATATTGTCAGGATCAATTACAGCTTCAATAGAATGCATATTCATATCCTCGAAGCCATATTCTAAAACAGCTTTTATAGCTTCTGTAACGATTCCTTGACCGTTATATTGTGGTAAAATCATATAACCTATTTCACAACGATGATTTTCGGGTTGAATTCTATAGTGACCAATAATTCCAATAAGTTTTGGATTTCCTTTTACAGTTATAGCCCAATTAATTCCTTCATTTTTTTCAATCTTTTCATCAATCATCTTAAAATGATTTAATGCATCTTCTTCAGTTTTAACTAAAGGACGCGGAATGAACTTCATCGTTTCAGGATTACCTCTTAGTTCTAGTATTTCATTTAGGTCATTTATTGAAACTCTTCTTAATAACAAACGTTCTGTTTCAAGATTTTTAAAGGGATGAAAGTTGATTTCAATCATAAACAAATTATTATTTTGTGAAATTAAACATAAAACTAAAATTAGTGTAACATTTTTTTATTTATTTGCTCTAATAAATAAATACTCAATTTATGAAACACTTTCTTATCAAAGCATTGGCTCTTGGAACTTTAGTTTTAAGTTTTTCAACTGCAACAGCACAGCAGACGCCTGCTAGTTCAAACTACAACTACAATGAAGCATTTGGCAACAATTTTTATACCAAAAATGCTACTGAAACGCGTTCGGCAAGTGGGCAACCAGGTCCGAAGTATTGGCAAAACAGAGCCGATTATTCAATTACAGCTTCTTTGGATGAGAAAACAAATGAAATTAAAGGTTCAGAAGTTTTGACTTACACTAATAATAGTCCAGATAAATTGAGCTTTTTATGGTTGAATTTAGACCAGAATTTATTCAAAAAAGATTCAAGAGGAAACGCTATTATTCCTCTAAAAGGAAGTAGAAATGGAGCAAAAGGACAAGATTTTGATGGTGGATTTAAAATCAATTCTATTAAAGTAATTACTACAGTTGCAGGAAAAGTTTCAGAAAAAGAAGCAAAGTATATTATTACAGACACTAGAATGCAAGTAGATTTGCCTCAGAGTTTAAATGCTAATGGAGCATCGGTAAAACTTAAAATAGATTTTTCATTTGTTTCTCCAGAATATGGTTCTGATAGAATGGGAGTTTTAGAAACTAAAAATGGAAAAATATTCACCATGGCGCAATGGTATCCAAGAATGTGTGTGTATGATGATGTTCGTGGTTGGAATACAAGACCTTATTTAGGGGCAGGTGAGTTTTATTTAGAATATGGTGATTTTGATGTATCGATTACGGCTCCTGCATCACACATTGTTGTTGGTTCTGGTGAATTGTTAAACCAAAATGAAGTGTATACAGCTGAACAACAGAAACGTTGGACTGCAGCAAAAGCAAGTGATAAAACAGTTATGATTAGAACTGCAGATGAGGTAACTAATGCGTCATCAAGACCTGCAGGAAAAACAACTCTGACATGGAAATTTAAAATTAAAAATTCACGTGATTTTTCTTGGGCTTCATCACCAGCTTTTGTAGTTGATGCTGCTAAAATCAATCTTCCAAGTGGGAAAAAATCATTGGCTATTTCGGCTTATCCAGTAGAAAGTAATGGAAATAATGGTTGGGAACGTTCAACAGAATACACAAAAGCTTCGATTGAAAATTATTCTAAAAGATGGTTTGAATATCCTTATCCAGCAGCAACTAATGTAGCTGGAAACGAAGGTGGAATGGAGTATCCTGGAATTGTTTTCTGTAGTTGGGAATCAAGAGGTGCTGATTTATGGGGAGTTACTGATCATGAATTTGGACACATTTGGTTTCCAATGATTGTTGGTTCTAATGAGCGTTTATTTGCATGGATGGACGAAGGATTTAACACGTTTATCAATGGTTTAAGTTCTCAAGATTTTAATAACGGTGAATACAAACAACCTGTGACTGATATGCACCAAGCGGCTTTTGTATTGAGTAATCCAGAAATGGAACCTGTAATTGCAGCACCAGATAATTTGAAAGAAGCCAACTTAGGAATCTTAGCTTACTACAAACCAGGTTCTGGATTAGAAATGTTGAGAAATTCTGTAGTAGGACCAGAGCGTTTTGACAAAGCTTTTAGAGTTTATATAGAGCGTTGGGCATACAAACATCCACAACCAGATGATTTCTTTAGAACTTTTGAAAATGTTACTGGTGAAGATTTAGGATGGTTTTGGAGAGGTTGGATTATGAACAATTGGCCTTTAGACCAAGCTATTACTAAAGTTAAGTATGTTAAAGGTGATGCTAAAAATGGCGCTACAATAACCATTCAAAACCTTGAAAAAATGCCGATGCCTGTTATAGTAGAAATGAAAACTAAATCTGGTAAAACGTCTAGAAAAACATTGCCTGTAGAAATTTGGCAACGCAATAACACATGGACTTTTAATGTGGATACTAACGAAGAATTAGAATCAATAACTTTAGATCCAGATAAATCATTTCCAGATGTAAATGAAGAAAACAACGTTTGGACAGATGCTAAGAATGGAGTAGAGAAGAGCAAAGGTCTTGATGCTTACGTTGGTGAATATTCAAGTACTAAAATTCCTTTAAAAATTAGCTTTACTGAAGAAGATGACAGTTTGGTAATCAACTCACCTGGGCAACCTTCAACACCTCTAGACGATAAAGGAAATGGTAAGTTTACTTTAGAACAAGCTGGTTTGACTGTTCAATTCAACAATACTAAAGATGGTTTTACACTTTCAATAAGCGGACAAACTTTTGAATTTACTAAGGATAAAAAATAATTAAATATTAAAATATAAAAAAAGGTACGTTTTAAATTACGTACCTTTTTTTGTTTCATTTATTTGCTTTTCTTGGTGATTAAAGCACTTATTAATGAAAAAATAATTCCAATAGGTAGAATCTCAAAATAGGTCATACCAATTACAAATAAAGGATTTTTATAAGATTCTTTCATCTGATTTAATTCATCAATTTTTGCTTGTAAATCTGCTGCATTTAAACCACTTGATTCTAATTTTTTAATTTCTGATGCTGAAATCTTTTCCATATAGTCAGGGTAGAAATTATTTAATTCTACAAGCCATACTAAAACATAAATACTAGAAATAATTAAAGCAATTAAAAAACCAATGGTAAAGGCCTTTCCAAATTTTATTGTTCCACTGTTTACGGTATCACGATATTGCTTCATTCCTATGAATGTGAAGGCAAAACCTATAAACATTCCAGTAAATCCTAAAATATAGCTTAAAGTGGCATCCTCAAGATTTTTAGAATGAAAATAGACGCTTATTCCAGAAAATACTGCTACAATCAATCCTCCAATCAATCCGTTTTTTAAAATAATGTTTTTCATAAAATAGTTTTTTTGGTTAGTTAATCAAAGTTACTTTTTTTTTGTATAATCACAACTACTAATCTTGTTGACTCATCACGTTAATTGGTATTGTATAATAAACAGAAACAGCTTTATTATTGACTGTAGCTGGATTGAATTTTTTATTTTTTCCGATTCTATTAATGACGTTTATAGCTTCCATATCAAATTCAAAATATCCTGAAGTTTTGTTAATTCTAATGGCTTCTACAATTCCTTGCTTATTTATTCTAAAATTCACGAATATCTTTAATATACTTTTTTCAATGATGCGTATTTCAGGAACTGCATAATTGTTCATTATAGCTTTATAAATGATTTGATAACTGCATTGTTCAATTCCCAATGGAGAATCTTTACAAGCATCAATCGTTGGTCCAATCTCATAAATAGGTTTTAAAGTGTCGCTTACTTTGATGTTGGTTGTATTTTCTGAAACTTTTTCTACCTTTTTTTCTTCTACAAAAGATCGATAAAGCGAATCAATTTTCACAAATCGTTCCGTAACAAAATTAGAAATTAAGATAGCTTCTTCTTTCGATTTGATTAAAGGATAAAATTGTTGGTTGTTTTTTCTCAATTGCAAATAAAAATCGCATAAATTCAAGTTATGTATTCTATTAATTGAATCAATTTTGTAATCTCTTACGTTGTTAAATTTTGGTTGCTCAATTTTTGAATTTTCTACCAAGTAGTTTTCAATTTTGTCGAATAGAATGCTATGTGTTTTGTAAACTTCTATTAATGGTTTTTTACATTTTTCCAAAATCAGTTTATCATTGTTAGTCTGTGCACTAAGGTTTTTTGTGCCTAACAAAATCAGGAGTGTGATTATTTTTTTCATATTGTTATAATTAATCTTGGTAAAATTTAATGCCATTCATTCCCACAGGACAAAGTTTTCCGTCTTTTTTGAAGTAATATAAATTAAAAGAATGGTATTCTCTATCGTTGGAAGTTATATATTTAAAATTTTCAAAACTATCGTATATCGGTTCAACAATTGCAGAAATTTCAGCATCTCTGCCGTCTTCTAATTGGTATAATCCTATTTTATTTTTGTTTTTTAAAAGTAAAATGTTGTTAAATCTTTTGTGAATATTATAAGAATCAAAGGTTATATTTGATATTAATTCGTTTTTTATGATATTAAAAAATTGCCATTTATTTTTGCTTTTTACTAAAGCAAATTTCGAATCATATTTTCCATCATAGGAACTTTTAAGCAAACAAATTTCATCAAAAAGGAACTTTTTAGTGTTATCAAAAGATGAATTATTACATTTAATCTTGTATTTCTCTTTTTCTTTAGAAATTGATATTTTGATTTGGGTTCTATTAAAATCTTTAGTTTTATATTCTTGATATTCAACATATTTATCACCTGTAACTTTTATAATATTTTTTCTAATATCCACAACTTCGTCTGGTACTGTTGAATAAATATCTTCACTATTATTTTCTGGTTTGTAGAAAAAATCTTCAATCTTATTGAAACTTGTTGTCACTATTTCATAGCTGTTTGTAAATAAATAAATTTTGCCAGATTTTAGTCCATAGTATTTAATGTTTTTAAATTCCTCTTTTGGACGATAAAAATCTTTAAAATCAAAACGCTTTATAGAATCGTATTCGGCATTGATTTTCCATGACTTACTAATCATACTATAAATTCCATTTTTTTTATTGGTTTGAATAATATAATATCCATTGTAAATATTTTTAAAATCCTCAATATCTTTTAAAATTTCCGTTTTGTTTTGAGTGATAAGTTGATATTTTTCATCAGCGTTTGTTTGAACAAAAAATTTGAGTTCTAAACGATTAAAAGATTCGTCATCTGCTTTATAAATAGACTTGTAAGCAACCGGAAGAATGAATTTTCCATTGATGTCTGTATAACCCATTTGTCCATTTTTATAAACTTCAAATTCATTATATTCACTGTGAACAGGTTGTTTGTGAATAGAGTCATATTCAACTGGAATTCGCTCAATTCCTTCTATGTTTATGATTCCGGTTTTACCATTTTTAAAAACATACCATCTAAAGTTATCATAATCTGCGCTAACCGAATCGTATTTAGGTTCAATGATAATTTTACCAAGTTTATCGGCATAACCCCAAAGAGTTCCTTTTCTAAACGGAACATTGAAAGTTTGTGAAAATCCAAAATTTAAGGAAAAAAGGAGTACAATTAGCGTCGATATTTTCATCTTTATTTATCCGAAATTAAAATCATATTTTTTTGTGAATCAATGTAATAATTATCTTTTCGTTTGTCAATTATTTCTAATCCTTTGTAAATTTTGTTGTAATAAAAGCGTTCGTTGTAATCAGAAACATCATTCATGGGAATAATCATTTTTCCATCAAAGTCGCAAACACCCAATTTTTTACCTTGTGAAATCATAAAATAATTGCCTCCAAAATATTTGAAATAATTGTAATCAAATGGAACGATAGTTTTATTGTTTCTTATATTTAAAATTGACATTATATCATTAGTTTTTTTACTTGAATCCTTTTTCGACACAAAAACAAAATCGTTATGATAACTTTTTTGTAAATAATCATATTCATTTGGAATTAAATTCTTGAAATCATTATCTAATAAGCCATATTTATTGTCTTTCTTATAAATGAAATAAGCATTTTTGTTATGATAATCATGATCGATAGGCATAGTCATTTCTCCATAAGGACTATGTTCTTCAATGGTACATTCTGGAACAATAGATTCATAAATAATTTCGGTTAATGGTTTTCCTTCCTTTGAAATAAAACCTTCCTTAGCGTTTAATTTTACTTTATAAAAAGCAATACCAGTTTCATATCGATTAAAGTATGGTTCAATATTTTCATATTCAAATGGTATTATTTCGGTTCCATTAGGATGAATAACACCATACTTTTTATCTTTTTTAGCCACCATAAAATCGATACTTGCTGAACCAAATTCGTCATAGATAAAATCGGTTATTGGTTTTAAATCCAAATCGAAAATAGCCAATTTCCCATTTTTTTTCAAACGATAAATTTTATTGAATTTATCTATATTTTCATAAGTTTCAGGTAGTAATAATTCACCTTTTTCATTATAAAGATTAAATTTTTTATCTTTCACTACGATGAATTTTCCTTTTTCAGGAATTGTAATATAATTGAATTCTACAGGAATAAGTACTTTGTTTGTTGACAAATCAACTAAACCTTGAAAATAAAATTTATCCACTTTATTTTGAACTAGTGCTAAATTGTTATCAAGTTTTTGATAAACATTACCATAAGGTGTTGTGATTTTTACTGATGGCTTTTCATCAGTATTATTTCTTGAACAACTATAATCTCTATCTCTGCTTTCTTCTATCACAGGCACATCATCGTTATTTTCTATGTCAACATTTTTCTTAAGGAGTTTTCCTTTTGGAGAAAAAATTAATTCTTCATTTCCCAAATTTGCAACAACAACAGAATCAAGCACAACGTCTTTTTTGTGAATTCTTTTTACACTTCTTTTCTCTTCGTTATGAATGTAATCATATTGAACTGGCAAAATTTGTTTTCCTGTATTGGAAATCAAGCCATACTTTTTACCAATCTTCACAGGATAGTTTTCATGAAATCCAAACATTACGGTCGTGTAACTTATGTTTAATCCTTCAATTCCATCATAAATGGCAGGTGTTATTTCTTTAGCATTATTGTCTAAAATACCAAATTTGTTATTTTTTACATAGATAGCATACACCAATAGCGGTTTCATTGAAACGGTATCAAAAGCAGAGATGAGTTGGTATTTTTTTGTTCCAATTAACTTGTCGTAATCCACTTTGTTTAAAACACCATTTTTGTCGTAAGTTAATTTAGTTTGTGCAAATTGATTACTTGTAATGAACAAAGCTAGCAGTATAATTATTTTTTTCATTTTCATTTTATTTTAAGCGTTCCAAAACACCTTTTCGTTTCACAATATTTTTATAATCCCATTGGATTTCTCTTGATTTTTGAAGCCAACGTTCTATATCAGTAACGTTTATTTCATCAACAGAAGTGTAAGTTTTTGAGGCATCTTTAAATTTTCCCGAACCTAATTTAAGTTCAGATTCTTCAAAACTTGCGCCACTCCAAAACATTAATCGTACGCCATTCTTTAGTTTGTCATAACCTACAATAGGGTTTCCATTATCAAACCAAACAGGATGCGCATGCCAAACTTTATTTTCAAAATCGGAAAGATGTTTTTGAATGATTTCCAACAATTTGTCACAAATAGCTTTGTCTTCCGTTGATTTTGAATTGTTATAGCTTAAAATATCTTCGTGAATCATAATTTTATTTTACAAGCTTTCGCCAAACGTTAGTAAATTTTTATCTGGATCGAGTATCGAAAATTCTCTTTGTTGCCAAGGTTTGTTTTCCAATTGTCCGTTGGGATGAATCCATACTTTTGCATCTAAAAACGTTTGATACAAATTGTCAATAGCATTGGTTCTAATATAAACTTGCCCATAATTATCCTCTGGATTTAAATCTTTAAACTCAAAGAAATGAATCTGAATTTCGTCTTTTTGTACCATCAAATAGCCATCAAAATCGGCACTTCCAAACAATTGAAAACCTAATTTGTTGAGATAAAAATCCATCGTAATTTTTTTATCACGCATAGGAAGTTTTGGGTTGATGTCTGTGAGCATAGTTTAGTTTTTATACAGTTCTTTGAAATCAAAATTTTCTATTACCGAATTCTTTGTTGCTTCAATCTTTTTTATTTTTCTATTATATTCTATACTATCATATTCTATAGGAAGTATTATTTTTCCTTTAGCATTCATTAAACCATATTTTTTATCTTTTTCAATTTTTATGGAACTATGAAAATTAGTCATCGAATCGTAAATGAATTCAGTGTAAAACTTCAGATTTTGATAAAGTGCTGATTTATTATTTTTAGTTAGTATCAATACAAAACCATCTTCTTTTGTATAATTTTCGGTGTAATTGATGGCATCATATTCTAAAGGCAAGATTACAGTTCCAGCATAATCTACAACTCCCGATTTACCATTATCTTTAACTATCATTTCTTTATCATCAAGAACCTGAATTTCCTCGAAAATCATAGTGGTTTCTTGCCATTTTGCAATGTCAAAAATCACTTTTTTTCCGTCTCTTTCTAACAACAATCTATCGAGAATATTTTTGTAATGAAAAAATGTGATTTTATCATAAATCAATGGAAGTTTTTCTTCGAAATTATTGTTGACTAAGGTATATTTATCTCCAATCTTCACTTTGAAGCAATCTAAAACGGAGTCAAAATATTGATTGAAATTGACCTCTACTTTGTCATAATTATTACTTATCTTTTTTCCTTTTTTATCTATAAAATAATAGGTTTTGTCCTCTTGAACTAAAATTCCCATTTTATACATTCTGATACTTTTGAATTTAAAAGGAACTACAACTTTGTTTTTGTTGTTGATGATTCCAAAAAAGTCATTTATTTTATAAATGGCAATTTCATTATCAACGTAACTAACATACTCCGATTTATCAATCTTGTAAAGTAATGGATTGACAAAATTACCACCATTTGACTTCCAAAATTTGACTCTCGTAAATTTGTTGTCGAAATAAGGTTTGTCTTTTTTCACACTTAAAAGAGTTCTATCTTGAAATGAATTATTTGATTTAGAATATTCAACAGATAAATAATATTCAATAGGTGTTTTTTTATTTGTGTCACCATGAGAATCTCCAGTTCCATAACTATTTCCACTTGCTCCTGTAACTTCATTTTCGCTTGGTTCTATCCTTTTTGTAAAATGCAAAGACACAGTATAGGTTGCAGAACTCGAACCTTCATCATGAGTTTCAAAGTTGGGTTCGTCGTAAATTAAAGAACTAAAAACAAATACTTTTTTTTCATCTTTTATTTTAAAAACTGGAAAAAGTTTGGCAGTTGGTTTGTTGTTTAGCAAAGCCATAACTGATTTTTGCAAAATGTCATACATTTCTTTTTCTTCAGTATTCATTTCAGAAATAGGTCGATATTCGTTTTTTTGTTGTGAAAAACTGAAAAACGTAATCAAAAGAAAAACTGTAAAAAGAAATGATTTTTTTATATCAGTAGAATTCATATTTCTTGACATTGCCATAATTATTGGTTACTTGCAAAGCGTTTGGTGTATAATTGAAAATGGTTTCAGAAAAATTAATATTTGTATTTGATTTGGAATATTTTCTAGAATCAGCAATTTTTTTCAGTCGATTTTGATCGTCATATTCATAGGTAATTAGCATTTCATAAGAAGTTTTAGAATCGGTTTGATAATGCTCTTTTAATTTGGTTCCATCGTATTTATAAGTAATTAAGGAAGTGTTTTTTTCAACTTCTTTATCTTTTTTATGGCTATAAATAGTTCGAATCATTTTTACAAGCTGCTTGTTTTCATATTCAAATTCTTCTTGCACATATTCTTTGCCAAATTGATACTGAAAACTTTCGGTTACATTATTGTTTACATCATATTTATATGTTGTGTATCGTTTTTTGTCGCCTTGCCAAATCAATAAATTATCGCTGTTATAAACTGCCGAATCTTTAACAAAGGAGCTATTGTAAGTGATTTTGTCTTTAAAACTATTGCTAGTTTTTTGATAAATAACAATCAAATTTTTATTTGCATCATACACACATTCATCAGTTTTTGCTTCTTTTGATTCACCTTGGATGATTGTTGTTTCTTTTTTTAGCAACAGCTCTTCATCGTAATAATATTTTTCTATTCTATCTTTCGATTTTACTTCAATAATTTTACCTTTTTCGTAAAGAACTTCTGCTTCTGTTACATTTTTGTAGGAAGTGCCATTTTCTCTTTTTATTTCGTAGGAATTACTGAATGCAATTACTCGATTTTTCTTGTCAAGATTAGCCAAATAAAGGTTTTTAGAATTATCTGCATTTTGAATCGCAATTTCAGTAATATCGTTGTCTCTCTTACTTTCTTGAATAGCTCTTTCGTTGGCACGTTTTATCTTTTCTTCATCAGAAGTTGTGATCGTTTCTTTTTTTATAAGCACATTGTTTTTATACTCATAAGTGGTAATTTTGGTTGTATTATCTTCAAGTACCGCTTCTTTGATGATATTTCCATTTTCATCATATTCTTTGGTCTTTCTATCGATGATGGATTTTTTGAGTTTTTTATTCAGCGGTTTTAGATAATCCAAGTTGTGTTCTGGAAGTTTAATTTCGGGTAAAATGATTTTAGCTTCAGGCGATTGAAATTGCCCAAAACTAAATACAGAAAAAAACAGGAAGTAGAATAAGATGATAGGTTTCATGAGTTTTACAAAAAGTAAAAGTATAAAAAAAACTGCAAGTTTTTAGATTGCAGTTTTTGGTTTTTTATTATAGAAAATGCTATTTGGTTCTATCATTCTATTCTAAAGTTTACTGGCAATGCAAATTCTGTTTTGACAAGTTCACCTTCAAACTTACCAGGTTTCCATTTAGGCATTTGGTTAACAATTCTTAGGGCTTCATCATCCAATTTCTTCTCGACACTTTTAATGATTTTTGGATTTATCACAGAACCATCGGTATCAATTATGAAACTAACATAAACGACACCTTGAATTTCATCTCTCATGGCATCTTTTGGATACACTAAGGTTTGACCTATAAATTTGTATAATTCGGTTACGCCACCTATATATTCTGCCAATTCTTGATAGGAACAATATTGTGTTTTATTTCCTTGTTCATCAAAACATTCTCCTTTTTGCCATTCTCCATTTTGCCATTGCTCAACTCTTTTCAAATTGCCGTTTCTGTAGAAAACTTTGAATTCACCATTAAGCTTATTTTCAGTATAAAAGCACGTAACTTTTTTCTCACCACTAAGGTACCATTCTTCATACTTTCCGTTTTTAATTGGTAACGTTGCGCTTACATTTTTCTTGTTATTGGCACTTATTTTATCATATACTTCATAGGCAGCCATCAAATTTTCTGCATGCAAATAATAAATCTTATGAACATAAAGATTTGGATTCATTGCTTCAGCAATAGCAAATGCTTCAGCTTTAGATCTGTGGCATTTAATAATAAAGCCATTTTCATTTCTATAAAAAATGGAGTCTCTGTTTATGGTTGCAATATCTGATTGAGCTGAAATTTCTATTGCGAAAAACAACAGCAACAAGAGTAAATTATGTTTTTTCATTGTAAATATTTGAAGTAAAAGTATAAAAAAAACTACAAGGTTTTTTTGGTTTTATCATCTTTGTCAAAGTTCGAAACTTTGACAAAGGTTGTTCTAAGTTTATTAAATAACTAAAAAATCATTTATATTTGTGTTATTACAAAAAAGCCAAAATGAGATACCAAAACATTCGCGAAGAAGAATTAAAAAACAAAGTAGGAGCCGATTGGTTCAAACAATTTGATACTACCGAAATTTTAGGTAACATCGATTTCACAGTTTTTCCGCAACAAGATAATTTATTTGGTCGTACTCCTTTACTTTGGGCAGAAGCCAAAACAGGCAATTTTGATGTAGTTACAATGTTTGTGCAACTTATTTTAACTATTGGTAAAGCGCGAACTTTTGATAAAACCATGCCGCCAGCTTTTTTGGGTGCTTTCGACTTTAAAAAAATAGCATTTGTACCATACATCAACATACAAGATATTTTTTACATAAACGATTTCAATTGGAACGTTACACCAAGTAATCACGAAACCAAAGAATTTCAGTTAATTAAGAAGCGTATAGAAGCTACGTTAAAGCAAAACACTTACGTTTATGATTATGAAAAAGATGAAAAAGAACTTCAATCGTTTATAAAAAATAACGTAGCCAAAGCCACAACAACCAGTAAATTAAAAATTGATAAAAACAACTTCATTCCGATATATTTACGTTGGTTAGAGATTGTAAAACCCATTATTGATGTAAATTGGGAGGACTTAAAAAAAGCCAATATTTTAGACAGCGATTTCTATTTGGCAGATTTATTTGTTGATGATAAAGACACCCAAACTATTGGAGACGATTTATCTATTCGCGAAAATTTATTTGTGATGTTTCAAAATGAAGGGTATAAAATAGCTAAGGAAAACCTCAAGCAAATGTTTGATGCTACCATTATGCTAAAAAACAAAGACACCTATTTGCATTTTTGGAAACGTTACAAACGACCACCACTCAGAGAATTTCAAGATTATATTATAGAACGTCGTGATTTATTGGTGCCACAAGACATTCGTGAGCGCAAAGGTGCTTTTTTTACACCACGTATTTGGGTAGAATTATCACAAAAATACATGACCGATTATTTAGGCGAAAACTGGCAAGACGATTATTATATTTGGGATTGTGCCGCAGGAACAGGAAACCTTTTAGCAGGATTGACCAATAAATACAACATTTACGCCAGCACGCTAGACCAAGCCGATGTAAACGTAATGCACGAACGTATCGATCATGGAGCCAATTTGCTTAAAAAAAATGTGTTTCAATTTGATTTTTTAAATGATGATTTTTCTAAACTGCCACAAAGTTTGCAAGACATTATTAATGATGAAGAAAAACGTAAAAAGTTAGTGGTTTACATTAACCCACCGTATGCTGAGGCAACTTCTTCAAAAACTGTAACAGGAACAGGAGAAAATAAAGGTGGAGTTACAACTCAGTTTAAAATTAATGAACTTTTAAAACCTAAAATTGGTAATGCTTCTAATGAAATTTTTGCTTTATTTATGGCGAATATTTATGAAAAAATTCCAAGTTGTATTTTAGGTCAATTTTCAAAAATGAAATTTGTAAATGGTTCCAATTTTAAAAAATTCAAGGACTACTTTTTAGCCGATTACGTTAGTGGATTTATTGTACCGGGTGATACATTTGATAATGTAAAAGGTAAATTTCCTATTGGATTTACTATTTGGAATACTTCAGTTAAATCTAAAATTAGTACAATCGCTACTGATGTTTACGATAAAAAAGGGAATTTTAATTTTACTAAAAATTTTTATGGCGAATTGCCAAATAATATTAATAAATGGATTAAACTTTTTGATGAGAAAGTAGAAAATGGAATTTCTTTTATGGGAAATCCATCTCCTGATTTTCAGCATAATAGTCAGTTGTATTTATCAATTAATAAAGGCATTGAACATTTTAATTTTTTTAATTTTACAAAAAATAATTTAATTACGGGTTCAATTTATTTTTCTATTCGAAATTGTATTGAAGCTATTTGGATAAATGACCGTGACCAATATTTATTTCCAAATGAAGGTTGGCAGACAGATACTGAGTTTCAAAACGATTGTTTAGCTTTTACACTTTTACATGGTCAAAATAGAATTACAAATTCAGAAGGAATCAACCATTGGATTCCGTTTACAGAGTATGAAGTCAATGCACAAGCTAAGTTTGAAAGTAATTTCATGACCAATTTTATAAAAGGTAAAATACAACAAGAAGTTCCAACTATAGATTTATTTTCAACCGCAAACCCTTTGTCAAAGTTCGAAACTTTGACAAAGGTTGAAAAAGAAAACAAACCATTAGAATTCTCACAAGAAGCGACAGCTGTTTTTGATGCAGGTCGAGAATTATGGAAATACTATCATGCACAAAAAGACGTGAATGTTAACGCATCTTTATATGATATTCGCGAATATTTTCAAGGAAGAAATGATAAAGGCAGAATGAATTCTAAAAGCGATGATGCAACTTACACACAACTAATTGCTGACCTTAGAAGTAAACTTGCAGTTTTAGCAGATAAAATAAAACCAAAAGTGTATGAATATGGTTTCTTGAAGGAGTAATTTTTTCACCTTTGTCAAAGTTTTGAACTTTGACAAAGGTTATCAAAGGATATTTAAAAAATAAAATGAATATTAGAAATGAAATTTTAGTACCAGAAGCATATTATCATATTTATAATAGAGGAATAAATAGTGATAAAATTTTTAGTAGTGAAGAAAATTATTTATTCTTTTTATCAAAATTTGCTACTTATCTAAATCCTATTTGTGATGTGTTTGCATATTGTTTGATGCCAAATCATTTTCATTTTTTAATCAGGATTAAAAGTGAAGATGAAATTAGAAACTTTTTCAAGGCTCAAAACCCTAAAACCAAAACCTTTGTCAAAGTTCAAAACTTTGACAAAGGAATAACAGATAAAATTCAAAACTTTGACAAGCTTAATAATCACGAAAAAGGATTGCATTCTTTTGATTCAATTGTTAGCAAACAAATAGGGAAGTTTATTAGTAGTTATAGTCAAGCGTATAATAAAGTTAGTAATAGACACGGATCATTACTTGAATCACCATTTAAGAGAAAACGAATCGATTCTGATGAATATTTAAGGAATTTAATTCTTTACATTCATTTAAATCCAACAGATTTGAAGCAAAATTTTGAGGTTTATAAATTTTCATCTTACAAATCAATATTATCAAATTCTAAAACAAAATTAAAAAGAGAAGAAATTATAAACATCTTTGATGATGTAGAGAACTTTATTTATTCTCATAGACATCCTCCTAAATTTGATTTCTCATTTTAATAAAATTTTTTTTAGATAATTTTAAAACCACACCTTTGTCAAAGTTCAAAGCTTTGACAAAGGTTACAAAGGTTATTAACAGTCAAAATATGCAGAGATGGGAAGAGATTTAGTTCCAATAGCGCGTCATGATTTAGATGTTTCCAGTTTTGAAGCATTGGCAAAAGACATTTCTAAACGATTGCAATTTAATATTGAATATGGTTATTATGATTCGGAAAAAAATTGTGAACTTCTTGGTATTCCTTTTGTAGAAGAATTTATTTCTTTAGGAATAGCTTATTTTAATAAAGAGCGCGATACCATTTACAGACTAATTGATTTTTCCTATCAAGAAAAATTGTGTTATGAGAAATATGGCGATGCTTTGTTTTCAATGGCAATTTACAACTATTCCGATGAAGAAGTTTTTCATTCACAAGAAGAAATTGAAGAAAAAAAATGGATTTTAAGTGAATTAAGTTATGATTTGCAATATACTTCAAACGGAAATTCATTAGCTGAAATTGGTAGAGAAGTTATCAATTTAGATTTTGAATATTTCTCAAGATGGTCCTTTTTTTATAACATCGTGATTTACGAAAATTATGAAGAGCATATTGCAGATTTTAATAAGTTTCGTCGCAATATGATGCGTTTTTGTGAATTATTTGGTGGTGATAAAATATACTACATCGATGATCAAAATCGACTTTTAAAAGGTATTGGTCAAAGTGATGAATTGCTTTATTCATGGAATGAATTGGAAATTATTTTGAAAGAAAGACTAAGCGATTTTATTATTTCTATACCCAAAATGATGACCGATAAATACTATAAAAGAAGCTTTCAAACTTGCAAAAATTATGATTTAGGTTTTGTAGATGATTTTTCAGATTTATAGTTTCACAATCCCAACTCCATCACTGGCATAAACCTATCTTTTACGGTGGTTTCTAGTTTGCCAATGGTTTGAAATCCGTGTTTTTTGTAAAAACCTTCTGCGTAGGGTTCAGAGTCTAGGTAAACTCTTTTATAATTTTGGTTTTGGATGCGGTTTAAAAAATCGGTGATGAGGTAACTGCCCATTCCTTTGCCAATGTATTGTGGTAAAAGAAACAAATTATCGAGTTTGATGTTGTGTTCGTCTTCCAAAATATAAGAGTAATAGCCCACAATTTTATCTTCAACAGCAAAAGTATAAACAGGATGCGTATTGATATACTCTTGCGTAATAGTAAGCGCATCATCCCAAACCAAAAGTAAATCTTCGGAGTAACCCCAAAAGGCTTTCGACTTTTTAGTGATTTGGGTTAAGTGTTCGTGGTCGGTGATGTTGGCTGTTTGTATAGTCATGTTGAGAAGGTTGGTTTCCCAAAGATAATAAAAAAATAGAACGCGGATGAAACGGATGCGATGCAAACGCGGACAAACGCGGATTTTTTGTTTTGTAGCTCAGAGTTACACGAAGTTTGGCACAGAGTTACTCAATGTTTTTCCTTTTGTGTCTTTTGTGTTTAATTTTTATAAAACAGATTGGAAATTTTTTATTACAATTTATTGATTTTGATTGTTTTAAAATAAATAAGTGTGTAATTTATATAACTCTTTAAATTGATTTTGTAATTGTTAGACTTTTGCTCGTAGTACCTTCACCTTCATTATTTAGTCAATTATTTGTTGCTTCTATGAATCAACTTAATCATAATTGACTCACAATTTAATTAACAATTTAAATTTTAAAAAAATGAAAAAAAATGAATGTATTGCAGCTTGTTTTGCTTGTGTAGTTTCCTGTGAAGCGTGCATCAACGATTGCATCAAAAATGGAAATCAAGAATGTATTTTGTTATGCCGTGATTGTGCGGATATTTGTGCTTTATGTGCTCGATTGTGCGCAAGAGATTCAAAGTTTTCTGATGAACTTTGTGCTTTATGTGCTAAAGTTTGTAAAGCATGTTCAGAAGAATGTAGTAAACATGCATCACACCACGATAGTTGTAAAGCTTGTGCTGAGGCGTGTGAAAAATGTGCAGAAGTTTGTGCTCAGTAGGTTAGTAGTAAATAGAAAAGACCTAACAGGTTTTAAATCCCATTAGGTCTAATCTAACTAAAACCAACCAATATTCAATCTGAACTTTAATCTTAAAGTATTTCAGTTTGTTTCAGATTTGTATCATTTTATTCTATCGTCACTTCGAGTGTTTTTTATAAAATTGCGACCGAGCTATTTTGTAAAAAATGTATCGAGAACTTGGAATAAGATATTATGTTTTTCATAGGTTCTCGATTAGCTATGCTCAGTTCGGCAAATGCCTCGGGTCAATTTTGTTCCATTGCATTCCACAAAATCACTCGAAGTGACGAAGCCTTAACTCACCAACTCGCTTTGATTTCTAAATACCAATTGTCCGTCGAAAGCATCTAGCAAGATGATACTATCTGTAGTAACTTTTCCTGCCAAAATCTCTTTAGACAATTGATTTAATACTTCTCTCTGAATAACTCTTTTCACAGGACGTGCTCCATATTGAGGATCGTAACCTTTTTGTGCTAAATAATCAATCGCTTCTGGAGTTGCATCCATCGTGATGTTTTGGTGTGCTAACATTTTGGTCACGCTTTTCAACTGCAATCCAACAATTTGTTTGATGTTCACGCTTGTTAATGGTGTAAACATTACAATTTCGTCAATTCTATTGATAAATTCTGGTCTTACCGTTTGTTTTAACAAACCTAAAACTTCTACTTTGGCAGCTTCGGTTACGGCTTCGATATTTCCTTTTAAGTTATCAAATTTGTCTTGTATAATCGCACTTCCCATATTGGAAGTCATGATGATAATTGTGTTTTTGAAATCAGCAACACGACCTTTGTTATCAGTCAATCGTCCTTCGTCCAAAACTTGTAATAAGATATTGAATGTGTCAGGATGTGCTTTTTCAATTTCGTCCAAAAGAATTACTGAATACGGTTTTCTTCGAACTGCTTCGGTCAATTGACCACCTTCATCATAGCCTACATATCCTGGAGGCGCTCCAACTAATCTGCTTACAGAATGACGTTCTTGGTATTCGCTCATATCAATACGAGTCATTGCGTTTTCATCGTCAAATAGATATTCGGCTAACGCTTTGGCTAATTCGGTTTTTCCTACACCTGTTGTTCCTAAGAATAAGAACGAACCAATTGGTTTTTTCATGTCTTGTAATCCGGCACGACTTCTTCGCACAGCATCACTCACAGCTTCAATAGCTTCTTCTTGACCAACCACTCTGTGATGTAATTCGTCTTCTAGTTTCAAGAGTTTTTCTCGTTCACCTTGCAACATTTTCATTACTGGAATTCCAGTCCATTTTGCAACAACTTCTGCAATATCTTCACGAGTTACTTCTTCTTTGATTAACGAAGTTCCGGCTTGGTTTTCGGCTAATTGAATTTGCAAAGCATCCAAGCGTTCTTGCGCTTCTTTAATTTTTCCATAACGGATTTCGGCTACTTTTCCATAATCGCCATTACGTTCGGCTTGTTCAGCTTCGGTTTTGAAATCTTCAATCTCAAGTTTTACTGCTTGAATATTATCCACCACATCTTTCTCTGATTTCCATTTGGTGAAAATCTCGTTGCGTTCTTCTTTTAAGTTTGCTAAATCCATTCCCAAACCTTTCAATTTGGTTTCATCGTTTTCACGTTTGATGGCTTCCATTTCGATTTCCAATTGCATGATTTTTCTATCCAAAACATCCAATTCTTCTGGTTTTGAATTGATTTCCATACGCAATTTAGAAGCCGCTTCGTCCATCAAGTCAATAGCTTTATCTGGAAGAAAACGATTGGTAATATAACGTTGCGATAATTCGACAGCCGCAATAATAGCATCATCTTTGATTCGTACTTTGTGGTGGGTTTCATATTTTTCTTTAATACCACGCAAAATCGAAATCGCACTTTCTGTATCAGGTTCATCGACCATTACTTTTTGGAAACGTCTTTCGAGCGCTTTGTCTTTTTCGAAATACTTTTGGTATTCGTCAAGAGTTGTTGCACCAATCGCACGTAATTCGCCACGAGCCAAAGCAGGTTTTAAAATATTTGCTGCATCCATCGCACCTTCGCCACCGCCAGCTCCAACCAAAGTATGGATTTCGTCAATGAAAAGTACGATATCACCTTCGGCAGAAGTTACTTCTTTTACAACCGCTTTTAGTCGTTCTTCAAATTCACCTTTGTATTTCGCACCAGCAATCAGTGCACCCATATCTAACGAATAAACGATTTTATCTTTTAGATTTTCAGGAACATCGCCATCTACAATTCGGTGTGCTAAACCTTCTGCAATGGCTGTTTTACCAACACCAGGTTCACCAACCAACATCGGATTGTTTTTGGTACGACGCGTTAGAATTTGTAAAACTCTTCGAATTTCTTCATCACGACCAATTACAGGATCGAGTTTACCGCTTTTAGCCAGTTCGTTGAGGTTTTTAGCGTATTTATTCAAAGAATTGTAAGTTTCTTCGGCAGATGCAGAAGTTACTCGTTCTCCTTTACGCATTTCATCAATAGCGGCTTGCAAACCTTTTTCAGTAACACCTTGATCTTTTAGAATCTGTGCGACTTTGCTTTTTGATTTGAAAATGGCTAAAATTAAATGTTCGATAGACACGAATTCGTCGTTCATTTTTTTTGCAATGATTTCGGCTTCGTTTACCGTTGTGGAAGCATCACGCGAAAACATGATGTCGCCACCAGAAACTTTCGGAAAACTTTGAATCGTGCTGTCTAATACTTTTTTGAAAAGCTCCACATTAACGTTGAGTTTTTTCAAAATAAAAGGAGTTACATTTTCATCGACTTCTAAAATGCCTTTGAAAATGTGTTCGTTTTCGAGTTGTTGTTGCCCAAAACTTTGTGCAATTTGCTGTGCTTGTTGCAAAGCTTCTTGCGATTTGATTGTGAATTTATTAATGTTCATATTTTTGTTGTTGAGACAAGGCACTGCCTTGTCTGTACTTTTTTAAATTATTTCTATTTATTTATCTTTTGAACTAATCTGGACAATATGTGTTCCAATCCTAATTTTAGGACAAAATGACTGATTTTGAGCGTCAAACACTATTAAAGTTACGACAATTTGTCTTAGTAAATGACAATTCTTCTGTTTTTTTGATACTAATTTTTGAATTATTTAGTTATTAATAAAAACGTAGCCATGAAACGACTTTCTATAGTATTAATTTTAGTTTTTTTAATTTCTTGTAAAAAGGAAACACCAAAGAGTCCATTGGATAATTTAGCTGATTTAGATATCAAATTAAGTGTTCCAAATTCAGGCGAATGGCTTGCAGAGCATAATGAATCAGGGCAAAGTTTTGAAAAATATACTCAAATTGATCCTGTAACAATTTCAGAAAAACGAAAAGTAATTTATATTCAACCAATTGGAAATTTTACTTCAGAAGAAAAGATTATAGTTGACAAAACAGTTGAATATGTGGGTAAGTTTTTTCAACTGAAAACAACAATGTTGCATTTGATTCCTGAGGATGCTATTCCAAGTGATAAAAAGAGAATGAATAGTGGTGTTGAGCAATTTGATGCAAGCTATATAACGCATAAGGTTTTACCAAAGAAAATGCCTGAAGATGGTATTGTAGTTATGGCAATTACTGCAAAAGATTTATATCCGAGTGAAGATTGGAATTATGTTTTTGGTTTAGCAAGTTATCAAAAGCGAACAGGAGTTTCTTCATTCAACAGGTTTTTAACGGATAATGATTATACACTTTGTTTAAATAGAATTACTAAAACTGCAGTTCATGAAATTGGGCACATGTTTACAATAAATCATTGTAAGCATTCCGTTTGTCTAATGAATGGTGTAAATCATTTGCCAGAATCTGATACAAAACCAAATGCATTATGCTCTGAATGTTTGAAAAAATTATCTTGGAATTTGAAATATGATGATAAAAAACGCTTTACTGAATTGATTTCTTTTTTAAATTCTAATCATTTGGAGAAAGATGCCTTACTTTTGCAAAAGCAATTGGATGCTTTAGATTAATTAGATATGAGTTTATTTAAAAATATATTTGGCTCTTCAGAGGAAGAAAATCAAAATGCTAGAAGGAAACTCTCTTGGGTTGCTTTTGAGCACATTGATCAATTAGAAATGATTATTCAAAAATCTTGGCAAAAACCTGTTTTAATTTTCAAACATAGTACTCGATGCATTATAAGTAAAACAGCATTAAGTAGTTTTGAAAATGAATTTGATTTTGAAGATAAAATCACATTGTATTTTTTGGACTTACTAAAATATAGAACTATTTCAAATGAGGTTGCTGAAACATTTATGTTAACGCATCAGTCTCCACAAATTCTATTAATTAAAAATGGAATATTGATATATAATGCTTCACATGAAAGTATCGATGCTAAATTTTTAGAACGATTCACAACATAAATAGAAAAAACGCATTTGAAATAAAATCCAAATGCGTTTTTTTATATCTGCAATCTGAAAAATTATCTTCTAAATTTATTTCTAACGATAATATCTTTTAGTTTGGCTTTCAAGTCTTCTCCAGAATCATAAACCATTTGTTCATTACTTGGAAAAGGTACGGCTCTTTGGTCGAAGTAGCTAATGTAACTTTCGTCGCAAGCGTTTCTGTCTCCATTGTATCTTGCGTAAATATGTTCGAAAACAAACTCGCTAGCCAATGGAAAAGTTTCAATTAATTGATTGTTTCTAAAATCTATATAATCAACTTTAGCAACAACTTGAGTAGATTTTAATTGTCTGAATTCATAAACAGTTGCTCTTACTGTTTTAAAATTATCTACACGAATTGGGTTGCCTTTTTCGTCTTTTACTGGATTTCCGTTGGCATCTAACAGTGGTTTTGTACCATCTTTTACTTGTCGCTCCTTTTGGAATTCTTTTTCTTTAACTTGTTCTGGCGAGATATTTATTTGACGAAAGTTTACAATTAAACCATAATCATAAGTGATTCCTTTTACTTTATTGCTATGATACACTGTCCATTTATCGTTTAAACCAAAAGTACTGAAGTCTAACAAATCATTTTGTAAACGCACAGGAATAACCATGTTGGTTTCGTTTTTGGTAAAAACGTTTACATAATCGGTTCCTTTAATTTGAGCTTCGTTTATAAGCGCATTCACATCTTTAAAATTTGGTGAAAGCGTATTTAAGTAAATCAAATCATCATAAGCACGACGGAAACTCATTTTATCTTTTGTAGCTAAAAGTGCTTTAGAATTATCGTAAAGGTGTTTGGCAAGTGCGTTTTTACTATTTACAATCTGATCAGAATAATCTTCAAATGGAAAAATAGCATTGCGACCTTCTTTTATCAATCGCAATGGTAAAAGAGGTTTTATCAACTCTTGACGGTTGTTCAATTGAAGATAAGTAGTATAAATTTTCTCTGTATTACTTGGGCTTGCGTCTTTAAACCAAAGATTGATGTTTTGCAAATCACGTTCTTTAGCTTTTGCAAAAGCTTCTTCAAGCAAATAAATGTAATCTTGTTTGCCTTTGGCTTCTTTTCGGTTTCTTAATCCTTCTACAGCAGTTTGGATAGCACTATCATAATCGCCAGAAGTTAATGATTCTCTAGTTTGTCTTACTCCACAAGATGTGATAAGAACAAAAAAGGTTAAGAGCAATATAAAGTTCTTCATGGTATATAATTTTAGAGTTACTAATTGGAACTATCCAAAAAGTAAGCCAAAAAAAAAGTTTATTATTTTCTAACGAATGGTGGTAATAATTTGCTAGAAACTTCTCCAAAACCAATGCGAACTGAACTATTTTGACAATAACCTTTCATTATAACGGTATCATTATCGTTGATAAATTTACGCTCGCTACCATCTTTCATTTTGATTGGATTTTTTCCACTCCAAGTCAATTCTAACATGGAACCATAACTATCTTCTGTTGGTCCAGATATAGTTCCAGAACCCATCATATCACCAGAATTTACTCTACAACCATTAGAAGTATGATGTGCTAGTTGTTGACTCATAGACCAATACATGTACTTGAAATTAGATTTTGAAACTAATGTTTCTTCTACATTTTCGGGTTTTATGTAAACTTCTAAGTTAATGTCGTAAGCGTGTTTTCCTTTTTGTTGCAAATAGGGAAGTGGTGTTGGTTCTTGTTTTGGTCCTTTAGTTCTGAATGGTTCTAAAGCATCCATAGTCACAATCCAAGGTGAAATTGACGAAGCAAAGTTTTTAGCTAAGAAAGGTCCAAGTGGCACATATTCCCATTTTTGCATATCTCTTGCACTCCAATCGTTCAATAAAACCATTCCGAAAATATAATCTTCGGTTTCATTTACTGGAATATTTTCTCCCATAATGTTGGCATCGGTTGTGATAAAAGCCGTTTCTAATTCAAAGTCAATAGCTTGAGATGGACCAAATACTGGTGTTGATTGACCATTTGGTAATGTTTGTCCCATTGGTCTATGAACTGGAATACCAGAAGGAACAATCGTAGAACTTCTACCATGATATCCTACCGGAATGTGAAGCCAATTAGGTAACAAAGCATTTTCAGGATCACGAAACATTTTACCAACATTGGTTGCATGCTCTTTACTAGAGTAAAAATCGGTATAATCACCAATTTGAACCGGTAAAAGCATCTCGATTTCATTAATTTTGAAGATAATTATATCACGATGTTCTTTATTATCTCTAAGTTTAGGATTGTTTTCATCAAATAAATCAGAAAGCCTATTTCTAACTTGTCTCCAAGTTTTTTTTCCATCAGAAATAAAATCATTTAAGGTATCTTGCATGAACATATCGTCTGTTAGTTCGATACCTTCAAAGTAGCCTAATTGTTGTAAAGCTCCCATATCAATAGCACTATCACCAATTCTAGTTCCAATAGTGATCACATCGTCTTTGGTTATAAAAACTCCAAAAGGTATATTTTGAATTGGAAAATCAGAATCTTTAGAAACTTCTAACCAAGATTTTTTAGCAGGATTATTAGCAAAATGCGGCATAATATATTTGTTGATTTGTTGTTGAAAAATTTGTAATCAAATATATCATTTAAGATTTATTTGACAAACATATTTCGTAATTTTGAGGAGTTTTTAACAAAAATCCAAAATAAATGCAACGCGACGAACAAATTTTCGATTTAATTCTTGACGAACAAGACAGACAAATACATGGAATAGAGCTTATTGCCTCTGAAAACTTTGTTAGTGACCAAGTAATGGAAGCTGCAGGTTCCTGTTTAACAAACAAATATGCTGAAGGATATCCAGGAAAAAGATATTATGGAGGTTGTGAAGTTGTTGATATTGTTGAGCAAATAGCCATTGATAGAGCTAAACAATTGTTTGGAGCAGAATATGTAAATGTGCAACCACACTCTGGTTCTCAGGCAAATACTGCAGTTTTTGCAGCTTGTCTTCAGCCAGGTGATAAAATATTAGGTTTTGATTTGTCTCATGGTGGACATTTAACTCATGGATCTCCTGTGAATTTTTCTGGTAAATTATATACACCTTCATTTTATGGAGTTGAGCCAGAAACTGGACAATTTGATTATGATAAAATTCAGGCGATAGCTACAAAAGAGCAACCAAAAATGATTATTGCAGGAGCATCTGCTTACTGTCGTGATATGGATTTTGAACGTTTTAGAGTTATTGCAGATAGCGTTGGAGCATTGCTTTTAGCTGATATTTCGCATCCAGCTGGATTAATTGCTAAAGGATTGATGAATGATCCAATTCCGCATTGTCATATTGTTACTACTACAACTCACAAAACATTACGTGGACCAAGAGGCGGAATGATAATGATGGGTAAAGATTTTGAAAATCCTTGGGGGTTAACTACTCCAAAAGGCGAAATTAGAATGATGTCTCATATTTTAGACATGTCTGTTTTTCCTGGAAATCAAGGTGGTCCTTTGATGCACGTTATCGCTGCTAAAGCGGTTGCTTTTGGAGAATGTCTTACAGATGAATTCTTTAGATATGCGATGCAAGTTCAGAAAAATGCAAAAGCAATGGCAGAAGCTTTCAACAAAAGAGGTTATAATTTAATTTCTGGTGGAACAGACAACCACATGATGTTGATTGACTTAAGAAATAAAAATATTACTGGTAAAGAAGCTGAAAATGCGTTAGTAAAAGCAGAAATTACGGTGAATAAAAACATGGTTCCATTTGATGATAAATCACCTTTTGTAACTTCTGGAATTCGTATTGGAACACCAGCAATTACTACCAGAGGTTTGGTTGAAGAAGATATGGAAACTGTCGTTGAATTCATCGATAGAGTTTTGATGAATCACACTAATGAAGAAATTATAGAGCAAGTTGCTGATGAGGTGAACGAAATGATGAGTGAAAGAGCGATGTTCGTTTTCTAGAAATCAACTTTATTAGAATAAAAAAGACCTTTGTAATTGCAAAGGTCTTTTTTGTTTATAATTGTAAAGCTTAGTATAAACTTTTAAATTTTGATGGATTAGCTTCGTGCATAATAGCATAAACTTTTTCAAAAATATCTTCTACTGAAGGTTTAGAGAAATAATCGCCATCAGTTCCATAAGCAGGACGGTGTGGTTTTGACGCTAATGTTTGAGGTGCACTATCTAAATGTTTATAAGCATTTTGAACTTCTACAATTTCTTGTAAGATATAAGCACTAGCTCCACCAGGAACGTCTTCATCAATTACTAACAAACGATTCGTTTTAGCGATACTTTTTACGATATCGTGATTGATGTCAAATGGTAATAACGATTGAATATCAATGATTTCTGCACTTATTCCAACAGTTTCTAATTCTTTCGCAGCTTGTTCTACTAATCTTAAAGTTGAACCATAAGACACTAAAGTAATGTCGCTACCTTCTTTAATAGTTTCAACAACACCAATAGGAGTTTTGAATTCACCTAAATTGGTTGGCATTTTTTCTTTCAAACGGTAACCATTTAGACATTCTACTACTAAAGCTGGTTCGTCTTTTTCTAATAACGTATTGTAAAATCCTGCAGCTTTAGTCATATTTCTAGGAACTAAAACATGAATTCCACGGATTGCATTGATAATCATTCCCATTGGTGAACCAGAATGCCAAACACCTTCTAAACGGTGTCCACGAGTTCTAATAATTAATGGTGCTTTTTGTCTTCCAGCAGTTCTGTATTGTAGTGTTGCTAAATCATCACTCATAATTTGAATGGCATACAACAAATAATCTAAATATTGAATTTCAGCAATAGGACGCAAACCACGCATAGCCATTCCAATTCCTTGACCAAGAATGGTTGCTTCACGAATTCCGACATCGGCAACACGAAGTTCACCATATTTTTCTTGCATTCCTTCTAAACCTTGATTAACGTCACCAATGTTCCCAGAATCCTCTCCAAAAATTAAAGTTTCTGGATATTTAGAGAAAATAGCATCGAAGTTATCTCTTAAAACCAAACGAGCATCAACTTCTTCTGCAGCAGCATCATAAGTAGGAGCAACCTCAGATGAGGTTAAAATGTTCTTGTCGGATTCAGAAAATAAATGCGAACTGAATTTAGGTTGAATTTTTGCAATATAATTTGTAATCCAAGAAGCTAATTGCGGTTGACCACTTTCAGATAAAATCATTCTTAAAACTTTTCTTGCTGTTGTAAGAATATCTTTGCGAATAGGTTCTTTAATGCTTTTTAAGTCATTGATAATAGGATCAATAAAAACTTTATTAGCACTTGTAGCAGCAATCGATGTAAGTAAAGCAACTAATTCATTTTGTTCTTCTTTTAATGGTGCAACAAAGGCTGTCCAAGCATTTTTCTTACCTTCTAAAACGTCTTTTTTAGCTTGATTATCGATTTCATCTAATTCTTCTGTAGTTGCAAGATTATTATCGACTAACCAATTTCGCATTTGAGCTAAACAATCAAATTGAGCTTCCCAAGCTAACCTTTCAGTATTTTTATAGCGTTCGTGACTACCAGAAGTTGAATGTCCTTGTGGTTGTGTCAATTCTTGAACGTGAATTAAAACAGGTACATGTTCTTCACGAGCAATAGCAGAAGCTTTTTCGTAAGTGGCTACTAAAGCTGGATAATCCCAACCTTTTACAGTAAGAATTTCATAACCATTATTATCTTCATCACGTTGAAAGCCTTTAAGAATTTCAGATATATTTTCTTTAGTTGTTTGATGTCTTGCATGAACAGAAATTCCGTATTCATCATCCCAAACGCTCATCACCATTGGTACTTGTAAAACACCAGCAGCATTAATTGTTTCAAAAAATAAACCTTCAGAAGTTGATGCATTTCCAATAGTACCCCAAGCTACTTCATTTCCGTTGATTGAGAAATTAGTTTTGTCTTCTAATCCTTTTACATTTCTGAAAATTTTAGAAGCTTGAGCTAATCCCAACAATCTTGGCATTTGCCCAGCAGTTGGAGAAATATCGGCACTTGAATTTTTTTGTTGCGTAAGGTTATTCCAATTTCCATTTTCGTCAAGCGAATGTGTTGCAAAGTGTCCACCCATTTGACGACCAGCACTCATAGGATCGAAATTGATGTCTGTATGACCATATAATCCGGCAAAGAATTGTTCGATATTCATGGCTCCAATTGCCATCATAAAAGTTTGGTCACGATAATATCCTGAACGGAAATCACCATTTTTGAACGCTTTGGCTAAGGCTAATTGTGGTACTTCTTTTCCGTCACCGAAAATACCAAATTTGGCTTTTCCAGTTAGGACTTCACGTCTACCTAATAGACTACATTCTCTACTGATAGTGGCAATTTTATAATCGTTTAAAACTTCGGTTTTAAAATCTTCAAAAGTAATTTCGACTTTGTTTTGTGTTTCGGTCATAACTGAAAAGGAATTTCTTATGAAATCGCCACTAGCAAGAAGTTTGTTGCAAACAAACACCAATGATTAAAAAGGCGATACCATATGTTACTTATAAAAAATAAAATTTAAACATTTGAAACAAATTTAATGAAAAAGTAGTAATAATTGTAATTCTGTGAAAAAAATATAATTTAATTATTGATAATTAAAATGCTTGATAATAGCCTTTGAATAGGAAATATTTATAAAAATGTTAAATTTTAAAGTAGATTATTAAAAAATGAATTTAAATTTTAAGAATTAAAACCATTTTCGAGTAAATAAACCAACCAAAGATTTTGGACTAAAAGCTACAATAAAACGTATTTTTTCAGAATATCTTGGCTGAGAAATTTCCCAACCATTGTTGGAATAAACTGGAAAGTATAGTTCGAAGAAATCGGTAACTAGATTCAAGCGAATTCCACTATCATATACAAATCGTGCATCTTGTTGTTTGTTCTTTAGAAATCCTAAATCACCATAAATTTCTACCCAATTCCATACATTAAAACTTCCGTTAAGAGTTGTAATCCATTGATTTGAAAAAGGATTAGAGAGTCTGGATTTGAATCCACCTTCAGCTTCAATAAATTGTTGACTGAACAAACCGGTACTTTCTGAACGTCCTAAATAATTATAATCGAATAAATAATCTGTTGGTCTATCAAGAGCGAAATCGAAGTAATTGCTTTCTGATTTATTGTATAGGAAAAGGCCGCCATAAAGTCGTAAATTGACTTGTCTGTTATTATCAAAAAGTCTTCTAAAAGTAATACTTGCCGATGTTTTTCCAAATTGAGAACCTAACTGCAAATCGGTAGAATAAGCGAATGCTTTAGTGATTTCTATTTTGCTGCTACTAAAACGAGCATTGAAAATAGAGTAGTTGCCTTCAAAAGTGTTTTTTACAAACTGGCTTGGCTCTCTATTTACATACACTTGTCTTAGAACAATACTTCTACCTTGGTTGTTTCTTAAATCATCCTCTCTAAATCGAAAAATCACAAAAGGATTTACTTTTTGATAATAGGCATCAGGAGCATAATGAAAAGTGCTTCCGCTGAAACCATAGCGCATCAAAAATAAGTTACTATCGCGATTGAACTGATTTACAACAAAAGAAAAACTTCCAGAAATGTCTTTAGTTTTGGTTGAAAAAGATGGATTTACATCGAAAGTAAAAGGTCTATCCAAAATAGTTTTGTTATGAAAATTAAGCCCTGGAATGAAACCATCATAGTAATTATATTCCAAAGTTGGAACATACAAAACTTGATTGTAATTGGGGTCTTCCAAGTCTTTCATCAAGTTGAACTTGATTGGACGATTGCTAAGTCGGAATGGTTTTAACGATTTCCAATTGTTTCTCTGATTGAATTCTGGTACGATATTTTTGTAATTGATTACAATTTTATCGGCGTTGTTTCTTTTAAAAGTGTAGATTGAATCAACACTTGGATTATCAATCCATTCTTTAAAAACTATTTGTTTATTTTTAATACCATAAACTGGAATTGGAACGTTTACATCTGTTTTATTTTTTAATGTAAAAGAAACACTATCAGTTGTTTTGGTAACATTATCGAATTTATAATCGACAATTTTTCTGGAATTGATAATAGTATTAAAAAACCAATCGGTATTTTTTAAGCTATTGTTTTTGATAATGCTTTCAAATTTGCCACTGTCTGTTTGGTTTTTTTCAGCATAAGCCACAAATTCACTAATACTTTTTTTCAAATTTTCCTCACCAATATAATCAGATAGGTATCTAAAACTTAATCCGGCTCTATATTTAGAAGCAATTTTTTCGTTGAATTTTATTAATGTGTTTTTAGGATCGCCTAGAGGTTGATCTAGATTTTTACGCGCCATTAACATATAGAAATAGCTGTATTGTTCGTTGAAATCTAAAGAAACTAATCGATAACCTTTTACCAATTTTAATTTTGCCACCGAACTCATCATTTTTGCATCAGGATAATGCTCATCGATGTATTTCATCATATAATGAATTTGGATGGCATCATAAATCCAATTGTCTTTTCTAGCGTCTAATCTTAAAGTAGATTTTAAATAATTGTTCAAAAATGTCTTTAAGAACTTCAATTCATAGATAAATTCGTCTGGAAAAGGGCTAATAAATGAAGGCAATTGATTTAATCCATAAAAAGGATTGGTATCATAATCTACTTGAGAAACGGTGATTTTAGATTTTTGATATTTTCCTAAATTTGCTTCTACATAGGTTAACACTTTATCTACGATAATGGCTTTGTTGATATCGCTTACTTTTTTGTCTTCAATATTTGTAAGAATATCTAGGTCGCCGTTTTTAAAACTAATAAAGCTGGTGTTCTTCTCGATGTATAAATTGAAATACGAATATTTTTTTCCCGAAAAGTAAAACGAATTGTTCTCTTTCTTTTCTAGGGGTAAATCACTTACTACTTGATGGTCATTAGTATTAATTTGCAAATCAATATCAGAAATTGCATTTGAGGCATCATCAATATTTAGGTTGCTATATTTTTTAAACGACTTGTTTTCATAAACTGCTGGTGTGAGAAAACAATTTTTAAGCACCATTCCTTCTTGTGAATTAAATCCGTAACGAGTGAATTTATCATCAGGAATTTTCAAAAAATAGGAGAGAACAAATGTTCTTTTTTGATTAGGTAAAATATTTTCATTTAAGGTAACATCCACTAAATCTGGGTGATTTTCTGGTCTGTTCCATGTTAGAAGTGATTTTGATTCATCAATAATGGTAAGATTTTTGGTTTCACCACGTTCTTTCTCGGACGCTAAATGAAAGCTTCTTACAAATTCATCCGAAAAACGTTTACCTAAAGGACTATTTCTATCAGAGTATGCATTATTCCAGTCGTTTAATATAATGGATTTAATAGTATCAGCAGATTGATTGAAATAGGTCAACTCTTGATAGACGCTTAGCATCTTTTTTTCATGATCAACATTGACAACAAATTTAGAATGATGTTGAGCTGATGCGAAAAAGCTTAATAAAAAGAGTATATAGGTTACTTTTTTCAAGGTTTAGATTTGGGTTTAAATAATAGATTAAAGACTTCTTTTGTAAATTTTTCTGCACCACCTTTATTCATGTGTCCACATGTAGAAAAATACTTATCCTCAGTTACGAGATTTTCAAATCTACGAATTTCTGGATAAACCTTATTAATATGATTGAAATAATCTCTATTGATAGTTTCCATACACATTGGCGTGGTCATGGCAATCAAGTTGATATTGTTTGCTTTACAAATGGCTTTAATTTCTTCGTAAGCTTTGTTTTTCTTTGGGTAATATTTAGATAAATCAGCAGCTACCATTGGTCTTTTATCGGTCATTAAAGGATAAAAACCATCTCTGTCTAAGGAATTAGTTGGTTTTTGAATGGCAGTCTGATAAAATTCTCTAAAACCAACACGAGCATCATAATGAAGGTATCGGTAAAATGGTATATAAAGTAATTTATTGTATTCTGGAATATCTTTGTAGTGATTTCTAATGGTTTTTGAAGTATGAAAATAGGGCATAAATAAGGAGCGAATAGCCTCTGAATGGTCGTTTGTGTTTATGTTTAAATCAACTTGAAGAATAAGATTCTCAATTTTATAGTTATTTTCAACCATCAGCTTTAGCATCAATGCCGATTCTTCTAATCTTGAGCGTGTAATTCCAAAATTAAAAGTTTTGTAACCTTGGTCGTTGAATATTTTTGGAACAAAATGATTGTTTACTCTAGAAGAACCAAGAAAAACAACATCAAAATCTTTGTCTTTAGAGCTAAAAATGTAGCTGATTTTGTTTCTAGATTTAGATTGCATGTAAACGGTTGTATACAACACATCAAGCAATATCATTGTAAGAATGAGAATTGCCAAACCTTTTAAAAGAAATTGTATAAACTGCTTCATTAGAACTGAAAATAAATGAATTCTTTGTAATCTGAAAAAACACCTAATGCTACAATTGCAGCTAGGCATAAGCCTAATTTTAACCAACTATACTTTCCAGAAATAGGTTCGATTCTATTTCGGTTATTCCATTCTACTAGAACAAAAACTAAAATTAATGCTATTAAATTGTGACTATAACGTTCGATTCGGAAATATTGTTCAGAGAAATGTAAATCGCTAAACATTCGGATAATATAATTATACGCATCTGTTATAGTTTTGGATCTAAAAAATATCCAAGCCAATGCTGTAATTGCAAATGTTGTACTAATATTGAACAATATTCTAATCGATTCTATATTGAATCCTAAAGTAAATGCATCAACATTTTTTCGATTTCTATTTAATAATAAAAGTGGTAGAAAGTACAAAGCGTTTATCAAACCCCAAACGATGAAAGTCCAATTGGCACCATGCCAAAAACCACTTACTAAAAAGATGATGAAGGTATTTCTAACTTGAAATAATTTATTGCCTTTGCTTCCGCCAAGAGGAATGTATAAATAATCTCTAAACCATGACGAAAGAGAAATGTGCCAACGACGCCAAAACTCAGCTATATCTCTAGAAAAATAAGGATAATTGAAGTTTTTCAATAAGTCAATTCCGAATAATTTGGAGGTTCCTAAAGCAATATCTGAATATCCTGAAAAGTCACCATAAATTTGAAATGAAAAATAAATGGCTCCTAAAATTAAGGATAAAGAATTCATGGTCGAATAATTATCAAAAATTTCATTGGCATAAATCGCACAAGAATCGGCAATCACAACTTTCTTAACTAAACCCCAAACGATTTGATAAATTCCTTCTTTTGCTTTTTCGAAATTAAACTTACGTCTTCTTTTAATTTGTGGTAAAAGATGCGTAGCTCGTTCAATTGGTCCTGCAACTAAAAGTGGAAAGTAGCTTACAAATAAGGAATAATCAACAAAGTTCTTTTCTGATTTTATTCGTTTGTAATAAATATCAATAATGTAGGACAAGCCATGAAAAGTATAAAAGGATATTCCAACAGGAAGAATCAGTTTTAATAAAATAGGACTTGCTGTCAAACCAAAACCTTGTAATAATTCGGCAAATGAAGTGGCAAAAAAGTTATAATATTTGAATATTCCTAGAAATCCTAAATTGATGGAAATGCAAAGCCAAAGCCACATTTTTCGTTCAAATGGTGTCTTACTTTGTTCGATTTTCATTGCGGATACATAATCCAGTAATGTTGAAAAAACCAAAAGAAACAGAAACCTCCAATCCCAACAAGAGTAGAAATAATAACTCGCCAAAATCAAAATATAATTCTGATTGATTTTAGATTTATGCCCAACAAACCAATACATTATAAAAACGATTGGGAGGAAAATTGCAAAATGTAACGAGTTGAAAAACATGTAATTAAAATTTTCAAAAACTAAATTCCAAATTCCAATTTAAGTATTATTTGGAATTTGGAATTTTATAATTGGAATTTAAGTTAGAAGTTCGGGCTTAAATTGTATTTTTTGTAGAAGTTATCTAACGCTTCAACTACTTCATCTTCGGTATCTACTACTTTGATAAGATTCATATCTTCTGGATTGGCATTTTTTTGTTTGTCAATCATCACATTTTTAATCCAATCTAAAAGTCCTGACCAAAATTCGCTTCCCACCAAAATGATAGGAAATTTACCAATTTTCTTAGTTTGAATTAAAGTTACTGCTTCAAATAATTCGTCAAGAGTTCCAAAGCCACCAGGCATTACTACGAAACCTTGAGAGTATTTTACAAACATTACTTTACGAACAAAGAAATAATCAAAGTTTAAATTTTTGTCTTTATCGATATAAGGATTGAAATGTTGTTCGAAAGGCAATTCGATGTTTAAACCTACAGAAGTTCCTTCGCCACGATGCGCGCCTTTATTTCCGGCTTCCATGATTCCAGGACCACCACCAGTGATTACACCATAACCAGCTTTACTGATTTTGTAGGCAATTCGTTCTGCTAATAAATAATATTTATCTTCAGGTTTTGTTCTTGCCGAACCAAAAATAGAAACGCAAGGACCAATACGAGCCATTGATTCATAACCATTTACAAACTCTGACATGATTTTAAAAATCGCCCATGAGTCGTTGGTTCTAATTTCGTTCCAAGTTTTTTGTTTTAATTTATCGTGTATTTTTTCGTCTTCGTTTTCGTAATTGTTAATTGACATAATCTAATTATTTTATTTTTTTTGCAAACGTGCTAAAGTAATTCTTTTTTCAAAAACTGCGCTTTCTTGAACATTTTTTTGATTAAAAAGAAGCTATATTATTTAATTATTTTTTTTAGGTGCTAAAAAATTCTCACCTGTTACAACACTTTTTCCAGTGTTTTGTTCTAATTCTATGCGTGCATTTTTTGCTACTGCACCACCTTTTTTGCTAGCTTTTGCATTATCAATTAATCCTTTTGCTTCTTCTTTTTCTGCAATTTGTCTTGTTGATAATTCGGCTAAAGCTGTAAAAATTAACTCAGCTTCACTCATGTGATCACGAAGATTTTGAGATTTTAAATTTTTAATTTCTTTATGATTTTTTACACTTAAACCTGTCCATTCTTGATGGATAATATTGGTTAGAATTGCAAAATCTTTTTTCTCTTCAATTCCAGCTTCTTTCCAATAATCGGTTAATTTATTGCGGGTTTCTTGTCCCATCATTCGTTGCTGAATCCATTTTTCACTTCTTCCGTGTTGTTTCCAGTTTTCTCTTGCTCTGTCAATACTTTGTGCAGGATCTTGAATTTCTTGAATTCGTTCATACCCAACTTTTGCCAACCATTGTTTAAAAGGTTCGGCTTTTGGAGAAGGAATAGATTGTACTATTCGTAATACATCTTTTACATTGCCAGCTAGAGTTTTACGGTTTTTCCCATTTGTCAGCATTGCTACCTGGGGACAATTTGTCCCTATGTAGTTTCCAAGTTCTAAATCTCTTTTTCTAATTTTTTTTAAATAATCTGTAGGATTTACTGAATCGGTTAGTGCCTCAATAATATCAACTAATGAAAAATACCAAGTTTCAGTTTCTTCTATGTAACTTCTTCTTATTTGTTTGCTCTCAAAAATGGCTAAAGAATTATTATTTTCCATATTATAAAATTAATTTTTCAACTCTTTTTTCAAAAACTGCGCAGTGTAACTTTTTTTATTTTTTATGATTTCCTCAGGCGTTCCAGTGCATAAAATTTCTCCACCACCTTTTCCGCCTTCCATACCAACGTCAATGATGTAATCGGCTAGTTTTATAACATCTAAATTGTGTTCGATAATCAGAACTGAATTTCCTTTATCAACTAATTTTTGAATAACATCCATCAATACTCGAATGTCTTCAAAATGTAAACCAGTTGTCGGTTCGTCCATTATGTAGAAGGTATTTCCTGTATCTTTTTTAGATAATTCGGTTGCCAATTTTATACGTTGGGCTTCACCGCCAGAAAGTGTTGTACTTTGTTGACCAAGTGTGATATAGCCCAATCCAACATCTTGAATGGTTTTGACTTTTCTATATATTTTCGGAATAAGTTCAAAGAAATCTACCGCTTCGTCAACCGTCATATTCAATATATCAGAAATTGATTTTCCTTTGTAACGAATTTCTAAAGTTTCTCTATTGAAACGTTTTCCCATGCAGGTTTCACATTCTACATAGACATCAGGTAAGAAACTCATTTCGATAGTTCTAACACCTGAACCTTCACATGTTTCGCATCTTCCACCAGCAACATTGAAACTAAAACGACCTGCTTTATAACCACGAATCATTGCTTCAGGCGTCATGGTAAACAAACTTCTAATCTCTGAAAAAACATCGGTGTAAGTGGCAGGATTACTTCTAGGAGTTCTACCAATCGGACTTTGATCAATATCAATTACTTTGTCGATATGTTCTAAACCTTCAATTTTCTTGTAAGGCATTGGTTTTTTGACACCATTAAAAATATGTGCGTTCAAAATAGGGTAGAGCGTTTCATTAATCAATGTTGATTTACCACTACCAGAAACTCCAGTTACACAAATTAGTTTTCCTAAAGGAAATTCAACGGTAACATTTTTAAGATTATTTCCGTTGGCGCCAGTTAATTTTATTGATTTTCCGTTGCCTTCACGACGCTTTTTCGGAACTTCAATTTGCATTTTTCCGTTTAGATATTGTGCTGTAATGGTATTTTCTTTCAGCAATTCTTTTGGAGTTCCTTTGCTAATAATGTTACCACCAAATTTTCCTGCTTTCGGACCAATATCAATCACATAATCGGCACATTCAATCATGTCTTTGTCATGTTCTACAACCAAAACAGAATTTCCGATATCACGAAGATTTTTCAAAGAATTAATCAATCGTTCGTTATCGCGTTGGTGCAAACCGATACTTGGTTCGTCTAAAATATAAAGTACTCCAACCAATTGCGAACCTATTTGCGTTGCCAAACGAATACGTTGTGCTTCACCACCAGAAAGTGATTTTGAACTTCGACTTAAAGAAAGATAATTCAAACCAACATCCATTAAAAACTTTAGTCTGTCGTTAATTTCTTTTAGGATTTCAGTTGCGATTGTTTTTTGTTTTTCAGTCAATTCTTTTGGTAAATTTTGAAACCAAATAGTCAATTCTGAAATATCCATCGCTGATAATTCAGCTATATTTTTATCGTTTATTTTGAAGAAAAGTGATTCTTTTTTCAATCGAGAGCCATTACATTCAGGACAATTGATTTCGTCCATAAAGTCTTTTGCCCATCGTTTTATGGAACTTGAATTGCTATCATCGTGCTGACTTTTTATAAATTTAGCAATTCCTTCAAAATCAATTTTATATTCTTTGGTAACACCAGCTGCTTTTGAAACCACTGAGAATTTTTCATTTCCGCCGTTCAAAATCATTTCCATGGCTTCTTCAGAAATGGTTTCGATGGCATCAGTTAATTTGAAATTATATTTTTCACCAATAATTTCCAATTGTTTGAACATCCAAGAATTTTTGTATTCTCCAAGTGGCGCAAATCCACCTTTGATAATAGATAATTTGGGATTTGGAATAATCTTTTTTATATTGATTTCATTGATAATTCCAAGACCATTGCAATGTTCGCAAGCACCTTTTGGAGAATTGAATGAAAACAAATTGGGTTCCGGATTTTGATACGAAATCCCAGTCGTCGGACACATCAAAGTTCTGCTGAAAAAACGTACTTCATCACTTTCATGTTCGATAACCATCATAACATCTTCACCGTGATACATAGCAGTTTTGATGCTTTCTGCTAATCTTTTATCGGTATCTTCGTCGTTTTCGACTTGCAATCTATCAATTACAATTTCTATATCGTGTGTTTTGTAACGATCCAATTTCATTCCGGTTGTGATGTCTGTAATTTTACCATTCACACGAACTTTTACGAAACCTTGTTTGGCAATTTGTTGGAACAATTCGGCATAATGACCTTTTCTTGCACGAATGATTGGAGCTAAAACATTAATACGCTTTCCTTTGAAGTTTTCCTTAATCAATTCCTTGATTTGTTCATCAGAATAGGAAACCATTTTTTCGCCAGTATTGTAACTAAAAGCATCTCCAGCACGAGCAAAAAGCAAACGCAAGAAGTCATAAATTTCGGTAATAGTTCCCACAGTAGAACGCGGAGATTTACTTGTGGTTTTTTGTTCAATGGCAATTACAGGCGAAAGTCCGTCGATTTTATCAACATCTGGACGTTCTAATCCGCCAAGAAATTGTCGTGCGTATGCAGAAAAAGTTTCTATATAACGACGCTGTCCTTCGGCATAAATGGTATCAAAAGCCAACGATGATTTTCCCGAACCCGAAAGTCCAGTAATTACCACAAGTTGTTCTCTTGGAATAGAAATATCAATGTTTTTGAGGTTGTGAACTCTTGCACCAATAACTTCAATTGTATTTTCGTTTTCTAGCATGTTTTTAGTCAAAACGCAAAAATACGATTTTATGAGCAAAATTCAGTTAGTCAGAACAGAAGAATTTGTTAAAGATTTTAATTAAAAATTCGTTTCAACCATTCCCAAAAACCTTTCTTTTTAGCTTTTTCTTTATCTTTTGCATCCTCACTTGATATAGGAATATATTTATAAAGCGGATATTTTTTATTGTATTTTGAAACTTTGCAGACGGTAAGTCCAAAAGTTGTTTTTCCAGAGCTATTAATTCCAGTGAAATAAAGTTTTTTTGGATTTACATTTTTAGGAATTACAAAGGCAAAACCTGTTTTATCCATTCGAGCGGAAAATTTTAAATCATTTTGTTTTTCTGAGGCATAACTTAGATAAACATCATAAAAGAACTCTTCTCTTTCTGTTGCAACAATGATTACTTTTTTCTTTTTACCAGTTGTCACGTTTGTAAATTGGTCACGATAAATGTTTTTATCTAAATTTATGGATATCTTATTTCCTCTAAAATTGGATACATTAAGATTGAATTCATAGCGTTTAGTGTTATTATTCCATTTAGGTTTTAGTTTTAAATTTCTCCAACGTTTTCTTCCATCTTTATCGGTTTCTTCAACCCAAACAGTCATTTCTTCATCATAAACGGTATTTGAAATTGTAGGAATTGCGACTTGAATTGCTCCATCTTCAATATCATTCGGATTAATATCTTTTAAGTCAATATCAATCATTCCTGCGGTTTCTAAAACTTCATCATTGATGTCTAAAGCAAACTTTTCATTTTGAATCATGCTTTGTGTCGAAAAATATTCTTCTAAAGTAAATTCGGCATTCGATTCATTTTTTAATTTAAAAGAAACCTCTGTTCCATTTTTTCCAGTAAGTGAATTTAATTTGTAATAGCAATCTTCTGATTTTGCTGTAAATGTCACAGTTGTATTTCTTTGGATTGTTTCGTTTTCAGACTTGTTATCGATGCCAAATCCTTTATAGGAAAGTAAAGACTGATTTAGTTTTTTATCAATAAAGTAGTCGAAAACGGTTTTTGCTCTATCGTTTGAAAGCTTTTGATTGTATTTTAAAGAGCCACTAGGGTCTGTATATCCAACAATTTTGATTGAATAATTGGAATACTTATTAGCCACTGTGATTAAGCTGTCTAATGTTGATGTAGCATTTGTTGTAAGTAAAAATTGATTGTGTTCAAAGAGTATTTTCTTTTCAATAGTAATGGTATTTTGAGCATTTGAAAGTATTGAAATTACAAATGCTGTTAGTAGGTAAAAGTATTTCATAGTAAATAATATGTGTGATTAACTTTAAGTATAGAGGTTGTTTTTTTCAAAAAGGTTGGAACAAGTAAAAAAATAAATATACTAAAATAAAAATTCAATTAAACATTTTATATTTGGGCATCAAAAATAAGTAAGATGAAAATATTAGGAATAGGATCACGTATAAAGCATTCAGAATTTGGATTGGGAGTTGTAACCAATGTAACTTCTAAACATTATTGGGTAACTTTTATTGAAAATGGATTGGAAACTATTGATGTTGATAGTGAATTTGAAGTAATTGAAGCTGTGGAAGATGAAGTAGATTCAGTAAGTTTTTATGAAGTGGAGAAAACTTTGAAAAACATTCTTCAAAAATGGAGTGATGTAACTCAAATTGTTCCCATAGCAGATAAATGGAAAGGTGGAAAATTGGTAATGGAACCAGGAACACCAACTCAAAACAAAGAAGTTCCAATCGATACCTTTTTCAATAAGATAATTATGGTTAGAGATCGACTTCGTGTTATGGAGCAAAAAATTAATTCAAGTAATTTAGATAATGCTGAAAAAGTTGAATTACAACAATACATTACAAGATGTTACGGAAGTTTAACGACTTTTAACGTGTTGTTTAAAAGTACCAATGATTATTTTGTTGGAGAGAAGACGAAATAAAAAAGTCTCAGTTTGCAGTCACAGTAATCAGATAGCACTGAAAACTGTGACTGCGACTGAAAACTAAATAACTCTTTTCCTCTGACGATTTTCAATATAATCTTCAATTGCTTTTTTGGTAGTGTACCAATTTCTACCTTCTTTATGAGCATCAATTTTTCCTTGACGCGCTAACAGACTTACATATTCTTGGCTGTATGGCGAATTAGGTTCATTAACGATATTGGAAATTTCTTGAAAGTCATAATCATTATCGGGCAATGAATTTAGATAAATGTTTAAAGTTCGTTCTTGAGCCTGACACATTAGCAACATTAATTTTTGATAATTTCCATTATTGGCTTGGTTTAATGCTTCATAATATTTTTTTCTATCATTAGATAAAATAATGGCAGGCGGAAAACCTTTTCTCATCAATAATAAATTCATTGCTAATCTTACTGTTCTTCCATTTCCATCAAAGAATGGATGAATCCAAACAAATTTATGGTGAAAGATTGTTGCCAATTCAATATCGTTTAATTGCATTGGATTTGTATTTACAAAGTCAATTAATTCATCTAATAAATCGGAAACTTTATTGGCATTTGGCGGAACAAAATTGGCTCCAGAAATTCTAACGCCGCCATTTCTAATTCTTCCTGCAAAATCTTCTTCAATCATGTTTAGTACCAAACTATGAATAGATAGTATATCAATTGCACGAATTTCATAACTATCATCAACAATAGAAAACAAATAATTGATGGCTTTCTCGTGATTTTTTGCCTCAAAATGTTCGCGAAGTGATTTTCCTTTTACAGTAATTCCTTCTTGAAGAACCATTTGAGTTTCTTGAAGCGTCAATGTATTTCCTTCAATACTGTTGGAATTATAAGTCCACTCAATAGATAATGATTCTTTAATTTTTTGCAAAGCAATATTTGGCAATGGTCTGCTTCTTTTTAAAACAGCCATTTTATCGTACAATCTATCGAATGTTGATTGTAATTCTTCTCTATATTTAATATCAATGTTCCACATAACAACGCAAAGATATTTCTTAATATCGGATAAAGCAAATTTAAAACATATCCGATATTAAAATTTTTCAAAAATCAATTTCAACTTCAAAAGTCAACTTCAACTTCAACTTCAATTTCAACTTCAAAATTCAAATTATTGTATAAGTATTATTAAGTTTTGTTATTGAATTTTGCAATTGACTTTTGAATTTGATTTTTGAAATAGAAACTATTCAATCACCATTTCCTTCAATTGCTCGCGATAAGCTTCAAGAATAGTTACTTTAGAAATCAATCCAAAGAACTTTCCGTTTTTAGTAACAGGAAGTAGGTTTTGATTTGAAGTTTCAAATTTTTCCATGATTGTTTCCATTCCGTCATCGTGGTTGATGATTTCTTTTGGTTGAGTAAGGATTTCTTTGATTTCTGTGAACTTAATTCGATAAGGATTAAATACTATAGAACGTATATTTTCAAAATCAACAATTCCAAGAAGTTTATTCCTTTCGTCTAAAACAGGAATGATTTGTTGGTTTACATTTGATAAATGTTCGATAAGATTTTCTAAAGATTTGTCGAGAGAAATTGTTTTCACATCAGTTTCAACTAATTCAAGGAAATCAATACTTTGCAAGATATTTTTATCTTTATCACTTGTAAAAACGTCACCTTTATCTGCCAATGCTTTAACATCCATTGAATGAGGTTCCATTTGTTTGGAAACCGCAAAACTTATTGAAGAAACAATCATCAATGGAACCATTAAATCATAACCTCCAGTGATTTCACCAATCAAGAAAATTGCGGTTAATGGTGCGTGAAATAAACCACTCAAAATTCCAGCCATTCCTACAATGGTAAAATTAGTTACAGGAAGATGCGAATTGATATTGGTCAAATCCATAAATTTTGCTACAAAAAAACCAAGATAAGAACCTACAAATAGAGAAGGAGCGAAGTTACCTCCATTTCCGCCAGAACCTAATGTTAAACCAGTTGCGAAAGATTTTAATAAGACAATCAAACCAACAAATCCTAATAAAATCCATTCGTTACTTTTATGATTTTCTAATAAAGTATTTTCTAGTAAACTTTCAGGATGAGCTGTTGAGAGTGTTTTCATGCTTTCGTAACCTTCACCAAAAAGAGTTGGAAAAAAGAATATTAAAACAGCTAAAATAGTAGCGCCAAATAAAGCTTTCTTGTAAGTGTTGTTTTTAAATCGACTAAAGAAATGTTCTACTTTTCTGAAATTTCGGGCATGATAAACAGAAACTAAACCAGCTAAAATTCCTAATAATATGTAGTAAGGTGTATTGTGAAAATCAAAATTTTGTTCTTGTTCAAAACTCAATAAAACATCCTGACTTAAAAGCACTTTAGAAACTAACGCACCAGTTGCGGCTGAAATCATGATGGGTATAAAAGCCGAAATGACAACATCAGTTAAAACAACTTCTATTGCAAACAAAACTCCAGCAATTGGAGCATTGAAAGCTGCACCAATTCCGGCAGCAACTCCACACGCTAATAGTAAAATTCTATCCTTTTGAGAAAGTTTATATTTTAGAGCAAAGTTAGAACCAAAAGCAGCTCCGGTTATTGTAATCGGACTTTCCAATCCAGCAGAACCACCAAGTCCAACGGTTAATGAACTTGTTATAATTTGGGCATACATTTGTTTTTTTGGAATAATTCCACCTTTTTTAGCAACAGCATAAAGAATTCTTGAACTACCTTTTTCTATAGAACCATCTAGGAATTTTTTGATAACAAAAACAGTCAGTAAAATACCTATAATTGGAAAAATACTATTGGCATAAGGTAGCTTTAAATATTTATTAGCATAATTGGCAAAAATGAAAACATTGTGCGCAAAACTTTTAAGAATAATCACAGCCAAAGCGCAAGATATTGCTACAGCAACCGCAGATAAGTATATAAAATTACGCTCAGACAAAATTGTTTTTGCCAAGAAGAATAAGGATTCTAATCGGCGAGCAATTTTTCTAAAAAATAATTGAATGATTACTGACTTTCTGTTTGGCATTTTGATTTATTCACTGCGAAAGACAAAAGTAGTGTTTTAAAATTTTACATAAAAAATCCGATGAAGGATATTTCTTTCATCGGATTTTGAATTTAATTTATTTCGCAACTTTTTTTGCTGAGTATGACTTCTATTGGTTTGTAAACTCTTTCACCAAAGGTAGAATCATAATAATCATTCGAATCATAATTTCCACACAATGGAAATTTATCAATTTCAGTAAGTTTAATTTCTTTAGTTCCATAATAAGTCCAGTCATTGTTTCCATATTCGCAAAAACTTTCAATTTTTAAATAGTAATTTTCAATGTCAAGTCTACTTGGAATTATTACACTGTATTCGTCAGATAAAAATGGGAATCTATTATTTTGAGTTAAAATGTAGACTTTATTATTCACTACTTTATCTTTTTTCTTTTTGACTAAAGTTACTTTCAAATTTGGAATCGTATTCTGATTTTCTCTAGTGTGAACTTTTAAAACTATTATATCTGAAAAATCATACGGACAATGTTGTGCGTTGACTAAATTGGAAACCAAAACAAAAAAACAAATTAATATCTTTTTCATATCAGATATTATAAATTCAACAATTTAATATCTCCAGCTGCAGTGATTATATAGTAACGATTGTTTCTGATGATAGTGTTTTTTGGCAATTGGTCTTCTTTAAGTTTGATTCGAATTGTGATATCGTAAAATGCTTGAATAGTTGGTTCAGTAATATCAGGATTCATAACAAAATTGTGGTCTTTTACCAATGCTTGGTTGTAATATTGCGTCGTATTTTTCTTGATAACATTGACTTCACTTTTTGGATCAAAATTAGCATTAGCTTGCGAAAACGCTTGATAACTTCTATAACTTTCCATCGGATACGTTACATTAAAACCTTCTTGAAGTATTTTTTCTTTTTTGTTCAAATCGGTATTCATAATTAGTGAATAATTTGCCATCTGATCTTTAAAAACTTCCAAAGCTTTTCTTTGCATTGCGCTTCTAACTTGGTCAAAATTGGTCGTTACATAATCAACTTTTGCGATATCATAAATTTCGTTTTTCCCACAAATTGATAGAATTTTATCAAAATCATTATTGTTTCTAAACTTGATTAAGATGTTCTTTTTCAATTCAAATCCAGATGGTTTTTCGTTATACGTTTTTGGATTAAAAATCTTTTTATCAACAGCATAATCATAAGTTGGAACAAATGAAATCATATCGGTTTCAACCACAATTTCTTTATTGAATAATGCTAATTCTTTCATAACATTTCCAATTCGTTCGTCAATTAAGTTGGTGGCTTCTTCGGCAGTTTTTCCTAATTGAAGCACAGCAAATGTGGCAATTTGAGCAGTTGCACGTTCGTTGTAAATTCCTTTAATCGTTAAAACCATTTCGTCTTGACTGCTTGAAGTGGTTTGAATTGTGTTTACTCTATTAATAGTGTAGCCACCATTTCCGTAAGCGCCATTTCCATAATCAGCATTTCCTTTTTTTTCGTATTGAGCATTTCCCATGTCTTGCGCATTAGCAAAGTTTAGTGCAATTGTAAGAGCGATTGTTGTAATTAAATTTGTCTTCATTTTTTTAAGTTTTTAAAATTAATGATGCAATGATACTCTCGTTTTTCAAAGTTGGTTTGGTAAAACTACTTTCAACTAACTGTAAAGTTTTTTAATTACATTTACAGCACTTTTACAGTTGGTTTTCAGTAGAAATATCGAATTGTAGCTTTACTTTTGAATCGAATAATTAGAATGACAGAACTTGAAAAATTTCAGGAATTGAAACAAAAAGTGCTTTTGAAATATCAAGAGCATCATCCTTTTTTTCAAGGAACTTGGAAGACATTTAGTTCGCAGGATATTCAAAATTTGATTGGTTTAATCGAAGAAAAGTGTAAGCAAACGATTAGTGAAAAATGGATTTACACGCATTTAAAACCCGAAACCAACAACAAGATTCCACGAAAAGATATGCTGAATATTTTATCGGAATTTGTAGGTTTTTCAGGTTGGGATGAGTTTACATTTGAAGAGAAAATTTCAGAATCTAAAAAATCAAAAGTATCTAAAAAATCTAAAAAATGGTTGTTTGTCCTCATTATCTTTTTGATTCTTTCGATTTTTTCAATTTTTTTAATGATTTATAAAAAAGAAGAATCTAAACCCAAAACAATTCAGCTAAATAACGAATACACTAATGAAAAAGTAAATGCAGAAGAAGTTAAAGTCTTTGAAGTAAAAGATTCAGTCAAACAAGAATTAGAGATAAAAGAAGGTAAAGTTCAAGTTTCAAATAATGGTAACGAGAAATCAAAATTGGTTATTCAAAGTCCGTTTTACTTGCCAAAGACGATAGTAATTAATCCAAACGGAACAACAACAGAACCACCAAAACGAATTGATTTAAAACCAGATGATTATGCCATGATGCTTAAAGCATTTATGTTATCAGATATTAAAGATTGGCAAACTAGAAAAGAGCAATTGAATAAAATATTATCAGATAATTTGGAAGTAATTGTGATGCTGAAAGACGATTTGGGAGCAGAATATTTCAATAAAAGCGAGTTTTCACAAAAGTTGATTGTACCAACGGCTTCGTTAAAAAAGATGAAGATTGTTGAAATTAAAAACGATGCTAATGATAAAATTCAGTTCATTAGAATTAAACAAGAATAGAATGAATAAGAAATTTTTATTTATCGTTATTTTATTATGCAGCTTTTTTGTTAATGCTCAAGATGTTGTGAAAGAGAGCGTTTCAGAAAAGAAAGCAGCAACGGCTATGACTTTAAATAAAAGGTTTTCTGCCAAAGTTTTGAATGCTTATCAAGAAAATTCTAAAACTAAAGTGGAAGATTTGTTTTCCTATTTTCAGATGCTTACCGATGCATCATTGAATGATGATTTGAAGAAAGAAGTGGTCAAAAACATCAATTTGTTATTTCAAAATCCCAACACAATGGTGATTGATTTTACTTCGGATTCTTTTGATAAAATTACTTTACAACAGTTCATTCAGAAGCTTTTAATTTCCGAACCGATTTTATTTTCAGTTTCAGATGAAAGCAGGTATGATTCTGTTGAATATCAAAGTTGGAAAACAGGATATACTATTTCAAGAACAAAATCAGGAATAGTTTCGAAAACCAAAATTGTTCAAAAAGTATATTTTTTCGAAACTCCAAAAATGTTTGGTGAAGAAACTAAAGTGGTTTTTTCTACTCTTCTTGGTGAAATGTAATTACTTGATATTTCTCAATGCTTCTCGTTGACTTAAAGGCTTTAAATTGGATGAATTTACGTATTCAGAAACTCCACTTGGATTAAAACGACTGTAATCTCTCAAAGCCCAACCAATTGCTTTTTGAATAAAAAACTCTTTAGATTCTTTATGTTTTTCACATTCTGATTTTAGTAAATCGAAATTGGTTTTTTCTTTATAACTCAACTGAAATAGGATAGCGCTTCGATTCAACCACATATTATTTGAATTCGAAAAGTGTTCAATAACTTCATAAGTTTCATTTGGAAATTGTTTCAAATAGCCACCAAGCAAATATTTAGCAACAACATCAACCGAATCCCACCAAGAGTTTGTAATGATTAAGTTTTCAATTAACTTAATATCTTCTAAAACATAATTTTTCTTGAATTCTTTTACCAATAAATCTATAGCGCATTGATGAAATTCTCGTTCCTTTTTATTGAATAATTCCCAAGCAATTTTTCTGAAATTTGCTTTTATTTCAGATTTGGATTTTTCGTAATTCTCTTTAAAAATTGCTCTTCTTTCTTCGGTTTTTATTCCTAAGAAAGAGAAATTATTTTTCATATAATTCTCCATCGGAATGGCTAGTTCTCGATTGGATTTTTGATGTAAATCGTGTTCTAAATTTTGTATAAAATTCATTCTAACTCTTTTAATTTCTCTTCACAATGATTACGTAATTCTTCAAAAAACAAAGTAAATTCTTCTTCAAATTCGGTATAAAACTCTTGAACTTCTACAATCGATTCTTGCATATTGGCGCGATGTTTCGTTCGATAATCCATTTGGAATAAAATCATTTCTAAGCCAGCTAATGACGCGTAACTTACTAACCAATTTCGAGCAATCATATAAGGTAACATTCCTTTAGTTTTTTCTGTTAGAATGTCGTAATTATCTTGAAGTAATTTGTAAAATTTATCTGCGTAATCTTCTAATTTTTCATCAGAATAGTTGTTCCAGTTTTTAGCTAAAAAATGATCATAAACAATGTCCATAATCACACCAGAATAATGTCCATATTTTTCGTGTAAACGATGTTTACTTTTTCTGTAAATGGGATGAGCATCAGTAAAAGTGTCAATATAACGATGCAAAAGAATACCTTTTCGAATTTCGTCTGGATAATCCAAATAATGATGTCCACGAACACTATCAGCCATAAAATTTCCAATTTTAAGCAAATCGTTGTTTCCAGAAAGGTATATGTGAGCGAGGAAATTCATTTGACCAAATTAGTTATTTTAATTAGAATTTCAAATTAGTATATTTGTACTTCCAAATCTAATATTTAATATCTAAAATCTAATATTTAAAAATGACATTAATAAAATCAATATCAGGAATTCGTGGAACCATCGGTGGAAAAGTAGGTGATAATTTAACTCCAGTTGATGCAGTAAAATTTGCTTCAGCTTATGGAACTTTTCTGAAAAATAATAGTTCAAAAGAAAAACTAACCGTTGTAATCGGTCGTGATGCCAGAATTTCAGGATCAATGATTCATAATTTGGTTCAAAATACATTAATCGGATTAGGAATAAATGTTATCGATTTAGGGCTTTCTACAACACCAACTGTTGAAGTAGCAGTTCCTTTAGAAAAAGCAGATGGCGGAATTATTTTAACTGCTTCGCATAATCCAAAACAATGGAATGCATTGAAATTATTGAACGAAAAAGGTGAGTTTTTAAATGGTGCTGATGGTGCAAAAATTTTAGAAATTGCAGAAGCAGAAGCCTTTGATTTTGTTGATGTTGATTCGTTAGGCGAAATCACTACCAACGATTCCTATATGGATATTCACATTGATGAAGTACTAGATTTACCTTTAGTGGATGCTGATTTGGTGAAAACCAAGAAATATAAAGTAGTTGTAGATGCTGTAAATTCTACAGGTGGAATTGTAATTCCGAATTTGTTGGAACAAATGGGTGTTGAAGTAGTAAAATTATATTGCGAACCAAATGGTCATTTTCCACACAATCCAGAACCTTTGAAAGAACATCTAGGTGACATTTGTAAATTGGTTGTAGAAGAAAAAGCCGATTTCGGAATCGTGGTTGACCCAGATGTTGACAGATTGGCTTTTATTTCAAATGATGGTGAAATGTTTGGCGAAGAATATACTTTGGTAGCGATTGCCGATTATGTTTTGAGTAAAACGCCAGGAAATACTGTTTCTAATATGAGTTCGTCTCGTGCATTGAGAGATATTACTAATAAACATAATGGAAGTTATCAAGCAAGTGCTGTTGGTGAAGTAAATGTGGTGGAATTAATGAAAGCTACAAATGCTATAATCGGTGGTGAAGGAAACGGCGGAATCATTTATCCAGAATTACATTACGGAAGAGATAGTTTGGTAGGAGTAGCATTGTTCTTGACTTATTTGGCAAATCAAGATAAGACAGTTGCCGAACTAAGAGCAAGTTATCCACAATATTATATGAGTAAAAACAAAATTGAATTGACACCTCAAATTGATGTAGATGCCATTTTAGTTGCGATGACTGAAAAATATAAAAATGAGGAAATCAATACAATTGATGGTGTGAAAATTGATTTCGCTACTGAGTGGGTTCATTTGAGAAAATCTAATACTGAACCAATTATCCGAATTTATACTGAAGCTCCAACTCAAGCTGAAGCTGATAAATTAGCTTTTAGAATTATTGATGAAATAAAAGCTGTGGCTGGAATATAATTTAAAAACAAAACCCTGAAATAGTTCAGGGTTTTGTTTTTTTTACGAACTACAAGAGAGCATTGAGCATCCTATTTTTTCTCTTGCCCAATCAGGCCTTTTTGCATACCATTTTTCTGAATTTGGTTGTTCTTGATATGGTTTTTTTAATAACTCGTGCAATTCTTTGATAATACTAAAATCATCTTTGTTAGCTGTATCAATAGCCATTTGGGCCATATAATTTCTCAATACATATTTCGGATTTACAGCATCCATTTTTAGTTTACGATCTTCATCACTTGTGGATTCTCTTTTTAATCTTTTGATGTATTTTTTAAACCATTTCTCCCAATCTTCTAGTATATTTTTTTTGATTTCTTCCGGTTTGTAAAAGGCATCATCAATAATAGCAATTCCACAACCTGGCGTGTGAGCTTTTTTAACTCTACTTAACTCTCTAAAGAAAATAGTCATATCAGTTTCAGATAATATTAAAACATTTTCTAATTCTTCTATTAATTTGATATCCTCTTTTGAGACAATTTTTAAACCCAATTTATCTCGCATCATCTGAATATAATCTTTCGTGTATTTGGTTTGAAAATCATTCAAAACATTTTCTAAAGGAACAGCTATTTCAATTAATGGATAAAGTGCATTTGCTAATTGAAATAAATTCCAAAGAGCAACATCTCCTTGATTGCCAAATCGATATCTTCTATGTTCTCTGTCGGTTGTGTTTGGAGTCCAATCGGGATTATAATCTTCTAACCATCCGTATGGACCATAATCAATTGTTAGTCCTAAAATAGACATATTATCAGTATTCATCACTCCGTGTACAAATCCAACTCTTTGCCAATGAATAATCATTTCACGAGTTTTATTGGCTACTTTATGAAAGAACTGAATGTATTTTTCAACACCATCAGTTGTAATTTCTGGATAATAATATTTTATGGTAAAATCGGCTAATTTTTTTAAATTTTCTAAATCGTTTTGTGCTGAAAACAGTTCAAAATTTCCAAATCGTATAAAAGTAGGAGCAACTCTACAAACTACAGCACCTTTTTCATAATCAGCATTTCCATCATACATCATATCTCTCAGAACTTCATCGCCTGTTGAGATTAGAGAAAGTGAACGCGTAGTTGGTACACCCAAATAATGCATTGCTTCGCTACATAAATGTTCCCTAATAGAAGAACGCAAAACAGCCAATCCATCAGCACGACGAGAGTAAGGAGTACTTCCGGCGCCTTTTAATTGCAACATCCAATTTTGATTGTTGTATTTAACTTCGCCTAAAACAATAGCTCTTCCATCACCTAATTGTCCAGCCCAATTTCCAAATTGATGTCCTGCATAATTCATAGCATAAGAACGAGAATTTGGTAAAGTTTTTTTCCCTGAAAATAGGTCTAAAAAAGCTACAGATGTGATCTCATCTTCGGTTATTCCAATCATTTGAGCAACTTCTTTCGTTGCATGAATTAGTTTTGGATTCGAAGGAATTCTTGGAGTAACATAAGAGAAAGAGGCATTTAGTACTTGTCTGGTGATATTAGTTTCATTAACATCGGCAGATAATTCAGCACTAAATCTATTATTTATTTTTAATTGCATTAATAGTATGTTTGTATTACAAATTTACTGATTTTTTGTCTAATTATTATTAGAATTAAGTTAATATATTAATGAAAATCACATGAAACAACAAATAAATGTATATTTGAAAATTGGATGTCAATAGCGATTATATTTTATGAAGTTTAGTCAATTTAGTAATTTTTATTTTAGTTTGTTTGTTGGAATTTTAGTTTCAATAGTGTCTTTCAGTTGTGTTTCTGTTGAGGAGTATAACAAAAGACTAGCACAACCAATTTCTGAAAAGGATTTAATACAAGATGTAAATTTCGTTCAACGAAAATTAGAAAAATACCATCCTAATTTATACACCTACATTTCTAAAGAAGAATTGAATAGAAAGTTTGATAGTATTAGAAATGTATTAAACAAACCAATTTCAAGTCAAGATTTTTTCTTGCTTATTAGTCCAGTTGTTGCTTCGGTTAAGCAAGGACACATGAGTATGTCATCACCATCAAAGAGAATTAGTAAAAAGCAACAAAAGCGATTAGCTAAATCTGGAACAGGTCCATTATCACAATTTGACTTCGAATGGATGAATGATAAATTGTATGTTTTAAAAAATAAATCTAAACAAAAAGGTATTGTTTCTGGTGCAGAAGTTGTAAGTATAAATGCTATTACACCGCAACAACTTCACAATAAATATAGAAAAACATATGCTTCTGATGGTTTAAATAAAACTTATTTAAAGAGAGCTTTTTCAAAACGTTTTACAAATTATTTAACCAACGAAATAGGAATCAATGATAGTTTATACTATGTTTTTAGGCAAAATGATTCTTTGAAAGAAGTAGTTGTAAGTCGTTTAAAAGCAGAAAAGAAAGAGAAGGTTAAGAAAACTGAAACAACACCGAAAGTAACTGAAACAAATCCAAAAACAGAAAAGAAAGTCGTTGATAGTAAGAAGGATAAGCGAATTTTTGGATATGATGAAACCACTAAAAGTTTCAGTAAAAAATTATCATTTGTTGCTACAGATAGTAGTATTGCTGTTCTGAAGATTAAAGATTTTTCTAAAGGTAAATTTAGAAAAGCTTACGATATAGTTTTTGAAAACCTTAAGCAAAAAAATGTAAAAACTTTAGTTTTAGATTTAAGAAATAATCCTGGAGGAAGAGTTGCTGATGCTGTCGATTTATATTCCTATTTAACAAATAAAGATTTTCAAATGCTTGAACCAGCACAAGTTGTTTCTAAAACAAGTTTGTGGAAATTGGGAATGTTTGATAAAATCCCAAAAATTACTTATCCATTTGCGGCAATTGGATATCCATTTTATATGGCGTTTTCTTCTTTGAGAACTAAGAAAAATAATGACGGAACTTATACTTATTCATTGGTTGGTTCAAAAAAACAGCAAAATAAAACCAATTATTTTTCGGGTAAGATTTATGTTTTGATTAATGGAAATAGCTTTTCGGCAGCTTGCTTGGTTTCAGCTGCCTTGAAAGAAAACAAGGATATTACTTTTGTTGGTGAAGAAACAGGAGGTGCTTTCAATTCAACTGTAGCAGGATTATTGCCAGTTTTGAAGCTACCCAATTCAAATTTATACCTTAGAGTTGGTCTTATGGATATCGGAACTACAAACAAGACTACTGTTTTTGGTAGAGGTGTTTTTCCAGACCAAGAAATTATTCCAACATTGAAAGATAAAATTGAAAATAAAGATCCAGAAATGGAATGGATTTTAAATGATATCAAATTGAAAAACAACTAGTTTCATCATTTTTTAGTTTGCAAAATAATTGTCAAAAATCCGTATATTTGAACACAAATTAAACGCAATGATTTCAACGGAAACTACAACAGCACTAGAACTTTATTTTCAACAGTTTCGAGATAATATCATCGGAATTGATCAAGAGTTTGAATCTGCTTTTGGAAAGAAAAAAATTATATACACTGATTGGACAGCAAGCGGAAGATTATATCGACCTATTGAAGAAAAGTTGATGAATGATTTTGGACCTTTTGTAGCCAACACACATACAGAAACTACAATTTCAGGTACAGCGATGACGATGGCTTATCATGAAGCAAAAAGTATCATAAAGCACCATGTAAATGCTACAGATGATGATATCCTAATCAATACTGGCACAGGTATGACTGGCGTTGTAAATAAGTTTCAACGTATTTTGGGTTTAAAACTTCCTGAAAATATTAGAGAATTTACTACCATTCCAAAAGAATTGAAACCTATAGTTTTTATTTCTCATATGGAGCATCATTCTAACCAAACTTCTTGGTTGGAAACCATTGCTGATGTAGAAATTATTCCTGCCAACGAAGACGGATTATTTTCAATTGAAAATTTGAAACTTCTTTTGGATAAATATAAAGACAGAAATTTCAAAATTGCTTCAATAACTTCTTGCTCAAATGTTACCGGAATTAAAACGCCTTATCATCAAGTTGCAAAGGTTATGCATCAGAATAATGGTGTTTGTTTTGTAGATTTTGCTTGCTCTGGACCTTATGTTGAAATCAATATGCATCCAGAAGATTCAGAAAGTTATTTGGATGCAATTTTCTTTTCACCTCATAAGTTTCTTGGTGGTCCAGGAACATCTGGTGTTTTAGTTTTTAATAAAAATCTTTACAAAAATAGTGTTCCAGATTGTCCTGGTGGTGGAACTGTAAGTTGGACAAATCCTTGGGGTGAACATAAATATATTGACAATATTGAAGATAGAGAAGATGGTGGTACGCCAGGATTTCTTCAAGTGATCAAAACAGCACTTGCCATTCAATTGAAAGAAAAAATGGGTATTCAAAATATTTTGGATAGAGAACACGAAATTGTTGATTATGTATTTGAAGAACTTGGAGCTATTGAAAATATTAAGATTTTAGCAAAAGAACATCAAGATAGGTTAGGAGTAATTTCGTTTTATATTGACGACTTACACTATAATTTAGGAGTAAAATTATTAAATGACAGATTCGGAATTCAAACTCGTGGTGGTTGCAGTTGTGCCGGAACTTATGGTCATTATTTGCTCCATGTTGATAAAGAAACTTCAAGTGATTTGGTTTGTTTGATAACTTCTGGTGATTTAATAAGAAAACCAGGATGGATTAGAATGTCTATACATCCAACAACAACTTCAGAAGAGATTAAGTTTGTTTGTGATAGTATAAAAGAGTTAGCAAAAAATCACAAAGAGTGGGAAAAAGATTATGTTTACAACGGAAAAAGCAATGAATTTGTTCACAAAAATGCCTCTCATTTAGAAAAAGAAATGGTTCACAATTGGTTTAAAATATAGATATAACAAAAAAGCGATTTTCATTTGAAAATCGCTTTCTTTATAATAGAAGTTTTAATTTTGAACACTGAACACTGAACACTGAACACTGAACACTGAACACTGAACACTGAACACTATATCTTCACTGTCCAACCAAATGTATCTTCAGCTAATTTATACTGAATTTTAGTTAAATCTTCTTTTAATTGAGAAGCAAAAGAATTTTCAATTTTTGGTAATTGATATTCTGTTCCTTGGTAAGCGAATGCTACAATTGGGCTAACAACAGCAGCTGTTCCTGCACCGAAAATTTCTTTCAAACTTCCGTCTTTGGCAGCATTTACTAATTCTTCAACTAATACGGAACGCACTTCTACATTCAATCCATCTCGTTGAGCCAATTCAATTAAACTTTTTCTAGTTACACCATCCAAAATTCTTTCACTTGTTGGAGCTGTATATAAAGTATCGTTTATTCTAATGAAAACATTCATGGTTCCAGCTTCTTCAAGTTTGGTATGCGTAGCATCATCTGTCCAAATGATTTGTTGGTATCCTTTTTCGTTAGCTAATTTTGTTGGATAGAATTGTGCTGAATAATTTCCAGCGGCTTTTGCAGCTCCAATTCCACCATTTGCAGCACGACTGTAGTGTTCCGCAATAATCACTTTTACTTCTCCAGAATAATATGATTTAGCTGGAGAAAGAATTATCATAAAGCGATATTCGCTCGACGGTTGTGCAATTACTCCATGACCGGTAGCTATCATAAATGGTCTTAAGTATAAGGTATTTCCAAGACCTTTTTTAACCCATTCTCTATCTAAATCTACAACAGTTTTCAAGCCTTCCATGAAAATATTTTCAGGAACTTCTGGCATTGCCATTCTTTTTGCAGATTTATTGAAACGTTTAAAATTTTCGTCTGGACGAAATAACCAAACATCATCATTTTCATCTTTATAAGCCTTCATACCTTCAAATATGGCTTGACCATAATGAAAAACTTTAGCAGAAGGATCTATTAAAAAAGGTTCATAAGGTGTGATAATTGGTTTTTGCCACGCGCCATCTTTGAAATCACAAATTAGCATGTGGTCTGTGAAAATATTTCCAAAGGTTAAGTTTTCAAAATCTACTGATGCAATTTTTGACGATGAAGCTTTAACTATATCGATTTCGATAGTGTTGTTTAAAGTCATTTAATGTAAGTTTATTTTTTAATTAAATTTATAAATAATTGTTTTTCAGTTATTTATAAAAAGCAATTAAATGTTATTTAGTTTTTGCTAAACTAATAAAAAAATAGATTGAATTAGTTGCCTTCAAAATTTATTTATTCACTATTTATTGATGTTATCAACTAATGTATTTTATCCATAAAATAGTATGAAAAATCACAATAAACTCCTTAATTTTGTTCTAATTAAAATTTAAATCAAGATGAGAAAAATAGTTATCGCAGCATTTGTTGTATTAGCATTAGTAAGTTGTAAAAAAAATGAAGAAGTAAAAGTTGATGCAAAGCCAGTTTCTTATGCTGAATTTGGTGATAAAATTACAGCTGATAAAGCCATTTCCTCTGAAGAACTTCTTGAGAAATATAAAACAATGAAAGAAACTGATACACTTCAAGTAAAAGTAGCATCTAAAATTGTTGATGTTTGCCAAAAGAAAGGTTGTTGGATGAATTTAGATTTAGGAAATGAAGAGTCTGCCTTTGTAAAATTTAAAGATTACGGATTTTTTATGCCATTCAACGCTGCTGGAAGTGAAGTTGTTGTAAACGGAAAAGCTTTTGTAGAGCTAACTTCAATTGAAGATTTGAAAGAATATGCAAAAGATGCAGGAAAATCACAAGCAGCAATTGATAGCATTGTTGCACCAGAAAAAAAGTATTCTTTCATGGCAGATGGTGTTTTAATTAAAAAATAAATTTATAAAAATGAAAAATTTCAAACTACTATTATTAGTTGCCTTCGTTTCAATTGGTTTAAACGTAAATGCGCAACAAGCAGCAAAAAAAGCAAAAACACAAACAACTTTAAATTCAAATGATTTTGTTTCTTTTGGAGATAAATTTGAATTAAATAAAGTAATTACCAAAGAGCAAATGTTCAAGAAATATAAATCATTGAAAAAAGGTGATTCTATTGCTGTAAAATTTGTTACTAAAATCAACTCAGTTTGTAAAAAGAAAGGATGTTGGATGAAACTAGATTTAGGAAACGGAGAATCTGCATTTGTAAAATTTAAAGATTATGGTTTTTTTGTACCACTTAATGCCGATGGAAGTGAAGTTGTTGTGAATGGTGTAGCATTTATTGATGTTGTATCGGTTGATGAATTGAAGCATTATGCAAAAGATGCTGGCAAATCTCAAGCAGAAATTAATAAAATTAAAAAGCCAGAAATCACTTATTCCTTTACTGCAACTGGAGTATTTATTAAGAAATAATATAAAATGAAGAAATTTTTGATACTATCGTTTTCTGTTTTGCTATTAATTTCTTGTCAGAATAAGCAAACTGAAAAGGCTGAAGAAAAAGAAGCTTGTGCAAATGATTCTGTAAAAGAAAAGAAATTTGAGATGTATGAAATGTCGGAAATGGCATCGCTTATGGAACAAATGTATGCTCACAATCAACAATTGAGATTGCGAATTATTAAAGGTGATACTGTTGGAAAGTTTCCAGAATTTTTCAATAAAATTTATTCTGCCAAATTCACAACTCCTAGTGATAACGATGCTTTTTTTAAAGAAAACGCTGATAAATACATTGCAGCTCAAAAATTGATTTATTCGGAAACTGAAAATGTAAAAGAGAACTTTAATAAAGGAGTTGATGCTTGTATAACATGCCATAAAGGTAAATGTGGCGGACCAATTCCGAGAATTAAGAAATTGTATATTAAGTAATCTTGAAAAGAGAAATTCTCACTACAAACGATGGTTCTACAACCATTCATTTACCAGATTGGGATGAAAGTTATCATTCTAAACATGGTGCTATTCAAGAGGCTTATCATGTTTTTATCAAAAGCGGACTTTCTTTGTTTGAAGGAAAGTCTGTTTCAATTTTAGAGATTGGCTTTGGAACCGGATTGAATGCTTTTATAACCTATTTAGAATCTCAAAAAGTAAATCAAACTATTGATTATGTTGGAGTAGAAGCTTATCCTGTTCAAGTAGAAGAAGCTTTACAAATGAATTATGTTTCCGAATTAAATGCATCTAATGAAAAGCATGTTTTCGATAAAATGCATCAAATTTCTTGGGAAGAAAAGCATACAATTTCAAGCAATTTTTCTTTAATCAAAAGAAAACAATTCTTTCAAGATATTACAGATGAAAATGCTTTCGATTTGATTTATTTTGATGCTTTCGGTTTTAGAGTACAACCTGAATTATGGTCGTTAGAAATTTTTAAAAAAATGTATGCTGCATTGAAACCTAATGGTGTTTTGGTAACTTATGCTTGCCGTTCCTCTATTAAAAACGCGATGTTAGAATGTGGTTTTAAAGTAGAAAAACTTCCTGGAGCACCTGGCAAGCGAGAAATGCTTCGCGCAATTAAAATTTAACGTATTATTTTTATTTTGTATTAAAAAATAATTTAATTTTGATAATAATAAAATCCCAATATTTACGTTCTTATTAAATCTGTGATTTAAAAGTTTAACAATTTAACCACTAATTATGTCAAGATTGATTTATGACTACACTAAATCTGTATTGGAAAGAGTTAGCTTTGATGCGATACTTTTCTGTAAAGAATTAGACAAGGCGGTCAGAGTGCTTTTACCTTATGAAATTGAACAGCTAACAGAATGGTTGCTCAATTTCACTAAAGAAAAGCCAGAGTTAAGGCAATGTTTACTGATTATGAACAAATAAAACTAAAAGGAACTTAAACGGTTCCTTTTTTTTGTTTTACAAAGTAGGGTTTATCTATCTTAAGTTGTTTTTAGAATAGTATGAGAATTAAATTTTTGTAAGATTTAACTTTTAAAAAATGTAAAAAATGTATTTTATCGTAATAAAATGTATTTAATCGATAAAAAATCACAGTTTTATTTGTTAATTTAAAATTAACTTTATAAGTTTACATTATGATTCCCAAATCTATCATAGAATATTAACCTACTAATTTTTTTTCTTATGCCAAGAATGATTTACGATTACACTAAGTCAGAATTAGAGAGTGTAAGTATTGATCCTAACCTTTTTAGAAGGAAATTAAAAAAGGCTGTGAATAGCTTGTTACCTTATGAGATTGACTTGTTGCAAAATTGGTTGTCTTATTTCACTATAAACAAGCCACATTTGCAAGAATGTATAACAGAAACCATAAAAAACAAAAAAGGAGTTTGCTAACTCCTTTTTTTTATTTTGTAGCTTTTGGACTTACAATTTGAACATTTTGAAAAGCAATTGCACCTTTTACAACGCCACTTATTGAAGATCTTAAAGCATCAATAATATGAATTTTTAACTCGTTTTTCGGATAAATTAAACTTACTTCTCTTGCTGGTTTTGGTTCTTTAAATTGACGCAATTTTACTTGATCTTTTTCCTTTAAATCCAATGTGTGTAGATAAGGAAGAAGTGTAGTGCCTAAACCTTCATCTGCTAATTTTATTAATGTTTCAAAGCTTCCACTTTCAATTTGAAAATGATTGTGTTCAGAATTAGTATTATTTTTGCAGAGGTTTAAAACACTATCTCTAAAGCAATGACCGTCTTGAAGAAGTAAAATTTCATCCAAATTCAAATCAGAAATTTCAATTTCTTTTTTCGAAAAACTCTCATGATCTTCAGGTATATAAGCTACAAATGGCTCAAAATAAAGCACTACTTCTTTAATTTTTTCTTCATTTAATGGTGTTGCAGCAATTGCGGCATCTAAATGTCCGTTGTTTAATTTGAAAATAATATCCTCAGTATTTAATTCTTCAATAATCAGTTTTACTTTTGGGTATTTTTTAATGAAATTTTTCAAAAACATTGGTAAAAGGGTTGGCATAATGGTTGGAATTATACCTATTCTAAACTCACCACCAATAAACCCTTTTTGTTGATGAACAATGTCTTGAATTCTGTCGGCTTCATTAACAATGTTCTTAGCTTGATTGACAATTTTCTGACCAATTTCTGTCAATTGAATCGGTTTTTTACTTCTATCAAATATTTGAATGTCAAGTTCGTCTTCTACTTTTTGAATTTGCATACTTAAAGTAGGTTGTGTAACAAAACATTTTTCGGCTGCAAGGGTAAAATTTTTGTATTCAGCTACAGCTAATACATATTGAAGTTGTGTAATGGTCATTGTATAGTAAAATTTGATACAAATATAAAAACTATCAATTTAATTTATGGATATTAATCTTAATAATTTTTAGTTAAATTTAAACAATAACTTTTTTATTCTGATTGAAAAGCTATTTTTGCAATATGAAGTCAGTAGCTAGAATTTTAATGGTTCTTTTTATAGCTTTTCTATCAATGCCAACAATTGTAACATTGATTGAAAAGAATACTGATGTGTCTTTGTTTTATAGTTTTGCTGAAGAAGAAATCCATAAAGATTTAAAAGAAATTAAAGTTGATTTAAAACAACAATTTGATTACCATTCTTTAGATTCAAAAATTAAATTAAATTCTAAAATTGTTTCTGAAAACTTGTCACATCATGATAATGTTGCTGAAGAAATATTCTCACCACCGCCAGAATTGTTTTAGTACATTTAGACTTTTCTTTTTCAAATTGTTTGGAAGCATTTATGTATTAAAATTTTATTGGTATGACAAAAAAAATCAACCTTTTTTCAAACCTAAAATCTGATTTCGCCTCAGGTTTAGTGGTTTTTTTGGTGGCGTTGCCATTGTGTCTCGGAATTGCATTAGCAAGTGGAGCACCATTATTTTCAGGAATTATTTCTGGCGTTGTTGGAGGTATTGTAGTTGGGTATTTAAGCCAATCACATTTAAGTGTTTCTGGTCCAGCTGCTGGCTTAACAGCAATTGTATTAACCGCTATCACCGATTTAGGTTCTTTTAATGCGTTTTTATTAGCAGTTCTAATTGCAGGAATTATCCAATTGATTTTAGGATTTGTTAAAGCAGGAACAATTTCTAATTATTTCCCCAACAACGTTATCGAAGGAATGCTAGCTGGAATTGGTGTTATCATTATACTTAAACAAATTCCTCACGCATTCGGCTATGATCCAGATTTTGAAGGTGATGAATCTTTTTTTCAACCTGATGGACAAAACACTTTTTCAGAGCTTTTAGAAATGCTCTACGATGTTCAAATTGGTGCAATTGTCATTGCTTTAGTATCCTTAGCAATATTGATTTTATGGAATAAAGTAGATTTTTTAAAGAAAATAAAGTTAGTTCCACCTGCGTTGGTTGCTGTAATTGTTAGTATTTTACTAAATGAATTTTTTATACAATCGGGAAGTAATTTAGCAATTGCGAAAGAGCATTTAGTAAGTTTACCAATACCAACTACCTTACAAGAGTTTAAAAACATTATAGTTTATCCAGATTTTGCTTCTATTTCCAATTCTAAAGTTTGGATTGTTGCTTTAACCATTGCTGTTGTTGCTTCGATTGAAACTCTTTTGTGTATTGAAGCATCAGATAGAATGGACGCTCAAAAAAGATATACAAACACTAATGTCGAACTGAAGGCACAAGGATTGGGTAACATAATCAGTTCGCTATTAGGAGGTTTACCAATGACTTCTGTTGTTGTAAGAACTACAGCTAATAATGCTGCTGGAGCAAAATCTAAAATGTCTGCTATAATTCATGGTGTACTTTTGTTAGTGAGCGTTTTAGCAATTCCGTCACTATTGAATAAAATTCCTTATGCTACCTTGGCAGCAGTTTTATTATTAGTAGGTTATAAATTAGCCAATCCTAAAACAATTAAACATTTTTGGGAGAAAGATAAAATTTATCAGTTCATTCCTTTCATATTTACTTTTGTGGCTGTTGTTGCTACTGACTTGCTAAAAGGAGTTGCACTTGGTATGGTTATCAATATTGTATTTATTTTGATAGGTAATTCTAAACGTGCCTATAATTTTAAAGTTGAAGATTATCATGAAGGAGACATCATTCACATCGATTTAGCTCAAGAGGTTTCATTTCTAAATAAATCGGCTATAAAAGATACCTTAAATAAGATACCTGAAAATTCTAAAGTAGTTATAAATGCTAGTGCTACTGTGTATATAGCTCATGATGTTTTAGATTTAATTAGAGAGTTTAAAAAAATAAAAGCTAAAGAATTAAATATTAATGTTAAATTAGTTGGCTTTAAAGAAGGTTATAATCTTGAAAATAGTGATGGATATCAAAATACTGTGACTATTGAACACAAGTATAACGTACTTAAAAGAAAATTGGAAACCATAGAAAATAAAAACATAATATTTAAATAATAGCTAAGATGAGTAGTGATTTTTATAAAAAGATTCTAGATAACAATAAGAAATGGGTTGAGAATCAATTAGCAATTGATGCAGAATATTTCAAAGATTTAGCAAAAGGACAACAGCCACCTTTATTATGGATAGGTTGTTCTGATAGTAGAGTTCCTGCCAATGAAATAATTGGTGCTAAACCTGGAGAAGTTTTTGTACATAGAAATATTGCTAATATGGTAATTCATAGTGATATGAACATGTTAAGTGTTTTAGATTATGCTGTTAATGTTTTGAAAGTAAAACATGTTATTGTATGTGGTCATTATGGTTGTGGTGGAGTAAAAGCAGCAATGGGAAATCAATCTATTGGATTAATTGACAACTGGATTAGACACATAAAAGATGTTTATAGATTACACGAACACTATCTAAACACTATCGAAGATGAAGAGGAGCGTTTTAATAAATTTGTTGAAGTTAATGCTCAAGAACAAGTATTTGATTTGGCAAAAACTTCAATAGTTCAAAATGCTTGGAGAAATGGTCAAGAGTTAACACTGCATGGATGGACTTATGGTTTAAATTCTGGTTATGTAACTGACTTAGGTGTAAACATGAGTTCTAATGATGAGTTAGATGAAGTGTATCAATTAAAATTTTCAAATTAGTTTTAAATAGAAAGACTACATTCTTAGAATGTAGTCTTTCAAACCTAAACATGAATGAAAAAAAAAAAATTAACTGTTAGTTATTTATCTGAATTATTGATAAATAAATTGGCATTCCTAAAGTTATATTGAAAGGAAATGTAACAGCTAAAGCCATTGGTAGAAATAGACCCGGATTTGCCTTTGGAACTGCTATTTTCATAGCTGCAGGAACAGCTATATAAGAAGCACTTGCCGCTAAAACAGAAAGCATAAATCTATTTCCGATATCATTTGTTACAAGATGGCTTGCTACTGCAACCAAGCATCCATTAATAAATGGTATTGCTATTGCAAAAATTACTGCAAACCAACCGCTTTTAAGAAAATCACCTAGTTTTTTTCCGCTTACAATTCCCATATCTAATAGAAAAATGGCAAGCAAACCTTTGAATAAATCATTTGTAAATGGTTTTATTCCCATTGCTTGTTCATCACTGGCAAGTAAACCAATAATTAAACTTCCTAATATTAGAAGTACACTACCATTTGTAAAAGAATGTCTAACAATTGACAAAATAGAGGTGTTTATTTCTTTTTTGGTGTCAAACAATCTAATTAAAATTACACCAACAACTATTGCTGGTGCTTCCATCAAAGCCATTACAGCTACCATGTGTCCGCTAAAACTCATGTGTTGAATTTCTAAAAAGGAAGCTGCTGTTACAAAAGTCACCGCACTTACTGAGCCGTAAGCAGCTGCAATAGCACCGGAATCATAAACACTAAATTTTCTTCTTAAAATGAAATATGAATAAATAGGTATAATTAATGCGATTAAAACACCAAAGAACACAGACCAAACTATTTCTAGATTAAAGTGGCTGTGAGCCAATTCTTGTCCGCCTTTAAATCCAATTGAAAACAATAAATAAAGTGAAATAAATTTTGACGAATTTGGTGGTATTTCCAAATCACTTTTTAGTTTTACTGCTATTATTCCAAGTAAAAAAAACAGTAATGCTGGATTGGTTAAATTATCTAAGAGTAAATTTAAGTTCATTGAATTTATTTTTTTGTCGCTCGTTCTAAACGATCGTTAATTGATTTTCCTAAATCGTTTTCAGGAAACTTCTCGGCTATAATAAGGTCTAAACCTTTTTTGTCTAATCGATGCATTGCAGCATATAGGTTGGCAGTGGCTTCTTTTAAACTACCATTAATTGAAAGTATTTCTTTTTCTATATTTTGATTATTTATTTTTAAATCTTGAAATAATAAAACTCCAATTTTAGATGTTGGATAGTTTTTTATTTCATCTTCAATATTTTCTGACAATATCGTTTTGGTTTTTGGTGCGTAATGTCTTGAATGCATTCCAGGAGCATTTGGCGAACTATCATTTTTATTTACAATTTCAATAGGTCCAATTATAGATTCTATATCTTCTACAGAAATTGATCCTAAACGGTAAAGAATAGCTTTTTCATTTTCAAAACCTACAATCGTAGATTCTATCCCATTTTCACAATTACCACCATCAAGAACCATTTCTAAAGTATCTGTAAAATAATCGGCAACATGTTGAGAAGTGGTTGGACTTATGGAGCCAAACGGATTTGCACTCGGAGCAGCCAATGGAAAATCAAGTTGTTTTAATAATTCTAAAGTCAAAGTATGATTGGGAACTCTCACAGCGACGGTTTCTTTTCCGGCTGTAATGCTATAGGGTATCGTTTCTTTTTTCTTTAAAACTAGAGTTAGCGAACCTGGCCAAAATGCTTCAGCTAATTTTTTAGCTTTTTCAGGAATTTCTTGAGCGATATTTTCTAATAATTCTTTAGAATGTATATGAACGATTAGTGGATTATTGAAAGGTCTATTTTTTGTTTTAAATATTTTGTTTATTGCTTTCTTACTGTAAATATTTCCTGCCAAGCCATAAACGGTTTCAGTAGGAATAGCAACTAAATTTTCATTCTCAAGAATTTCTTTGGCTTTTACTATGTCTTTGGATATTTGAATCATAATTATTTTTAAGGATTGCAGTTGTCACAATAAGTTGGGTCTTCAAATTTTATACCTCTCGGATTATGTAATTCTTTTTCATAGCAACATTTTTTACATTGGTATAAATAACTTAATGTAGATCGAGTAGGTAATAAACAATTTTCGCATGGTAAACCCGGATTTGCTTTGACAATATCAAAACCTGGTAAGGCGCATTTCGGACATAAACTTTTAATTTTTTCAATTAATTTATGAGTCACCTGTTCAATTACTTTCATTCGAGTTGGATTGAACATAGCCCTCATATCTGTTTCAGCATAAACGCTATTGAATTCTTGTTTTAGTTCATTATAGCTTTTTAGTAAAACATCTTTATCAGTTATTCCTTTAATGATTTTTGAAAAATTCTTTTCTTCAGGTTTTAGAATTATCGCATGACTTGGAAAATTTACTTTTTCAGCAAATTCTAATAAATCGGCTTCATTAGTTATTAATTTCCCATTGAAATTGGTTTCCATGCTAATTTCTCTTGCGACAATTTCAATATCGTTTTTAAAATCTTTAAGCATTATCAACTCTTCATTGGCTTGCGCAAAAAATAGTGTTGGATGTGCTCCAAAAGAACCTTCGCTTGCAACCACTAAATCACAATTAGTGGCTTTATTTGCTATAATGCATTTTGCTCTTAATGTTGATAGCGCATCTTCTTTTCTGTCTATTTCACCAGAAAAAGTACCTAGCAAATCAGTGTCAAAGGCATCAGAAGTGAAACAGTAATTTCTAAATTCTTCCCAGAATAAAGGTGCAATTACTGATTCCTTCTGATGTTTTGTTGCAATAAGAAGTTTTCTTTCGTGAAACATTTTATTTTTCTAACTCAATTGAAATATTGCTTTTTATTACAAACTTTATATCCTCCGATTTTGAATTTTTTATAAGATTTTTAATTTGTTCTTTGGTTTCTGTAAGTTCTTGAATACGTTTTTTTGAATGTTCAATGTCTTTATTAAAACGAATATGATTACTAAAATCTTCTCTGTTATGATAATCGATTTTGTAGTTTAATAATGTTGTTAAAACTCTGTCGGCATCTTCTGCAGAAAATGTTCCGTCGATAAGTTTAAATTCCTGATTGTTTTCCATTTTTATTTGTTTGATAGTTTCATAAATCCGTATCCGCTTGTTAGAATTCCTAAGCCAATAATTATTTCATTTGTAAATGTTTCACTGATTATCGATAAGTAAAACCCTGTCAGTATAATAATCATTGCAAATAGCATTAGTAGATTGTGACTTGTTTTTGAATAAATTATGCTTTTAGTCAAGGTTTTATTGTCCTTGTCCGAGTGAGTAGGCAGGTTTTTCATTAAAGTTGTATAAATTTTCTGTTTTTATTGTGTCAATATTTTCTATCATTGCATCATTAAGAAGTCTTAAAATTTCCTTTTTCTCTAAAACTCCATTAGTTGAAGGTTTGAATCTGCAACGCCAATGGTCTGTGCAAAATGTTTCGCTAAATCCATCTGGCCAAACTTTGATACCACGATTAGTTATCATGCTAAGCTTAACGTTATCATTATTGAGCTTTTGAATTTTATCAGCAAGTTCATTTGGATTAGTTCCATTCCAATGAACGAAAATATCAACTCCTACAAGTTCTTTTTTTGCAGCTGGTTTTTTGATGTATTTCGGTAAATTTAAGGCACCTTCTTTGGCATAAGATACTTCTTTTAGTAAAGAAGGTTTTTTACCTAAATTTGAAATTACTGCTTGCGCAAATTCTTTTGTACCCACTTTTTCTTTACTAATTCCTTCTTTGTAAATATCATAAGTGTGAATACCATCTTCAATAGTTTTTAACCATGCATTTTGAACTTTTTCGGCAATTTCAGTTTGTCCGATATGGTTTAACATCATTACAGCACCTTCTAATAGACCAGAAGGATTCGCTAAATTTTGCCCAGCTCTTCTTGGTGCTGAACCATGAATAGCTTCAAACATAGCACATTCTTCTCCGATATTTGCAGAACCAGCTAAACCTACAGAACCTGCAATTTGAGCAGCAATATCTGAAAGCACATCTCCATATAGATTTAAAGTAACGATTACATCAAAAACTTCTGGTGTATCACTCATTTTTGCAGCACCAATATCAATAATCCAATGTTCGTTTTCTATTTCTGGATATTCTGCTGCAATTTCATCAAATATCTGATGGAATAATCCATCCGATTGTTTCATGATATTATCTTTTGTGAAACAGGTTACTTTTTTTCTGCCATAAACTTTGGCATATTCAAAAGCATAACGAATAATTTTTTCACATCCAGGACGACTTATGATTTTTAAACATTGAACTACTTCATCAGTTTGTTGGTGTTCAATTCCGGCATATAAATCCTCTTCGTTTTCTCTAACTATTACAATATCCATATTAGGATGTTTGGTTTCAACAAACGGATGTAAACTCATACATGGACGAACATTTGAATACAAACCAAGAAATTTTCTTGTAGTAACATTCAGACTTTTATAACCGCCACCTTGTGGAGTTGTAATTGGAGCTTTTAAGAAAATTTTATTTCTTCTTATTATATCCCAAGATTCATTAGCTATTCCAGATGTATTTCCAGATAAGTAAACTTTTTCACCCACTTCGATTTCATCATACTCTAAGTTTGCACCAGCAGCTTTAATAATGTCTAGAGTTGCGTCCATTATTTCTGGACCAATACCATCGCCTTTGGCTATTGTAATTCGTGTCATTTAATTTGTTATTTAGTTAGTTATTAAGTTGTTATTCTTGATTAATTAAAAAAGGAGTTTTACCATCGGTTACTATTATCTTAGTGTTTGGAGATTTTGATAATTCATTGAAAGCATCAATACTTCTTAGCTTTATGATTTCATTTGTCAAACCTTCGGATAATATTTTTTGAGAATCTCTTGTACCTTTTGCTTCAATTATTTTTCTCTCAGCCTCAAATTTTTCTTGTTGTAAAACAAACTCCATTCTCATTGCATCTTGCTCGGCTCTAAGTTTACTTTCGATTGATTGCGATAGTCCAACAGGTAATTGAATGCTTTTCATTAAAACAGATTCTATAATAATTCCTTTATTTTGCAAATTGCTAGACATCCTCTTTAATATATCTGCTTCTATTTCAGATCTTTTACCAGAGTGCATATCTTTAGCAAAATATTGGGCACAAATATCTGCAGATGCAGAACGGAATACATTGGCAATAATTCCTTCATAATTTAGGCCAAGGTCATTTACAATTTTTACCACATCAGTTTTTTCTAGTCTATAAAGAATAGAAATTTGAGAAGTAATACTTAAACCTTCTTTACTAGGTAAGTTTAAACTCAATTCTAAATTTCTTGTTTGAATTGAGGTACGAACGATTTTTGAAGTAAACGGATTAAAAAATACTGGTCCCTGAGGATAAACTTGATCTGATAATTTCCCAAGTTTTTGTTTTAAACCAACTTCACCTGGTTTAATAGTCACGCAGCTTGTCAATAATAAGCTCGAAATCAAAATTGTGATAATTGTTTTCATAGTTTTCATATTTTTTTTACAAAATTCTAATATTTTATTCATATATTTTTATTTATATTTGTAATGATATATATAAAATATTTTTATGAATTATACGCTACATCAACTTCAGGTTTTTTTAAAAATAACTCAAACAAAGAGTATAACAAAAGCAGCAGAGGAGTTGCATCTTACACAGCCTGCCGTTTCAATTCAATTAAAAAATTTCCAAGATCAATTTGAAATTCCTCTAACAGAAGTTGTAGGAAGAAAATTGTATGTAACTGATTTTGGTAAAGAAATTGCTTTAGCAGCAGAAAATATAATTAATGAAGTTTATGCCATTAATTATAAAACTCAAGCTTTCAAAGGACAATTATCTGGAAGACTAAAGTTGTCAGTTGTTTCAACAGGAAAATATGTTATGCCTTACTATTTGTCGGAGTTTATGAAAAATAATGTTGAGGTAGAACTCGAAATGGATGTTACCAATAAAAGTAAAGTTGTAAAATCATTAAAAAATAATGAAATAGATTTTGCATTAGTGTCCATACTTCCAAATGAAATAACTGTTGAATCAATGCCACTTATGGATAATAAATTGTTTTTGGTAGGGAATAGGTTTACAGAAATAAATCAAGGTTCAAGTTTATTAAATTATGTTTCAAATCAGCCTCTTATTTATAGAGAATTAGGTTCGGCAACAAGACTTTCAATGGAAACTTTTTTAGATAAAACAGGAATTGTTCCCAATATGAAAATACAATTAACATCCAACGAAGCTGTTAAACAGTCTGTTATAGCTGGTTTAGGGCTTTCAATTATGCCACTAATTGGTTTAAAAAATGAATTGGAAAAAGGAGATATTAAAATTATTCCGATAAATAAACTTCCTTTAGTATCAAGTTGGAGATTGATTTGGTTGAAAGGCAAAAAGTTGAGTCCAGTGGCAAAAGCTTATTTAGATTTTGTAACCAAAAATAATGAAGAAATTAAAAACAATCATTTTGCATGGATTAATAATTACTAATCCTCCAAATTCTCATTAAAAGCTGAAGGTAATAATTGCGGAATAAATTTTATCAAAATAGGTAATAACAATCCGCCACCAGGAAGTAAAAAAATAGTTAAAGACGGAATGCTTTTGCAAATGTCGAGTAATTGTTTTTTTACTTTCTTTTTTTCTTCTGTACTCAAATCTTTTTGGGTTGATTTGGCAAGAAGTTTCATTAATTCTTTGCTCTCAGAGATTTCTTTTGTTAATCGTTTTTGATTTCTTTTAATCAAAACTTGAACTCCAGTAGTAGTTTGGTCGTAAAAATGCTTTACCGGATTGGAATAATTAAAATACTGAATTTCTTTTTTGTGCAACGTTATAAATTCATTGGTTGCAATAACACTTTCATTAACAAAATCGCTTGAAATTGACATAGCTTCTGCCAATTTATGAAGGAAATACACTTCGTCATTTTCTACTTTTCCATCATTCCAAAGTGTGATTCCTGCTAAATCTAATAGATAGAATTTTTCTAAATCATTTGTAAAGTAATCCAAAGGTAATTCTTCTAAATTCTGAATACTTACTTTTGAAAATTTGGTATAACGAACTGACGCTTCAAATAATTTAATCAATAAATCATCGTGCTGCGACTTAACAGTTTTAACTTTTAATGCTAAAGAAACAATACTCATAATCGTTTCTTCCATGCGTTTCAAGTATTTTTCTGGAATTTCTCCTTTTTGAAGATATTGGTGAAATGCTAAAACATCAACAAACAATAGGGCATTTGTTACAATATGAGAGAAATTTTTACTGATAATATCTTTGTTCGTTTGAACGCGTTCGTTTATCAAAGTTTCCAATTTTGAACTCGAACTAGAAGTCATTATTTTATCAAAAAGCACAAAACCTTTTGGTGTCATTTCCTTGTAAAAGGCAACTGTTTTTTTAATGAAATCTTCTGAATTTTCTTTTTGAAAAGTAAAAAGATAAACATCAAGAAGTGTTGTCAATAAGGCGACTTTAGAGATTTCATCTGATTTCCATTGCGAAATTTCTATTGTTGGATTGGAATTTATTGCAATGATATGTCCATAAATAAATCCAGTGGTTCTGATGTTTTTATAAAACGATAAACCATCAATAGTAGTGTCGAACAATGATTTTTGTTCTACAAAATACTTATCAATCCAACCATGTGCAGATGGGTTTATCATAGCTTCATTTAGAGTTACAAAGCTAGTTATTTTTAAGAAAGTTCAAGACTATAAATGTTAAGATTTTATTGCCTTGATTTTATGTTTTCTTCACAAAGCTGAACGATTTCTGCAATTCGGAGGTTGCGTGTTTCTTCACGTTTGACTTGATTTAACCAATACAAATAGCTTTTTCGGTAGGATGGACTAAAGTTTTGATAATTGTCGAATGCAGTTTTTTTCACATCAAAAGCTTTTTGTAAATCAGTTGGGATTTCAAGATTCTCAACAGCATCTAGTGATTCCCATGAACCATTTTGTTTGGCTATTTCAATTTTTCTCAAACCACTTTCATGCATCAAGTTTTCAGCAAGGAGTCTTTCAATGTAAGTTTTATTGAGTTTGCTCCAAACGCTTTTGTCTTTTCTTGGTGTAAACATTTGCTTACGTCGTTCTTCATCAATTTTTTTTACTGTAGAATCAATCCAACCATAGCAAATAGCAACCTGAACGGCTTCTTCCCAACGCATGCTTTCTTCTGAGCTTCCAACTTTGTAAAACATTAAACAGATGCCGCTAGATGAATGATGATTTTCATGCAACCAATCGCGCCATTCTTGAGTATTTTTAAAATAGTGTAAGTCTTTTTTGTCCAAAATTCATTCTTTGCTATTTTTCAAAAGTAGCAAAAAAATCAATTTTACATAGGCTTTTTGGGTAACTCTTTTGTTTTCATTTCTGAAACTTTGCCTTCTGAATTTATTGTGATATACAATTCACGTTCGAAATATTTCTTTTCATATTCGATTTTATATCTAAAAAATAAGTCTTCTGTTTCGTTATCTTGAGTCACTTCAATTAAATTCAAATCAATAAACTTACCATTACGCATTAAAATTTTCTGACAAGTTTTTGTTATTTTTTCAACGGTTGCATTTTGAATCACTTTGTCGGTGGCTTCTTCTTTAGAAAAAACTTTAAATCTTGAAGTATTACAAGTTTCTAATAAACGTTTGCCAAGATTATATGCCCTTGTAAGTTTTTGATTATTAACATCTTTCAGATTAATTTTTTCAAAACGAGATTTGACTTCAATAGTTTCATTTTTGTTAATTTCAGATGTGCTAGGTTGCTTTGATTTACAAGAAATAATTAAAGCTAAAAGAAGTAAACTACTAATCTTTTTCATAGTATGATAACTTAAATATTCAGTTTTTAGTATAGAATGTTGCTCAAAAAAAAAGCCACATGAAAAATCAAGTGGCTTTTTAACAATTAAATTAACTATATTAAAAACAATAACTATTTTCAGCTACTAATTTTGAAGTGATTGTTTCTCTCAATCCTACAATATTAGGCATATTGGTATATTTTGTAAAACGTCTTAATCCCATTAACATCATACGTTGTTCATCGCCTTCTGCAAAAGAGATGATGCTTTCTTTTCCTCTAGCTGCAACGATATCTACGGCTTTGTATAAGTATAATTTTGCCATTGCAATTTGTTCTTGAACTTTAGCTTCGCCTTCTTTTTTGGCTAATTTTTCAGTTCTAAGAATGGTACTTTCCGCCATATAAATTTCAATTAGCATATCAGCAGCAGCCATTAATAGTTGTTGGTGTGCATCTAAATCCATTCCGTATTTTTGAACGGCAGCACCTGCTACCATTAGGAATGCTTTTTTCAATTTGCCAACCATTTCTTTTTCTTCCGAAAATAATTCAGAATAATCTGGTGTGTCAAAGGATGGAATTCCCATTAATTCTTCTTGAACTTTCATTGCTGGTCCGAGTAAATCAACGTGACCTTTCATGGCTTTTTTGATTAACATTCCAACCGATAACATTCTATTGATTTCATTCGTTCCTTCATAAATACGAGCAATACGAGCATCTCTCCAAGCACTTTCCATTGGCGTATCTTCAGAGAATCCCATTCCACCATAAATTTGAATCCCTTCGTCTGAACAATTTTGAACATCTTCAGACACAGCTACTTTAAGAATAGAACATTCGATAGCAAATTCTTCAACTCCTTTTAATTCCGCTTCTTGATGACTTGCACCTTCAGCTTCACGAAGTTTGATTCTGTTTTCAATGTCTTTTGCTGCACGATAAGTAGCACTTTCACCTGCATAAGCTGAAGTTGCCATTTCTGCCAATTTGTAACGAATAGCTCCGAAAGAAGAAATAGGTACATTAAACTGAACTCTTTCGTTAGCATAATTAATTGCATTTGAAGTCACACGACGTTGAGCATCTAAGCAAGCTGCTGCCAATTTGATACGACCAACATTTAAAGCGTTCATTGCAATTTTGAAACCTTCACCACGAGCGGCTAACATATTTTCTACTGGAACTTTAGTATCAGCAAAGAAAACCTGACGAGTAGAAGAGGCACGAATTCCTAATTTATGTTCTTCTTCACCCATTGAAATTCCATTACTTGGATCATTTTCTACGATGAAACCTGTAATGTTTTTATCATCTTCAATTCTTGCGAAAACAATAAATACAGAACAAAAACCTGCATTAGAAATCCACATTTTTTGTCCAGTGATTTTATAATGCGTTCCATCTTCTGAAAGAACCGCTTTTGTTTTTCCTGAATTAGCATCTGAACCTGCACCTGGTTCTGTTAAGCAATAAGCTCCAAACCATTCACCTGATGCTAATTTTGGTACGTATTTTTGTTTTTGTTCTTCTGTTCCGTATAATGTAATTGGCATAGTTCCAATTCCAGTGTGCGCACCAAAAGCTGTTGAAAACGAGCCTGTTGCTCCTGAAATATAATCACAAACTAAACAAGTATCTACAAATCCCATTCCCATTCCACCATAATTTTCTGGAACGGCAACGCTCAAAAAGCCCATTTCACCTGCTTTACGCATGGTTTCTTCAGTAAATGCATAATCTTTATGCTCAAAGCGGTCTTTGTTTGGCCAAATTTCTTTATCAACGAATTCTTTAACAGAATCGCGCATCATGATTTGCTCTTCCGAGAAATCTTCTGGTGTGAAAACGTCTTCACACTTTGTTTCTTTAACTAGGAATTGTCCTCCTCTGGTTATATCGCTCATTTTTTTATTTTTTTTAATTTTAATAGTTATTTTATTTTTTAGAATATAGAGAATAGAGAATAGAAAATAGACAGGATCATTGAGAAGATACTTTTCTTTAATCCATTTTGAAATGACATTGTCATTCTTTGAAATTCTTCTATTTTCTTTTCTAATTTTATGAAGGTTTCTTCATCAATATATTTTCTATGTTTTGCAACAATTAATTGTGTTATTAATTCAAAAGAAGAGCCTAAAGCTATATCAACAAAATGACTAAACGATTTGTCCGTTCGAGATGAACCTTCAGCAATATTACTTGGAATAGAAACAGAACAACGGCTCATTTGAGAACTTAAATCATATCTTTCATGTTTTGGAAACTCTAATAAAATATCAGAAATATCATTTGCAATTTCAATTCCTAATTGCCATACTTTCAAATTTTTATAATTATGTCTCATACCTTTTAGATTAATTAAGCGTAAAGCACAAAGTCTATTTTCTTTATTCTATTTTCTATACTCTTCAAATTACAACAACTCGTAAATACCTGCAGAACCTTGTCCAGTTCCTACACACATACTTACGATTCCGTATTTAGATTTTCTTAATCGCATTTCTTCAAATAATTGTACTGATAATTTGGCTCCTGTACAACCTAGTGGATGGCCTAAAGAAATTGCACCACCGTTTACGTTAATGATATCAGGATTTAAATTTAATTCGCGAGTTACTGCTAATGCTTGTGATGCAAATGCTTCATTTAATTCAATTAAATCAATATCATTTAATGTTAAACCTGCTTGTTTTAGTGCTTTTGGAATTGCTTTTACTGGACCAATTCCCATAATTCTTGGTTCAACACCTGCAGATGCAAAATTTACTAATCTTGCAATAGGAGTTACACCTAATTCTTTTACCATTTCTTCGCTCATGATTAAAACGAAAGCCGCACCATCACTCATTTGTGAAGAGTTTCCTGCTGTTACAGAACCATCTGCTGCGAATACTGGTTTTAGTTTTCCTAAAGCGGCAATATTGGTGTCAGCTCTTGGACCTTCATCTTTATTTACAACATACGATTTGGTTTCTTTTTTACCATTTTCATTGATAAAGGTTTGCTCCACAGTAATCGGAACAATTTGTTTGTCAAATTTACCTTCGGCTTGAGCTTTTAAGGCTTTTTGATGTGAATTGTAAGCAAACTCATCTTGATCTTCACGAGAAACGTTGAATTGTTTAGCAACAGTTTCTGCAGTTAAACCCATTCCCCAATAGTAATCTTCGTGACCTTCTTTTGCTACAGCGTAATCAGGAGTTGGTTTATAACCACCCATTGGAATAAAACTCATACTCTCAGCTCCACCTGCAATGATACAATCTGCCATTCCACTTTGGATTTTTGCGGTTGCCATTCCGATAGTTTCTAATCCCGAAGCGCAATATCTATTTACTGTTACACCAGGAACGTCTGTAACTTTTAATCCCATTAAGGAAATTAAACGACCTACATTTAAACCTTGCTCAGCTTCTGGCATTGCGTTTCCAACCATTACGTCGTCAATTCGTTTTTTATCAAAATCTGGAAACTGTGCCATCATGTGTTCGATGGTTTCTGCTGCTAATTCGTCAGGACGTTTGAAACGGAAAACTCCTTTTGGCGCTTTTCCAACTGCTGTACGAAATCCGGATACTATATATGCTGTTTTCATGTTTTATTGTATTAAGATTGGAGTATTAAGTATTAAGACTAGCCAATCGTTATATTATACTTTTAATGTTTTTTGAAAAGAGAAATTCATATTTGAAACTTCTACTAATTTGTTAATTATAGGCTGTATTATTTCTTCTGATATTAGTTTTAACCTTTTTGCGAGTATTAGTTGAGTTATTAATTCAAAAGTAGAACCATTAGCTATTCCTAAAAATTGAATAAATTCTTTATTATGATTTCTGCCTGAACCTTCTGCTATATTAGAGGGAATTGAAACAGCGCATTTTTTTATTTGATGTATCAAATTGAATTTTTCATCATCAGGTAAAAGCAAAGAAATTTCATAAACTTCAACAGCTATATCCATTGCTTTTTGCCAGATTTTTAGTTTTTCAAAATTGTGCATACTTTTTAAGGTCTTAATACTTAATACTCTAGTCTTAATACTAATTTCTCAACGGTTTACCTTTAGTAAGCATGAATTGGATGCGTTCCAACGTTTTTCTTTCTGTACAAAGTGATAAAAATGCTTCTCTTTCAATATCCAATAAATACTGTTCACTTACCAATGTTGGTTCTGATAAATCACCTCCAGCCATAACATAAGCTAATTTGTTGGCAATTTTTAAATCGTGTTCAGAAATGTATTTTCCGGCTACCATTTGGTTTGTTCCTACTAAGAACATTCCAAGGGCTTGTTTACCTAATACTTTGATGTCAGTTCTTCTAACAGGTTGTGTGTAACCTTGATCAGCCATTTGTAATGCTACTTGTTTAGCAACTGCAATTTGACGGTCTTTGTTTACTACCACAATGTCTTTTCCTTTTTGTAAAATTCCTAAATCGAAGGCTTCGTAAGCTGATGTTGCCACTTTTGCCATTCCGATGGTTAGGAAATTTTCTTGAAGAACATTTAACTCCACATCATTTTTACGGAATAAATCGGCTGCACGAACTGCCATTTCTTTAGAACCACCACCACCTGGAATTACTCCAACTCCAAATTCTACTAAACCAATATACGTTTCAGCAGCGGCAACAACTCTATCGGCATGCATACTCATTTCGCATCCGCCACCAAGTGTCATTCCGTGTGGCGCAACAATTACTGGAATAGAGGAGTAGCGAACTCGCATCATAGTGTCTTGGAACATTTTGATAGCCATATTCAATTCGTCGTATTCTTGCTCAACAGCCATCATGAAAATCATTCCGATATTCGCTCCAACTGAGAAATTAGTTCCTTGATTTCCAATTACTAATCCTTTATAATCTTTTTCAGCTAAGTCGATAGCTTTGTTGATTGCAGTTAATACGCCACCACCAATAGTATTCATTTTAGAGTGGAATTCTAAGTTCAAAATTCCGTCACCTAAATCGATAACTGAAGCATCTGAATTACCCCAAACTTTGTGACTTTCTCTGATATTATCTAAAATGATAAAAGCATCTTGTCCTGGTTTTTCTTCTTGTGATTTTGAAGAGATATTGTAGAAACACGTTTTACCAATTTTAACCGAATAAAACGATTTGTTTCCTGAAATCAACATATCCGTTACCCAAGCAGCTGGTTTGTATCCTTCAGCTTCCATCATTGCGATGGCTTTTTCTACACCAATGGCATCCCAAATTTCGAATGGTCCATTTTCCCAACCGAAACCAGCTTTCATAGCGTCGTCGATTTTGTAGAATTCGTCAGTAATTTCAGGAACTCTGTTAGAACAATAAGCAAACATTGCAGAGAAATTTTTTCTGTAGAAATCACCAGCTTTGTCTTTTCCTTTTACTAAAACTTTGAATCTATCAATTGGTTTGTCAATTGTTTTAGTAAGTTCTAATGTTGCGAATGATGCTTTTTTAGCAGCTCTATATTCTAATGTATCTAAGTCTAAAGATAAAATATCTTTGCCTTCTTTTTTGTAAAATCCTTGACCAGTTTTGCTTCCTAGCCATTTGTTTTCCATCATTTTGTTGATGAAATCTGGTAGTTTGAACAAACTATGTGCTTCGTCATTCGGACAGTTGTCATAAATTCCGTTGGCAACGTGAACTAAAGTATCTAAACCAACTACGTCAACCGTTCTGAAAGTTGCCGATTTTGGACGACCAATAACTGGACCTGTTAATTTATCAACTTCTTCAATGGTTAATCCCATTTCTTTTACTTGGTGGAATAGACTTTGGATTCCGAAGATTCCGATTCTGTTTCCAATAAAAGCAGGAGTATCTTTTGCAATTACTGAAGTTTTTCCTAAGAATTTTGAACCATATTCAAATAAGAAATCCAATACCTCTTGAGACGTTTTTGGACCTGGAATGATTTCGAATAATTTCAAATAACGTGCAGGATTGAAGAAATGCGTTCCACAGAAATGTGCTTGAAAATCATCGCTTCTTCCTTCACTCATAAAGTTAATTGGAATACCTGATGTATTTGAAGTTACCAAAGTTCCTGGTTTACGGAATTTGTCGATTTGTTCAAAAACCAATTTCTTGATGTCTAAACGTTCTACCACAACTTCAATAATCCAATCGCAAGTTGCAATTTTGGACATATCATCTGTTGTATTTCCTGTCGTAATTCGACTTGCAAATTTCTGACTGTAAATAGGTGATGGGTTGCTCTTTAAAGCATTTGCTAAATGGTCATTTACCACACGGTTACGAACGACTTTACTTTCTAAAGTTAGTCCTTTCTTTTCCTCAATTTCAGTTAGTGCATTGGGCACAATGTCTAAAAGGAGTACTTCCAAACCGATGTTAGCAAAATGACAAGCAATTCCTGAACCCATGATTCCAGAACCTACGACTGCCACTTTTTTAATTGTTCGTTTCATTTTCTTTATTGTATATTGTATTGTTGTATAATGTATTGTTGTATACTGTATTTATAATTTTTTTTCTATTGAGCTTTTTAGTTTTATTATCATATTTTGAATATGTTGTATTTCTGATTCAAGGAAATTGAAATCTTCTTGATTGATGAAATTTAAGTTCTTACAAATAATCAATTGTGTTTCAAATTCGAATGCTGAACCTAATGATATACCTAAAAAGTTATTAAAATCTTTGTCTGTATTTCTTCCACATCCTTCTGCAATATTAGATGGAATAGAAACTGCACATCTTCTAATCTGTGACGTTAATCCATAAATCTCTTCTTTAGGAAAACTTTGTGTTTTCAAATAAGTATCGGTAACCAACTCAATTGCTTTTTGCCAAACTTTTAATTCCTTGAAATAATTCATTTTTTTTATTGTATATTGTATTGTTGTATAATGTATTGTTGTATTTCGTATTGTCGTATATTTTAATGCTATATAATGTTATGTTTTTATAATGTGCTGTTGCTTATTATTGTATATAGTATTCATATATAATTTTACAGTATACATTTCTACAGTATACATTATACATTTCTACAGTATACATTATACATTTCTACAGTATACATTATACATTTCTACAGTATACATTATACAATTCTACATTATACAATTCCTCAAAAAATCTTCTTCTCTGTTATCAAATCATTTATCACATCGGCTACTTCCATAAAATGGTTTAGTTTTTCTTCAGTGATGTTTTGTTTTACTACTTCGTTGAATTTTAACACTGTAGTTTTTGATTGTTCGCGCATTTGTTTTCCTAAATCAGTAAGGTATATTAAAACGCCTCTGCCGTCATCTGGATTTTTCTTTCTTATGATTAATCCTTTTTCTTCTAATGTTTTTAGGGTTCTGGTTAGCGATGTTGCTTCCATTCCCATTCGGTTGCTTATGTAAGTTGATGGTGTTCCTTCTTCTTTGTCTATACTTAATAAGGCAAATCCTATTGCCATGGAACCGTCAAATTTTGATGCTTCCTCGTTATACATTCGTGAAACTGCTTGCCATGTCGCGCGTAGCACATAATCTATAGTTTTTTCTTTCATCATATTTTACTATATCGTTTTAGTTTCGGATTCAAATATATAAAAAATTTATTATGCACGCATAGTATTTGTGTTAAATTTTATGCACGCATAGTATTTTTTTTAAGTTTGAGGTACGAAATACGAAGTAAGAAGTGAGGATTGAGAAAGTTAGAAGTTTGGTTTTTCATGGGTTCTCGATACAATTTTGCTCCACTACGTTCCACAAAATCACTCGAAGTGATGATTGGGAGAGTACGCGTTTAGTATTTCTTGGGACATATTAATCTATTTTTCTTTAAAAACAAATTCTTAAATCTTCTACTACCGTCACTTCGAGTGTTTTATAAAATGCGCTAGCTTTTTATAAAATGTATCGTGAACTTAGAAGCAATTAAGTTAGTTTTTAATAGATTTTCGTTGCACTCCTCTCGCAACTTCCATCTTCTAACTTTTTACTATGTTTGTAAAAAAAAGTCATTATGCGTTTCTTTACAAAAAGAGCTATTGTTATAAAATCGATTATTGCTGGTATTGTTATACTAATAATTAAGAACTTTGTTTTTAAAAACTTATCTATTTACGGACAAGATTTTCACGATTTGATTGAACTATCCGATATTACCATCATATTTACAGGTGCTTTTTTTGTTTTTGGATTATTACTTGCCGCTACGATGTCGGATTTTAAGGAAAGTGAAAAGATTCCTGGTGAAGTTGCTGCAAATCTTGAAGCGATTAAAGATTGGATTTATTTGGCTTTCAAAGCTCCACGAACAGGTACTTCTGATTTGTGTAAAGAGGAATTGAATAGCGCTTTTCTTCGTGAGGAATTACTTTTTATTACTGACGGAATTATTTCTTGGATTTATTCTAAAGCAAAAGATTCTAATGTTATTTTTCCTTTGATTAGACATTCTAACGAAATTGCCTATTATTTTGCCGAACGTGGTGTTGATAAAGAAGCTATAAAAGGTATTCAAGAAAATACTAATGCTATGCGCAAGCAATTGACTCGTGCGTATTCCATTTCAAGAAACAATTTTATTAAACCTGCTTATACTTTGTTGCAAAGCATTTTGTTTATTGTAATGGCTTTGTTGTTAATCACCAAATTCAAAACTACAGCTGCTGACTATTTTGTGACTTTTTCTATTACTTTTTTGTTTTGTTATCTATATTTACTAATTGTAGGATTAGACGATCCATTCGATATTTCTAATGATGAAATAGATGTTGATTTAAAAACTTTAGATAGATTTAAACAACGCTTGATATCTGATTTTTTGGTATAAAAATTAGTAGAAATTTATTTTTTTCAGAATTGTGTCTTTAGAATTTACTGATTAAAACCAACAATTTCAAAGCTATATTCTTTGCCTTTTTTAGGTATAATTGTTATGTTTTCTGAAATGTTTTTTTTAACTTCGGCTTCTGTTTCCCAACTTCCTTTTGTGAATTTGAATTGTGCTGGCGAATGTACCTTTACTTTTAACTCTCTTTCAAAATCAGATTTTTTATTCATTTTAATCAGACTTGGATTCCAATTTCCTAAATTTATTTGGTTTCCTGTAATGTAGATTTCATCTTCTTTATTTGGAACTTTAACATTGATTGTAATTTCATATGCTTCTGCAGAAAGTTCTTTTTGTTGGTTTTCATAAATGTTATCAAAATAATATTGAATAGCAGTATTAAAACTCGGTGCAAAAGTACTCCAATGGGTTTCTGTTGAGTAATCTTTAATTACAACTTTCAGCTTATCTGTTTTTAGAGAATCTTGCAGAAAAGAATACACTTTTTCTCTGGCAGGTTTCCATTTTTTCCAATTTTGGGCTTCGTTGGCATGACTTATATATAGAAATTTATTGTTTTTTATTTTAGTATAATCAAATTGTTTGATATCATTTACTAATCGTTCTTTATCGAAAGAAAAGTTGGGAGAAATGGCAATGTAATTGTCAAATAAATTGGTTTCGTTTAACATTGCATACACAATAAAAGAAGCACTTAAGGAATGTCCTACAGCTGTTCGGTGATTTAATGTTCTATAATTGGATTCAATATAAGGAACCACTTCATTATTTACATATCTCAAGAAGTTGTCGGCATTTCCCGAATAACCATTATAAAAATCTTTTGGATTGGTATTTTTAGGATATGGTAGAAAGTCATTATTTCTGCTGTAATCTAATTTTTCATTGTAAGGTGAAGTTATACCTACAACAATAAACTTTTTAGAAGTATTACTTAAAAAACTTATTACAGAATGTACATAATCAAAAAACTCTCTGGCGTGTGCATCAAATACATAGATTACATCATAAGAAGAATATAGATTTTCATTATAACTTTGAGGAGTGTAAATTAAAATTTCACGTTCTTGTTGTAACTCTTTTGAATTGATTTTTATGTTTTCAATTTTTGCTATTTCTTGTGCTTTACTACTAACTAAGAAAAGGAAAAAGAACAATATCAAAGAATTTTTCATGTTTTCTAATTTTAAATTTATAAAATAGATTTCAAATTAATCAGCCAAATGGAGTTATTTGAATTTCACCAAATTTCCAATTGGTTACAAATCCAACTAAAATCCATGTTAAAATTAGTATTTCAATACCTATTAATAAGAAAAACAATGCGATTCTGTAGGTAATTCCTAATTTGGAATATTCTTCACCAAAGGCATTAAAATATCCAAAACAAATGTAAAAAAGAATAAGTGCTATTATTAGTAAACTTATAACAAGACCAATGTATTGAATTGGTTTAAACCAAAAGAGAATGTTAGAGAAAGTGGAAATTAATAGCACACCCAATAATATCATTCCTGCAATTATTGCATGTTCGCTCAAGTTTAGCTTTTTTCTTTTAAATAAAATGAAACTGTTTAAAGCAGCAAAAGGAACGAATAGGAAAATTATTATTTTATTTTTTTGATCAAATAGTTCATCTATTTTTCTGCTGGCTTCATTTATGTATTCTTTACTTTGAGTAATTGTTTCGTCTTGGTTATTTAAAGAATCGCCAATATGACGCGTAAATAGCATTAAACCAATAGTAATCAAAATCAAGTAAAACACATTGTAAAATGGCTTTCTCTTTCCTGCAATGTAATCAAGTGCTGCTTGTCCTGGACGCATTAAAGCTTGTTTAGCGGTGAATAAAATTCCTCTATCTAAATGAAACGTTCCATGAAGTACATCGTGAAAAATAAAATTTTTAAAAGTAATGCGATGCGTGTCGGCTTTTTGTCCGCAACCAGAACAAAATTTATCGGTAAGTACTTTTCCGCAATTGAGACAGTTGGTGTTGGTCATTTGTTTCTACTGTATTGAGATTCAATAGGTATTGACTGATGTTTTAATTACAATCCTAACAAATATATTAAAATTATTGGATTAAGTATAAATAAAAAACTACACCATTTCTTATGTAGTTCTATCTTCTTTAAGTAACGATTTTAATTTTCTTTAGAATTTTAATTAGTTTAAGAACAAGCCCATCCAAATGCAAGTTCTTCATCATTATCTGGACTTTGGGTTAAGTGGCCAATTCCAAGATCGCCAAACATGTAAGGAATGATTTCACTTTCACCCATTTGGTATAATAGTTCCATTCGGGTTTCAGTTTTTCGGTCGTAAGGATATTCTTCCGATTGAATCCAATAAGGCCAACCAAATAATTTGTCTTGAGAAATAGTTAGTCCGCAATCTCTTTCTTCCATCAATTCATATACATCATCAATATCGATAGTAGCATCAACATTACGCAAACTATATTCTTCAGGATGCGGATAATCATTTTTAGCATTCCAGTCAACGATAAGTTTTTCGTCAAAAATGTCTATTGAGTTGGGTTGTATTGTTGCCGATGGGTTTTCTATTTTAATTTTTCTACATGCTGATCCTTTAGAAAAAGGAAAAAATGCTTCTAGTTCGCTTTCGCAATCCTCGTCATAATTGGTACAATAAAAAAGCTGAATCAATCCGTCTTCTTTTTTTATTGGAAGTTCGTTTAAGTTTAATTGTAAAAATAAAGGCATATGTTTTTTACAATTCTCACAAATAGGCCAATCGTTTTCGTTTCTTAAATAAGGATAGCCACCATATTTTGAGTTAGTTGAAAATGTTTTAGTATTGTCTTTTAAAACAGGTAAATAAGCGGTTCTTTTGTGTTTTTCTAATGCAGCAATTACTTCTTGATATTTTTGCTCTAAATCCAATTGCGTTGGCATTGCCTTTGAAGTTTTTTCCTCTTTTTTATTTGAAAACCAATTAAAGAATCCCATAAATTTTGTTTTTGATTAAGTCAGCTAATGTATTAAATTAACTAATTGTTTTTGTTTGAGTTTAAATAGTTTTATTTTTTGTGTGGGCTTTGTTTTAAATACAGTTATCGTAATTTATTATGTCTTCAAAGTCAGGAGACTTCGCAGAGCTGGTTGTTTTGTATAAATTTTAAGGTTTAATCTTCCAAATTTTATCTGAAAGCGGTAAGTACTCAGGAAGTGCAGCCGAACCATACCATGTAAATATCTCGTAGTCTAAAATTCCGTTTTTAATGGCTAGGTCTGTTTGTAATAATTCTTTTGCTTCTTCAATAGTTTTTAAATTATTCAAAATGAAAATACCTCTGTATTTATTGTCATTCTTTCCTAAAGGTCCTGCAACAATTAATTTGCCTTCTTCGACCAAGCGGTTAATGTTGTTCATGTGACCTCTAAAACTTTCGGCAATGAGTTCTTTGTCTGTTGTAGCATTTGTTCCAGTTTTCAGAATGACCAAGAAGTAGCTTTTCATTCCATAATCATCACTGCCTAATTTTTCGGATAGTGTCTTATCGTAATTTGGGTTTGAATTTAAAGTCTCTTTTTCTGAATTTGATTGTCCAAACGTCAAATTTGTAATAAGGAAAAGTGTTATTGTAAAAATATATTTCATCATCTTGATATGTTTATTGTTAAGTTGTTTTACTATTTTCTATAGCAAATTTAACAAAATTGCTATAAAGTCAGTAGCCTTAGAAGAGCATCACATTAAATTGAACATTTTGTGGAGCTGGGAATTTCTTGTAACCGCTTTGGCAATAGAGTTGCCTTTAATATCCGCGTGTACTCAATATATAACCTAATAAAAAACTACAAATTAAAAGTCCAACTATATTAATCCATTGTAATGATTTTCTATTTTCTAATTTTTTTGTTAATGATAGTATACTCGGAATAGAAAATAAGTTAGCAAGAATGGTAAAAGGTAGTGCAATTAAACCAAGCCCAAAAGGTCCACCGCCAGATAAAATAATCTTTATCGTTTCAGGAATAAAATAAAAGAGATTAATTACTAAAACAAGAATAGCTGCAAATTTATTTGGATTCATATTATATTCAATTTTTAACATTACAGCTAAAGTGTCGAGACTTACACCAGTTGCTTCTTCGAACACTCACCAAACAAATCTAATAAATTTCTTTGAAAGATAAAATTGTTTGCACTTACTTATTTTCCTCGAAGACCATATAGCAAGCGCAAGTCATGAAATGTTAGCAAACATGTAATATAGATTGTTTTCTTTGGTGATTATGGTTTAAACTTTTCAAAAGTCTTTCCGTTAAATTTATAAGCACCATTTTCGTGTGTTCCAAGCCAAAGGTCGCCATTGTTGTCTTTGTAAATACTGAATAATGTAATGTTTTTTGAATTATCTTGAACTACATAATGAGAAATTTTCTCTCCATCATATTTCCAAACGCCATCGCGATAAGTCACAAACCATAAGTTATTATTGTTGTCTCTTACTGTTGATAGATACTCGTCTAAATTGCTGTCTGTTTTCCCATCTAAACCACCTATGCTTTTGTGTCTTGTGTAAAATTTATTACTTTTTAGTGTGTTGCTGTCGTACACACTATATCGATATTCGGTATTGAACCAAAAGTCACCATTTTTGTCTTCTGTTATTGAACGCACTCCGTTTGCACCTTCATTTCGAAATTCTGTCACATCTTCTTCTGTAATCCAATTGAATGATTTTCCATCATATCGGCAAACTCCGACTGGATTTGTGCCAAACCATATGTTTCCTTTTCTGTCTTTATAAATGCTATAGATATCAAATGGATTGGATAAGTTTGGTGGCTTAGGAAACTGCAATTCATGTAATATAATCCCATCATAGCGGTATACTTTTCCGGTATTTCTATAAGAATTTTCAAACCACATATCTGTGGATTCAAGTTTCCAATTTTCACTTGGAACTGCTGTTAAAGTCGTGAAATTATTTCCGTTAAATTTTGATATTGATGACGTTGCGTTTGCACTGCCAAAATATATATTACCAAATTCATCTTCTTTTATTTCATCAATTCTGTTGTTAAGCAAACCGTGTTTTGTTGTGTAATTAATTAATTCATTTCCATCGTATTTATATACTCCTGTTTCCCAACTTCCAAACCAATAATTATTTTTTTTGTCTTGATAAACAACCATTATACTACTTCCAAGTTCTTTTATGGTGTCGCCTTTTACAAGATTTTCTTTTGTGATTTTAGTTTGGTTCTGAGAATTATAATTCTGCCCATTGCACGAAGTCAAAATGAATAGAATATTAAAAAATAAGAGAGTTGATAATTTCATATCTGACAGTTTATTGTTAGTTGACATGAGTCTTAGTATATTCGCTGACGTTTTGAAGCTTTGCGAAGTGGCGCATTTAGAAGTGCTTACTTTCAATTTAGCATACAAATGCTGATTAGAAAATCGAATGTTCAATTAAGCACTGAACTCGCCATTTTGCCAAACGACTGTTAGCCATAGTTTATATTATTTTATTTAAGCTATTGTCTTTCAGTAATATATTTTCACTTGATTCATACAATGATTTAGCAGCATTATTGATTTTATCAACCGATACTTTTTCCCATTTATTAATGTCTGAGTTGAAATCGGAATTGAATATCAATTTCGACAGATTTTGAATCAAAATATAATTGGCGTACGGATGAGAATTTTCCCTATCTGCTTTATTTGCTCCTAACAAAAATTCTGAGATTCGGTCATAAATAGTTCCTTCTGTACAATACATCAATTCAATAACCTTTGACCTGTATTCTAAATCAGTAGAACTTAAGTTTGGGTAATTATTTAAATCAGTAAAATGTAAACTTTCATGTTTTAAATAAGAAACTTCAAAAGTTTCTGAATTTAAATCATAAGTACCTTTATTACAGTATAGTGTTGCAGATTCTTTTATAGCCCATCCACCCACTTGAGAATCGCCAAAAGTTGCAAATTCATCATATCCGTTTATATGATAGCTTTCAATAAACACAACAGAAGTTTTTACAGTGTCTTTTGGTAAAATAACGTCATATTTTTTAGTACTTTCTTTATTCCAAATAAATATTTCTTGAAGGCCATTTCGGAATTTAAAATCTACTTTAAATCCTTCTTTTTCAATTATTTCTTTCAATACAGAGTCGTCTTTAATATTCTTGCGTAAGCTATCTTTTGAAAGATTTGTTAACTTTTTGGATAGTATATAGTCAGCGATGTTATTATAAAGCGTGGAGTCTGTTCTGTTTTCTAGTTTTGGTTTCAACAGTTCCACTCGCCAATATTCACGATAAATGTTTGAAATATCATTAATTATGTCGTTTCCTGATGTGTTTTCAAATACTTCTTCTTTTGAAATAAAACGAGCATACATTTTTTTCTTCCATCTATGATAAATAAAGTTCACTATCGGATTTGAGAAACTTTCTCTTTCTTCCATTTTGATAAAAGCAGTACTTACATCTCCAACACCTGCTAATGATACTATTTCTCTATAACTTTGTCTATCGTTCCTAAAATTGTGGCTTCCATAAAAGAATAGAGCAACCAATATTGAGATGCCAATAAGTAAAATGTTTCTTGTTTTTTTCTTCATTTTGTTTAAATTTTGGCTAATGTATGTAAGTTTTCCGCTTCATGAAGCTGGATATTTTTAAGCCCTAAACTTTAAATTAAACCCTAAATCTCTGATTTCTTATAACGACTGTTAGTGGCTTGCAATTTATTCTTGTTGAATCCATTCGTATTTTCCGTTTTTCAGATAAATTATTCCTCCACCACAACTTTCTTCTGCGTGTATGTATATTCCGTCATTTAAAAGTTTAATTTTATCAGATTCTTTTATTTCTTCTTCTGATACTATTTCTCCTTCATCATTTACATTATTCCAATAAATTTCATTTTTTGGTGCTTTTTCAAATATTCCTGCCCAATCAATCTCGTCGAAACCTTGCTTTAAAATATCATTTCCCATTCCGAAATAATCTGTTCTTTTTCCGTTTCCGAATAGTATTCGTAATCCACTTTTTCCACTTTTAGTGCTTTTTACAATTTCTACAGTTTCATCCAATTTATCTCCATCTAAATCACATATAATTTTGTTGATTTTATGCTTTTTAGATATTTCAATAGTATCAGTATTATTTTTTTTGGTTTGTGTTTTTTCTAAATTCTGTAATGTTTCGCTTTCAGAGTTTTTGGATTGATTTTCGTGTTCGTTTTTACAAGAAGTAATAGTTATTGCAATCAGCATCAATAGTATGATTTTCATGCTTTTTTTGTTTTGTTTATTTAAAATGTAACCAATACTTGCCATAGGAAGTTCTTATAAGTTCTTAAATGTTGATTTTAATTTCCAAGTTGTTACTACTGTCAATGTGAGCAATAGGAATGTAATTATTCCGTAAACTAATACAGCTTGTTCGTTATAGACAACTAAAGTATTTTTATCAAAATAGGTTCCTTCTGAATTGTAATCCATACTTATGCGAATATAAAATGACCAACTAAATAATGCAGTCAAAAGCACAAGAACAATTAATAGTGGTATAAGGATTTTAGCTTTCATTTTAATTTGTTTAGTACCTGTGATTAGCAACTGCAATTATTTTTTATTGGATTTCCAAATTGAAATAACTTCCTCAAATGTTTTTCTTATTTCTGCTTTTTGGCCATCGAAACAAACTTTAAACTGGGAACTGTCTTTTCGTATTACATTAATATATGGTGAAAATGAAGCGCCAGCATTTGTAATAGTATCTATTCTGATAATATCTTGATAAAATGCACTATTTATTTTATCTTTAGATTCATTATTTTCATCTTTCCAATATGATGCAATGCGTTTGTTAGTAAAAAAATTGCCAGCAACATTTTTTTTATATTCAGAATAAAATTTAATTATTTTTTCGTTGTCATCTAAAATCCCCAACTTTTTAATTTTCTGAATATCTGATTCTGTTAAATCATCTCCGGAAGTAATTTTATTACAAGCAATGAATAAAAAAAGAATTGTGCCAACTACTATTTTAATATTTGTCCATTGTGTAAAACCAAAGTTATAACATTTTTTTCTATTCATTTTCAAGTTGTTTCAAAAGATTTTTTAAATCTGAGTATGGCGCTGATTCTTCGTTTTCCCATTCTTTTTTGTTAGCCATTCTTTTTTTAACAGCTTCTATACTTTCTGGTCTACTGATTTTAAGGATTCTATTAATTTCAGGAATACCCTGAAAATCTGTAGGGTCGTAATACATCCATACGTTTATTAAAACCTCTAATTCATTATGATTTGTTATTTTGTTGAGTGATTTAAGACTACTAATCATTAGATCTATATCGGCTTTTGAATCTGTTGCTTCTTGATATTTAACGTAATCGTCAAACACAAACTTTATGTTTTGAATTGTCTGTTTATTGTCAATATTGTTGCTTTTCGTTTGTCCGCATACTGAGAAAGATGTTACAATTGTAGATGTCAATATGATTATTAAATTCCTCATTTATTGCGATTTGAAATTGTTTTTGTTAATGTGTTGCGACTTTCGCTTAGTTGTTGCGAACACTTACCAAACAAATCTACTGAATTAATTTGAAAGATAGAATTGAAAACCTATTAGTATTTTCCGCGAAGTTAGAAACGCAAGCGCAAGCCTAGTAATAGTTGAAAACGGTGGTTCTTGGCAGTTTTGCTTTAACACAAATAAATTATTTTATTTTTAAAATCAACTTCTATTGGACCGTCACTGCAACCACCAATTTCTTTTGCAAATTTGTCCTTTTCATTTTTGCCTATAATCCATTTTCCGCTTTTTTGGTGCTTTAATATTATTCCTTCAACAACACGCTCATACTTTATGTCTGATGCATTTGCGGCAGCAGGTCGACTAACAGTTATTTTATTGTTTTTTATTAAAACTTTACATATTCCACTCAGTTTTCCGTTAGATTCTACATAAACAATCTTGTAAGTGTAAAAACCATTTTTAGGTATTTGAGCATTTGAAAAGCTTAAGCTCAAAAGCATAAAAAATAAGAAAAATAGTCTTTTCATAACGAGTTTTTAATAAATTGTTTATAACGTTTCAAGACTTCATAAAGTTGTGGATTTGTAAGTCTGAAACTTTTGATGAAGCACTGCAATCAAAAGTACAAAACAAACTTTAAATTAAGCTTTAAAACCACAATTTCTTAAACTAGTTTTTTAAAGATAAATTAAAACTTAGGGTACCACAACCATACCGTTGCTATGGAGTATCTATAGGGTTGCTATAAACCAACTATGTAGAAGTGTAGGTTATCTTTGGTTTGTATTTGGTTCGTAACTTGTTCGTAAAAAGGTTTATTTTTTGCAAATGCATTGAAAATAAGTATTATTTTAGGGTACCACAACTACGAAGCAAATAGGAACAAAACTCGAACGAAGTAGAATATAAAAAAATGAAGTACAAACGATGGCTAGAGTTAAAGTAGAAGGAAAATTCCCTAAGCGAATTGATGATTATGTTCTTTATAAATTGGAAGACCAAATCATTATGAGAGCTAAAAGTGGCTTTACTACAAAAGCTTTAAAAACTTCGCCAAAGTATGCTTTAAGCAGGCAGAATGCTTCTGAGTTTGGACGGGTTTCTTCTACTTGTAAGGAACTTCGGTTGGCTTTAAAGGATTATTTACCTAAGAAGAACAATCTTTTGGTGGTAAATAACTTGACCAAAAAGATGCGTCAATTGTTGGTTTTTGATACAGCATCGGTTAGAGGTGAACGTACCTTAGCCAAAGCACTTGCTACTATTGAAGCACAAAATGAATTGAAAGGGTTTCATTTTAACCCTGAAATGGCAATTTCTTTAGATTGTACCATTTCAAATAATCAATTACAATTTATTACTGATGGAATCGTGATTCCCGATGGTGCTACTTGTGTTAGTTGTACTGTTTTGTCTTTAGCTTTTAATTTTGATGCCAAAACCAATTCTTTGTGTGAGAGTGATAAACACTTTTACAACCACATAACGCTACCTAATTCTATTACACTTGAAGTGCCTAAAATGGAGCTTATTGATGGTTTCTTGTTTACTATTTTAGTACTTGATTTTTATAAGGAACTAGATGGCGGTTATGTTCCTTTGGAGGACGATAGGAGTAAAGTGGTGGTTATTGTTTAATTATTTCCTTCTCCCAATTTATATTTCTCCAAACTTTTTTCTAGAATTCCTTTCATCCTTTTGCGCATTCCTTCTGGTTTTATGATTTCGATGCCATTCCCAAAGCCAAGTAATAACCGTTCTAATTCGTAGTTTTCTACTAAAAATAAATGAATGATAATGCTTCCATCTTCGTTGGTTTTTATCAATCGTTGGGAGTTGTGTAATGGTTTTGTTATTACATAAGGTGCATTGGTTCGGTCGATCCAAAGTTCTATTTTTTTGGGTTGTAATCCGGTGTTTACGGTTACGCCAACTATATTTTTATAAAATTTTTCAGCATCAAATTCTTCTTCCAGATAAGGCGTTTGAAAATCATAATCTATTTTGATAATACGGTCTAATGCCAAATTGCTTATGGGTGCATTAGTTCTTTTTCGTCCTACTAAAAACCAACGATTGTTGAATTCTTTCAAAATAAAGGCATGAAACAAAAACGTATTTTCATCTCGAGAAGTAAATGATTTGTAGGTGATTTTTAAAACTACTTTTTTAATAATAGCTTGATAGAGTTGGTCCAAGAAATGCAATCCTTTCAAATTGTCGTTTTTGTCTAAATGAATTACAGGTTGGGTATGCGATTTTTCAGCGTAGATTTTGTCTTCCAATCGTTGTAAAATATCGGAAACATCATTGAATAGTGAGAAGTCTTTGAACTGTTTCAACATATAAACCGTTTCTGTTAGCACATTGATGTCAGTTTCTGTTAGAGGAATATCGGTTATGGTAAAATCTTCGTCTTCATAACGGTAATATTTTTTATCATAGACTTCAATGGGTGCATTGTAACCCAATTTTTCACTACGCATCATTTGAATGTCTAACTGAACGGTTCTTTTACTCACCGAATTTTCTTTTCCTTCATATTCAAATAAGGCATCGCTCACGGCTTCTATTAAATCATCCAATGTCCATTGACGGTATTTGTTTTGGAGACATTTGTCAATGGTTTTGTAGCGGATTAAAGCATTTTTGTTTTGAGCCATGTTTTTTTTGTATATTGTATTGTTGTATAGTGTATTGTTGTATAGTGTATTGTTGTATAGTGTATTGTTGTATAGTGTATTGTTGTAAAACGTATTGTTGTATAATGTATTGATCTGTAGTGTATACAATATACTGTATACTATTTTTCAATATACAGTATACAGTATTTCTGTTATAGTGCGTTAATTTCGGCTTTTATATTATTTCTTGCTATAGATTCGTATTTGGTTTTGAATTCTTGGGTTTGGTATATTGTTTGGTTTTCTAGAAAATGTTGCAATGCTTTTTTTCTTCCTGGTTTATATAATATATTGGGATAGATTTTATACTCTTTTCTTATCTGACTGCAATACATTTTGTAATCTTCCCAATTTTTAGAAAGTATTTTCAAATCGAAATCAATAAGCCAATTGATATCTTCAATTTTATTATGTTGATGATTTTTCGTTGCGCAAATCATATCAAAAACCAATTGTTTGTTTAAAGTTGTAATGGATGGCAAAATCGACAAAGCATATTCGGCACTTTTTAATTCGTTATCTTTTCGAGTTACTTTATAAACATAATCATGATAAAAGATACTAAATAAAACTTCATTAGGAAATTCCAATTCAAGATTATATTCATCATACAATACAATCATTTCTTTCAAATGGTTTAAGTTGTGGTAATATCTTGATTTTGTAGAGTATACATCATGTAAATCAAACCATAAAGTGTTGACTTCAGATGCATTAAAACCAATAGTAATTAGTAAGTTTTTAAATCGTTCTTGTAATTTCATAATCAAATTTAAAGTTTATTTTTTACTACGCAAAATAATTGCGCAGTAGTTTTAAAATCTTTGTACTGTTGAAAGCAAACAACGAATGATTGTTTAATTTTTTAAAACTAGAAAAGATGAAATTTAATTTTTTGACAAAACAGAAAAACACAATAGTTAATCACGAAAATGCTACTGCTTTTCCATTAACTCCAGAATATGAATTGTATGCCTCAGTGGTTACCACAAGTTTGAGCGCTTCTTTTTATGAAAAAGATACTGCTCGCTTGGATAGAATAAAAACCTTAATCCAAAAATGTAATCCTGTATTTGTTGCAAAGTTGGCGGTTTATGCTCGTAATGAAATGAATATGCGTTCTGTACCATTGGTTTTGGTGGTGGAATTGGCTAAAATCTATTCAGGTGATGCTTTGATAAGTAAAATGATAGTTCATGTAATCCAACGTGCAGATGAAATCACTGAGTTGTTGGCTTACTACCAAATGGCAAATGATCGAAAAGGTACTAAAAAATTGAATCGTTTGTCAAAACAAATTCAAAAAGGTTTGGCGGTTTCTTTTAACAAATTTGATGAATATCAATTTGCAAAATACAATCGTGATGGTTCAGTTAAATTGAAAGATGCTTTGTTTTTGGTGCATCCAAAAGCAAAAGATGAGGCACAACAAGAATTGTTTAACAAAATAGTTGCCGATACTTTGCAAACACCTTATACATGGGAAACCGAGTTGTCGCAATTGGGTCAAGTGAAATTCTATAACGTAGCTGAAAAGCAAAAAGCATTTACAAATAAATGGGAGGAATTGATTGATAGTAACAAGATTGGTTATATGGCTTTGATGCGAAATTTGCGTAACATTATGGAAGCTAATGTTTCGGGTTTCCATATCGAAAAAGTGTGTCATTATTTGACAAATGAAAATGCGGTTATGAAATCAAAACAATTGCCTTTCCGATTTTTGGCTGCTTACCGAGAGTTGAAAGAGTTGCCTTCAAAATACACTTCAATGGTGTTGGATGCTTTGGAAACTGCAGTTATGGTGAGCGCTAAAAACATTAAAGGTTTTGATGTAAACACTTCGGTAGTGGTAGCTTGTGATGTTTCGGGTTCGATGCAACAACCTATTTCCCCAAAAAGTAAAATCTTGTTGTATGATATTGGTTTGATGTTGGGTATGTTGATGCAAAGCCAATGTAAAAATGTGGTAAGTGGTATGTTTGGCGATAAATGGAAAATAATCAATATGCCAAAAAGAAGCGTTTTGAGTAATGTGAATGAATATTACAAACGAGAAGGTGAAGTTGGTTATTCGACTAATGGTCATTTGGTTTTGGAAGATTTGATAAAACGAAATGAGCGAGTGGACAAAGTAATGTTGTTTACCGATGTTCAAATGTGGAACAGTAATTCGACCAATCACACTTTTGCTAACTCATGGAATCGTTACAAAACTATTGCTCCTAATGCTAAATTGTATTTGTTTGACTTGGCAGGTTATGGTTATGCACCGATAGATAAACAAAAAAATGATGTGTATTTGATAGCAGGTTGGTCCGACAAAGTGTTTGATGTATTGCATGCTTTGGAAGATAAAAGTAGTGCTTTGAACTATATCAATAGAATAGAATTGTAAAAAAAAGAATCTACTGCGTAAAATTATTGCGCAGTAGTTTTTGAATCTTTGTCTAGAGAAAGAGAAGTTCTTTTAATTATTAAAAATAAGATTCATGAAAATTGTTGAATTAAAATATAAAATAGAAAAGAAGTTTAGAAAAATTAAAGTTCATAATGATTGTTGGGGTTTTCAAGTTCAACCTAATACTAAGTTTTGTAAAGGAATTAGTAGAAAAGAAATTGATGAATTAGAACGTTTATTTGGATTTGAATTTCCTTGGCTTTATAGAGAAATGCTCTTGACTTTTACAGGATTTGATAAACCATTAATTTCAATAGATCCTGAAAATGGCGCTGTTAAATATGACAACTCAAGTTTCTTTTATCACTATCCTTATGAGTTTGAAAAATCTAAATGGTTAGTTGAAGAAATTAATAATAATTACGAAGAAGCATTATTTGTTATTAATGAAGCAGGGTTTGATGCATCTAAAATAGTTGGGTTTGTTCCTATTCATAATCATAGAGCATTAGTTGTTTTTAAAGATAAATATTTGTCACCTGTAATTTCAGTAGTGGGTGCAGACATAATTTTGTATGGAGATACAATTATTAATTATTTAAAAAATGAATTTATAAATAGTTGATGTATTTGTATTGAAAATATACTATTGAGATTCTTCGTTCCTCAGAATGACAAAAAGTGTAGTTCATTGAAATAAAAATAAATAAACAAGTGTCGTAGATAAGTGTTACTTCGCTTTTAACGACGGTGTCGCGGGTTCGAGTCCCGTCTCTTCCACAAGTAGAAAATAAAATGGGAGAGTAGCTCAGATGGTTAGAGCACGATAGGTCACTTATTGCTTTTTACCTTGTTTTAAAAATAAAAAAGAATGTCGTAGATAAGAGTTACTTCGTCACATTTGGGGAGGAATAGCGAAGTTGTAAAATCAGCAAGGCTATCCAGTTCGACTCTGGCACTGACATGCCCCATTTCTCTTATCGCTTTTTACTTCTTTTAAAATTAATGAAAAATGTCGTTTACAAGAGCTACTTCGACTTAAAATCCAATGCTACTCTTGTCAATTATTACTTTTTCAAAAAATAAGATGCCGTATGTAAGTGTTCCTTCGTTGGTAGATTTAATTAGGTTCGACTCCTAAATGTCACTTATAATCCATAGCTCTTAAAAAAAAAGAGTGTCGTCAGGAAAGGATTCCTTCGTCCAAAGAAATTCAAATCCTTCCTAAACATTACCTCTTTTAAAATTTTATATAACTACGCAAATTAATTGCGCAGTAGTTTTGAAATATTTGTACTGTAAAATTGAAGTTACAGGTTATAAAGCTTCTCGATACAATTTTCTATTTCAAAAACTGTCGTTTTTAAAACAGAAAATCACTCGAAGTGACGGTAAAGTTAAATAAAGCTTCTCGATACAATTTTCTATTTCAAAAACTGTCGTTTTTAAAACAGAAAATCACTCGAAGTGACGGTAAAGTTAAATAAAGCTTCTCGATACAATTTTCTATTTCAAAAACTGTCGTTTTTAAAACAGAAAATCACTCGAACTGACGGTAAAGTTAAATAAAGCTTCTCGATACAATTTTCTATTTCAAAAACTGTCGTTTTTAAAACAGAAAATCACTCGAAGTGACGGATGAATTAAATAAAATAATTAAAGAATTACTAAAATGAAAACACCAATCAACGGATTCGACTTACAGGAATTAGGATTACCGCAAGGACAAATTATCGGAATTGCTTTGAAAATTAACAGCAAGCGCCACGGATTTACTCGTGAGCAGATGTTGGCTCATTTTAAATTAGTTCTTGAAACTCCAGAAAACTATATCGATGATGCTATTTTTAGCAAATTGGCGGTTGCATTGATTGAAAAAGCCAATGAAAAACCAGAAGATTTCATTCAATTGAATCCTAATCCGAATGCTTTTGCGGCTTATGGTTTAGAGCATATTGAAGACGGCGCAAGAAAGCAAATGGAAGTTGCCATGCAATTACCTGTAACGGTTGCTGGCGCTTTAATGCCCGATGCTCATCAAGGTTATGGATTGCCAATCGGTGGTGTTTTAGCTACTAAAAATGCTATTATTCCTTATGGTGTTGGTGTCGATATTGGTTGTAGAATGGCATTGTCGGTTTATGATATTCCTGAAGCATTTTATTATGCGAATGAAGATAAATTCAAACGTGAATTGATTGCGCATACTAAGTTTGGTGCAGGTCACGGATTTCAAGGTCAGTACAAATCCGATCATTCGGTTTTGGAAAGCCCATTGTTTGCTGAACATACTTTCATCAAAAACTTGAAAGACAAAGCTTGGTCGCAATTGGGTTCATCTGGTGGTGGAAATCACTTTGTGGAATTTGGAATTATGGAATTTACAGAAGCTGATGAAATCTTGAACATTCCGAAAGGAAAGTATGTGGCTTTATTGACGCACTCGGGTTCGAGAGGTTTTGGTGCCACCGTTGCCGGACATTACACCAAAATTGCCAAAGACGTTTGTAAATTACCTGAAGTAGCTAGAAACTTAGCTTACTTGGATATGACTACCGATTTAGGTCAGGAATATTGGATTGCTATGAACTTGGCTGGCGATTATGCTTCGGCGTGTCATGAAGTGATTCATACCAAAATGGAACGTGCTTTGGGTGCGACTGTTTTAGCCAAAGTAGAAAACCACCACAACTTTGCTTGGAAGGAAGTTTGGAACAACGAAGAAGTAATTGTGCATCGAAAAGGTGCCACTCCTGCTGGAAAAGGCGTTATGGGAATTATTCCAGGAAGTATGACTGCGCCAGGATTTTTGGTTAGAGGAAAAGGTGAGGAGAACGCCATCAACTCGGCATCGCATGGTGCAGGACGACAAATGAGCCGAACGCAAGCCGAAAAAACAATCACTAAAACCGAAATGCAAAACATATTAAAAGACCATAATGTAACCTTGATTGGCGCAGGTTTAGACGAAGCACCAATGGCTTACAAAGACATTCATCAAGTGATGGCAGCGCAACAAGAATTGGTTGATGTGGTTGCTACGTTTACACCAAAGTTAGTTCGAATGGCGGATGATGGAAGTAGAGAGGATTAGGGTTTAGTGTTCAGTGCTCAGTGTTCAGTGTTCAGTGTTCAGTGTTCAGTGCTCAGTGCTCAGTGTTTAGTGTTTAGTGTTTAGTGAGCAGTTAGGAGTTGGAATGTTATATAAAATTTGGAAGTCGCAGGTTCAAATCTTGCTACGCAAACAAAGTAAGTCGTATAGTTTAGTTGGGAAAATAGCCGAATATTGTTGATAAAACACGTAATTCTACGTGTTTTTGTCGTTGTTTTTTTGTTAAATTTGGAAGATGATATTAATTAAACTATGAGTGAACCAATTTCAAAGAAAAAATTTTTAAAAGAATTAAATGATTTTAAAAAACTTGAACAAGATAAAAAAGAGAAAGTTTTTGACTTGGCATGGAAATCAAAAGAATTTGAGATTGAATTATATTGGAAAAGAGCAGGTTATTTTTGGGCATTTCAAGCATTAATTTTTGCAGGTTTTTTTTCTGTAACATCATCAAATGATTTTGATGAGAAGAAATATTATTTACATTATATAATTTGTTTTGGTTTTATTACTGCTTTGGCATGGTGGTTTATAAATAAAGGAAGTAAAACATGGCAAAGACATTGGGAAAAGGTAGTTGATGTTTTAGAAGATTATGTAATTGGAAAATTATATAAAACTAATACCTCTGAAAAAACTTATTCAGTTTCCAAAATAAATGAACTTATTAGTAAATTTTTCATGCTAATTTGGTTGTACTTACTTTTGAAAAGTACTTTTTTTGATTTCAAGATATTTGAATGTCAAAAGGATATTTTAAAAGTAGAATGGAAAATATTAATTGTTAATTTAATTACAATTTACATAGTTTATGAAATGTATTTTGGCAAAGGTAGAGGTAGATTTAAAGAAAGAAATATCCAGTTTTACAGAAGAAATATAAAAGTAAATTAACAACTATGTTAGACGATAAAAAATTAGAAAAAATAAAAAAAATATTAGAAAGTTGTCATATAAATTTTCTAATTGGTTCAGGTGCTTCAACTGATTATTTTCAAACCTTAAACATGGTTGAAAATTTATTGACTGAACTAAATAGCAAAATTAATAGAGATACTAATGAATTTAAAATCATAGATTGTTCCATAAAATATGCTTATTTTCAAAAATGTATAAGAGGTAATCTTGGTTTCAATAATAAAAGAATAGCAGTTGAGCGAAAGGAAGAGTTTAGAAATACATTGAATAATTATTGTCAGCTTATTTCTGCTTTAAATACAATTCTTACTCGAAGAAAAACTAACATAATTAGTAAACAAATTAATTTATTTACTACCAATATGGATTTGTTTTTAGATTATACTCTTGAAAAATTGAATATTGAGTTTAATGATGGTTTTTATGGCAGACAAAATCCTGTTTTCTCAACAAGTAATTTCAAGAAATCAATTTATCAAGTAAGTGCTCATTATGATAATAAAACAGAGTTGCCAACTTTCAATTTATTCAAAATGCATGGTTCAGTAAATTGGAGATTAAAAAAAGATTCAATATATCATGATAACCAATTAGATGTTTTGTCAAGATTGAATGAAATTAAAGTATTGCCAGAAACATTAATTAAAATTGAAAAAGGAATAACTATTGAACAGCTAAAAGAGAAATCAAACAAATTAAAAGTAACTAAAGAAATTGAAAGTTTTTTAATGATTTACAATGAGTTAGTGATGGTAAATCCGACTAAAGAAAAGTTTGCTTTAACTACGATAGATTATAATTTCTACGAACAATTAAGGATGTATTCTAATTCTCTAGAAAGGGAAAATAGCATTCTTTTTGTTACAGGATTTTCTTTTGCTGATGAACATATTAAAGAAATTACACAGAGAGTTTTACGAAGTAATCCAACTTTGATAATGTATGTATTGTGTTATTCAAAATCAGATGAAGAAAAAATTAAAGAATTATTTCCACAATATCATAACATAACAACCATTCATATTACTGAATCTTTTTGTTTGAAACATCAAATCTTAAATATTTTTGACCCGCTTGCGAGGGAATTTGATAGCAAATATTTTTTAGGTGAAGAAAAAACTAAGGAATTGAAAGAACAACTAGACAAAGAAACCAAAACAGAAACTACAAATAGAGAAGGATAATGATTCAATATTAAAAGTAGGAACTGTTATTGCAGTTAAAGGCAGAACCATTGAAGTTGCTGTAGACAAAATGAAAAATGCGTCACATTTGCTTCATAATGGTAATGTAATTAAGAATGTTTCTGTTGGTAGTTATCTAAAAATAGCTAAAGGATTTGCCGAATTAATAGGAAAAATTGAAAGTGAATTTATCCAAGAGGACAAGTTAAATTTGTCATCAAATTACTCCAATTCTAAAAACAGAATCAAAAGGATTTTAGTTGTTACATTAGTTGGCTTTATCAATTCTGAAAATAATCAAAAAGAGTTTAAACAGGGTTTAAAAGAACTTCCTTTAATTGAAAATGAATGTTATTTGTTAAATGAAGATGAATTTGAATTAATACACAAGTTTGCAAAAGATACTGAAGATGCCATACAAATAGGAACATTATTAAACGAAACAAGTGTTCCAATAAAATTAGGAGTTGACCGGCTTTTTGCAAGTCATATTGGCATTTTTGGTAATACAGGAAGCGGTAAATCATATTCTTTAGCAAAAATTTATCATGAACTTTTCAATAAATACAAAAAAGAAGCAAAATTCAGAGAAAATGCAAAGTTTGTTTTAATTGATTTTAATGGTGAATATGTAAATCCTAAAACGGATGATGGAAAATATAACAAGATAATCCTTGAAGAAGAATTTAAGGATGAATTCATACTAGGAAATAAGAAAAGTAAATTTCCAATTTCTAAAGAGTCAATTGAAAGTGTTGAAATATTGTCAATTTTACTTGATGCAACTGAAAAAACACAAAAACCATTTTTAGATTCTGTATTTAATTATAACATATTTAAAAACGAAAATTTTAATTTTAAAAATTTTATTAAAGAAGAAATCATTGAAATATTAATTTTCAAGAAAGATAAAAATCTTGGTGTTAGAGTTCTATTTGAACTTTTCAAAGATATAAATGATTGTTTTGAACAAGGTAGTAACATATATGAAGAGATTAGAAAGTTTATAGGAAAAGAAATAGATTTTAGAACTGATGAAGGTAAATTTTATTTAAAAAAAGGAATGTTAGGAAGAGCAAATAAATCTACCTCTACTGACAATAAAGGTTATACTGAAGAAAATTTAGATTTTTATTTTAAAGTTCCTTTTTTCGAATTAATAGATAAAATTGAGTTTCAACAAAATGAATTGTTTTTTATTAAACTTAAGATTGTTTTAAAGTACTACAAAGATTATGTCTCTGGAAATTTGAATGCCGAATTTATTGGTCCTTTAAAATCAAGAACTATTAAAATTTTTCGACAGCTTTTTTATTTAATTGAAATATCAAACAATACATCAAATTCAAGTAAAAATACAACCATAATATCATTAAAAAACATAACAGATCAATCAATAAAAAAGGTATTGCCTTTAGTAATTTGTAAAGAATTTTACGATAGTCATAAAAAAAAGAATAACAAATCTAAGTACTTAAACATAATCATTGATGAAGTTCATAACATATTATCAAAAAATTCCATTAGAGAAAGTGAAACATGGAAAGATTATCGTTTAGAAACTTTTGAAGAAATTATTAAAGAAGGAAGAAAATTTGGGGTTTTCTTGACTATTGCAAGTCAAAGGCCTTCTGATATTTCAGATACTATCATATCACAATTACACAACTACTTTTTACACCGTTTAATAAACAATAAAGATATTGAAGCTATTGGTAGAACAGTTTCTTACTTAGATAAAGTTTCTTTTGAAAGCTTATCAATTCTTCCACAAGGTGCTTGTATTTTAGCAGGACTTTCAGCCGATTTGCCTGTTGTAATTAAAGTTGATAAAATCGATGATGATTATAAACCTTACAATGAAACAATACAATTAACTCAACATTGGAACGATGAATAAAAAAAATGATGAAGTTATTTAAACTTAAAAGAGATGACCATCCAAGACCTAAAATACCAAAACCTAATCCTCTTCGAAGTTATATCGGGCAGTAAGTTGTTTGGGTTATTGTAAAAGAAAATAGTTATATTTATTTTATCAATTCTATTAAACATGAATTACAAAATATCATTTCAGGAAAGAGCCAAGATTGGATTTGAAATTCTTTCCAAGCAAAAGCCAGTTACAATAGAAGAAGCGAGAGCACAAGCAGAACGATTAAGACTATCAAGTAAATCAAAAGGTAAAAAGAATAAATGACCATCCAAGACCTAAAATCCCAAAACCTAATCCTTTAAAAAAATAAAGAATTATAAATACAAGTAATAAAATCAAAATAGTAGCTTAATCCAAATTAATTCCTACATTTGCCCACGAAAATAAAAACAAATGCACACAATTCAATCACTTTTTAATCTAAATATAGACCGTTTAGCAGGAAAATATCCTGTTGGATGTGGTGGACGTTGTAGGTGTTTTTATGAAATTGAAAGTTAATTTTAGAAAAATTACCAAAATATATACAAAACGTCCTATGAAAATGGGACGTTTTTTTTGTTTTAAAAAGAGAATAGAGAATAGAGAATAGAGAATAGAGAATAGAGAATAGAGAATAGAGAATAGAGAATAGAGAATAGAAAAAAGAGAATAGAAAAAAGAGAATAGAAAAAAGAGAATAGAAAAAGGAGAAAAGAATAAAGAGTATTTCCATTCAGATTAACTTCAGAAAATTGATTCTTAATAAATTTTAATGTTCTTAATAACTTAAAAAGAAACAAAAACTTAGTGACTTAGTGTCTTTGTGGCAAAAAAATGAAAAAATATGTTGAATGAATTATAATTATAGCGCCATATAACCTTGAAAAGTAACCAAATGAGAGACAGTCATTTGACACTAATAAGGCATCTACTAGAATAGTGGACAGGATTTTCTATGTTTAAAAATAAGATTAACTAATTGAAAATCAATAAAATAAATTGTAAATAAATTTGGAAGTTAGTTTTTTTTGACTTTATCTTTGCAGCGGAAAATTAGTAATCAGTGTTCAGTAATCAGTGTTCAGTGTTCAGTTTTCAGTTTTCAGTTTTCAGTTTTCAGTCGCAGTTTTCAGTTTTCATTCACAGTTTTCAGAAAATAGAAAATAGAAAATAGAAAATAGAAAATAGAAAATAGAAAATAGAAAATAGAAAATAGAAAATAGAAAATAGAAAATAGAAAATAGAAAATAGAAAGTATAGTTTACAGCAATACAATATACAACAATACAATAATACATTATACAATAATACATTATACAATAAAAAAAATGAGATCACGATATAATTTACAAGTACAGGAAATAAAAGCTTTAGCAATGAAAGATTGTTTACTACATAATAAACTGAATGGAGCTCCGAGTTTTGACTTTGGGTTTTACAATATACAGGTGCATCAATGCAAGCCAATGGAATAGTAGTATTCTGTTGTTATGATACGAAGCACCTTTTACGAGGTGCTTTTTTTGTGCCTACTAATTACTGATTTTGTAGCTCAAGGGTAGAGCGGTGGCTTGTTAAGCCAATGGTTGTAGGTTCGAATCCTTCCAGAATCGCAAAATAATTTCGTAACTCAATTGGATAGAGTATTGGTTTTCTAAACCAAAGGTTGAAGGTTCGAGCCCTTCCGGAATTACAATGATTTTGTAGCTCAATTGGAGAGAGCAATAGCCTACGAAGCTATAGATGAAGGTTCGAGTCCTTCCAGAATCACAATTAATTTCATAGCTCAGTTGGTTAGAGCAACTGCCTTTTAAGCAGTGGGTCGGAGGTTCGAATCCTTCTGGGATTACTAGAGTTTTTTTAGAAAGGAACTTGGCTTATTGGGGTAATGGCAACCTTCTCGACTGTCTCTCGAGAACTACGAGTTCGATTCTCGTATAAGCCGCAAATTTTTTAGTGTTCAGTGTTCAGTTTTTAGTGTTCAGTATAAGTCTATCGTCACTTCGAGTGGTTTTTACGGAATGCAATGGAGTAAAAATTGTATCGAGAACTACTGAAAACAAAAGCTTCTCGATACAATTTTAGCAAAACAGCTAATCGCAGTTTTCCTAAAATCACTCGAAGTGACGAGGTACTAAGGTTGTTTTTAACCTATTGGAATAAATAAAATGGTGTTTTTAGTTTATTAGGTAAAATATCAAACTGTGGATTTGAAGTACAGGGTTCGATTCCCGAAAACACCCAAGAATAAAGCTGAGAAGATAACGGTGGTTGTTTACTCGCCTTGGACGCGAGAGGTCGCAGGTTCGAATCTTGCTTCTCAGACAAATAATGGAAGTACGCCGAAGTTAGAGAGTCGGGCTTGTCTGTAAAACAAGTGTTTAGGTACTGAGTAAGTGCAAATCTTACTACTTCCACAAACTGATTCATATTGTAATTGCTTAGCATAAGAGACTTTGACTCTCTCAGTTCAGGTTCGAGTCCTGATGAATCAACAAAATGCAGGAATGGCGAAATGGTAGACGCGTCAGATTTAGGATCTGAATTTTGAAGGTTCGAGCCCTTCTTCCTGTACAAAAAGGAACAGTGGTGTATGTGGTGTGCACGTTAGTCTGAAGAACTAGAGGTATTCGTTCAACTCGAATCTGTTCCACAAGTAGTAAAACTTAATTATTAATTAAAAAAAGAGAAATCATGAAGATGGAACATTTAGCACATTTTACTATTGCAGGTTTTACCTACTATGAAGGCGCAATGGTTTTTAGAAAGCTTAAAGTAGGTAAAGCTTTAGAACTTAGATTGGATTCGGATAATAAATTTGACGCAAGAGCGGTTGCAATCTATTACAAGGACAGTAAATTAGGTTTTGTACCTAGAGGAGAAAATAGAATTATATACAAATTATTGACCTTAGGAATGAATAAACATCTTAAAACAACTATTCAAAAGATTGACTCAAGAGAACATCCCGAAAGTCAAATTATGGTAGTAATTCATTTGATTAATTAACATTTTAAAATAAAAATTATGAGACAAGATATAGTAAAAAGATTTTTAACCAATACCGATGAAACTGGAAGGTTTTTAATGAAGTCGAGGTTGACAGGAATCACGTATTTCGTTGAACCCATTTATAACGGCAAGACACCTACTTGGGGTGATTTGAATCCTGCAACTGGACAAATTGAAGGGAATTATGGTTCTAAATATACTGGAGCGGTTACTAAAAAGGAATCACTCATTACCGAAGAAAACGGATTTCAAAACATTGGTTATTTTAAGGGAAGTCCTTTTGGAGCCATAGAAGTTCGCGATAAGGAACATCAAAGAAGATTGGGATTATTGTAATTTATTATCACTGCGCAGAATAATTGCGCAGTGGTTTTGAAATCTTTGTTCAAGAAAAACGAGGTAATTGTTTTAAAGCTTCTCGATACATTTTTTGGCTCATACGATTGGAGTTAAAAAGAAGAAGGTAGTAAGCCAAAAAACACTCGAAATGACGGTGAGGTGTAAAAGCTTCTCGATACATTTTTTGGCTAACACGATTGGAGTTAAAAAGAAGAAGGTAGTAAGCCAAAAAACACTCGAAGTGACGGTAAAGTGAAAAGCTTCTCGATACATTTTTTGGCTCACACGATTGGACTAAAAAAGAAGAAAGTAGTAAGCCAAAAAACACTCGAAGTGACGGAAATAGTAAAGTTCATTGATTTATATAATATCAAACAAGTCTTGTTGGGTGTTTCTGTATAGCACTATTGTAGTATTCTTTTCGCAATGGCGAATGATGTTGTACTGTTCAACTTGATTTGGAGGTTTCGGATGATTTTTCCAAAAAACCATCTACCACTATGGGTCGTGGGTTCGAATCCCACTCTCGTTTGCGAACGAGATAGTTCAGTTAGGTTAGAACAATAGTAATTTGGATACGCAGGTTCGAATCCTGCACGCAATTCGATGCGTTTGACAGTGGCCTGTCCCTTTTTAGACTCAAAATCTAAATAGCCAGAGTAGCATAGCTCTTAAAATGAATGTACCAAGAAAACAGGTTTGTCTTTGTCGGCAAAGGAGAAAAAAAGTGTTCAAATGATGCACTCAGGAGAAGACCTGAAAATGAAAGGATTTGATTGGAATTTATGTTGCTTTAAGATTTGATTACAAAAATGATTGCGTACAATTTTGAATTTGTAAAATAGAATGGCAAACCAATGTAAAGGAAGTACAAACACTTTGTTTTCCGTCGGTATCTGAGGATGAGGACAAACAGGTTTTTTTATTTTAGAAAGAGTGAAGAGTGAAGAGTGAAGAGTGAAGAGTGAAGAGTGAAGAGTGAAGAGTGAAGAGTGAAGAGTGAAGAGTGAAGAGTGAAGAGTGAAGAGTGAAGAGTGAAGAGTAAAGAGTAAAGAGTAAAGAGTAAAGAGTGAAGATTAGAACTTAATACTATCAAATTAACAAATACATAATGAAACTAATATCCTTTGTGACTTAGTGTCTTTGTGGCAAAAAAAAAAATAGAAATGATGATTAAAAGAATTAAAGTGAATGCTTACCAAGTTGGTTTGGTGTTCAAAAATGGAAAGTTAGTAGCAGTATTGCAAGAAGGTACTTTTTGGATTTTTGGCAAAAAAAATGTATTGATTTATGAAATGAAGAGTTCCTTTGTTGCTCCAATAGAATTGACTATTTTGTTGCAAAATGAGCAGTTGGCTTCTATGTTGGAAGTGGTTGAAGTAGCCGATAATGAAATTGCTTTGTACTTTGTTAATGGCATTTTCAAAGAAGTTTTGGCAACCGGAAGGTATCCATTTTGGAAAGGTTATGCTGAAAACAAATTTGTAAAAGCCGATTTGTCTAAAGTGAATATCACTGAGCAAATTCCGGTTACTTTATTGGAAAATTTGAAAGTGAGACCTTTCACTAGAAAATTTCAAGTGTTTAACTACGAGAAAGCCTTATTGTTTGTAAATGGTTCTTTTGTGAAAGAATTGACTGCAGGAACCTACTACTTTTGGAACAATGCTATTTCAGTTGAAGTGAAAGGTGTGGATATCAGGCAACAACAAATGGAAATCTCAGGTCAGGAATTATTGACTAAAGATAAGGCAGCTTTGAGAATAAATTTCTTTGTAAACTACCAAGTAGTTGATGTTATGAAAGCATTGGTTAACAACAAAGAGTTTGATAAGCAGTTGTATGTTGCTATGCAATTGGCATTGAGAGCTTTTGTAGGTACTTTTACTTTGGATGAATTGTTGAATAGAAAAGATACTATTTCAAAAGAAGTTTTGGAACAAGTAACTGATAAAATCAACAATTTGGGATTGGTTGTTTTCAATGCCGGTATAAGAGATATTATCTTGCCTGGAGATATGAAAGAAATCATGAATCAGGTTTTGGTGGCCGAGAAAAAAGCCCAAGCCAACAGCATCATGAGACGTGAAGAAACTGCGGCTATGAGAAGCATGTTGAACACAGCCAAATTGATGGAAGAAAACGAAATGTTGTGGAAATTGAAAGAGATGGAATACGTTGAAAAAATCGCTGATAAAATTGGTGAAATCACCATTTCAGGTTCTGGAAACGTCATCGGTCAATTGAAGGAGATTTTCGTTAAATAGGAAAAACCACGAATGGGAAACTGTTCGTGGTTTTATGTAAAATATTTTAAAAAAAATTAAAACAGCAGATATAATTAAAGACCATGAAATTATAGTTCTTCAATTTTTAATTTATTGTTGCTACGAAGTTAGGAGACTTCGCAGAGCTGGGAAAGTAAGCACAGGGATTGGTACAAACTGTAGTTGGCAGTAGTTTTTTTAGTTACTGTATAATTTAGCAATCTCTTCTATAAAATCTTGAGGATGTGAACCCATTAAATTTGTCAAAATTACTATTGAAATATTTTTCTTAGGATAAATAAACAATGCATTTCTTGAACCACCCATTAAAGCAATTATTGGATTTTCAACTCTTGAACTTAATGAAAAACCAATTGAACTTCTGTCGAGCAAACCATTTTCTTCATATTGTTTTCCATTTTCTAATTCAATGGGTTTTAAAAGAATTTTAAGATTTTCAGCATTGATTAATTGATTAGTTTGTAATGCAATTACCCATTGTGCCATTTCGGTAGCTGTCGCATATATACCACCAGCTGGCAATAAATTTGAAGGCATTGGTTGATAAACATTAGTCAGAACATTATTTCTAAAATAAGTATAAGGTCTGGCAGAGTTATTGATAATGTTATAAAAATCTCCAATTCCTGCTTTCATGGCGTTTTTCATTCCAGCTTTTTTGAATTGGTTTTCGGTAATAAATTTTTCGAACGACTGTCCACTAATTTTTTCAATAAGCATTCCAAGTAGTAAGTAATTTGTTAAGCATATTTTCACATGTTTTCCAGGTTCAAAAGCAATGGGTAGTTCTTTGATTTTTTCGAACAAAATAGTACCATCTTCCGATAGCATATTGCCTTGAGAATCCCAAACATCAGGTAGTCCCGATTTATGAGTTGCCAGTTGTTCTATTGTAATTTTTTGCCAAGTATTGGGTAGATTATCCAAATAGTTTGAAATAGGTTCTCCTAGGTTTAGTTTTCCATTTTCGACTAATTGCATTATTGCAACTCCTGTGAATGCTTTAGTAATAGAATTAAGACTAAAAACAGTTTCTCTATTGACTGCAATAGAATCTTGAATATTAGCGAATCCATAATGACTAGTTTTTACAATAACATTATCTTTAATTACTGATAATTGTAAACCGACAATTTTATGTTTTTTGATAAGCTCTTTTATCGCTAGATCAACTTTGTCTTCTTGTGAAAAAGTATTATTGCAAACCGTTAAAAAGGTAAGTAAAAGCAATATTTTTTTCATTTTTTTTAATTTATCTTGAGTCTGTTGTCATGTCCTAAAATACGTTGACCATTTTTAGGTTATTAATTAATTCAAAAATACGGATTTGTAATCGGAAGATTGATAACTTTTTTTAAAAAATTCCCTTCGGGTTTTAAAAAAGTTACCAACAT